>JAEUUT010000173.1 GCA_016787415.1 Saprospiraceae bacterium | reverse complement strand
ATCCGGAATCTTAACTTGCCGGAAAACAAGCCTGCTGCCCTGGAAATTCAGACCCGCCTGTGCGACCTCGGGCTGCTGGATCCCATTATCACTGGCAGTATCACCAAACCTTTTGGCCCCACCGCCAAAGCCGACGGCGCTTTGGGAGTGGGTTCCATGACCGCCATTTTCGAATTTTCCCGACTGGCGGGCGTTCCGTATTTTTTTGACGGGCAAATCAGGCATGAATGGCTGCAGGCGCTTCAATTGTTTTCTGCCGATGCCCATTTGCCTGTGAACATGACCCCTGCCCCGGGCGATAGCCCCGAAGTATTGCTCGCCAAACGCGTATTGCAGTATCTGGATAATAAGAAATACTGGATTGCGCGCAGCCCCAACATGTACAACATCGTATATGTAGAAGGTATGAATGCCGAAGGCACGTCCTTTCAGGACCCTGCCAACCAGTGGAATGACCGCAGGTTGGTGATTCGCATCCGGCCCGGCGGCCAGCCGGAAATGGTACACAATTTCGACGCGACGACCGAGCCGGGCATTCCCGTCCGCTCCAAACCGCACCCGCTGGGCATTGCTCGCATCGCATTCGGCCAGTACAAATCCTGGAAAGTTGGCATGCACAAAGCCAAACAGGTGGCGCTTTGCCAGGCCGACCACATCCGGGTTCACCGCGACAAGGATGGAAACGGATTTCGCACTGGCGACAAAATTTTTGTGGGCAATGATTTCGGCATCAACCAGCATTCCACCACCGTCAAAACCATGACCGTGGGCGACTGGAGCGCTGGCTGCCTCGTTGGCCGCGAGTGGGGCGAACACCTCGCGTTCCTTGGCACTGTTAAATCGGACGTGCGGTATACCATGAATCCCAACTACCGGTTTGTATCAACGGTAATTCCAGGCGACGAACTTCGCAGTTAGTTATTGGTTATCAGTTATTGGTTATCAGGGTGGTAAAGAGACCATCTGTACAATTTTTTGGCTACTCGATAAGGCATGCCAAACATTTGTACAGATGGTCTCTTTACCACCCTGATAACAGATAACCGATAACTGATAACCAATAACAAGTACAGATGGTCTCCTTACCACCCCTGATAACCAATAACTGATAACCAATAACAAATATGTACAAGGTAAAATACGGCGGCAAAAAAGGTAAAACCATTCAACTGGTGGAAAGCCCCGACCTGGTGGCCATTCGTACCAAAGGCAACAAAGACCTGGAAAGTGCCCCATTGAGCAGCAGAAGCCGCGAACTGGTGGCCGGCGCTCCCGAAGTGGCAGCGTTTCCGGAAGCCGGCGTCACGGTGCGGCGGGTAGCAGAAGAAGCAGGCCTTGAATCGACCATGAGCCGACGTGATGAAGCCCGCGCCGCGCTCAAACAGGAAGACAGCATTCGATTTGCCGGGCGCGTGCTGCAAGACGCCAAGTCGGGCGAGGTCATGCTGTACACCGAGAACTTTTTTGTCAAATTCAAGGATAGTGTGTCCGAAACGGAGTGTCAGACTGTTTTGGATAAATATCAATTGAAAGTGAAGTCCAAACTGCCGTTCGCACCCAATTCCTATTTTGTGCAGGCCAGCGAAGGCACCGGACTGGAAGTATTTCACATAGCAGAACAACTGCTGCAGGAAAAACCCGTGGAATACTGCCACCCCGAACTGGTGCAGGAACGCCGTTTCAAAACCATACACTCCCTGCAATGGCATTTGAGTAAAACGACCATCAACGGCAAATCCGTCGATGCGCATGTCAATATCGAAGCAGCCTGGGAGCGCACGCGTGGCAAAGGCATTACCATTGCCATCATCGACGACGGCGTGGATGTTGACCACCCCGAATTTGCAGGGCGTGTTGTGCATCCCTTCGATGCCACCCTGAATGTGGAAGATGCCCGCCCCAAAGACCCCAACGACAACCACGGCACTGCGTGCGCAGGCATGGCCTGTGCTTCGGGACTAAAAGACGGCGCCAGCGGCACAGCCCCCGAAGCGCAGTTGATGCCCATACGCCTGCGCAGCGGCCTGGGCAGCATGGCCGAAGCCATGGCCTTTGCCTGGGCTGCCGACCACGGCGCCGACGTCATTTCCTGCTCCTGGGGCCCTACCGACGGCGAGTGGTGGAACCCCGCCGACCCCGTTCACAAGCGCCTGACGGCCCTGCCCGACAGCACCCGCCTCTCGCTCGAATATGCCCGCACCAAAGGCCGCAGCGGGAAAGGCTGCGTCATCCTTTTTGCTGCCGGTAATGGCAATGAAGACATCAAATACGATGGTTACAGCAGTTATCCGGGCGTTATTGCCGTAGCAGCCTGCAACGACACCAGCCGCCGAAGCGTGTACAGCGACTATGGCGACGGCATCTGGGTGAGTTTCCCAAGCGGCGATTTTGGCTGGAAACCATTCAAACACGCAGCGCCGGTAAGCGAAGGATTGCGCACCACCGACCGGTTGCAAAAAGCCGGTTATGATACCGGCGATTATGCCAACAGTTTTGGAGGCACTTCTGGCGCCTGCCCGGGCATGGCCGGTATTGTGGCGCTTATATTAGCCATTAACCCCGCCCTGACGCCCGATGAAGTGAAAGACCTGATTCGGGTTTCTTGCCAGAAAATTGACAAAAAAGAGGGCGAATACAACGAACAAGGCCACAGTGTCTGGTACGGATATGGCCGTATCGATGCAGGCGTAGCCGTTGCAAATGCTCAAAAAAGTCTCCTGCCAACTTCCGGGTCTGTTATATCAGGCAAAATTAAGTTGACCAAAATCGGAGAACAGCCGTTACTGCCCAACGGACAGATGACCGGCGTGGCAGAACCTGTTCAAAAAGTATTGGGAATAAGCCTGCAACTGGAGCCTGCCTCCAAAAACCTGCGCCTGCTATATCGGGTGAATGTGCCAGGGCTTGGCATTGTCCAAAACCGCACACAGGGCGCATTGGTCGGCGCTGCCACCAGCCGACAACGCATCATCGGCTTTGCTGTGGAACTGCTGGGAACAGGCGCCAAACAATTCGATGTGGTGTATTCTGCCAAACTCAAAGGCGCGACTACGCCCGCCACCGCCCGCAACGGCGAATTTTGCGGTACGGATAAAAATTCGGGCAAAACCGTAGAAGCGATTTCTGTTCAGTTGAAAAAGCGCTTGTAGCATTTCAAGGCTCGCCCTTGCCCCCAGGGCATACGCATCAAATCTCGGCAAAAATTAGTTGATTTAAGATTTAAGATTGAGATGTACGATTTTTTGATATGGTGACGGCGCAAAATCTGCTGTAACCTGATATTTTGCGAATAGTTATTCTTATTGATTCCTTGTTTCAAGTAAAATCCGGGCGTTTTGATGAATTCAAAAATCTGAAATCATGTAATCTGGAATCTAAAATCATTTAAATTGGATATGTTGCGATTAAAATCCTGAATTTTGATGCGTTTGCCCTTGCCCCTTCTCTTTTGCATCTTGCATCTTGCCCTTTGCCCCTTCTCTTTTGCCCTTTGCCCCTTGCCTTATATCTTTTACCCCTTCCCGTTGTGACGCCCACATCCTTTTCGCGTATGAAGTACCAAATCAACGCGGGAGGCGGCTGTTTTTTCTGAAAAAACGAGTTTTCAACGTACTGATTGACGGAAAACTATTAACATTGCCCTGTCAAATTTTAACATATTCTGACTGCGCATAAATTATTGTAAAAGCAACCGTTTCTAATCAGGACATTCTTCCCGCTCCGATCAAATTGACCTTTCACAAAATGACAAAACGTATGAAGCAACTATTTACTGCTTTTTGTTTCGCCGCTATGTTGCTGCTCACGCAGCAGGATGCCTTCGCGCAACCGCTCAACGGCATGACGATGCGTACCCTGTGGTACAATTATGAAAACCCGAACCCGACCTGGGACAACTGGAGTGAAATTTTCAGTTACTCGGTGCCACGCGGTGTCGAAATCGGCTACAACCGCCGCCTCGACGGCCACACCTGGCTGGTAGTACCCGCAAAAATCGGCCTACTCAACCGCTCGGCCAACAGCACCCAGCGCAACCGGGGTGAGGTACTTGCCAACCTCGACGTGCTGCTGCAGGAAAATCTGTTCAAATACGGCAGTTTCTTCAGCCCCTCGCTGCACCTCGGCCTCGGCACTACCTACAACTTCGACAAAAGAACCGGCGATTTTAATATCCCTGCCGGTGTAGGCCTCAACTTTATGGTGGCGCCCAATTTCAGCATCAACGTGCAGAGCCAGTACCGCTTCTCCATCGAAAACCGTCCGGGTTGGCAGCATGGCATCGGCTTCACGGCTTACTTCGGCGAACCTGCTCCACCGGATCGCGATAAAGACGGCGTAACCGATGCGGAAGACAAATGCCCCGACGTGTTCGGCCTGGCTGCCCTTAAAGGCTGCCCCGACCGCGACAATGACGGTGTTGCTGATGGCGACGACAAATGCCCGGATGTGGCTGGCCTCGAAAGTATGATGGGCTGCCCGGATGCTGACGGCGACGGTATCACCGATGCCGACGACGCTTGCCCCACAGAAAAAGGCCTGGCTGCCTTCCGCGGCTGCCCGGATACAGACAATGACGGTATCGCTGATGCGCAGGACAAATGCCCGCGCGAAGCAGGCCCCGCCAGCAACAACGGCTGTCCGATCCTCGACAAAGACGGCGACGGCATCCTCGACAAAGACGACGCCTGCCCCACTGAAAAAGGTGTGGCTAGTGCTAAAGGTTGCCCCGACCGCGATGGCGACTCCGTGGCCGACCGCGACGATGCCTGCCCAGATAAAGCAGGATCGCCGATGCACAAAGGCTGCCCGGATACGGACAAAGACGGCGTCTACGACAATGAAGACCGCTGCCCGGACAAGCCAGGTGTAGCCGCACTGAAAGGCTGCCCTGAAATCAAGAAAGAAGATAAAGCCAAACTGGAACGCGCTATCAAACTCGTTCAGTTTGAATCGGGTAAGGCTACCCTGCTGAAATCGTCGAACGCCGTTCTTGATGAGGTGGTGTCCGTAATGAATCAGTATCCGGAATACAGCCTGAATATCAATGGCCACACCGACAACCAGGGCGACGACAAAATGAACATGGATCTGTCGCAGCGCCGCGCCAAAACCTGCTACGACTACCTCGTGAGCAAAGGCATCGCTGCCAGCCGCATGGCTTCTGCCGGCTTTGGCGAAACACAACCTGTAGCCGACAACAAAACCGCCGCAGGCCGGAAGGAAAATCGCCGCGTAGTATTTGAATTGTATGTGAAATAAGGCCTGGAAACAGGGTTTGTTCCGTCATCCCGAATTTTGGTGAAAGCCAGGGTTCGGGATGTTTTTTTGGGGTTATTCCGTAGAGTTTCCCGTAGAATAATTTCCCGCAGATTTACGCAGAATACACGCAGATTTACGCAGAACGTAGAGTACACATTATTTTACCCTAATGCCCGGAAAAATAGGTGTACTCTACGTTCTGCGTAAATCTGCGTGTATTCTGCGTAAATCTGCGGGAAATTACTCTACGGGAAATTACTCTACGGATTCAAATAGCAATTCAGCGCACCCGCACCACCCTGCGCCACGTTTTCTGCCCCTCCGCCGCCACTTGCAGGTAATATACGCCATCCATCAGCCCTTCTGCAGGCACCTGCACGGTTTGCCCGCTGCGCACTTGCCTGCCCTGCACATCGTACAAGTTCCAGCCTTCCAGAGTGCCTGAATAGTTGATAATCCAGTCGCCCGCGCTGGGGTTTGGGCGAATACGAATGTCAGTAGCCTCAATTTCCGAGGTAGCCACGCTTCCACATTGCAGCGTATTGAGGTAGTACCAGAGTAGGTTATCGAAAGTAACAGGCACCAGCCCCGCCAGTCCGGACAATCCGGCATCGTTGCCCTGGCGCACCACCACCCAACCTTTGGAGGGCACGACGTGAATTTTCTGGTCGTTTTTACCCAGCGCAGCATACATGTCGGCGGGTGCATTGGGAATCAGTGGCCCCGGGATGGTCAGTTGTATGCCCGGCATCATGTACGAAGGCTGGCCATTGAGCCACCAGAGATAGCCGTAACTGCGGTTGAGCGTTTGCGACGGGTGCCACATATCGTACAGGTAGTTTTGGTTGTGCAGCAGCGTATCGCCGTTCCAGACGCCGTTGCCAAGCATAAGCAGGCCGTAGCGGGCCATGTCGCGCGCGCGGCCGTACATGATGTGGTCGAGCCACAAACCGCGCATCCCCGTTTTGTCGAGCAGGCGGGTTTTGGTAAACTGGTTGATGGTTTGTCCGCTGGCGGCTTCGATTACATCATGCACAAGGTGGTACACCGCGTTGTGGTAGGCCCAGCGCGTTCCGGCCGGGGCCAGGTATTGCAGGCAGGCAGGATCGGTGCAATCATCCGGATCAGGGTCGCTGGTCACCGGCGTGTCGTCGAGCCCGCTCGTCATCGTAATCTGGTGGCGGATGGTAATCGCCGACTCTTGTTCGGGGGTACAACTCGTCCAGCCTGCGCCGAGGTACTGCGCTGTGGTGTCGTTGATGCTCAGGAGGCCTTCATCCTGCGCCTGCCCGACAAGGAAAGCAGTGAGGCTTTTGCCGGCAGAAGCCCAATACCAGATGGAATCTTGTGTAAATGCATCGAAATAGCGTTCCAGCACAATCTTACCATCTTTCAGCAGGATAAACGACTTGGTATGGGTGTTTTGCAGGTAATTGTACAGGCTGTCGATACGTTCGGGGCAAAAGCCGAGGCTGGCAGGTGATGTAGTCTGCCAGGTATTTCCGACCAGCGGTGGAAAGTACAATGGGGTATTTTGAGAAAAAAGCGTGGAAAGGCGGAATGCCAGCAGGCAAAGGAGTACAACGCGACGGAGCATGGGTGTAGAATTTATGTTCGCGGGTTGGACTTTGGAAAGGAAGGAAGGTTTAACTGCAACACGGATTACGCGGATTATTTACGGATTTTCACAGATTTTATATTCAGTTAAAAAGGGAATGCCCTACTTATTCCAATTCAAAATCCGTGTAATTCTGTAAATAATCCGCGGAATCCGTGTTACCCAAATCCGTGAAAATCCGTAAATAATCCGCGCAATCCGTGTTGCACTAATTATCCACAAAATACATATCGATCTCCCCTTTATTCTTTGCTGCAATTTTACCGCGGTAGGTGCACGGGAACGAATCCCGAATGAGTTCGTAGGCTTCGCCAGAAATATTGATTTTACCGCCCTCGCCAGCCTGTTCGATGCGGGCCGCGATGTTTACGGTATCGCCCCAAATGTCGAAAGCAAATTTTTTGGAACCTACCACGCCTGCCACCACCGGGCCGCGGTGAATACCGATACGCGCTTCGAAACGCGGCTGCCCGTTTTTACGGCGTTCCGTATTCCAAGTGTGTAGCCATTTTTGCATATCGCGGGCGGCCAGCACCATATCGCGCAATTGCGCCCCGCCGCCATCGGGCAGTCCGCCAGCGCACATATAGGCGTCGCCGATGGTTTTGATTTTTTCGAGGTTGTACTTGGCAATAATCTGGTCGAATGCGCGGAAACAGGTGTCGAGTTCGCTCACCAGTTGTTGCGGGCCAAGTTGTTCTGCAATTTTACTAAACCCGACAAAATCGGCGAACAACACGCTCACATCTTCAAAAAAGCGCGCATTCGTGTGGCCTTTTTTCTTGAGTTCGTCGGCCACCAGCGAGGGCAGGATATTGAGCAGCAGGCTTTCGGAGCGTTGTTGCTCTTCGCGGATGATCTTGTTTTTCTCTTCCAGCACTTTGGCATGTGTGCGGGCGCGTATGAAACTGTACATCGAGCCGCCGGCCAGCAGCAGCAGCGCAATCAGGGCTGCAATATAAAATTTGCGATTGCTTTGGGCTTCACTAAGTGCCAGTTGTGTATTGGCCGTTGCCATCGAATCGATGCCTGCCCGAAACACCAGCGAGTCGAGCATAAGCCGTTGCTGCATCAGGAGCATGGTGGCTTTCATCTGGTCTTCCGACATCTGTTCGATGGCCGCTTCCTTGGCGGCCAGTTGGGCTTGCAGTTCCTTGCTTTCCTGCATGAGCCGTACCTGATCGTTTTTATATCCTTCTCCGGCATTGGCCAACTGGGTTTTCAGGGCCGCCAGTTCCTGTCGCAATTCGGTTTTAGTAATGGGGCCTTCGGCTGCCGTCGAGCCGGGCGCTTTGCCATTGAGCACGGCTATTTGATCGTCAATGAGCGCAATATCTTTGGGTTTTCCCGAGCGCTCAGCCAGTTTTCGCAGGTTTTGAAGGTTATCGAGCATCA
>JAEUUT010000163.1 GCA_016787415.1 Saprospiraceae bacterium | reverse complement strand
AGCATTTCTTCATGCGCAGGCACCTGCTCGAGTTGGGCGCTCCGCAATTGTTGTGCACCCAATATTTTGTCGAGTTGGAGATAGGTGTGGTAGTGGATGGTGGCGTATTTGTTCATGGCTGGGCATGTAAAGTCCTGAGTCTTAAGTCCTGAGTCCTGAGTCTGTAGAGTACACCTGATTACTCTTGGCTTTAGTGAATTATAATGCCAAAAGTAATCAGGTGTACTCTACAGACTCAGGACTCAGGACTCAAGACTGTCGACTATTTATTTGGTACATTATTCGGGTTCAACAGATCATAAAACTGATCAATCTTGGGCAGAATGATAATCCTGGTACGGCGGTTGGTGGCGCGGCCGGCTTCCGTATCATTGCTGGCAAGGGTGTTGTATTCGCCGCGGCCGGCAGCGATCAGGCGATTTGGATTGACGTTGAATTTAGACTGCAGTGCTCGTACCACCGAGGTGGCTCGTTTTACGCTCAAATCCCAGTTGTCTTCCATACAATTCGTTTTGATTGGTTTGTTGTCGGTATATCCTTCGACCATTACCTCGAGGTCAGGGCGCGATTCGATAATTTTGGCAATTTTACCCAGCACATCATTGGCTTTTGGCGTTAGGCTGGCGCTACCGCTCTGGTACAGCATTTTGTCGGACAAGTTGATAAATACCACCGTTTTATCCACTTTAACATCTACGTCTTTGTCGTCGATGCCTTCTTTGAGGGCGCCTTTCAGGTTGACAGCCAGGGCCAGGTTGATCGAATCGGCTTTGGTTTTTGCTGCCTGAAGCAAGTGGATATACTTGTCCTTTTTTTCGAGTTGAGACAAGGTTTCACGAATATTATCATTGGCAGATTTCGACAGCACCGTCAGGTCGCCGACCTGGGTGAGTTGTTTATCGCGCTGCGTTTTGAAGTCTTCGATTTGTGCCCGAAGATCCTGAATTTGTTCTTCGCGCAGGCGCAATGCGCTTTGGCTGCTGCCCAGGTCTGTTCTCAACTTGTCGCGGTCGGTTTCACAAGTCGAGAGTTTATTCATGGCTGCATTCAGGTTTTCACCGCATTTGCCGAGGTCTTTGTTGGCGGCTTCCAGTTCGGAGCGCAGTGACACATATTTTTTCTTTGCAACACAAGAGGTCAGGGACAGGCCTAATAACAGAAAAAAGGCCATTTTCATCGCAGAAATTCGCATAAAATGGAGAATTTGAAAAGATTTAAAATGAAAGATGAACAGGTCATGGGAACATGCCAGCCGAACGCCTGAGCGTCATTTTTATTTTTGAATAGAGGTGTTTTTTAGAAACGATTTGAATCAGAATCCCTCCTCGACTCAGGACTCAAGACTTACGACTCAGGACTTATGACTCAGGACTCCTCTAGTGTCTGTAAAGTGTTTTAATCGGCACATCTACCCCGAATGCCAGAAAATAACGTGAAGAGCGGAAACTGATTTCCCGATCATCTATTTGTCTGAACTGGGCGCCGGTTTGCCAGCCTGTTCCCAGGTAAAAAGGCGTGCGCTGGATATTCCAGTGCAATTGAAGTCCGGGTTTGAATACGTTTTTATACGTCATTTTATATTCACCAAAAGAATCTTCCTTTTCCAGCCGATAAGTCATCAACGAACCCAGATCGAGCAGGGATACGAATAAACTAAACGACTGTGGGTGTTTCCAGGAAGCGCCCAGTAGTTTGCTGACAGCAAAACCGACAGGCATGGAGGGCGCTACGACAGCAAAATCAGACTGAAGTGTCGCGCCACTCAGCGTATTTCGATCCCAGTTTTCCTGCCCCACCGAAGCGCCCACATAGGCGTTGATGCCAACAGTGATAGAATGGGTACGTTTGGTACGGGAACTTCCTGGCGGGTCTGCCAGGCTTTTCAGCAGGTATTCCACCTGCTCCTTCGACTGTGCGTCCACAAGACCTGCTACAAAATCGCCGTATTCTTCAAAGAAATTCAACAATCTGGCGCGTTCTTCACTTTCATCTGTTTTGTCGAGAATTCTGCTCAATGTGCTCATCAGGCGCATCAACGAACTGATAGCCGACCGATATTCTCTGTTTTCGAGGTGGTAAAGAAAATTCATACAACGTTCCGAAATGTCGGGCAAGGGCCGCAACGTGGGCATTCGGTCGGTAAGCGATTGATAATCAAGTGGTTTTTGCGGATTTGCAAACAACGGAAATTCGAGCAGCCGGTTAATCGACTGCAAAGCCACACCCAGCGTACTGAACAGTTTCTGCCGGGAATCGGGCGCATTGACCGAAGAATCGGTTTGTATTTTTTGCAGGTTCAACAAGCCTTCCAGCGTCAGGCGTGTAAACTGCGCCATAGCGTCGGGCGACACAAATCCAACATCCTTCACCTTGCTGAGTCGTTGCTGAAGCAATCCCATAGCCACCTGTCGCAGCGTGGGGTCGAACAGCGCACTATCCAGTGCCGAAAGGCGCATAAGTCCTTTGGGGCCTTGAATGGCATACAACAGATGCGACATAAATTCTGTCGTTTGCAGCATGGGCCGCGTATTGCTCCATGCTTTTTTCAGGCCGGGCGCTTCCAGGCTGTCGAGTTGTCGTAGATCTAGTTGCAGTTGCTGCAACACATCGTCGAGTGCGATCACTTTGGCTTTTACCTTATCGCCAGGTTGAATATTTTCATTGCGCATCAGGTATTTTCGGAGCGGACTGCCTACTGCCAGGAAAGGTTCCGGCTCCGATATGCGTTGTTCCCAGGCGCCAAGCCTTTTTTCAATTTGCATGAGTCTTTCCCGCCGCAAAACAAGTGCCTGGGCAGGTTCATTTCCACCAAAGTCAATATCACTGAAATCGGAAGCAATCGATTCGAGCACAATGAGTGGCTGTAGGCTGGACGATTCCGTTTTGTCTGTCCAATAAACACGAAGATCAGCAATCATCTGCTGCAAAGCCACGCGTTCGCTTTCGGATTGCTGTATCTGTTCTTCAACGCTCAGGGTATCGAAGGAAGCCTGCCAGGCAGTTACAGCCTGCTGATAAGCCGTCAGATCGGCCGTCCAGCGCCGCAAGATGTCGGTAATGGACAGGTCATTGTACCAGGTACCGTTCAGATTGCGGGTGAGTTCCAGACCTGCAATCCGCCAGTTCAGGGACGAGATGGGTTTATCAAAAAATTTATCGTAGAACTCAAACGTGTTGTTTTCCACCAAGGTAACAGAATCGAGCCTGCCTCTCAAAAACTGAGGAAGCAAACTGAGGTTGATGCCGGCGGCCGTCGTATCCGTATTTCCAATCAGCACCTCATAAGAATACAGCGGATTAGCCAGGAATTGCGCACGATCAGGAGGGAGCGGCGCGTCTTCGTGGCTTGCCTGCAAGGCAGAAATATTGTTTTCAATTTGTGTTTCCGCTTCATCCAGTTCGAGGTAGGCCTCTTTCAAACCTGTCGTAAATTGTGTGACGGTCGCAACCACTTTCTGGTAGGCTTCAGAAGAATCCGCTTTCTCTGCCAGGGTGGTATTCAGATTTTGAGCAGCCGTTTCATAACTGTCATACAAATTGCGGTGTACCAATGGAAACACCTCCGACAATGACACAGAGTCCTGCGCCAGCCCGAATATGCTATACACAGTCAGCAGGTTATAGAAAATCGGGTCTTGCCGCAAGCCTCCAAAAAACTCGTCACGCAACAATAATTCCGGCAATGTGATATTCAGGTTTTTCAAATCCAGGTAAAAAGCCTCCCGAAGTCCTTCCAGAAACGATTGAGAATAGGTAATGTCGGGATTGGCATAGCGGGTTCTTACATTCGGAAACAAATAACCCACCTGTGGCATCTTTTTGTCCAGCAAATTTTCAAAAAAAGATACTGCCACTTCCTGCTGGGCGCGTTCGAGTATAAAATCGAAGAGTCCCTGAATAATGGCCTCCGTGTTGAGTGCGTTGGCCAATTTCACCTTGTCGGCCACTACTCGCATGGCGGTTTCATTCTGTAGCGGCGGTATCTGCGTATTTTGCATCGACTGCCGCATCGACAGGTATTTGGATGGCGAAATGGCTGCATCCCGGTACATCCTCGAACTGATTTGATAGCGCTGCGGTGTCTGTATCTGAGTCCAGAATGGGTTTTGAGTGGCATCTACCGTGCCGATTGCACGAAAAACGCTGTCCTGCTGAGGACTGATAAAACCCTGCAACAGCGTATTGCGCTTGAGCCGTCGGGCCAGCCAGCCGGCATCGAGGTGCCGGGGAGGGTCGAGTTGAGTGGGTTGATCGTATAAAAACAGAATGAGCAATGCTTTTTGGGCTGCATCCTCGCGCTGGGTCGGGGTGGCTGCCGAATCCTGCATGGTGTTAAGTGCATTCAGCAGGTTCTTGCTATCTTCTAACAGGTTTTGGGCGGATAAATACCCTGAAAGACAGCAAAATAGGAGTATTATGCGAAATTTGAACATAGTTCTGCTTTGGAAGTCGAACGAAAAAAGGAAGGAGGGCGGTAGGGTTCAGTGCAATGTTGGAAAAGAATCAGTCAGGCAGGTGGTCTTGCATTCAACATTAAGCATTACCTACTTTCAACTGAATAAAATTGGTAAGGTTGTCGTATGCACTGAAAAATGCTGTTTTTGAAAGGGTACCCGAGATCGTCACCCCGCTTTGTTTGAGTACTTTCACATCGGTTTGTTTGCTGGCAATCAGGTTGTTCAACAATTTTTCGCGGTAAGTGACCACCAGTGCGTCCTGTTTTTGCTGTCGGGTCTTGTAGTCGGGATCTTGAGAAATATCCTGGTTGTTTTGTGCAAATTTTTGCACTCGCATGGCAATCTGCTGGCGGGTTATCCGCAAGGCATTCAACGCCTGCGTGTTCATATCGGAAGGCAATTTGGTTTGAACCGTCGTATCCTGGGCAGGCTGAAGAATGGTAACCTCAAGGGCCTGGAGCAATCCTCCTATATTTTTCAGCAGTTTATCCGGCTGGGTTCCGTCTGTTTTTCCCAATGAAATGACCCGAACAACTACCTGGGTTCCATCGGCATCCACGGAAGCGTTCCAGAAACCAGGTTTTGCCATGGTGCTGAAAATCCGGTCCATGTCCTTTTTCAGTTTTTTAAGGTCGTCATTATTGGAATCCACTACTGTTTTGGCAAGGTTAAACTTGTTTTGACAAACAGTTTTGGCATCCGTGACAATGGATTGTAAAAATGCGTTGGAATCGGCCATCGTTTATATTGATTTCTCTATGTTTTGTTTTTGGCAGGCGGTTTCGTGCGGCAAATGTAGAGCGTGTCGTCTATTCTTTTATCAAGGGTTGAATATCAGGCGATTAAGCAAAAAAAGAATAGGCATGTAGATTGCAAAGTTCAGGCCAACAATTTATTTACCAACTCCGGATCTTTCATTTCCGCCTTGTTTAGAAAAGTCCTGGATTGATTAAAATACAGCGAAAAGTACCGCAACAACTGTTAAAAACGTTTAAAAACTACCAAATTTATTTAACACCAGCAAAACGTAATGCAGTGTAACCCGGGCGCCGGGGCAGGCGTCTACCCGTTACATTTATTTTTAACCAAAACTATTTCCATTCCGATTATGAAAAAGCAATTAAGCCTTCCTCTGCTGATGCTCACCGTATTGGCGCTTACCATCACCCATGCCTGCAAAAAAGAACAACCGACAACGGAACCCGAAGCGGTGGCTACCTCGGCACAGGCGCTGCGCAGTCAGCAACTCATTAGTTCATCATTTGGCATCGCCTTGCATGGCGCTGAAAAAGCCAATGGCCTCCTGAACAACAGTACCGAAGAACGTTGCAGCGCTGTGACGATTTTCCCGGCTGATGCCACTACTTTTCCCAAAACCATTACGGTCGATTATGGCACTGGCTGTACCGACAGCGACGGCAAATTTAAATCCGGCAAAGTGATCGTAACTGTTGACAAAATCTGGGAAGCCAATACCCAGGTGTCTATCCAGTACGATAACTACACGGAGGACGGCGCTTCGCTCTCGGGCCGTTTCACCCTCAAAAACCAAAGCACATCCAGTGCAGGTATTTACACCGTGCAGGCGGAAGACATCAAAGCCGCTGATACACAAGGGAATACACTCGACTATGATGCCTTGCAAACCTTTACGCAGATTGCCGGACATGCGTCGTGGTGGGACTGGAATGATGACGTGTATGAAATCACTGGCTCCATTCAAACAGTGCTGACCAATGGAGAAACGGTAGACTGGACCATCAACAACGCGCTCACCAAAGCCAATAACTGTCTTTGGATCAGCGAAGGAACCGGCTTACTGAACATCAACGGCCTGGAAGTTGGCGTCGATTATGGCAACACGACCTGCGACAACAAGGCTAACGTGACGGTGAACGGACAAACGTATGAAATAACACTTTGAGAGAGCGCAGTAAACCTGCGATGAACTTTACACATCCCGAATTCTGGCCCATGCCAGGATTTGGGATGTTGTTTTTTACGGAATTTCCCGTAGAGTTATTTTCCCGCAGAACTCGCAAAATTTCCCGCAGAACTCGCAGATATAACCGCAGAACTCGCAGAACGTAGATTGAAACAATGTGTACGCTACATTCTGCGAGTTCTGCGGGAAATTCTGCGAGTTCTGCGGGAAATTTTGCAAGTTCTGCGGGAAAAAATTCTACGGCAAACACCTAAAATACTAAAAGGATCAATACATTTAGTGCCAATATTATTACGATCCAAACCATGATGAAAACACGTGTACTTTCCGTTGGCACAGCCATCTTGCTGGCCGTTATGCTGGGAGCAAATGCCAAAGAAATCCCGGCCTTTTTCTCCCTGGTCATTCCACCTGCAAAAGAAAAACCTGATGCGTTTGAAAAAGCGCATGCAGGCCTCTCTATTCCGGTACCCGACGAAGCGGATATGGAATGCAAAAACGGGCGCGAACACGCAATACCTGTGCCCGATCCCCTGTATTTGCAGGATTATGAGAAAGTGCTCTACAATTTCATACTGCGCAGGCAATACGTAGACCTCGATTGGTGTGTCGACAAAAAAGTACGCGATACCGGCCCCTGGGTGGAAGAAACCTACTACGGCGTTCACCCGGCTGTGCGTATTTATTATTCGCCCAAAATGATGTACTGGCTTACCGGCGATCCTGATTACTGGCAAGAAGGCAAAAAATCGGGGCTGGCAACACCCAAAGCGCCCCGCACCGGCGCCGTTCCGGAAGGCGCCATGATCGTCAAGGAAATGTACATGCCACCGGCAGATATTTACACCGAACTGGAGCAACTCCTCCGGCAAAATGAAGCAGCGGAATGCAAGGACAAAGCTGTGTATGAAAAACTGCTCAGCAAACTAATCACAGCCTGGACTGTCATGGTAAAAACCGGCGACGAGTCGCACGACGGCTGGTTCTGGGCCGGGCCGGGTGCGCCCACAATGGTCAATGGAAAGTTGCAAAGTGTTGAAGAAGCCATCGCAGCACAACTCGACGACGATACCAACACGCCAGGCTCCGGTTTTGGCCTGACCTGTATTCGCTGCCACGCCTCGGCAGAAAAAGAATTGACATTCAGTACCTTACGAAACATTCAGGGTTTTTACCCGGGTGAAAACCTGCTGACGTTCCGCTCCGACAACTCCTGGCGCAGTCAGGCATATTTTGAAAATTATCCGCTGAGTCTGCTCACCCAAAACCCGGAATGCCTGAGAGATTCGCTCGTCAAACAAAATTTTGAACTCCCTGCGCCACTCCGACCCTACACACAGCAAAACGACCCGCGCTGGGAGGAATTTATCCGTTTTCACCTGCCGCCGGCCGACCCGCAAGGCAACCCTCAGGATACCAAACCACTGCCTGCGCCGACGCCCGATTTTTTAAAATCATATCCGCCGGTACCTGTCGCCAACATCAAGGGATTTCCGTCGCAATGGGCCGACCACGTGGTTCCAGGCGCCAAAGTAGAGCAGTTCATTACTTCCGACAATTGTCTGGGTTGCCACGGAGGCCTGGGTGGAAATCCCTACGATGTCACCATGTTTTTGCAAACAGGCCCCAATTACGGCGATGGTTACAATGTATCGGAATACGGCGAATGGCGCTGGTCGCCGATGGGACTGGCTGGCCGTGACCCCATTTTTTATGCCCAACTGGAAAGTGAAATGGTGTACCTAGAACAGGACGCTAAAAAGGGTGGCCTGCTGAAAGGCACCCTGAAAGAAAACCAGGAGCAGGTGACCAATACCTGCCTGAGTTGTCACGGCTCAATGGGCCAGCGTCAACTGACCATCGACGCCAAAACGGACAAAACACTCGACCCGCTTTTCAAAGTGGATTATGTGTATCTCACCGAATTGCTTTCCGCCAAAACACCCAAACCTGACAATTATCGCTATCATAAATACGGCGAACTGGCCCGGGAAGGCATCAGTTGCATGACCTGCCACCATATGATCGCACCCGACGAAGAGTCGGTGAAAAACTGGCGCCCGCAGCAGCCAAACTGGATCAACAACAGTACACCACGCGAACTGGCTTATTTTCTGTTTCACAATACCACCGGACGGCCGGTTACCAGTCCGCCTACGGAAATTGGCGGGCCTTTTACCGACGTCAAAACATTTCCGATGGAAGAAGCCCTGGGTATAACGCCCAAATACAATGCTTTTATTCGGGAGGCACAAATGTGCGGGGTTTGCCATACGATCAACCTGCCGAATGTGGGCATGAAAAAAGATAAATTTCCGGTACTAACCGCCGCCGAATCCAATCCAGCCTTGCAACCGTATGCCCACACCATCGAACAGGAAACCTTTCTGGAATGGCAAAACAGCCGTTTCTCGGCTACAGACCCACGCAACACACCCGCATCCGGGTTCCAAAGTTGTCAGGATTGCCACATGCCCGGGGGATTTGAAAGCCTGGATGGAAAAATGAACATCTCCCAACTAAGTACCAAAATCGCCACAATTCAAGACCCCGGCTACCCGGAAGTGGATCATCGTACGGCAGATTCAAATATCTCTGTCGCCACGCGCGACAACTACCGGCGACATGAACACGTCGGCCTGAATGTGTTCCTGCTGGAAATGTTTAACCAGTTTCCCGATGTGCTCGGCGTATCCAAACAGGATTACATGACTTCTGCCAAAAATGGCAATGCACTGGCCATACAGAACATGGTACGGCAGGCACAAAAATCCACAATTGATCTGGATGTGCAGGTTACCTCTGCTGCTGCCAGCCAACTGAATGTCGATGTTACTATCCAAAATAAAACCGGCCACCGGTTTCCCAGCGGCGTGGCTTTCCGACGCGCTTTCCTTGAATTGCTGGTGCTGGATGCCCGAGGGAATGTCGTGTGGTCCTCTGGCCGAACGAATGCGGCAGGCGTAATAATCGGCCCGGACGGCAACCCTTTAAAAACGGAATTCCTGCCAGACAAAAACACCTACCAGCCTCACTATCAAGTCATTACCCGTCAAGATCAGGTGCAGATTTATGAAGAACTTACGCAAAACGCCGACTTCGATTTCACTACCAGTTTTATTCATCGGGTGTACGACGTCAAGGACAACCGCCTGTTGCCCGCCGGCTGGCGGGATGCCACGTTTTTCAAAAGCCAGGGTGAGGTGATGTACGAATTTATGGAAGCCACCAACCCAAAAGTGTCTGACGACCCGGATTACAGAGATCAGGGACCTGCATTTCCGGGAAAAGATCATTTGCAGTACAAAATTGACATACCTGCGCCCTACAATCCCAACAGCCTTTCGGTGCAAGTGACGATGTACTACCAGTCGATCCCGCCCTATTACCTCTATCAGCGGTTTGCAACGGCACCCACTGGCGACGCCACACAGCGGCTATTTTACCTGACCAGCAGACTCAATACGCAGGGTACTGCTATTGAAAACTGGAAACTGCCGCTGGTATCGGTAGTAGCGAGGTATGATGCGGCAGGGAGACGTTGGGGCAAATTAGAGAAGCCAGGAGTACAATAAGTTTCATCCAATTACAAAGCAAATGTGTATTCCCTCGGGAACGTCTGCCAAGGCACAAAATGCAAACGTGAAAAGACTATAATTTTTTCCCAATACACTTTTTTAGAAAAAATAATGATGACTTTTGCCGACCGGCATTTGTTCATCGTTAAAGCACATTACCATGAAATTCATCTCTTTACCTGTGTTGATCGCAGCTGCGATCGCAGGTATTGGCGCGTACAGCATTCCACCTGCAACGGTTCAGACCACTGGCAAAACATACCGGGATCTGAATAAAAACGGTCGGCTCGATGTGTACGAAGATGCTTCCCAGCCTTTGGAAGCGCGCATCAGCGACCTGATTTCCCAAATGAACATCGAGGAAAAAGCCGGCATGATGTTTATCAACGGCGTTACCATCAACGACGACGGCACCCTCGACCGCAAACCCAATGCACAAGGTATGGCTGCACGCCTGCCTACCGCACCGGAGTACATCCAGGGTAAACAAATGAACCACTTCAACTACTGGCAGGTACCGTCCGTAAAAGCGCTGGCAGAAGGATACAATGCCATGCAAAAACTGGCCGAGGAAACGCGGCTGGGCATTCCGGTTACCATTGCTTCCGACCCTCGCCACTACTTTAGCAACAACATATTTGCTATGCAGGCCAACGGGTTTTCGCAATGGCCCGAACAACTGGGTTTTGCAGCCATTGGCGATGAACAACTGACCCGCACCTTTGCCGACATCGCGCGGCAGGAATACGTGGCAGTGGGTATCCGCGAAGCGCTCCACCCCATGGCCGATCTGGCTACCGAGCCCCGTTGGGCCCGGGTGAGTGGTACTTTCGGCGAAGACGCCCGTTTGTCGGCACGTATGATCAAAGCCTATGTCCTAGGTTTTCAGGGTGAAAAACTGGGTGCGCAAAGTGTAGCCTGCATGACCAAACACTTCTCCGGCGGCGGGCCACAAAAAGAAGGCCTCGATCCGCACTTCGAATTTCAAAAAGGTCAGGTGTATCCAGGCAACAACTTCAATTACCACCTGATTCCTTTCGAAGCGGCTTTTGAAGCACATACGGCCGCTATAATGCCCTACTACGGGGTACCTACCGACCAAACCAGCGAGAATGTTGGATTTTCCTATAACAAGGACATTATTACTAAACTGCTGCGTGAAAAATACAAATACGACGGCGTGGTTTGTACCGACTGGGGTCTCATCACTGATGCTCACATGGGCCCCGTCGTATGGCCTGCACGTGCCTGGGGCGTAGAAAACCTGAGTGAAGAAGACCGGGTCAAAAAAATCATTCAAGCAGGTTGCGACCAATTTGGTGGAGAAAGTCGCCCGGAATTGGTTGTCAGTCTAGTCAAATCCGGGAAAGTCAGCGAAGCGCGCATCGACCAGTCCATCCGCCGCTTGCTGCGCCAGAAATTTGTATTGGGCTTGTTCGACAATCCTTATGTAGATGTTGCGGCGGCGGCCAAACTGGTTGGAAATGCTGAATTTCAGGCCAAAGGCGATGCCGCCCAACGGCGTTCGATGACGCTCCTGAAAAACAAATCCGGTTTTTTGCCCTACCGCAAATCGATGCCCAAAATATATGTAAAAAACGTGGACGCCAAGGTAGCCGCCCAATACGGCACTGTTGTAGACAAACCGGAACAGGCAGATTTTGCAATCATCCGCCTGAACACGCCCTGGGTGCCCGTGAAAACGGAAAATCCATTTGCCAAAGGGTTCCACCACGGCGACCTCGATTTCAAATCGCCCGAGAAAGAGGAAATCCTGCAATTGCTAAAGAAAGTGCCCACTGTGGTAGATATTTACCTCGACCGGCCCGCTGTCATTCCTGAAATCAGTAAAAATGCGCGAGCGCTATTGGCCAATTACGGCGCCAGCGATGCCGCATTGCTGGATGTCATTTTTGGAAAAGCACGCCCCGAAGGCAATTTGCCTTTCGAATTGCCATCCTCTATGGATGCCGTCAGAAATCAAAAAGAAGACCTTCCTTACGACTCAAAAAAACCCCTTTACAAATTCGGCTTCGGTCTCCGCTATCAGTAGTCCCCACTCACTACTCACCACTCACTATTCACCACTCACTACTCACCACTCACCATGAGAAGATTTATAAAACCCGTTCTTGGAACACTGTTAGTTGTACTCATTCTTCTACAGTTTATTCACCCGGAACGCAACCTTTCCGGCTACGAAACCCACGGCATTCAAACGCGTTATGCGATGCCCGAAGATGTCAAATCTATCCTGAAAACGGCATGTTTTGACTGCCACAGCAACTACACGGTGTATCCCTGGTATGCCAATGTGCAACCCGTAGCCTCTTGGCTGGCCAATCACGTAGAAGAAGGCAAGCACCACCTCAATTTCTCGGAATTTACCAATAAGAAAGTGGCTTTACAGAACCACAAGATGGAAGAGGTAATAGAAGTTATTCAGGAAAATGAAATGCCAATGTCGTCTTACACACTGATCCACCGCGATGCCGTGTTGAGCGATGCACAGAAACAATCCGTTATCAATTGGGCACAGTCGATCATGGATACGCTGAAAGCCCGGTATCCTGCCGACAGCCTAGTACTCAAACGAAGAGGGTAATTTCACGCTGCGCTTTGTGCCCCTTGTGCCAGCCTTCGTGTTCTTGGTGTTAATATTTTTACCATGAGGGACGCAAAGGTTTGCACATGGGACACAATGTGTAGATTGTCCAGAAAATAATGACAAAAAAGGATGCCTGGATTAGTCACTTTTGGTGAAATAATGATGCGCCTCACCGCTCCTGGGAGGCAAAGGTTTTCACAAGCCACCCAACTTGGCATCACATACGGTGGAGGTGAAGCCAATGTGTCGGCAGCCTTGGCTTATTTAGGAATACCTGCTGCGCATGTAACCGTTTTCCCGGAAAATGACCTGGGGCGAGCAGCGGCAGCATTTTTTCAAAAAACAGGTATCGACACCCGACATATCCAGTACGGCCCTGGCAGGCTCGGGTTGTATTTTATGGAAACCGGCGAGGGGCTGCGGCCAAGTCGCATCGTGTATGACCGCTATGAATCGGCATTTGCACACTTGCAACCCGACACATTCGACTGGAAAAACATACTGAGCGATGCCCAATGGTTTCACTGGACGGGTATCACCCCTGCTGTGTCGGCATCGGCAGCGCAAGCCTGCGCCGACGCCTTGCGTACTGCCAGGCAATTGGGCCTGACCATCAGTGCAGATGTGAACTATCGGCGTGTTCTGTGGCAGTATGGGAAAAAAGCGGGCGACATTATGCCCGGCCTGGTGGAATACTGCGACGTGATTGTTTGTACCATCGGTGATGCAGCCGATATTTTTGGCATACAGACTACCGATTTTCAGGATATGGCCCGCAGAATGATGGAACAGTTTCCCAACCTGAAGCGTGTCATAGCCACCCGCCGCGAAAACCTGAGCGCCTCTCACAATCGCCTGACGGGTGTTTGTTTTGATGCTGCTGGATATATTGAATCCCCCACTTTTGACCTGCAGCCCATTGTCGACCGAATTGGCGGCGGCGATGCTTTTATGGCGGGTTATATCTATGGAAGCCTGACTTTCAACAACTTGCAGCGCACGCTTGCATTTGCTACAGCCGCTTCTGCACTGAAACACATGATAGAGGGCGACTTTAACATGGCAAGTGTTGCAGAAGTGGAACAGGCGATGCAGGGAGACGTGGCAGGAAGACTGTTGAGGTGAATGATGAATGATGAATGATGAATATGCTGGACAAATTGAAATTAGCGCCAGTGGTACCGGTATTTTATCATGCTGATGCCTCGTATGCACAGGAAATTCTATCGGCTTGTTATGCCGGTGGACTGCGTTTTTTTGAATTTACCAACCGTGGGAAGGATGCCCTGGACGTTTTTTCCAGTTTGGCAGCGTTTGCACGTTTGCATTGTCCAGAATTGTCTCTTGGTATAGGCACGATCTACGCGGCTGAAACGGCTGCACTTTTTATAGAAGCAGGCGCACAATTTGTTGTACAACCAGTGTGTAGCAGTGAAGTGGGCGAATTATGCAGTCGTCACGGCGTATCCTGGATACCAGGGGCATTCACACCTCAGGAAATCTGGAATGCCTGGCAAAGCGGCGCCAGCCTTGTCAAACTCTTTCCCGGCAACCTGCTTTCACCGGATTATATCCGGGCTTTACGAGGCCCCATGCCCGATATTCCTTTTATGGTGACGGGCGGCGTAGAACCGGATGTGCAAAGTGTAAAAGCATGGCTGGATGCAGGCGCGCAGGCGGTAGGCATTGGTTCACAACTGTTTAAAGGCGATTATTCATCCAATTTCGAGGCGCTCGTGCAGCGTATTGCAGCGTTGAAAAACGAACTTGTTCACACCTAACTTTTTGCAATATTCATGGATCAAAAAATAGGCACCTATCGCTGGACGGTCGTTGCACTCCTGTTTTTCGCTACTACCATCAATTACATCGACCGGCAGGTGATCGGGCTGCTAAAGCCTTCCCTGGAACAATCCTTTGGCTGGACGGAAACCGATTACGGGCGTATTGTAATGGCTTTTTCGACCACCTATGCGCTGGGATTGTTATTTTTTGGCCGGATAGTGGATAAAATAGGCACCAAAATGGGCTACACCTTGTCCATCATAGCCTGGAGCATTGCTGCGATGGCACATGCCCTGGCCCGCAGCACCTTCGGCTTCGGTATTGCGCGCGCTGCGCTGGGACTGGGTGAATCGGCGAATTTCCCCACCGCCGTAAAATCCGTAGCCGAATGGTTTCCCAAGAAAGAACGTGCATTGGCCACCGGCATTTTCAATTCGGGCGCCAACATTGGCGCCATGGTGGCCCCGGTAATCGTGCCCTGGATACTGGGCGTCTGGGGGTGGCAGGAGGCTTTTATTATTACCGGCGCTATCGGCTTTATCTGGCTGATTTTCTGGTGGAAATACTATGAAATTCCGGCCCGACAAAGCCGACTTGGCGCGGCTGAATTTGCCTACATCCACAGCGACACCGATGACGCCGTGGATGCGGATGAAAAACCTGTGCGCTGGTTGCAACTCTTTCGCCTGCGACAAACCTGGACTGTTTTTTTTGGAAAAATGCTCACCGATCCCATCTGGTGGTTCTTTCTGTTCTGGCTACCTTCCTATTTTGCCTCTGCTTTCCAGATCGATTTAAAAAAGCCAAGCCTCGAACTGGTAGCCGTTTACACTGCCACCAGCATTGGCAGTATTGGCGGCGGTTATCTTTCGGGTTATTTCATCCGAAAGGGCTGGCCAGTGTTCAGGGCGCGCAAAACAGCCATGTTTTTGTTTGCATTGTGCGTATTACCTGTCATGCTTACCCAATACGCGCCCAATCTCTGGTCAGCAGTGGCACTGATCAGCCTGGCAGCGGCGGCACACCAGGCCTGGAGCACCAATATGTACACCATTGCATCGGATATGTTTCCCAAAAAAGCCGTGAGTTCTGTGATCGGAATCGGTGGCATGGCCGGTGCGACAAGCGCGATCGTTTTTCCCATTTTTGTGGGACAAATGCTGGATCAATACAAAGCGGCTGGAAATATTTCGGCCGGTTACAACCTGCTTTTCACCTTGTGTGGGTTCACTTATTTGATTGCATGGGGCGTTATGCACTTGCTAAGCCCGAGAATGGAAAAAGTAAGCATCTGAAAAGGCAATCATGGCAGATTCTTTTGTTGTTTATCCAAAAACGTGGAAATTCGCCCTCCTTTTTGCCTTGTGAGGACACAGGATATAATCTTTCTTTGGAAAAGACGTTCGCGTCAAGTAAAAATTTCAACCCGGCATGAAAGAATTAAAACCATATCTGGAGGCCAATAAACAACGCTTCCTCGACGAATTGTTTGATTTGCTGCGCATACCATCGGTAAGCGCCGACCCAAAATTTGCCGGCGATGTGCGCCGGATGGCAGAAGCCACGGCCGATCATCTTCGCACTGTCGGCGCCGAACAGGTGGAAGTGTTTGAAACAGCAGGCCACCCGATTGTTTATGGCGAGAAAATGGTAAACCCCAAAGCCCCTACCGTGCTGGTGTATGGCCACTACGATGTGCAGCCTGCCGATCCGCTCAATCTATGGGACAGTCCTGCGTTTGAGCCCATCGTCAAAAAGACCAAACTGCATCCACAGGGCGCCATTTTTGCCCGCGGCTCCTGCGACGACAAAGGCCAGATGTTTATGCACGTGAAGGCATTTGAAATGATGCTAAAACACAATCTGTTGCCCTGCAACGTCAAATTCATGATTGAAGGAGAGGAAGAAGTAGGCTCCAAAAACCTGGAGAAATTCTGCCTCGAAAACAGAAAAAAACTGGCCTGCGATGTGGTGCTCATTTCCGATACAAGCATCATCGACAACGATACCCCGAGCCTAACCGTCGGACTTCGCGGACTGTGCTACATGGAAGTGGAGGTTACTGGCCCTAATCGCGACCTCCACTCCGGGGTGTATGGCGGCGCAGTAGCCAATCCGATCAATGTGCTTTGCCAGATGATTGCTTCGATGCACGACTCCAAGCGCCGCATCACCATCGAGGGTTTTTACGACGACGTGGAAAAAGTGAGCGCCAAAGAACGTAAACTCATGAATGAAGCGCCTTTCGATGAAAAGCAGTACATGAAAGACCTGCACATCAACGATGTCATGGGCGAAAAAGGGTTTACCACCATCGAACGCACCGGCATTCGCCCTACGCTGGACGTAAACGGCATCTGGGGCGGCTATATCGGAGAAGGCGCCAAAACGGTGTTGCCTTCCAAGGCTTTTGCCAAAATTTCCATGCGCCTCGTACCCGGCCAGGACCCCAAGAAAATCGAAAAACTGTTCCAGAAACACTTCGAAAAAATCGCGCCCAAAGGGGTCAAGGTAAAAGTATCGCCGCACCACGGTGGATATCCGGTGGTGGTGCCCACCAATTCCGTCGAATACAAAGCCGCCGAAAAAGCCATGGAAAAAGCCTTTGGCAAAAAACCGCTGCCCCAACGCGGCGGAGGCAGTATCCCGATTGTGGCTATGTTCGATCAAGTACTGGGCGTGAAGTCTGTTCTGATGGGCTTCGGTCTCGATTCCGACGATATTCACTCTCCCAACGAACACTACGGACTGTTCAACTACTACAAAGGCATCGAAACCATTCCCTATTTTTATCAGTATTACACGGAGATGAAAAAGAAAAAGTAGTCTTCACTTTTCACATACAACAACAATTAAACATGAAAAAAACGCTTTTCCTGCTGGCATTTGCAGCCGTTTCCGTAACGCTGGCAGCACAATCCAAAGTGGAACTCAAAAATGCTGTTGATAGCGCTAATTATGCCAACGGCATTGTAATGGCCAACAACGTTAAACGCCAAATGGGCGCCGATTTTAAAATGGAGGCTTTCCTGGCGGCTTTTAATGCTGCCCTGAAAGGAGAAAACACACAAATCACTTCTGACGACGCCAATAAAATTTTCAGCGATTACAACCGCAGCGCGCAGACACGTGCCATTGAAAAAAACAAAAAAGAAGGCCAGGCTTTTCTGGAAGCCAATAAAAAACGCCCGGGCGTGACTACTACCGCCAGCGGCCTGCAATATGAAATCCTGAAAAAAGGCACTGGCACCGTCAATCCGAAAGCGACCGACAAAGTGGAAGTACATTACCACGGCACCCTGATCGATGGTACGGTATTCGATAGCAGCGTCGACCGGGGCACACCTGCGGCCTTCGGCCTGAATCAGGTAATTTCCGGCTGGACAGAAGGTGTACAACTGATGCATGAAGGCGATAAGTTCAAGTTCTTCCTGCCTTCCAACCTGGCCTACGGCGACCGTTCTGCGGGTGCTAAAATCAAGCCGGGAGCGACACTGATTTTTGAGGTGGAATTGTTGAGAATCAATCCGAATTGAAAGGGTTGATGGAGGGGTAGATGAGGTTGATGAGGGTTGATATTTGGCCGCTCGAAAAACGAACAAATTGATCTTTCCCGAGCCGATGAATATCAACCCTTATCAACCCTCATCAACCCTCATCAACCCTCATCAACCTTATCAACCTCATCAACCCCTCCATCAACCTCATCAACCCCTCCCCCCAACCATCGCTTTCTCATGCAAAACGAAGCCACCTTTATCCGCATAGCCGGCATATTGCTGTTGTTGTTTGCTGCCCTGTTCTTTTGTTACAACCTGGGCCAGTTTCCCATTTTCCAATGGGACGAGGCGCGGTATGTCAACAACAGCGTGGAGATGATGCGAAACGGGCATTGGCTGGATTTTCGCATGGATGGGCAAATCGACACCTGGAATTTCAAGCCACCGTTGGTATTGTGGCTACAGGTATTGAGCATGAAAATATGGGGCGCAACGGAATGGGGTGTGCGATTCCCTACTGCCCTGGCTGGACTTGGAATCGTTGCACTGTTATTCTGGTTTGGCACAAGCGTGCTGAAGTCGCCCCTGACAGGCCTGGTGAGCGGACTGTTCTTTCTGGCGTCGGATGGTTTTATCGGGCCACACATGGGCCGCTCGGCCGATCTGGATGCGGTGCAGGCTTTCTTTATTACGCTGTATAGCCTGATTTTTATTCGGTATCTCCTCGAAGGCGGGCATGCATTGCGATATTTCGCCGTGTTGGGTTTGCTGGTATTTCTCTCCTTTTTGTGCAAGGGAATGCCCGGGCTGCTCATCCTGCCTTACCTCTTCATTATCAGCCTTTTACATGACAATATCAGAAAGGTTTTTTGGGTAAGGGAGGTGTACATTTTTGCTGCCGCCGCCATATTGCTATGCGCAGGCTACTATGCCTTGCGCGAATGGAATCATCCGGGCTATTGGGCACTGGTTAAACAATCCGAATTCAATCGTTTTTCCGGCAAAGGGGTGGAATGGCATATTCAACCGCCGCTCTTCTATCTGGAAAACTTTGTTGTATCCAAGAGATATTACCCGCTGATTTTCTTTTTGCCTTTTACACTGGCCGGTTTTATGTGGATACGCCCCGGCTCTTTGCGAAGGGTGTTCATGTATTCCTGGATCATAGCGGCGGGCTACCTGGCTTTTATTTCCATTCCGCCCGTAAAACTGGAGTGGTACGATGCACCATTGTATCCGTTTTTTGCGCTGCTGTTTGGCATTTCGGTATCGGAAGGCGCGCAAAAACTGAGTAAAAAAATACCGCATGTTTCAGCCCTGTGGCTGTCTGTGGCGATTACTGCCGCTCTGTGTTTTCTGCCCTACCAACACATCTGGGAAAAGATTCAGTATGCTCCAGAAAAAATGGCGGATTTTGAATGGGAGGGTGTGTTCATTCGCCAATTGCAGGAAGCGCATCCAGAGCGGCTGGACTACACCATATTGAAACAGGTGAAGCACCCCGAACACCTCGATCAGGTGAAATTTTACCAGAAAACGTTCGAATATCATTTTGGCGCGCCCATTCGGGTAGAAAGCAACTGGCGAAATGTGCGGGCAGGAGAACACGTCCTGGTATCGCAACCCACTCTTTCCGATTCATTGCGGCAACAATTCCCCGCTGCTGTGGTGGAGTATGAAACGCAGTACGGTAAGTTATGGCTCCTGAAATAGCCTTTTGCGTAAACTCAAGCCCATTTCTCGCAAAATAAATCCTTCCCATCGCTCACCCTGCCGGGGACATGACAGACTGTTTTCAAAACTATCTTTGAAAAATCACATTCAAAGTAGTTGCCAGAAATGAAAACACTCTTGCTCTTTATTGCCTTCCTGTTGTATTTCAAAGTGATGTTGTACAGCCAGGTTACCTTGTACTCTGAAAGTTTTGAAACCGATGGAGAAGGCTCGCGGTACACTTCTAACACCTACAGCGACTGTCTCACTTTCAATAACCCCGATTTTTTTTTAAGGACCAACATCAACCCTGTAATTCCTCCCTCGTTTTGCACAACGGGTTTTGGTACAGCCCTGACCAGTTTGCAGGGTTCCTGGTTCTGGGCCGGTGAAGATATTCGTTCGAATTTTCCTGCCATAAACTCGCGCCCGCCCGGAAATATTACTACGCAAAGCATCAATATTTCGGGCTACAACACCCTGACCGTTTCGCTTTATCTGGCTACATCCAACAACAATGGTACGCGTTGGGAATGGGATGATTCGCTCAACATACATGCCAGCATTAACAATGGCGCTTTTTTTACTGTGGGCCGATTTACAGGAGGCGCACAGTTTGGTGGCGATTTGAAACAAGACCTGAACCTGGATGGCGTTGCTGATGGCGCAACAGTTTCAGTAGCCAATTTCACCCAATACACGTTCAATATTCCCGGTACAGGAACTTCGCTGAGAGTAGAACTCGATTTCGACATGGTAGGCGGTTCAGAGGAAATTGCCGTCGATTTCATAGAAGTGAAAGGCATCGTAGCCGTTCCTGTGGAGTTGATTTACTTCGGTGCCAAACAAGCGGGCAATCAGGTGCAATTGCAATGGGAAACAGCATCGGAACAGAACAGCAGTCATTATGTAATAGAACGAGGTGATGAAAATTTCCGCTTTGCCGAAATCGGTCGTGTAGAAAGTGCCGGCACTGCGCATTCCTACAACTGGACTGATCTGCGGTCGCCCACAGGCGTCAACTACTACCGATTACGCCAATACGACCTGGATGGAACTTCACGCCTCTCGTCGACGGCAACGGTTGATTTCAAAAGCCGCAATATGGAGGTGAAGATTTTTCCCAATCCGGCAGATGGGTATGCGCAAATGAACCTCGAGCAGGAAAAATCCGGACACATTCATGTTTCCCTGATCGATATGAGTGGCATGTTGAAATGGGAAAATGCATATGATCTTGAAAAAGGCTCCCATCAAATTGATTTGCCCGTGGAGCAACTGCTTCAAGGCATTTACTTCGTGCGGATTATTTCAGAAGATGGCCAGGCGGGAAATGCAATGCTGGTAAAAGGGTGACGTACATTAAAAAAACAACTCTCGCTGGCGCACTTCCCTGCTATGATGGCAGCGATTGGCTTTGGTGATCGGCGCGCCATAGGAAGGCGCCATTTTTTTAAGCATGGTTTTCCATTCCGGCGTTTTCATTTCTGCCGCGAAACACTTTTTTAGCACATCGAGCATGGCCACCACCGAAGTGGAAGCCCCCGGCGAAGCGCCCAGCAGGGCGGCCAGGCTTCCGTCGGAAGCGCACACGAGTTCGGTGCCAAACTCAAGCACGCCCACTTTTTCATCATCCTTTTTGATAACCTGCACGCGCTGACCGGCAATTTCCAGTCGCCAGTCTTCTATACGGGCTTCCGGAAAATAGGCGCGCAGCGCGTCAA
This sequence comes from Saprospiraceae bacterium, assembly GCA_016787415.1. Classification (GTDB taxonomy): domain Bacteria; phylum Bacteroidota; class Bacteroidia; order Chitinophagales; family Saprospiraceae; genus M3007. Next base: position 18,461 of record JAEUUT010000163.1, on the reverse strand, counting down.
AACGATCCTCTGGCGATTGCGCCACCTGTTGAATCAGGTATTGCGTCAGCGCCAGGTTGTGCCAGCCTGCCGCCAGCATGGGCAAAATATTTTCCAGTTCGATAGAAGCCGGCAAGTCCCAGTAAGAGCCGTTTTTCAAAAATTTGGTTGAAAAACCCGCAAAAGGCCCAAACAACAAGGCTTTTTTTCCATCGATCACACGCGTATCCAGGTGCGGCACCGACATGGGCGGGGCGCCGATGGCTGCTTTTCCATATACCTTGGCATGGTGCCGCTCGATTACTTCCGGGTTGTTGCATACCAGCCACTGCCCGCTGATGGGAAAACCACCGTACCCTTCGGCTTCCTCAATATTTGATTTTTCCAGCAACGGCAAGGCTCCACCGCCGGCGCCGATGAACACGAAATCGGCTGAATATTCCTGATCGGTGTCGGAAACAATATCCCGCACTTCTACCCTCCAGGTTCCGTCATCCTGCCTGCACAGGTCGCGCACTTCCGATTGCAGATGCAGGGCAACGTTGTTTTGTGTGGTCAGGTACTCAAACAATTTATGTGTCAGGGTGCCAAAATCAACATCCGTTCCGATTTGCATGCGTGTGGCAGCCACCGTTTCGGCAGGATCGCGGCCGTTCATCACCAGCGGCATCCATTGTTGCAAAACCTCGCTGTCTTCCGAAAATTCCATGTCTTCAAACAAGGGATGCAGGCGCATGGCTTCATATCGTTTGCGCAGAAAACCCACATTGTCTGCCCCCCATACAAAACTGATGTGCGGTACATGGCGGATAAATGCTTCCGGTTGTCGGATATCGCCTTCCCTCAGCAGCCAGGCCCAAAATTCCTTAGATACTTCGAAGGCAGACGCAATTTTAACGGCTTTGGTAATGTCTACCAAACCTTGCTCATTTTCCGGCGTATAGTTGAGTTCACAAAACGCGGAATGGCCGGTGCCTGCATTGTTCATGGCTTCCGAACTTTCGGCTGCTACTCTGTCGAGGCGCTCAAAAATGTCGATTTGTGCGGTTGGGAGGAGTTTTTTTAGTAAAACACCCAGGGTGGCGCTCATAATGCCACCGCCAATGAGGACAATTTTTTTACGGGTTTCTGTCATATAGGAAAATGAAGAAAGAGGTTTGTCAAACATTTCATGGCAACATCGCCAACCGCTCTCTCAAATCCGACCACCATTTCCGCTCTTTGAAATCCTCCAGCGGCACCCGGCTCATTTTCGGCGCCGAGCAGGCATCTTTGGTGAGGTAAATTTTACCGTCGGCTGCCCAAACGATTTCGTCGAGCATACGAACCAGCGAGAAAACACTTCGGGTGCGTGGAAAATCCAGCGCCAACGAATAACCTTTGATCGGGAAAGAATACTTCGCTTCGGAAGGGCGTTCGCCATGCCGTTTCAGCACGGTGAGGAACGGCGCATCCGGGCTGCGCTGTATGGCCTGAAACACCCGCGCGATGCCGTCAAAAGCCGTATATTCGGGCATACAGAACTGGTATTGCACGAAGCCGCGCGGGCCATACATGCGGTTCCAGTTGCGAATACCGTCCAATGGATAAAAATACGTGTCCAGGTCAGTCGGATAATCTCCCGGCGGTTTTTTGCGCAGGTACATCTTGTTGTGGATGAAGGTGCTCCAGCGATTTATTAGTCCAACTGGCGGCGTGAAGGGGACATTACCAGGTTTCTTTTCATGAAATACCAGGGGTTCGGCGCCCTTTTTCTCAGCATGATTGGCAAAAAACACAGCGCCCCTGCCAAAATTTGCGCCCGCTGCCAGCCCGTCTACCCAGGCAGCAGCATATTCGTATTGCTGGTTTCCGGACAATCCGGCAAACAATTCATCCCAATTGGCAGACCATACGGTGTGTTGCTGCATTTGTGTGGACGTGATTCGACGCAGTTGGAACCGAGCGCTGATTATGAGCCCCGTCCAGCCCATGCCGCCGCAGGTTTGCCAGAACAGTTCGGCATTTTCTTCTTTCGAACAGCGGACGACCTGCCCTTCGGAAGTCATTAACTCGAAGGAAATCAGGTAATTGGAAAAACAGCCATGTGTCGGGTGGTTTTTGCCATGCACATCGCTGGCAATAGCGCCGCCCACGGTGATATGTTTAATACCGGGCGTGACATGAAAAAACCAGCCCTGCGGCACCACTTCCCGAAGTATATCGCTCAACAAAACGCCTGCTTCACAATCGATCACGCCGCTCGTCGCATCAAAATGTCGAATTCGGCGCAGGGCCAGGGTCGACAACACATGTGGCGCCAGGGCAGCATCGCCATAACTCTTGCCATTACCTCGGGCAATCAGGCGTTCTTGACGCATTACATAATCGCGGGCCTCTTCGGTAGTAGCAGGTGTGGCCACATCTGCCGTAATAACCGGGTACTTGGCCCAGCTTGCAAGTTGCTGATGTTCAACGGGATAAGTCATATAAAATGTGCCGAAGCAGGATGGTGTCGTTGATACAGAAATAATTATTCGGGTTTTGAGAGGAATGCAATACCCAGGCCGACAAGTTTTGGCGTTTGGCAAGGGCCTCCGGGTCTTCCGGAATTTCAGGAGGAGCCAGGTAGTGAAATTCGAGTTCCAGCGGCGTAGAATCCTGTCGACCGATCAGCGAGATTCTTGTCACCAGCGTTTGCCGACTTCTGCTGTCGTCGAAATGGTCGGCAAAGGGCGTTCCATTCAATCGCGGAAGCAGTTTTAGCCATTTATGCACCGAATCGCCGGGCCACTCCACCAGGCCGTAAGCCCACACAGGGAGCGCATCGTTTTTTTTCACCACTGTTACAGAATCCTGTTTGTTCCAGAAAAACCGAATCTCGGATATATCTTCTACAGCCAACTGAAATGCCGAAGCGGGCCGGAAACGGGCAGCGTCCTGATCGAACACATCATACAAGTGGTTCTTTACCAAATAGATACCATCGTGGTGGTCCAGTTCGATGTAGGTGGCCGGGGACTCTTGATCGAAGGTTTGCCAGCCGACGAAGAACACTTCCTTTCGACCATTTTTCAACATGGCCTGTACCTTGATGGGCGCCTGAAGCCCTACCGTATCGGGTCGAGTGGTTTTTACAATGCGCAGGGTTTTTACATGCGACAACTCCTGCAACATTCGGTCGACAATCTCTACCGGCACTCGAACAGGTCGCCCGTCCTGCTCGGTCATCCAACCTTCGTCGGTACGCTCCATCAGTAATTCCGCTGAGCCGGGACGTACAATGCTGATACTCTGCAAATCCTGAGCGTCCATTTCAATCAGGTCGGCCTGAAAAATATTCGAAAAACGCCAGGGCAGCCGGCGCACCAGCCATCCTGCAAGCAGCGTGATAATGAACAGCAGTACAAGGTGTTTATTCTTCATGGGCGATGGACACACCTGTTCAGGGAGGTGGAGACTAAAATCACCGGCGAAAATAGAAACGAAATACCCTTTGTTATGCTTCCTGCAATTACTTTTGCCCTCCTTTTCCGACCCGATCATCATATGCAGTCTTTGTCCAATACCAAAATCACGCTTACCGGCGACCTCGGCAGCGGCAAAAGTGCCGTTTCCCGCATCCTTTGCGAACGCACAGGCTATGAATATGTGTCTACGGGGCGCATCCAGCGGCAATTGGCCCAGGAAATGGGTATCGATACCCTGGAAATGAATCGACGTGCCGATACCGACCCAAGTATCGACCAGCGCATCGACGGTATTTTTATCGACCTGGGCAAAGACCCACGCGGCTACGTCATCGACAGCCGTATGGCCTGGTTTTTTCTGCCCGATTCCTTCAAGGTGTATTTACAGGCCGATGTTCATATTGCTGCTGCGCGTATCCTCAGCGACCCCACCCGCAACAGCGAACAATACGCTAGTCTCGACGAAGCCGTGGCGAAAATTACCGCCCGCAAACAAAGCGAAAACGCCCGTTTTTTGAAAAAATACGGCGCTGACAGCACCAACCTGAGCAATTTTGACCTGGTGGTGGATACAACCAAATATTCGGTGGAAGAAGTGGCGGGGTTGATTCTGGAAGCGCTGGGGGGATTTACAATTTCCGATTAGGGTTGTACGAAGGATTTGTTCGGCTACGCCCTTCGTAGCAGGATTGGAACGCGGATGAAGCGGATAAAGCGGATTTAAACGGATTTTTTGTGGCCTTGCGGTCACTTCTTTTTGATTTTTACGGATTTGCCCGCCTCCGGCGGGGCGTATATCGAATCAATCTTTTATAAAGCAAGCAAAAATCGATATCAATCCCTTGTATCACTTCATGTGTATGGCATGCGTATCCAACCGCCGAAGGCGGTTTTAATCCGTAAAAATCAAAAAGGAGTGGCCGCAAGGCCACTAAAAATCAGTTTAAATCCGCTTTATCCGCTTCATCCGCGTTCCAATCCTGCTACGAAGGGCGTAGCCGAACAAATCCTTCGTACACCTCTATTCGGAAATCTACAGCGTCCCCCGCAGCGCCTGTTCCCGTTCAATCGCCTCGAACAGCGCCTTGAAATTGCCCTTGCCAAATGACCGGGCGCCGCGGCGCTGAATAATTTCAAAAAACACGGTCGGGCGATCCTGAATCGGTTTGGTAAAAATCTGGAGCAAATAGCCGTCTTCGTCGCGGTCGATCAGGATATTCTGTTTTTTCAGGTCTTCCAGATTTTCCTCTATAGCGCCCACGCGTTGTGGCACATCTTCGTAGTAATTTTCAGGAACATACAGGAAATCAACCCCATTGGCACGCATTTGCGACACAGTTTCCAGAATGTTGTCGGTAGCCACAGCGATGTGCTGCACGCCTGCGCCTTTATAAAAATCCAGGTATTCTTCGATCTGGCTTTTTTTCAGGCCTTTGGCAGGTTCGTTGATCGGAAATTTGACATAGCCGTTGCCATTGCTCACCACTTTCGACATCAGCGCGGTGTATTCCGTGGAAATATCGTTGTCGTCGAAGGTAATAAGCAGTTTGAAGCCCATGACGTCCTGGTAGAATTTTACCCATTGATTCATGGTACCCAGTTCGACGTTGCCTACGCAATGATCGACATATTTCAAACCAACCGACTTGACGGGAAACACACTTTTCCGCGCTTGATAGCCCGGCAGAAAAGCGCCCGTGTAACGCGAGCGATCAACAAAAGTGTGAATGGTATCGCCATAGGTTTTAATAGCCGATAGCGTCACTTCTCCGTGTTCATCATTCACTTTGAAAGGCGCAAAGGCCGCCTCAGCGCCGCGTTCGATGGCCGTGTAATAGGAATACTCCGCATCGTCGACCCAAAGAGCCAGCACTTTTACGCCATCGCCATGCAGCGCCACATGGCGTGCTATTTCGGTATCAGGCAGCAGCGAAGAAGTCAGTACAATCCGGATTTTATCCTGTTGCAATACATAACTCACGCGGTCGCGCACGCCTGTTTCGGGGCCAGCATAGGCTACCCATTCAAAACCCAGCGCAGCCTGGTAGTAGAGTGCACTTTGTTTGGCATTGCCGACGTAAAACTCGAGGTGGTCGGTGCCTTTTAAGGGGAAAGTATCGGTAGAAGTAGGGGTGGTGGATGGTGCGGTAGCAATCATGGTCAGAGCAAGAGTGTTTAAAACTGGGGCAAAAGTACGGTTTGAACCCGACATTGCATGCTCTTATTGCCTCAATACTTCGCTTTCAGTTGCAGGTCTAATTGCAGGTCTGTTTCCTGTCCAGTAGAGTTGCGGAGCCAGAACACCACATCCATCGCAAAACGAGGGTTTGTCAGAAAACGTTTAAAATCGGCCAGCGACGGAATGAGCGCAAGGGAGTTGCCGGGCTCGAGCGGCACCGGCTGTCGGTATGCAATTTCGATGTAGTCGTTCGGATTGGTTTCGTCGTACACCCGCAGCGATACCTGATCGATATAATTCAGGTTGGCGTCGCCAAAAACACCCGTCAGCATGGCCTGGGCAGTGATGATTCCGGTAATTTCCTCGTCCGTTTTTCCATGCTGCTCGAGCAATTGCTCGTAACGCGTCGGGATATTTTTCAGGTAAAAATGGTGCACCTGAAACACGCCAATTCCGGCCGGAATGGTGAATTGCTGCCGGTAAATCATATCAAAACCGGGCACCTGATCGTCCTTTCTGCACGACCATACAGAGCAGAGCAGCAGCATGGCAATGCCGTAAATGATTTTTTTCATGGCACTTTGATGCAACATTTCGTAGGCAGGTTGCCTGTGTGAAAACCTGAAAAAAAAGAAGTCCCGAATTTTTCCTTTGAAAAATATCGGGACTACGGGGTTCCTCAGTTTAAGCCTCTTTTTAATACAGTTGCGTACGCAGTTGCGACGCTTTCATATTAACATAGTGATGCGTATCTAATTTTTGTTCAGTGTTTTTTTGTCTTGTCCTGTTTCCATTTTTTCCATACAAATATCATTAGCGAACCTTAGACGCAGGCTATGGGGTGTCACCCCTACTTGTAGTTCAAATATTTTTTTTCTTTGTTAAAATCATGTATAAAAGATGTAAATCTGGAAATACGGCTGTACATATCGGCGCAAACACTAATCAAAAACTAACTTTGGGCCGGTAACCTAACAAGTATGACAGAAAATCACGACGAAGAACGCAGGTGGCTGGCGAACCTCCAACGCGGCGACGAGTCGGCGCTCGACCCCATTTTTGATAAATACTATCCGTATCTGTATCGCATTGCTTTCCAGATGTTGCTGGATTCCAATATGGCAAAAGACATGGTGCAGGATGTATTTTTTAAATTATGGCAAAACAGATCCACCATCATAATCCATGCTACCCTGAAAGGGTATTTGCAACGCGCCATTATCAACCAGTGCATCTCTTTCAAACGCACACAAGGGAAAGTAGCGCTTACACCACAAGTAATGCCTTACTATACAGAATCCATAGGAATGCAAGAGTTTCTGGAAGCAGAAAGCATGGAAATTCGTGTACGGGAAGCCATCGAACGACTACCCGATCAATGCGCACAGGTATTTCGACTGAGCCGTTTTGAAGAAATGAGTTACCAGGAAATAGCAGATCACCTTGGTATTGCTCCCAAAACCGTAGAAAATCATATTTCCAAAGCACTCAAAAATTTACGTGAAACTTTAAAACCCTTCCTGAGCATTGCAATACTCACTGGAAGCGGTGGCTCCCTCTTGATTTTTTGAAAAAAAACGATACCATGCTGGGGGTAAGGCCCTTCACATGCGTCTGATATAATATGTTGCACAAATGAAGGATGAAACATACCATTTGCTGATCTACAAGAAACTGCGAGACGGCAAATTGAAACCGGATGAAACAAAATTACTCGAAGACTGGCTGCGGGCTTCTGCCGACCATAGAAAGACCGCGCTGGAAATCGAAAACATCTGGAAAGCACTCACTCCGGATGAAGTGACGCCCGAACACATGCGGACGCAACTGACTGCACTTAAAAACCGAATCCGGGAACAAGAAACCGAGGCTGCGAGAACACATTCCCGCGTTCGAATTCGCTCCTGGATCGCAGCGGCTGCAGCCATCCTCATCACAGGGATAATTGCGCTCCGATTTTTTGACTCACCAAACGAAACGAAAAATGAACACCTCGTATTTATGTCAAACGACAGCATCAATCAGATGCTCCGGCTACCCGACAGTTCCGTGGTGTGGTTCAATAGAAATTCCCAACTGCGATACTCGCCTGCTTTTGACCGGGGACGGCGGGTGTCGCTGGTTGGGGAAGCCTATTTTCAAATCAGACACGATGCCACACGTACGTTTGTTGTAGAAACTGGTCAGGTAGAAACCATTGTACAGGGCACTTCTTTCAATGTGCGCGCTGTACCTGGCGAACCTGCAATGGAAGTGACGCTTGTAGAGGGCAAGGTGTTGGTAAAAAGCCCGGAAACTCAAATTGGCCTCTCGCCCGGGCAATCCATCCGCTACGACCTTGCAAATCAGTCATTCGGCCATGTGCAGCAAGCATCGCCTTCCTCTACTGCGTGGCATGATGAACTCCAATTCCGGAACACTCCGCTTAAAGACGTATTTGCACAACTGACCCATTTCCACGGAGTTCGTTTTTCTATCGAAAATCCGGTTTTAACTGCCTGTTTGTACACGGCTTATTTTCCCAAAAACGACCTGAAAGCCGTTTTGTCGAATATTGAAGCCGTATTTGAATGCAAAATTGAAAAAACCAACGATGAATACCGCGTGATGGGTGGGCGGTGCATGTAACAGAACATTTTTGATTGCTGTGCTTACAAAAAAACCGAATTTTTCCAGATTCTTATTCCTTCTTGTTTGTTTTTTCATCAGTGCCCATCTGCATGCCCAGGCAGATTTATCGCAGCGCCTTGATTTCAAAGTCGATGGCGAATCACTGGAATCTGCGCTGCTGCGACTCAGTAAATCCTCTGGCATTGCCATAGGATTCAAAGGCGCTTTGTTTGAAAAAATAAAACAACCGGTCTGGTATCAGGCACATCAGGAAAAACTGAGCGTTATCCTGAATCAGTTGCTTGCTGCTACCGACCTGAAATGGAACCTCTCCAACGGGCAAATCGTTATCGCTGCCAAAAGCCTGAATGCACGCGTACTGAGCGGCTATGTGGAAATCACCGGCAGTAAAGAGCGACTCAAAGGCGCTATGGTTGTGGAAACCCATACCGGGAAAAAAGTATTCTCCAACGAAGAAGGATATTTCAAACTGAAAGTCCCTCCCAACATCGCTCCACGACTGAGTTGTAGTATGCAAGGATATGAAACAACTTCTATGCACTTGCCGGGCGGGCAGACAAGCATGCAGGTTACCATTTCATTGACCCCTACACTTGAACAGGGCACTATTCCTTCTGATTCACTGCAACGGCCATCAACCATGCTTTATGGTTATGCCGACCATATACCCTATGAAAAAATGCCTGCGCTGGCCGGCGAAACCGACATTCAACACACCCTGAACAACCTGTTGCCCGGCTTTTCGGCAGGCCCAAACAACTTCGGGCGTTTCTCGGCACGAGGAGGCGACGTCGACCAAAACTGCTTGCTTACAGATGGGTTGCCAGTATTTTCTCCCGGTCATGTGCTGGGTATGTTTTCCGTATTGCCTCCTGATCTGGTAGCATCTGCAGTCATCAACAACGGAGACCCTGCTTCGTCGCTCGGCCAATTTACGGGCTCTATGTTGAATGTTGACACCCGCGAAGCAGGTGATCGCCCCGCCGTTCGGGCAGCAATTGGCTGGGCCGCCGCCCGGGCTGCCGTCGAACTACCACTGATACGCAACAAAAGCGCCTTGCTCGTATCTGCCCGGCGATCATTGATGTACAACTGGGTGCATCGCATTTCCAGAAGCAACAAATTGAACAATGGAAAACTCGGCATTTCCGATTACAAATTCTCCGACATCTTCCTGAAACTGCACCATTTTGAAGGAAAAAAGGATAGCCTGTACGTCATAGCACTGTATGCAACGGATGCGTATGAAGACCAGGATTCTATGCAAAGCACACCACCGGGAGGCATAAACTGGCTGGGAACATCGAGCAAATATAATTGGAACACGCTTACCGCAGGTGTGCGCTGGAACCATCAATGGAACGAACGACTCCACACCCAAACCCTGTTGTACACAGCCCGTTTTAATACCTTGTCTGACACGCGCCACACCTTTGCTGATACCAGCCACGTGTGGGATGAATACCTGAACAGTCGCAGCAGGTACCGGGAAATCACCCTGAAAACCGATGTCCACATTCGTGCTTCCAGCCAGCGACAATGGGAAACGGGTTATGCGGTTTCCTGGCAGTCCATCACGCCTTTTTTCATTCGACAAAATGTCCCGATTTCTCCCACTGAATTTGACAGTATTGCGTCGGATCAGGTGTTTTCAACTGCACTTCATGCAGGACACTCGTGGCGATCTGCACGATTGGGCACTTACCTCTACACGGGCCTGCGATCAGAATGGTACTCTGCTGCCGATGGCGGCATGAGGTGGCGGCTCTTGCCACGTATTCGTCTGGACAAATCTATTGCCCCTCACCTGTCGTGGAGTTTTACCTATACAGGTATGGCTCAAGCGCTGCGTTCCGTTACACCCGGCGCTATCGAAACCAGTAAGGAATTCTGGCTACTGCCTACCAGCCACAATCCCTTGCAGGAAGCATTGCTGGTTACCAGCGGCCCTACGTGGTCTACCTCGAATTGTTCGATTCAGGCGCGGTATTTCTATAAAAAAATGACCGGTGTCGACGACTATTTTTCTCCCGACGGGGCAGATACACTGGCTTATGTCAACAGGCGGCAGCACTGGGAAAAATGGGTGAATTTCGGTCAGGGAGAATCGTTTGGCGCCGAATTATCGGCCTCCTGGCAAACAGCCGCCACCCGTACCTGGGCCTCCTACACCTGGAGCCGCTCGACACGCCAATTCGAGGCTTTGAACAAAGGTGTGCCCTACCCTGCCCGATTTGATCGCCGGCATCAAATCAAAGTCGGCGCGCTGTGGCAAGCCAGCCCGCGTTTTTCGTTATCGGCCAACTGGTGGGCGGCCTCGGGCGATGCCATTTCTTCTTTGCAGTTTTCAGGAAATATGGGCGACATCCGTTACCTCGAATTCCAGGCCCTGGCTGCTGCTGCCCATCGAACGGGGTTTGGCGACCTGCGGCAAGCATGGCAACACCAACTGGAACTGGCGGGTTTCTGGGAATGGAAAAGAAAAAACACCGTGCATCAGGTAAGCATCGGTGTAGTCAACGCGTATAACCGACGTAACCCATACACAAGTTTTCAGGTTGCATCCGCTTCCGGTGTAGCCGAACTGCGTACCCTGAAAGGATTTTCGATAATACCCAATTTGAATTGGTCAATACGGCCGGGGTAGCCTATCCTTCAAAAGCCTGGCGCATACTTTTCCTGAAGTACAATATACTCTGAAATGCGCTCCATTCCTTGGGCTGGTAGGCATTGCCATTTTCTGCCACGGCCACCTGCAACCCATCTGACAAGCCGCAATGCCAGGCGGCTGTTTGAAGCGTGGCTGCGTAATGCCAGCCCGGCATATTGCCGCTAACGGCCGTGCGATATTGTTGCAACACGTTGTTTAGCAATGGTTTAGGCCAGGATTTTCGGTAATTTTCCAGGATTCTAAGCACGAACTGACTATCGTAATCAAGTACGATGCGCTGCGCAGCCAGGTGCTGCATCAGCGCCTCGGCATGTCGGAGCATCAGTGCCTGCATAGCCGGCTTTTGCCACAGTGCATGCCTGAATTTGGAGCAGTAATATTGCCATACAAGCGCTACCCAAGGCGCGTCATCGTGTCGGAGCAGGTTATCGAGCAGGGCTTCTGCAAACTCCGTGTGGTTGCCGCCGTCGGTAGCAGAAAGCAAATCAGCCGGTTTCATTCGGGTGGCGGAAGCCAGTTCGTGCAAAGGCACAAAACGCATAAACAATTGCAGCAGGCCGTTGCGCCAGTCGGGTTTTTCCGTTTTTGACAGCAAATCGAACCAGGGCTTCAGCCCTTCGTCCGACAAATCAGGCAATGCCTGGGCAAGGTATTTTTCCCTTTTATCCGGTCGGATACCCCCTGCCAGTTTTTGGGTAAAAAATTGTCTGAGGGTTTGAAGCGTTGGACTCTCCGGCAAGCGGACGAGCAGATGCAGCGCTGCCAGGCGTACTTCGCGGTTTTTATCCTGAAAGGCGCGTTCGAGCAAATCCAGGTCGAACTCAGACAATCGGACTTCCAGTTGTTGCAGAAAAGCCACTTTGTCGTCGGCTTTTTCCTCTGCCCAGGTTTTTTCCAGCCAGGCTGCCGCCAGCATGGGATTACGTCGTCGGGTATCGGCCAGAAGTTGCCGCCGCACCTCGAAGGGTGCGGTAAACCAGTCGGCCGTTTCCATGTCGGCCGATAGCGGGTACCAGCGAGCATTTTGCCGGGCCAGCCAGCGCCCGCGTTCGCCCATCAGCGGCATCATGCGCACCGCCACTTCCGGCTGCTGCATACATTGATCGAGCAGATCAGGCAGTAGTTCGGGTGGCAGTCGATACCCTTTTGCTTCTATCAACCCGAGCAATTCAGGCAGTCCTTCGCGGTATGTACCCTGCAACATACGCTGCAAATATCCTAGTGCAGCAGTGGGTAACACCTGCCCACCAGGCTCCTGCCCTACCCCGGCGTCCTGCTGCTCCATCGGTCGTTCTGCCGGGCGCAGGCCACCTTTTTTGAGCAGCGCCGCGCGTGCCAGGGCTTCGAGCGCCTGCGCAACAGGGTCGTCGGCAGGCGCCAGGCGCAACTGCTCTACCGTTTCGGCAGGCAGGTTGCGCCGGTCAGTACCGACGAGGATGGTTTGCAACACGGAAGGCCAGGTCATGGGGCGAAGGTAGGGATAGGTGTGGAAGGAGGCAAGAGGCAAGGGGCAAGGGGTGAGGGGCAAGAGGCAAAGGGCAAGAGGCAAGGGGCAAAATAACTGGGCTGGGCATTACGAACTTTTTTAGGGGAAATTGAAGTTCTATCATATGCGACCTGCTTACTTTACTCGTTACACCGGGTACTATGGCGTAACAGGTTGAGCACATTGGTGCAATTATCCTTCGATAATCAACTTATGAACCTCCTGGCACTCGAAACAAAAAGATTAATCCTCGTTGGCATCTCAACCGAGGATATGGCCTACATTTTCACCCATTTCTCCAAAGAACAAATCATGGCCTTGCTCGGCCATCGATCTGAAATTGATTACCGGAAAGAAGAGCAAAAACACCAAAACGGTTACGCCAGTTACAACAGGCGTTTTGTCACATTTCTACTGAAAGACAAGGAATCTGGCCAGATCATAGGGCGTTGTGGTATTCATAACTGGAATAAAGACCATCACCGTGCAGAAATAGGATATGTGATGGAGGACGAAAAATACAAAAGGAAAGCATTGATGAGCGAGGCCGTGGAAGCAGTCATTGAATATGGTTTCAAGGAATTGAACCTGAACAGAATAGAGGCGCTCGTCGGCCTTGAGAATGTGCCATCCTTAAAAATTCTGAAAAAAAACGGTTTTAAAGAAGAAGGCCGATTGAGGCAACACGTACGCAGTGCCGATGAATTTTCAGACTCCCTCATTTTATCTATCTTGGCAAATGAATATGATGTCAAACCACATGTCTACACACAATTTATTTCATGAAATTCTGCAAAAGAAAGACCCACAACTTGTTTGGGAGTTTCTCGGCCTGCGACCTTCCGACACCACGGAAGAGGAACTGATCGGATACTACAGCCAACTGCTTCAACATACCTGGCACGATTGCCACGACCAGATCGTATCCGGTTTTCAATGGATGTCCAATCCAGTTTGTGTAAATATCCTGTACGAAACGGCCCTGAATGAAGACATTGAACCGATGGATTACAGGCCCATCGCCCGAAAATGTACCTGGGCGCTGGCAGACATCGGCACAAAAGAAGCCAGAGAAAAACTCCGCTTACTGGCCATCTGTGGAAACACCATCATAGAGAGTTATGCCCAAAAAAGGCTCGATCACTGGGAACAGGAGCATGACAGAAAAGGCATGAAAGTTCGATTCAGGAAAGCAAACAAGTACCTTTATCTGGATTTTTACCCACAACTGGAACATGCCATCGAAACGCAAGGCCAACAAATAATAACTGCACAACAGACTGAAAATGAAATAATTGTATACCAGGCATACAACCCTGCTATTGCCGACTACGCGGTCAAACACCAGAAATTTGGCGGTGAGCACTACTCTTTCAACAGAATGACCTGGATCAAACCCAATTTCCTGTGGATGATGTACAGAAGCGGCTGGGCCAGCAAACCCGATCAGGAGAGAATACTGGCTATTTCAATCAAAAAAGACTTCTTCCTGACACTGCTCCGCGAAGGCGAATTGTCATCCATCGATCAATCCACCCACCAGGAAGTATCTATCTGGAAAAGGTGGCTGCACAACAGTGAAGTCCGTATTCAGTGGGACCCGCACCACAGGCCCGACGGCACCAGGCTAGATAGAAAAGCCATTCAGATCGGAATAAAGGGAAGCCTGCAAAAAGCGTTTTGTAGTAAGAAAATTCAATACATCGAAGACATCACCGACTACGTTCACGAACAAAGGAAATACATTCAAAGCAATGATTTTCAGCATCTTAAAGTACCTGTTGAAACGGAAATGAAGATTTCAGACCCTGTCATTCTTGAAAAACTGTCAATAAGCAGATAAATCCACCCGCAGCCCGCCCCACCAATTCCGACCGGCAGCCGCATTAAAATACCTTCCTCCAAAGGCATTGATGTCGTTGCCCAGGCTGTAGCGTTCGTTCAGTAGATTATCAGCCCCGGCAAACACCGTGATTGCGGCTTTTTTGATATGCCATTTCGACCAATCCACCCGCGCTTGCAGCAGGTGGTATTTTCCGGCGTAGGCAGTATTGCTGTCGTTCAGGGGCATCTTGGAGGTCGTGTTAAAGGCTACAAATAAATGCAAGGCCTGTGGAAAACGTACTTGTACGCTCCAAGCCGTTACTATTTGCGGCACACCGGTGAGCCGATTGCCCGAATAGTCCGCAGTCGCATCGCGGTAATTGTTGAACAAAAAATGGCTGTACGTCAGGCTTCCATTTGCCTGTAGTGCCCGAATAAAGCCTGTCGGGCGTGGCGCTACAACCCATGCAACCAACATCGCCTCCAGTCCCGTTTGTCGGGTGCCGCCTGCATTTACAAAATACTCGGCCCCTGCGGCATCCGTGCGACGCACAATGGCATTCGTCAGATCGTAGCGAAATACGGCAACATCGCCTTGTAAGCGGTCTTTCCAGGCATTCAGGCGCAGTCCAACTTCCTTGTTCCAGCCCGATTCCGGCTGAAGATCGGCATTGATTACATTGCTGGAAGGCCTGATCTCGGCCAGCGTTGGGGGCGAGTAGCCACGGCTTAGCGTAGCCCGCAGCGCGAGTTCGGGCCGGAGCAGATAACTGAGGGCCACTCGTGGCATCCACTGCCCTGCTAGGGTTCTGCTGCCATTGGACGTGGCGCCCTGGTAACCGTATTGGTACGAGTTCAGGCTGAGCGCGCCCTCTGCGCTGAGTCGTTCATGGAATGTGGCCGACCAGCGGGAGAAATAAAAAACCTGTGCGATATTCAATTCATCTTGAGCGAGTTGCGTGCCTTTTTCACCCTTGTTATTTGCAAAATTGGCCACCTTTTGCCAGCCTCTTTGGCCTTCCAGGCCGAGGTTCCATTTCCATTGAAAAGCCCGGGTATCATGTCCATACCATCCGAAATACGTCCTGACGCCGAGGTTTTGCTCGTTTCTGGTTTCGTAGTTGGTGATAAACGGGTTTTTAAAATCCGTGTGAGAACCAAACACAGAGGCCACATACACCAGGCGTTCCCGCAGGTGTAGTTCATTGGAAACCCCGGCAAAAAACGTCTGGTTATACACACCTGCCTGTTGCTCCGCAGCACCCGGATTGGGCCCGGCCGCAGGGCGCGCCTGGCGCGGGTCGGCGTCGAACTGTGCCTGCGTCAGTCCGCCGGGTGTTTGGTAGCGCAGATCCGAGTACAGGGCTAAAAGTTTCACGCTGTTGTTTTTACCATATATCCAGCGTTCGGACGCTTGTAAAAATGTGCGCCGCAGGGCCGAATTTTCCCGATAACCATCCGATTGCTGGTAGCCCTGATTGAAAGAAAAGCGCGATTTTCCGGTGCTGTGTTTCCAGGAAGCATGTTCGTGAAACATTCCATACGAGCCGCTACTCAGGCCAACCGTCAATGCGCTGCTGTCCTTTTTTTGTCCAAAAAGGTCGAACACCACCACTCCACCCGAATTGGCGCCAAACAAACTGCCATCCGGCCCTTTCAGCACTTCAGCCCGTTCGATGGCTTTGGTATCTATCAGATTGAGATAGGTATTCCCCCCTGCGTCGGTGAGCGGGAATTCATCCACGTACACTTTCACATTGCGCACACCAAAGGGTGAACGCAGCAGACTGCCCCGGATAGAAAGTCGGTAACTGCCCGGCGAACGTTCTTCCATGCGCACGCCAGGCAACAGATTGAAGGCTGTTAGCAACGATTGTTCTGAAAAACGCTGTAATTGCTCCGTATTGAGAACACCCACCGAAGCCGGCGTTTTCAACAGCGGTTGCTGAGACAAATAGCCTTGTATGGCTATTTCGCGGAGTTGCTGGGTGGAATCAACAGGGGTTTGTGCGATGGATACCGTGTAGTATGCACCCAAAAAAAGAAAAAGGAATATGCTGGAGGATTTTTTCATGGCAGAAAGGTCTGTTGAAGGCCGGATAATTTGCCGACAATTGGAGCAAAAATAGGGGTTCGGTTTACTTGAATTGGTGCCTTCCTTTGTGTTCCTCCTGTTAAAAAATTTAAACACAAGGAACACAAAGGAAGGCACTAAGGACACAAAGTGTAGAGTGTGCATGTATTAATGCAATATCAGGAAACTGATAACCCATAAAAATCCGTTATTCGACCCTCAAAAAAATCAGTCAAACCATGAACCAGGACCTCTCATCCTACTACCACAACCGGGCAAAGGAATACGACAAGGTGTACCAAATTCCCGAAGAACAACAAGACCTCGCAGATGCGACCGCCATTTTTCAGCAGTTGTTTGCCCAAAAAAACGTGCTGGAAATTGCCTGCGGAACCGGCTACTGGACCGAACAGATTTCCCGAACGGCCGCGTCGATGCTGGCTACCGACATCAACGAAAGTGTTATAGAAATTGCAAAAGGCCGAAACCTCAGTAGCAAAGTGGCTTTTGAAGTGGTCGATATGTTTCAATTAGAGACCGAAAAACGCTTTGACGCCCTGTTCGGCGGATTTATCTGGAGCCATATCCTGTTGCAGGATTTGAGCAAATTTCTCCAAAAAACGGTCGATATTTTACAACCTGGCGGTGTTTTTGCCTTTATCGACAGCAAGCCGGTAGCCGGTGGTTACCACGACAAAAGGCGAATAACCCAAACAGATGCGCACGGAAACACCTTTCAAACCAGAACCTTGGAAGATGGTACGCAGCACCTCGTTTTGAAGAATTTCCCCACACGGGAATTTCTTGAAGAAACGCTCGCTCGCATTTCCAACGACGTACGTTATACCGATCTTGAACACTATTGGATTGTGAGCGGCAAGGTTTCTGCATAATTCCCGTTCTTTGCCCCTATGCAAGCATTCCTGAATCTGAAATTCAGCCTTCCGTTTCTGTTGTGCGGGGCGCTTTTTGTAGAAGGATTTCACAACAACAGACCATTTGCCAACCTGTCGAGTTCGGCCAGCCGACACGAAGCACTGTGGGTCGATTCCGTGTTCAGCGCCATGACCGATGCCGAACGTTTCGGACAATTGTTTGTCGTACGCGGGCACCTCGACATGGATTCTGCCTACGAGCAAATGACTGAAAACCTGATCCGGCAGTACAAACCCGGGGGTATCTGCTTTTTCAACCCAACCGGCGCCGGCACACCGGAAAAACAGGTGGCGTTGACCAACCGCTACCAGGCAGCCAGTCCGCAATTGCCACTCATGGTGTCTATGGACCTCGAATGGGGCCTGGGCATGCGCCTGCGCAACAGCACCATTTCTTTCCCCAAACAAATCATGTTGGGCGCTGTGGACGACAACCGTCTTCTATACGACATGGGCGTGGAAGTGGCCCGACAATGCCGTCGCCTGGGCGTACATGTCAATTTTGCACCCGACGCTGACATCAATAACAACCCTGCCAATCCGGTCATCAATGAGCGTTCCTTTGGCGAAGACCGCTACAACGTGACTGCCAAGGCATACCAGTACATGGCCGGATTGCAAGATGGCGGCGTGCTCGCCTGCGCCAAACACTTCCCAGGCCATGGTGATACAAATGTGGATTCTCACGTCGATCTTCCTGTGATCAATCAAAGCATGGAACGCCTCGACAGCCTGGAACTATATCCATTCAGAATGCTGGCACAAAACGGCGTGGGTTCCTTCATGGTAGCCCATTTGAGCGTACCTGCGCTCGATCCGCGTGCGAACCACCCGACTTCGTTGAGCCGCCCGGTCATCACCGATCTATTGCGCAAAAAAATGGGTTTTCAGGGCCTGATTTTTACCGATGCCATGGAAATGAAAGGCGTCACCAAGCATTTTGGCCCCGGCCTGGCCGATGTGGAGGTGTTTCGTGCTGGCAACGACGTAGACTTGCTGCCTGAAAACCTTGGCGCAGCCTTGAGTGCTCTGCAAATGGCTGTCGACAGTGGCGCCATCGACAAAAACCAGTTGTATGAAAGTTGCAAGCGCGTATTACGCAGCAAATACCGACTGGGCATCACCACCCCGCAACGCGTGGAAGCAGCCAACATCCGCCGCGACCTAAACACCCCGCAGGCCCTGGTGCTCAAGCGTAAACTCATTGCCGCCTCGCTCACGCTGGTGCGCGAC
>JAEUUT010000152.1 GCA_016787415.1 Saprospiraceae bacterium | reverse complement strand
CGCTACCTGCCGGGCATGACCGACGACCCGGCATTCCGGCAATTAGCCGATCTGACCGATTTGGAACAACACCTGCGCGAAAAAGTGTGGTTTGGCTTCCGGCCTGTATCTGCCGATGGCATGCCCTATATCGGATTTGCGCCTAAAACGGATAACCTGATGATCGCCACCGGCCACGCTATGCTGGGTCTTAGCCTCGGCGCCGGAACGGGCAAACTGGTGGCAGAAATGGCTGGAGGAAAGGAGACGAGTGTAGGCGTGGAGCGGTTTGCTGTTTCCAGGAAATAGAGTCCTGAGTCGTAACGTAGTCCTAAGTCCTGAGTCCTGAGTCCTAAGTCCGTAGCGTACACCTTGTTACTCTTGGCATTCTTAATCGAGGCACCAAGGGTAACAAGGTGTACGCTACGGACTTAGGACTCAGGACTTAGGACTACGTTACGACTCAGGACTTACTACAATCCTGTTATTCTCATCCGGAAATACCGCCACACCCTTAAACTCCTTCGCCTCCTCCGGCGTCATCATCGCATAGGAAATGATAATGACGATATCGCCGACTTGCACACGCCGGGCGGCCGCGCCGTTGAGGCAAATGACACCGCTGCCGCGTTCGCCGCGAATGGTGTAGGTTTCGAAGCGTTCGCCATTGTTGTTGTTGACGATCTGCACTTTTTCCCCTTCCAGAATATTGGCGGCTTCCATCAATTCCTCATCGATGGTAATGCTGCCGACATAGTTGAGGTCGGCCTGCGTGACGCGTGCGCGGTGAATTTTGCTTTTAAAAACTTCTATAAACATGACAGGTAGTATCCAAAATTTGAACGCAATAAAACAAGCGAAATCAGGCTTTTGTTGGGCAAAGGTATATGGAATAACGGAGTGCATATGCAAGCCGACAATTTTCCGGGGTGTTGACCGTTTGGAGAAAAACCAATTCGTCAACACAAACCAATTGCCATGAAAAAACACTTGACAATCTTCGTTCTGCTGGCTATTTCTGCCCATGTTTCTGCCCAGGTAATGGGAAATTACGGCGTGCAAAAACAACAGGAAGTACAACAACAACAAAACTATCCGCGCAACAACTACTTCCAAAACCAGCCCCAGTTCCGATCCGTCGCCCGACCCGCCAGTATTCTCGAAAACAATCAGTTGGAAATCAGTATCAACGCACTTTCCAACCAGAAAGCCGAATCATATGTGGCGATTTTTGCCATGTTGCAGGTGGGAAAAACAGCCGATGAAACGAATACCCTCCTGAATGCCCGCCTCGATGGTTTCCTGGCCGAACTGAAAAGCCTGGGTATCCCGACCGAGGATATTTATGTGGATATGGTCAATTTTCTGCCTAAATACGAGTACGATGTCAGCAAAAAACTATTTTCCAAAAAGACCTATACCGAAATCCCCAAAGGTTTTGAACTCCAAAAAAACATCCATATCCGCTACACCAGGCCTGCACTGCTCGACCGGATTGTGACGGCTGCCGCGCGCCAGGAAATTTACGACATCGTCAAAGTCGATTACTTTGTCAAGGATTCCGACAAAGTGTATTCCCAACTGCGCGACGCGGCTTTTCAGTACCTCGCTACCATCAAATCGCAGTACCGCAAAGCAGGCATCGGCATCGATTCGGCCTATGTCATTACCGGCGAAAACGCCTGGGTGACCTACCCGATCAATCAGTACGAATCCTATCAGGTGTTCAGCACACAGCGGCTGGACAACGATGAAAAAAACAATGCAGTGGTGAATTCGGCCGACAAACCCGTTTCTCGTTTCTATAATGCCGTACCTGCCAATGACTACGACATCGTAATCAACCCTGAAATTCTGGAGCCCGCTGTGCAGTTTTCCTACAACCTGATCGTGCGCTTTACGCTGCCCGAACGCAAACCGGCTGTCCGCACAGAGGTGAAAAAAGAATTTGTATTGGTGACGCCTACCGGAGAAGTCAAAACTTTGAAAGTGGAATAAAACCACAGCCTTTACCGTCGTATTTGCGGAGAAACTGCTATTTTTGCGGCTCTTTTTCAGGGAGCATGCTGCTCCTATCAAACGCACCGATATGACGAAGCGCCTAAAAATTGCCGAGATTCTCCGCAGCGAACCGCTGAACACAACTATACAGGTAAAAGGCTGGGTAAAAGCCTTCCGAAACAACCAGTTTCTGGCCCTCAACGACGGCTCCACAGCATCCAACCTGCAGGTGGTGGTCGATTTTGAAAATACCGACGCTGCTATCCTTGACCGGCTCAAGTTTGGCGCGGCCATTCGCGCACAGGGCACCCTGATAGAATCGCAGGGCAAAGGGCAAAAAGTGGAACTGAAAGCCACGGAAATCGAGATTTACGGCGACTGCAACCCGGAAGAATTTCCGCTGCAACCTAAAAAACAAACGCTGGAATTCCTGCGCGAACACGCCCACCTGCGTTTTCGTACCAATACGTTTGCGGCCGTGTTCCGCATTCGCCACAAACTGGCCTTCGCAATCCACAAGTTTTTTGAAGACCGCGGTTTTGTGTACCTGCACACGCCTGTCATTACAGCCAGCGATGCAGAAGGCGCCGGTGAAATGTTTCGGGTAACGACGCTGCCATTCGACGGCACGCCACGCACCGAATCGGGCGAAGTGGATTTCTCGCAAGACTTCTTCAAGCGCTCTACCAACCTCACCGTTTCGGGCCAACTAGAAGCCGAACTGGGTGCCATGGCACTCGGCGAGGTGTACACTTTCGGACCTACTTTCCGCGCCGAAAACTCCAACACCACGCGCCACCTGGCCGAGTTCTGGATGATTGAACCGGAAGTAGCATTCAACGACCTGAAAGACAACATGGACCTGGCCGAAAGTATGCTGTCTTTCGTGATCGGCTATGTGCTCGAACACTGCGCCGACGACCTGAAAATACTGGAAGAACGCCTGATCGAGGAAGAAAAAAGCAAGCCGCAAGACCAGCGCAGCGAGATGTCGCTGACGGAAAAACTGCGTTTCGTTATCGACAATAAATTTGAACGTCTCACCTACACGGAGGCCATCGATATCCTGAAAAATTCCACGCCGAATAAAAAAGGCAAATTCCAGTTCCCGGTAGAAGGCTGGGGTACCGATCTGCAAAGCGAACACGAACGCTATCTGGTGGAAAAACACTTTAAAAAGCCGGTGATCCTGACCAACTACCCCGCCGAAATCAAAGCGTTCTACATGCGTCAGGACGACCCGAAAGAAGGGGTACCCGGCCCGACCGTATCCGCTATGGACATCCTGTTCCCCGGCATTGGCGAAATTGTCGGCGGCTCCCAGCGCGAAGAGCGCTACGACCTGCTGGTACGCCGCATGCACGAAATGCACATCCCGGAAGAGGAACTGTCGTGGTACCTCGATACGCGCCGTTTCGGCTCCTGCCCGCATGCCGGCTACGGCTTGGGCTTCGAGCGACTGGTGCTGTTCGTGACGGGCATGACCAATATTCGCGACGTGATTGCTTTTCCGAGGTATCCGGGAAGCGCGGAGTTTTAAGTGCGCTTGCGTAGAAGGATGGGACAACGGATGAAGCGGATTTTTCCGGATTTCAACAGATTTTCATCAAAAAGCCATTTAGATGAAAATCTGTTGAAATCCGGAAAAATCCGCCTCATCCGTTGTCCAATCCCCCTACTTCTCTTTCCAGAATTTTTCCATGGCCAGGTACAACTGCACGGCCATGTCCTCTGTCGGTTCGTACTGAACCGTAGCCGCATATTGCCTGAAAATTTCCTCGATCTGCGTTGCAGGCACCTCGGACGTGACAGACAGGCGTTGCACAAAATCGGCATCGATGCGCACGGCGCCCGTAGCGGCATCCATGGGCGCTACCAGCCCGTATCGTTCGCGGATGCGGGCCAGGAACAAGCGCATATTTTGCTGGCAAAGTCCGCGGTAATTGCGTTCGCGGAAGTGCAGATTGGCGATGGTACCGATAAACTGGTAGGAGGAATTTTCGTTTTTCGCCAGCACCGGAATAATGCGTTGCCGGCGTTTTCCTCGAAAAAACAGCCAGATACCCGCCATGGCTACCAGCATGTACCAGGCCCAGGCCAGGGCCGGCTGCTGAAGCACATACTGGAGCGGATGTTCATCGTGGAGTCCGCGGTTATATCCATCCCGGTTGTTGCGCCTGCGGCCAACGGCTTCCGGCACCCGACTCAGGGCATCCCAGTAAATATCGCCGGGTGTGAGGTGCGACAAAACGCCTTCCGCATATTTACGCACATCGGGGCGCAGTAGGCTGAAATTGGTGAGCGCTATCGGCGTGGTATGCAACAGGAATTTGCCTTTCCCGTAGGGAAATTCAGCAAAATTGATGTGGTCGTTCACATGACCCAGCGGTGTTTGGGGTAGGTCGCGGCAAAAATGATCGAGATCGATGTAATGCCAGTTGTAGGTGCCGATCCGGTTTTGGCGGGAATAGTAACATTGCACAGCGTTCGAGGCCAGCACTGGTTGCACCAGCGATAAGGTCACGAGCGAGTCTTCCACACTCGAATAATCATCCCAGGCATTTCCCTGACATTCCTCGTAGTAGAGGTGAAACATCAGGTCGAAAGGGATCGTTTTGCTGGAGATCAGGGCCGTATGGCCGCTTTGCACGAATTCCAGCAAGCGGGCCGTACTCAGCGAATCGAGGTACATGGCTTCGCCGACAAACACATAATTGGCTGCTTTTTGCCCTGTGCTGTCGCGTGGCAGTTCTTCGCCTACGTTGCTGGTAATATCAATTCGCTTAAAATCCGGAAAATAGCCTTTCAAAAGTTGGTGCAACACCTGCGTACCATACGGCTCGGTATTGCTTTCCTTGTATGCCTTTTTGTTCCACGAATCATCCCAGTCGAAACGGGGTTTCCCGTGTCGGTACTGATAATACGCTATGGCTCCCAGAACGAGGGCGCACAGCGCAGCCAAGAGGATGATTTTGCGGTTTGTCATGAGGCAAAGATAAGAAGAAGTCCTGAGTAGACAGTCCTAAGTCCTAAGTCCTAAGTCCGTAGCGTACACATTCATGCCCTTGGCATTAATTGTTAGAAAGGCTGATAGCATCAAGGTGTACGCTACGGACTTAGGACTTAGGACTCAGGACTTAGGACTTCTGTTAACTTCTAATCACAATCAACTTCCCGCTTTGCATTTTACCCGCCCTTAAAATGCGGATGGTATAAAAGCCTTCCGTCAAATCGCTCACGATAACGGTGTGGCGACCGGCCTGGGGTTGTTCAATTTTGCGCACGGCTTTGCCTTCCGAATCGTAGATGGTGACAGACTCAACGGCTACGGGCAGTTCGAGGGTGAATTGTGTGCTGGCGGGGTTGGGGTAATACAGGGCTTTTTCGTCGGAAGCATTCGGCTGTTGTTGCTGCTCCAGGTCGTTTTCAAAAAGAATAGACGATTTGCCTTCACAGGTTTTAATAGTGGTGTATTCTGTGATGAGGCGCACCAGCAAGTCG
This sequence comes from Saprospiraceae bacterium, assembly GCA_016787415.1. Classification (GTDB taxonomy): domain Bacteria; phylum Bacteroidota; class Bacteroidia; order Chitinophagales; family Saprospiraceae; genus M3007. Next base: position 31,437 of record JAEUUT010000152.1, on the reverse strand, counting down.
TTGAGCTGTTCCACCTTGTATTCATCGGTAGTGGGTTCGAGGTGGCGGCCGCCGATACCGCTGTGGTCGGTCAGGAACACATAAGTACCGTTGGTAGCCAGACCAAAAAATTTCATCAGAAACTCCGTGTCCTTCTGAATTCCGCTCGCCGTCACCGGCACGATGCGGATGCCGAGGCGGGCCGCTTCGCGAATGCTGCGCTGGATGCTGGCGATCACCTCCGGCTGGTCGGCGTGTGGGCTGGCGTCGAGTACCAGGAAACAAATGCGTGCAATGGCATTGTCGTTCCATTTCTGGCTGAAAATGGCTTCTTCCAGGGCGTTGTGTACGGCTTCGGGGTAATCACCGCCACCGCCTGCAAACTGCTTGCGGATAAAATCGACTGTTTTGGAAATATCGGGCGACAAGCCGCTGCTTTTGGTAATGTACTCGTCGCCTTTGTCGCGGTAGAACACCGTACCCATGCGGAATTCCAGTTCGCGGTTGTGCGCCTGCGCCCGGCCGATCACATCGAGCAATTCGGTTTTGAGGTATTCAATTTCGTCTCCCATACTGCCCGTGGCATCTACAGCCCATACGATGTCCACCTTTTTAGAGGCGTTGCAATCTACCTGAATCTGGTGGCGATTGATGCCGTCTTTGGCAGGCTTGGGCTGGCCGAGATCGTGTTTCTGGCCGTTTACCCAGGCTTCTGCGTGCAGGTTGGAGTAGGTTTTATTGTCGAAAAGCCCGGCCCAGAGTTCGGCTTTGCCCGTGTTGTCAGAGCGGCTTTCCCAGAGTATTTCGCCGCTGGCGGTGCTGAGTTTCACATAGGCATCACTCACGGGGAAGTCATTGGCATTGGTGAGCAGTACGGTGTAGCGCTGGCTGGGGTAATGCTGGTACATTTTTTCGTACTCGGCAATTTCGCCGTCCGACAGCAGATCGACCCAGTGGCGGTTCCAGTTGTGCAGATCGTTCCACTCGCCGGCAGTGAGCAGTCCGGCGCGCGGAGCAGGGGTGGAGGTAGAAACAGGTGGCACGGATTTGTCAGCGTCCATCCTGCGGTCGTGGGGGCCATCGCTGGTAGCAGGCGACAGTTCATAGACTTCTTCTTCCATGATGGCAGGCTCTGCTACCATTTTTTTGACAGGGGCTTCGCGGCTGGCCCGATCGGGTTTGGCAGGCGATGGTGCACCTTTTACTTTGCTTTTGGTAGTAACGGCTTTGTATTCTACAGGTGCACCGGCTGGGGCAGCGCTTTCGCTGTCCAGGTAGGCACGCGTGCGGCCCAGTTCATCTTTTGCAACAGGGCTGCTGTAACTCGTTACGATAACTTCCGTCAAGGCAGCGCCGGGTTGCAGTTGGAAGGAAATCTGGTTTTCACCTTTTTTTATTTCCACATCCGAGTAACGCACCGTCGTAAAGCCCACATACGATGCCTCCACTTCATAGGTGCCGGGAGGTATTTCGAGGGAAAATTTTCCATCCACGTCAGAATGGGCTGCTTTTACCAGTTTTTTTTGTTGCAGCACTTGTATCGTCGCGCCAATGAGCGCTTCGCCGTTACCGGCATCTGTAACTGTTCCTTTCAGCGTAGTAGTATCAGTAGCAGTAAACAAACTGGCCACAGCCAGCCAGCAGGAGGCAAGGAAAAATGATATTTTCATAAGAGTAGCATTATTGGTTGTAAAAAGGAGTGAATCGGGTGCACGTCCTTAATGATGCTGCTCTTTTGAAAAATGCATATTTTGATTTGACAACTTTTAAAAAATTATCAAATCGCCCCGTCATTCCCCTCCTTCATCTGTTTCCAGCCCCTGTAAAATACCTTTTTCCACCGGAGGCACGCCGCGTTTCATCCATTTGGGCTCGGGTGCGCCCATCAGATAATAGTCGAAAAACTGCTGCATCCGCCGTTGAAAATCCATGCGATTTTGCAGTTTGACGGGCCAGTGCGGTTCGTCGTTGTAGTTGAGCAGCCAGCAGGGTTTGCCCAGGCGGCGAAGCCCCGAAAACAGTTCGATGCCCTGGTACCAGGGCACAGCGCCGTCTTTGTCGTTGTGCAGAATAAGCAAAGGCGTCTGAACTTTATCGAGGGCAAAAAGCGGCGAGTTTTCCAGGTATCGCATCGGATATTCCCACAGGTTTCCGCCGATACGGCTTTGCTGGTGCTCATACTGAAACGCACGCGACAAGCCCGATTCCCAACGAATACCGCCGTACGCAGACGTCATATTGGCCACAGGCGCGCCCGCCTCCGCGCAGGCAAACAGGTTGGTACGGGTGACGAGGTACGCTGCCTGATAGCCGCCCCAGGAATGTCCCTGCAAGGCAATACGTTTGGGATCGACAATGCCGCGTTCGATCAGCGCATTCACGCCGCTCACAATGGCATCGTAGGCGGAAGCCCCCGGATAGCCCGTGCGATAGGTAATATCAGGGGAAAATACGAGGTATCCGCGGCTCGCGTATATCGTATAATTGATGGTTGAGCGGTGGAAATCGGGGCTGCGGTGCAGGTGCAGTCCGTCCGATTGTTTTTCATAAAAATTAACAATCATCGGGTACTGTTTGTCGGGGTCAAAATCTTCCGGTTTTACCAGCAGGCCATTCAGTTTTTCGCCGCTCAGCGAGGTCCATTGCACCGGCTCGATCGTGCCCCAGCGGTATTCGCTTTGTTGCGGATTGGCGTGCGAAATCATTTCGGGGCGGGCATCTGGATTGCCGTATGCCAGGTACTGCAAATCCGGAAATTCCTGAAAATTGCTTCGGGTAAAGAGCAGTGCGTCCGCTTTTTCCGGTTTCAGGGGTTGTTTGGAATAGGCGTAGTCGCCGCCACAGAGTTCGGTCCATTTGCCTGTTTTCAAGTTGCACCAGGTATATCCTTCGGCTTTGGTGGTTTTATGAAAACGGTGCATCAGCAGGGTAGCGTCGGCGGGAATGCTGCGCTGTTCGGGGTCGAGTTTCAGGTAGCGGTACACCGTCTGGTTTTCCCGCCCCTTCGATATGCGTACGGGTTGTTTTTTCCCGGTAGGATCGAGCATCCAGAGGTCGAAGCGGTCGTACACGAGCAAGGCCGCATCGTCTTCGAGCCAGCCTGCCGCGCCGAAGTCGGCAGGGTAATCGGGCTGGTCATTTTCTTCGTCGTAAAATGCTGTTTGTCGGTTGTCGGTGAGCCGTACGGTTTCTCCACGCCGGGCGCTCCAGGCAAACCAGGCAGTATCGGGCTCGCTCCACCAATAGATGTATTTCGCTTCGGGCGAGAGGCGCGGGGTTCCACGCAAGTCTTTTATTATCAATGTTTTACCAGCCGTTTTCAGGTCGACCGCATATACGTCCTTGTGTGCTGAGCCTTCCCGGGTGATGTACTGCCCATAGGCTTCTTCTGAAAAAGCCAGGGCCAGATCGGCGTTGCGTTGTTCCTGAAAACGTACTTCCGGAATGTCGAGGCTGGCCAGTTGTACAAAACGGTTTTTCCGGCAATGCCACACCACCGGGAAGGCGCGTTTGCGGAGGTTGTCGAGTTGTACTTCCTGCTGGGTGTACAGGCGGGTATCTTTCCAGTTCCACACTTCCACGTCCACAATTTCCTCTTTGAGCAGGGTGGTATCGTTCAGCACCGGGGGGGGAGCGATGCCGAAATACATTTTATCGCCGTCTTCGGAAAAAAGCGGTCGGCTGTTTTCACTGATTATCCAGGCGGCTGCGCCTTTTTGTTGTAAAAAATCGCTTTCCGGTCGGGCGATAATTTTTGCCGAATCGCCTCTTTCCGTATAACACAATTGCAGCGGCCGGATGCGCACCTTACTCGTGTCGAGGTCGGCTAAAAACGCCCCTTGTTCTCCTTTTTCATCGAGCGCCAGTTGCTGGAATTTTCCCTTGGCCCGAAACACTGGCTGAATTGCAACGTGCTCTAAATCATACCAGTACACTCCGTTTTTTTGCACCTGCCGGTTGGTACGCATCATCATGGTATCGCCCCAGCCCGTGCTGTACAGGAGCAGTTGCGGGCTTTTTTTGGCTACTACAAATTCCTTTACATACGCAATGGTGTCCTGAGCGCCGGTGGTGGTATTGCGCACGATCAGCCGATAGCCGTTTTCCTTGTCTTCCTTTTTTTCCTTCGGGGCTTTGGCCGAGGGTTTGGGCTGGGTTTTGGTGCTGTCTTTTTTGGCCGGGGCGGGTTTTTCAGGTTCGCACTGAAATGCCAGCCAGCCAGCCCATTTTTCGGGAACAAGCACTTTTTTCAAACGTGGAATTTTTTCCAACTGCCCGGTAGCAAGGGTCAAAATGGCCAGGGTATCCTTGGGCAGGTCTTCATCTTTCACTTTTTTCCGGCGCAAGGCTTTCAGGCTGTCGAGCGCTGGTTTGATCGTGAAAATCAGCAGTTTATCGTCGGCGGAAAACTGCGCATCGGAAGCACGCCGGAACACGCGGGTTTGTTTCGTGCCTGCATTCCAGAGATGCAACTCCGCATCGCCTTCGGTGACGGGCATTTGGGCCCAACTGACCCATTGTCCGTCTTTGGCCATTTTTTGCTGTTCTATTTTTTTCCAGCGCTGCACATCGGCATGATCGATGATTTTTTTGGCCGATTGAGAATAGAGTGGCGCCCACAGGCACAACAGCAACAATGCAGGAAGGAGATGTTTCATGAAATGATTTTTGTGCAATAATAATAGGAGACATCCCAAATTTTTCAGGATGTCTCCTGTTTCATTTCAAAATCGCATTCCCCACCGCACATTCCAGGCAGCGCTGGGCGTCGCAATACCTCGTTTTCAGGTGTAGCAAGGCCTGACTCTGGTAGGCATGGCGGGCCTCGATACCCAGGGTACGCCAGCCGTCGAGCACGGCGTTGGATTCGGCAGGCAACGATTCGAGCAGGTGCATGGCCCGTTTTTCGTAGCGTTCGGTGTGCTTTTGCCGACCATAGTGAAACAAAAAAGGAACGATGGTATTGATGGTGAGCAGGTGAATAAAATCGCGGCCGGGCGTCTTGCTGCGTTTGGCGGAGGGTTTGTCCAACTGAAAATGCGTCAACCAGTATTCGCCTGGCTCCACGCTAAACAAATGCTCGATCTGGCGCAGGCTACTAACTTCAAGTATTTGCGACAGCAGGGGCGCCGACCTGTGCAGCAAGGCCGAAAACTGTGCCAGCCGGATACTGGGGAAATTGGCTGGCCGAAGTCGCAGAAATTTCCATTGTTTGCTTTCAATCGGCGCCAGTTGGTATTTGTGTTGCAAAAAACGATACTCTTTTGCCAGGGCTGCCGGATATTCTTCCTGAAAATCTGCTGCGAGCAACCCGGCCTGACCAAACAGCAGGGCTTCTATCTGAAAAGCGTTGCTGCGGTGTTTGGCGAGTACAGAAAGTGGCAAGGAAGCCGCCAGCATTTCAAAAGGTTGTGCATTCACTTTAAGGCCAAAATTTCGGGCCAGCAGCCGGTAAAATGCTTCTTCCCAGTGGTTTCCGGTGGCTTCCAGCAGGGTGGCAATGGCCTCGGTTTTTTGTTCGAGGCGTTCTACCAGCAACCTGTCGAGCCAATTAAGTCGCACAATGTCAGGTGTTTGTGCAAAAAAACTTTCACAAGGTATCCAGGCGCGCTCCTGCTCCAGTCGCTGATAGGTGTCCAAGATATTGGCAGGAATACGCTCCTTTAATTCAAGGCATGGGATGCGTTCGCCCGAGGTATGCATGGCGGGCAGGTCTTCTTCCAGCACCACGTGCAGCACCACATTGTCGTAGGCCGGGTCACGCTGGTGACCGTGCAGCATCCAGTCGGAAGATCGGAGATGGATTTCCACATTCCCAGCCCACAGGGTGTCGCCCAGCCGGATACGTGCATTAAAAAAATCGGGGCCTGCATGGGTGTTCCACTCACCGGGATGCAGTATTTCAAGGGGTTGGCCCTGGGTAGTACACAAGGCATGAAGGTGGAAGCGGCGCCAGCGCCACAGGAAATGCAAAAATGATTCGCGCATATTGATATTGGATTAATTACATAAATGATGCAGCAAATTTGCATTTTTTTTAGAACTCAACACAAACAAATTACGCCTCTTGCGTTCTTGCCCCTTGCCCTTTGCCTCTTGCACCTTGTAAATTGCCCCTTGCTTTTTGCCCTTGGCCCCTTTTCTCTACCTTTGCTCTCCATGAAAGATGTTTACCACACCATCGCAGCGCCTGCTACGGGAGAATTCAAGGATCGGGGTAGCCGTTTTATCGGCTATGCCTATCCGGTGCGCACGGAAGAAGAGGCGCTGGCCTTTCTGGAAGGGGTGCGAAAAGAGCATTTTAAAGCACGACATCATTGTTTTGCCTGGCGGCTAGGCATAGACGGCAGTCGGTTTCGGGCCAACGATGACGGCGAACCCAGTGGCACAGCAGGGCGCCCCATCCTCGGACAAATAGATGCTGCCGGACTGGCCTATGTTTTTATTGTCGTTGTGCGTTATTTTGGCGGCACTTTGCTCGGCACTTCGGGCCTGATACAGGCGTATCGGGAAGCCGCAGCCGAAGCCCTGAAAAATGCTGAAAAAATAGAAGTGCTTGTAAAAGAGCATTTTACATTTAACTTCGATTATGCCCTGATGCCCGACCTGATGAATGGCCTGAAAAAACTGGACATAGAAATTGTGCGCCAGCACTTCGACGAATCCGGCCAGATCGAGGTTGCCATTCGACTGTCGGAAGCAGACACTCAACTGCTGAAACTTAAAGCATCTGTATGGAAGGTTTCTGAGGAAGAAGCGGCCGGACTGGAGTGGCCGAAGGGGATAGAGGTGAGAGCGTGAGAGGTGAGAGGTGAGAGGTGAGAGGTGAGAGGTGAGAGGTGAGAGGTGAGAGGTGAGAGGTGAGAGGTGAGAGGTGAGAGGTGAGAGGTGAGAGGTGAATATCAAAATACTTTGTTTAGGATATATTTTTGTTAATGTCAATTCCTAACTTTTTCTCTGTCAAGCATTTCTATGCGCAGGCATGCCATATTTTCTATAGAGAATATTCCATTGTGGAAAACGCGTTTGTTGCATTGGGCTGCCGCACAGGAGCGCGGGCTGTATCTCGACAGCAACGGACATGAAGAGAGTCCATTCGCGGCTGGAGGCTGGGAATGTCTCGCCGCTGGTGGCGTGCTTCAGTTACTGGAATGCAAGAGCGGGGATGCCTTCGAACGCCTGAAAGCATGGCAAACAACTACTGCCGACTGGCTATTCGGCTACCTTTCCTATGATCTGAAGAATGAAACAGAACGACTGGAGTCGCATCACACCGACGGAATCGGGCTGCCCGACATGGGTTTTTTCCAGCCGGAAATAGTAGCAGGGATTCGAGGTGAGAACCTTGAAGTCTATTTTACAAACCAACGAATTAACGATATTTTAGACTATTTTGAAACATTTGACAATTTTGTTCAAAAAAATAAATTATCAAAAAATAAGATAGATTTTTATCTTAAAAACAAGACAGACAAAGAGAACTACAAAAAAACGGTTTTACAGATTAAAGAACACATTGTAGCCGGCGACTTGTACGAAATGAACCTTTGCCAGGAGTTTTTTGCTGAAAAAATGGACCTTGATCCGGTACAGGTGTTTTCCCGACTCAACCAAATCGGCCGGGCTCCTTCCTCGGCATTTATGCGTTGGGAGAATCGGTATCTGATGAGTGCAAGTCCGGAGCGTTTTTTACAAAAACATGGAAGCCGACTCGTTTCACAGCCCATCAAAGGTACCCGCCGTCGTGGCGCCACGGTTGCTGAAGATGCCGACATACGAGCCGAACTGGCTGCCAATGAAAAAGACCGCGCAGAAAATATCATGATCGTCGATCTGGTGCGCAACGACCTGGCACGCAACTGCCTGCCCGGCTCCGTACAAGTAGACGAACTTTTTGGAATACACACCTTCGAAACCGTGCATCAGATGATTTCCACCGTGAGTGGTACACTGCGTCCGGGCGTTCATCCTGTGGATGCCCTGCGCGATGCTTTTCCCATGGGAAGCATGACCGGCGCCCCCAAGGTAATGGCTATGCAACTGATCGAGCAATACGAACGAAGCCGACGCGGCCTGTATTCAGGCGCGGTGGGTTATTTCGATCCGGAAGGAAATTTTGATTTTAATGTGGTGATTCGCAGCATTTTATACAATGCAAACACTGGATATGTTTCCACGCAAGTGGGCGGTGCTATCGTATATGATTCGGAGCCAGATGCCGAATACGAAGAATGCCTGATAAAACTGAATGCCATGCTCCGGGCCATGGGCGCCCGCATCAAGGATTGAGAAAAGCCCCATCCTTCATCCACACTCCTAAAAAAATCCGCGAAAATCGGTCCCTCATCCGCGCAATCCGTGTTGCACAGTTATCGGATCAGTACATGCGCAATCATCACTGCAACAAACCCTGCTACATATCCGCGATACAGATCAACCGGCACGTGCGCTTTCAGGGCCAGTCGCGCTACTCCGATCAGCCCGGCGAGCAACACCGTGCTTGCTAGTATGGCGGTCATGCTGAAACTCACCCAGCCACCAAATACCGGGAATGCGAGGCTGGCGCCGCGCCATTCGAATGCCGTGAGTAGCACCATGGCGATCAGGCCACCCATTCCGGTAGCATGTGCGCTTACTTTGGTGAAAATATTGAGAAAAAAAGCAAAAAACAGCCCGATCGTGGCGCCCAGCACACACACAGCGTACAAGGCTGGCACCTGCGTTACGGAAAACAGGTTTTTGAACAGCCACAGGTAAAAAATTCCGGTAATGATATAAGGCCCGATGCGTTCCTGTTTGTCTTCCATTTCCAGGCTTCTGATAAAACCCAGGGGCTTGAGCAGAGCCACTCCAAAGCCGGGTATCAAAAAAGTAGTGCTGAATACAGAAAGTAACAAAAGCACCGCCCGCTGATCGTCGAGACTCCGCACACTGAATGCAAACGGATTGATGCTCATGAGCAACAAGAGGATGTAGGTCAGAATAAGGAGCGGATGGCCTGCATACGACAGGATACGGGCGAGCGTAGCGTTCATTTACCTGATTTTATAGGCTTTGTTGATGCGATCCAGGTCGCGTTTGCCTTCGCGTTCCTTGATGGTCTCACGCTTGTCGAACATCTTTTTACCACGCGCCAGGGCAATGGTGACTTTGGCAAAACCCCGGTCGCTGATAAACAGTTTGTACGGGACGATGGTGGAGCCTTTTTCCCGCACGCCACGCTCAAGTTTGCGCAATTCGGGTTTGCGCAGCAGGAGTTTTCGATTGCGCCTCGGGAGGTGGTTGCTATCCGTACCATATTCATATTCAGCAATATAGAGGTTGCGCACCCATAATTCGCCGTTTTCAAAAATGCAGTACGCGTCGCTCAGGTTGGCATTGCCCGCGCGAATACTTTTTATCTCAGAACCGGTCAGCATGATACCCGCATCGTACTCCTGGACGAAGTAATACTCGTATGTAGCCTTCCGGTTGAATATCTCTATTTTCTGTTTTTTCTTCTCCTTGCTCATGTTGTTCACCAATCGGACGCCAAAGGTACGTTGACTGCGCGACATCCAACCACGAACCTTTCACGGAAGTTCCCCAAGTGTATGCTGAGATTTCCCTAACGTATTCCGATAACAGCCATCATGCGACCTGTGGCGCCTTTTTCGAGGCGGTGGGAGAAAAAATCTTCGTTGTGCAGCACGGTGGAAAAAGTGGAAATTTCCACCTGAGCGGCAGACACGCCGGCTTCCAGCAATTGGGCCGCGTTGGCTTTTTTCAGGTCGACAAAAAATTTTTGCCGCCCGGCATCCCACCTTTTGAATGCAGGGCCGAACGTCTCGGCTACTTCCTCGCCTACTTCAAACGAACACTCATCAATGCAGGCCCCGATAAATGCGCGACAATGGGCGCCTGTGGTGCCAAAAACCTGCTGCATGCGCTCCATCGTGTGCTGAACGATGCTGGTTACCGTACCGCGCCAGCCTGCGTGAATGGCTGCAACTGCCTGATTTTGTGCGTCATATATTAAAATAGGTGTACAATCGGCCACTGAAACGGCTAGCACAATACCTGGCGTTGCGCAGATCAGCGCATCGAAACCTTCGGCGCCGCCGGAAGCCGTCACATGGCGCACTTCTATTCCATGCACCTGTTTCGACCAGGCAAGTTGGCTGGTTTCGATACCGAGTGCAGCGCAGAATCGACGCCTGTTTTCGGCCACATTTTCGGGCTCGTCGGCCGTGCTTTTTCCGAGGTTCAGGGAATGAAATGGCGCAGGGCTGATGCCGCCGTGCCGTGTGCTTTGCGCCGCCAGCACTTGCGGGTGCTGCTGAAAGATGTGCGGTCGTATGAATAATGGTTTCATGATCGTTTGCAATGTATAAGTGACATCAGGCGTAAAATACACAGATATGCGGCCGCGAAACTCCAGGCTTTCACCCAATTCCAAAACCCCTTATCCGTAAAACACCGCTTTTTATCGAATTTTAAAAATCCTGCCTCTATTAACACGCACATGGGCCGAAGCAGCGGTTACCTTTGAAACACTTTTTCAGCAACCATTCCGACTATGCCTTTTTCCGAAATACTCAGCATGGCATTTCAGAGCATCCGCGCCAATATGCTGCGGGCGGTACTCACCTTGCTCATCATTGCATTCGGCATCATGGCGCTGGTAGGCATCCTGACTGCCATCGACGCGATCGCCTTTTCGCTCAATGATAATTTTTCGGGCCTCGGCGCCAATTCCTTCAGCATCGAGCGCAAATGGGGCGAGGTAAAAAGCAATCGCCGCGGCAAGGCACAAAAAGTGGCAGAAGCCGTCAATTTTCGCCAGGCCATGGAATTCAAGGAGCGTTTCGACTTCCCTGCCAAGGTAGCCGTCGGGTGTTATGGCACGGGACAGGCCACGGTCAAATTTGGTGAAAAAGAAACCAACCCGAATGTCACGTTCAATGGCGCCGACGAAAATTTTCTCGATATTAAAGGTATAGACATCGCGCTGGGCCGCAATTTTTCAAAAACAGAAGTAGAGTCCGGCGCACCCAATGTCATCATCGGCGCCGATATTGTAAAAAATCTTTTTGACGGGAAAAATGAAAAGGCTATCGACCAGATTATTACCGTCAACAGCCGCCGCTATCGTGTAGTGGGCATTATGGCTTCCAAGGGCTCTACCATGAACGAATCGAGCGACCGCAGGGTGTACGCGCCGCTGGTGACCGTCAAATCGCTGTATGGCAGCGGCGTCGACCGCGACTATTTTCTGCTGGTAGCCGTCATGAATCCTACCGATATGGATGCTGCGCAATCGGAAGCCGCCGGCCTATTCAGGCAGATCCGCGGACTGCGCCCCGGCGAAGAAGATGATTTTGAAGTATTTGCCAGTGATGGCCTGGTGGCTATTTTAAAGGAAAATACAACCAACCTCCGCCTTGCCACCATCGCTATCGGCCTGATGACGCTACTCGGTGCAGCCATCGGTCTGATGAATATTATGCTGGTGAGCGTGACTGAACGTACCCGCGAAATCGGTATTTACAAAGCACTCGGCGCTACCCGCCGCAGCATATTGCTTCAATTTCTGACCGAAGCCATCGTGATCTGCCAGATCGGTGGTTTGGTGGGCATTTTCCTCGGAATACTCATCGGCAACATCGTTACCCCTCTGCTCGGCGGCAGTTTCCTGATTCCCTGGGGCTGGATGTTTCTTGGCTTTGCCCTGTGCATGGTCGTAGGCGTAGTGTCCGGATTTTACCCGGCCATGAAAGCGGCTCGGCTCGACCCGATTGAATCGCTGCGATACGAGTAAATTCAACTATCTTTTTTCTCCGTAGGCGAGGTCGCCGGCATCGCCCAGCCCGGGTACGATGTATGATTTAGCCGTCAGTTCTTCGTCGATGGACCCTGCCCATATATGGGCCTCAGGGTGCTGACGGCGAACGGCATCAATGCCTGCCACACTGGCAATGACGGTGACGACATGTATGGTATCAGGCTTCCCGAAACGGGCCATTTCCTTGAGCGCCAGGTTGACCGAAGCGCCAGTTGCCAGCATGGGATCGGCCAGGATCAGTACCGAATTATCCAGATCGGGCGTACTGATATAATCGAGTTGAATGGTAAAAGACCCGTCTTTGTGCTGGCGGCGGTAAGCCGACACAAAAGCATTGTCGGCCCGATCAAAGTAATTCAGCAGGCCCTGATGCAGTGGCAAACCCGCCCGGAGAATAGTGGCCAGCACAATGCGTTGAGCGGGCAGCGCAGTACTGGAAACTCCGAGCGGGGTTTCAATGTCTGCCGGGGCGTACCGGAGGGTTTGTGAAATCTCGTATGCGAGCACTTCGCCCACCCGTTCGAGGTTGCGCCTGAACCGCATCCGGTCCTTTTGAACGTGGATATTCCTCAATTCGGCCAGAAAACTATTGGCAATGGAATGTTTTTCAGTGAGGTTAAAAATCGAGCCCGGCATGATGCTGAAATGTTTGAATGAAAACGTACGCAAGAAACGCACATTTGTCAAACGCTCCAAGATTGACACGGGTTCAAAAGTCAGGAGGCGACAAATCGACCGCCATTTTTAGCAAAATGATATGCCCGCGAAAAAAGAGACCGGCTCTCGGGCTTTCACTATATTTGCGCCAGTTTTCAACCACTTTTCCTTTTCATGTCCGATATAATTTTTTCCCTTATCAACAAGGAACTCGACCGGCAACGCCGCGGCATCGAACTGATTGCTTCCGAGAATTTTACCAGCCAGGCTGTGATGGATGCCATGGGCACCTGCCTGACCAATAAATATGCCGAAGGTTACCCCGGTCGCCGTTACTATGGTGGTTGCGAGGTGGTAGATGAAGTGGAGCAAATTGCGATCGATCGTATCAAACGCCTGTTTGGCGCTGCCTGGGCCAATGTGCAGCCGCACTCCGGCGCACAAGCCAATGCGGCCGTTTTTCTGGCGTGCCTGCAACCCGGTGACAAGATCCTGGGTTTCAACCTGGCACACGGCGGCCACTTGTCGCACGGCTCGCCAGTCAACTACTCTGGTAAAGTGTACCAACCCGTTTTTTACGGCGTGGAAGAAGACACAGGTCGTATCGACATGAATAAAGTGGAAGCCCTTGCGCATGCAGAGCGGCCCAAACTGATTATTTGCGGCGCTTCTGCGTATGCACGCGACTGGGATTATGCGCGTTTCCGTCAAATTGCCGATTCCGTAGGCGCATTGCTGCTGGCTGATATTGCCCACCCGGCAGGCCTGATTGCTACGCAATTGCTCAACAATCCGATGCCGCACTGTCATATCGTAACGAGTACGACCCACAAAACCCTGCGCGGCCCGCGTGGCGGTATCATTCTGATGGGTAAGGATTTCGACAATCCCTGGGGCCGCACTACCAAAAAAGGTGCGCCGATTCAGATGTCGAGCATCCTCGATAGCGGCGTATTCCCGGGCATGCAGGGCGGCCCGCTGGAACACGTCATTGCTGCAAAAGCAGTGGCATTCGGCGAGGCTTTGCAACCGGATTTTAAAACGTATGGCTTGCAGGTTATCCGCAATGCGCAGGCAATGGCCGAAGAGTTCGGTTCCCGTGGCTACCGCATCATCTCGGGCGGTACCGACAACCACCTGATGCTGCTCGACCTGCAATCGAAAAATGTGACGGGTAAAGTGGCTGAAATTGCCCTCGGCGCTGCCGATATTACCGTGAATAAAAACATGATTCCGTTCGATCCGCAGCCTCCGATGACGACCTCAGGTATCCGCGTCGGCTCGGCAGCCATCACTACCCGCGGTATGAAAGAAGACGACTGCCGCCAGGTGGTAGAATGGATCGACGAAGTGATTACGCATGCCACCGACGAACAGGTACACGCCAAAGTGCGCACTGCGGTGAATGCGTTTATGCAGAAATTTCCACTGTACGAAAATATAGAGGCGAGAAGTGAGAAGTGAGAAGTGAGAGTGCGTAGAGTGTACCGATTTGCCCTGTAGAGACTCTGTAACGAAGCGGTACACTCTACGTATTCTCACCTCTCACCTCTCACCTCTCACCTCTCACTTCTCGCCTCTATTTTGCTCATTTCCGGTTTCACTTTCATCCGCAATGCCATCCGCTACGACTACCCGGTCGTGGAAGCCATTACGTCGATCTTGCCGCTATGTGATTATTTCGTGGTGGCAGTAGGCCGTTCCGACGACGCGACGCTGGAACTGGTACGCAGTATTGGCGACCCGAAAATCCACATCCTTGAAACGGAATGGGATGACAGCCTGCGGGAAGGCGGCCGGGTGCTGGCAGTAGAAACCGATAAGGCTTTTCAGGCCATACCGGCAGAATACGACTGGTGTTTTTACATTCAGGCAGATGAATGTGTACATGAAGCCGATCATGCGGCCATCCGGGCAGGTATGGAACAATATCTGGATGACCCGCAAACAGAGGGCTTGCTATTCAACTACCGGCATTTTTACGGCTCCTACGATTTTACTGGCGTGGGCCGCAAATGGTACCGCCGGGAGGTGCGTATCATTCGCAACAACAAACAAATTCGTTCGTATCGCGATGCCCAGGGCTTCCGAATGGATAGTAGCCGAAAATTGAACGTACGGCTCATTCCAGCCCACATTTACCACTACGGTTGGGTAAAACACCCGGCAGCGCAACAACGCAAACAGCAGAATTTCAACCGCTTATGGCACTCCGACGAGGTCGTGGAAGCCCGCGTAGGACAAGCAGAACAATACAACTACGACGGTTCGGAGCCACTGCTACGATATGAAGGTGCCCACCCGGCCGTAATGCTGCCCCGCATTCAGGCAGTCAACTGGCAGTTTGCAGGCGACCCGCTGCGTGCGCACTGGTCGTGGAAAGACCGCCTGTCCAACCAGGTAGAACGCCTGACAGGCTGGCGGCCGGGGGAGTACCGAAATTATGTGTTGCTGAAATGAAAAAATATCAATCGATCGCGATACGGATGGGCAGTGTAAAATAAGTACTCACAGCCTTCCCGTCTTTTTGTGCGGGTGTCCACCGTGGCATCGACTGTACTACTTGAAGTAAATGTTCCTGCGTTGCTTTGCCAACGCCTCCATCTTTTACAATTTCAGCACCGCTCACACCGCCATCCTGGCCTACAATAAAGCGGATGGCTACCAAGGGATGCCCGGCCGGTATTGTTTTTTTATCCGCCTCGGGAATGGTAATGCTTTTAAAGAGGTATTCCATCAAAGCCTTGTCTCCACCTGGAAACACAGGGACCTCTTGTACGTCCATCAGGTCTTTCGGCTTTTCCTCGGACACTGTGCTTTGCGCACCCGCTTTAAATCGGATAGGAATGCAAAGTTCGAAAGCAGCCGGTTTGCAGGCTTTTTTTCCTGGCGTCCAGCGTGGCAACTGGCTCACTACGCGCAGTGCTTCCGCTTCGTAAGCAGCAGGCATACGGGGGCCATCGGCCTCTGACAGGTGTACATCACGAATGAAGCCATCTTCTTTTACCGTAAAGGAAACGGCTACGGTTCCTTCGCTGAATTTGCCATCCACAGCCGCCGGGTATACAAGGTTTTTGCCAAAAAATGCAAACATGGCTTCCATACCGCCTTCAAATGAGGGCGATTTATCGCAAGTGGTCTCTTCGGGCGCTGGCGCTTCCGAGATTTCTTTTGCAATTATCATGGTCGGTACTTCGGCAGATTTATTTGTTTGTACGCTTTGTGCCATAACTGGCGCTTTCTGGAAAAGCACGATAAATAACGCTGTCAGGGGCAATACCAGCGCATACCGGAGTGCGCGCGTCGGCGCAGAGTGTTGTTTCATCAACATAATTAGTCGTTGTTTGAGTGGTGACTGAAAAAAATGGTTTGCGAAGGCAATCGGCATTACGGACTGCGATTGCCGTATTAACAACAGGCCATATTGTTTTTTATCGATAAGGCCCGATGCCTGTGCATCGGCCAGATATTCATGTACCGTGCGCAAAGAGCGTCGATACCAGTACACCAATGGGTGAAACCAGCAGGCGGCAATGAGGAGTTCGACCAGCATGACGTCCAAGCTGTGCCACCCGCGAGCGTGTGCGTACTCGTGTGCGAGGATATGCTGTATACCAGGTGTTTCTTCACTGTCAGCAGGAATAAAAATCCATTTGAAAAAGGAAAACGGAGTGCTGATGCCAGCGTGTCGTACCAGTACTACGCCTCCTTTCGTACGCTGCGAACTGCCGGTGGCCACCATTTTCAACAGTCCTGCAACGCCCCATCCGGTGCGCAACAACATGCAGGCTACCCCTATGAAATATATTACCCACAACCCATCCCAACTGTCAAATCGGCTCGAAACGGCTGCCGACTGTTGCGCCCCTACCTGAATGACTGGCAGCGCAATGGTGTACAAACCGGCGACCGGTGCAGGGCTTGGCAGCAGATCGCTGTACGCCGCCAGCAATACGCCGCCCAGAAGGGTTCCAAGCAGGTACAGCCGATTGGCGCGGAAAAATGTTTCCTTGCGCAACAGCAAAGCGTACAACAGGGCAAAAAAGCCCCAGCAGATGGTAAGTTTGAGTATAAACATACAAGTAAACAGTCTTGAGTCCTGAGTCTTGAGTCCTAAGTCCTGAGTCCTGAGTCCTAAGTCCTAAGTCCGTAGCGTACACCTTGTTTCCCTCGGTAATAGTTTATTGGATTGCCAATAGTAGAGAGGTGTACACTACGGACTTAGGACTCAGGACTTACGACTCAGGACTTACGGTCACGACTCTAGTAGTTTCCGTAAAGCATCCAGTTCTTCGGGGCTTAGTTTTTCTTCTTCCGTCAGGTGCGACACCAGGCGCGACACCGAGCCGTCAAAATAATCGCGCAGAACATCACCGAGCGATCGGCTGCCATAAGCCTCCTTGGATACAACAGGGAAATAGTCGTGGGTTTTTCCATAGGCTTTATGGTCGACAAATCCTTTTTTTTCCAGGATGCGCACTACACTGGAAATGGTGCTATGGGGTGGCCTGGGTTCCGGAAATTTTTCCAGCAGGTCGCTCACGGTGCCACGCCCGATCTCCCAAAGGAGCTGCATGACCTCTTCTTCCGCTTTGGTCAGTTTCTGCATATTCAGATAAAGTAGAAAATAACAAGTACCCTGTTTTGGCAATGCGGCGCCCTCATCCATTCAATGAAAACGCCACATCACCAATTGGTACGTTCGATAAGACAAATGTAAAACGTGTTTTTTAGTTCCGCAACTATTTTTATAGTTTTATAACGTATTTTTACGTCATAAACATCAAGTACTTGAAAATCAATTTATTGCAATTGGATTTAAATACAGAGCGGGCTCTAGGTCTTTGTGTCCTCCGTGCCCTTGGTGGTTAAATAATAAACCACCAAGGACACGGAGGACACAAAGACCTAGAGCCCGCGTGTTTTGCAGACAGGGAAATAGTCGAGGTTTAAAACGGCACGTACAAATCGCCGTTCAGCACATTTCTGGAAATAACAATGCGTTGCACCTCGGATGTACCTTCATAAATCTGTGTGATTTTGGCATCGCGCATCAGGCGTTCTACGTGGTATTCTTTTACAAATCCGTAGCCGCCGTGTATCTGTACCGCTTCCACAGTGTGGCGCATGGCCACTTCCGAGGCATACACTTTAGCCATGGCAGCAGCCTGATCGAAGTTCTTGCCCTGGTCTTTCAGCAGGGCAGCGCGGTACACAAGGAGGCGCGCGGCTTCAATATCGGTAGCCATATCAGCAATTTTGAACGCGATAGCCTGGTGGCCGCTGATGGGTTTTCCAAACGCGCTGCGTTCTTTAGAGTAAGCCACTGCGAGTTCGTAAGCGCCCGCAGCAATGCCCAGGGCCTGCGACGCAATACCAATTCTACCTCCAGAAAGCACCATCATGGCAAATTTGAACCCGAAACCGTCTTCTCCGATGCGATTTTCCTTAGGCACAATTACGTCGTTGTACATAATCGACGTGGTATCGGAAGAGCGAATGCCCAGTTTGTCTTCCTTGGCGCCGATGGTAACGCCTTTCCAGTCGGCTTCTACGAGCAGGCAATTGATGCCGCGATGGCCTTTTTCAACGTCGGTTTGGGCCATCACGAGGTGCAGTTTCGACGTGGCGCCATTGGTAATCCAGTTTTTGGTACCGTTGAGTACGTAGTGGTCGCCCATGTCGACCGCGGTGGTGCGCTGGCTGGTGGCGTCGGAGCCGGCTTCCGGTTCGGAGAGGCAAAAGGAACCGATCCATTCGCCGCTAGTGAGTTTGGGCAGGTATTTTCGGCGTTGCTCCTCCGTACCGAATTTTTCAAGCCCCCAGCACACGAGGGAGTTATTGACCGACATGATGACCGAACAGGAGTTATCCACCTTGCTGATTTCTTCCATTGCCAGCACGTAGGAGAGCGTGTCCATGCCGCCGCCGCCATATTCAGGCGAGACCATCATACCCAGAAAGCCAAGTTCGCCCATTTTGCGAACCTGTTCAGTCGGATAAATGCCTTTGCTGTCGCGTTCGATAACGCCTGGTTTCAATTCATTTTGTGCAAAATCGCGGGCTGCCTGTTGTACGGCCAGGTGCTCTTCGGTCAGGTTGAACATGGATAGGACGGTAAGTTGATTTGAGAAAACGGAAATGTGGTGGATTTTGCCGCAAAGTTACATGGATTGCACAGAAATAGAGCGGGGTTTTACAGAATAACTCAACAATTTGAACGGTTTTTGAACACCTTCATCTGTTTTTTTTCACTGCCGAACCAATCCGTGAAAATCCGTTCCTATCCGCGCAATCCGTGTTCCATTTCCTCCACTGTCATTGCTTTTTGCTCGCCTGTTTTTTGGTCTTTCACCATGAGCGTATTGTTTTGCATTTCCGATTCGCCGACGATGGCGACGAAAGGCACGTTGCGTTTGGCGGCGTATTCAAACTGTTTTTTCAATTTGCCCGGTTCCGGATACAATTCGGCCGCAATGCCCGCTGCGCGCAGTTTTGAAATACAGGCAAATGCATATTCAAACGAAGCGTCGTCCATCGTTGCAAACAGCACTTTCACACTTTCCGTGAGCGTTTCCGGAAACAAACCCATTCCGTCCATCACATCGTAAATGCGGTCGGCGCCAAAAGAAATGCCCACGCCCGACAGCCCGGGTACGCCAAATACGCCCGTGAGGTCGGCATAACGCCCGCCGCCGCCAATACTGCCCATTTGGAAGTCTTTGGCGGCTACTTCGAAGATGCAGCCGGTGTAATAACTCAGGCCGCGGGCCAGGGTAATATCGAATCGAAGTTCGTTTTTCAGGGTAGTAGCAGCCAGCAAGTCGAACACGCGTTGCAGCTCGTCGAGGCCTTTCAGGCCAGTTTCACTGCCGGCGAATATAGGGCGCAAGGCATTCAAATCAGGTGCTTTCAATATTTTTTCGATGGTAGAAACGGCCTGATCAGAAATACCTCTTTCGGTCAGTTCTTTTCGCACGCCGTCGATACCGATCTTGTCGAGTTTGTCGATGGCCACAGTCATGTCCATAAACTTGTCGGGAATTCCCGCGGCTTCGGCAATGCCGAACAGCACCTTTCGGTTGTTTATTTTGATCACTACTGGCACGCGGAGTTGGGCAAATGCCTCGTCATATATCTGCGTGAGTTCTGCCTCATACAACAGGCTGTCGGAGCCAATCACATCTGCATCGCACTGAAAAAACTCCCGATAGCGGCCGCGTTGTGGCCGGTCGGCGCGCCAAACAGGCTGAATCTGATAACGTTTGAACGGGAATGTAAGCGTTCCGCGGTTCATCACCACATAGCGGGCAAAGGGCACGGTCAGGTCGTAGCGCAGTCCGCGTTTGGAAATGCCTTTGAGCAGCCGGTTCGAATCGCGGCTGGTCAGGGCCTCTGCATCGGCATCTTTGAGGTAATCCCCGTTGTTGAGAATTTTGAACAGGAGTTTATCCCCTTCTTCACCGTATTTTCCGGTAAGGGTGCTCAGGTTTTCCATCGCCGGGGTTTCCAGTGGCTGAAAACCAAAACGCGTGAATACCTGGCGTATGGTATCGAAAATGAAGGTCCGGCGGCGTACCTGTTCGGGTCCAAAATCGCGGGTTCCCTCTGGGATGGATGGCTTTTGCATGGAAAAAAGTTGAGGAAAGGGGTTGATAAGGGTTGATGAGGTTGATGAGGGTTGATGAGGTTGATAAGGTTGATGAGGTTGATAAGGTTGATGAGGTTGATGAGGTTGATGAGGTTGATGAGGTTGATAAATGTTGATGAGGGTTGATGAGGGTTGATATTTAACGGCTCGGGGTAAGGAATGTATACTCCCTTTGTAGAGCGCACAAATATCAACACTTATCAACATTTATCAACCCTCATCAACCTCATCAACCTCATCAACCTCATCAACCAAAAATTACAACCCAAAATTCTGCGACAGTTCTTCCGGGCGCTCCTTGTAGAACTGGTTGATAATATGGTGTACTTCATCCACGTCGTCGGTGATGTGGAAAAGGTTGAGGTCTTCTGCATTGATATTGTGATGGCGCTCGAGCATCACTTCCACGATCCAGTTTTTCAGGCCTTCCCAGAATTCTCTTCCCACGAGAATGATCGGAACAGGGGTAATTTTTTTGGTTTGCACCAGCGTCAGCACTTCGAACAGTTCGTCGAGCGTACCAAAGCCGCCGGGCATGACCACAAAACCTTGAGCATATTTGACAAACATCACTTTGCGGACAAAAAAGTAGCGGTGGTGCAGGTTTTTATCGGGTGCAATGAAAGGGTTGTGGTGTTGTTCGAACGGCAATTCGATATTAAGGCCTACCGAAGATCCCCCTTTCATCCAGGCGCCTTTGTTGCCGGCTTCCATGATGCCTGGGCCGCCTCCGGTGATGATACCGTAGCCTTCTTCAGTGAGTTTGTTGGCAATTTTGACGGCCATATCGTAGTAATATGTGCCTGGTTTGGTGCGTGCTGACCCGAAAATAGAGATACAGGGCCCAATTTTGTTGAGGGTTTCAAAGCCATCGACAAACTCGGCCATTACCTTGAACATCGTCCAGGAATTATCGCCTGGTTTTTTTGTCCACTCTTTTTTCTTGCGGGCGGTACCGTTGCTCGACGGAATTTCCGGAACAGCGGGTTCGATTATCTTATTTTCATCCATGATATAAAAAGTTACAGGTTAGGCAAATGAATACAGGACAAAAAAGCCCGCCGCACAGGATTGCGACAGGCTTTTTTGAACTGGACTGCAAAGTTTTGCATTAAAAATTGGAAAAATCAATGATTGGGGGAAAAATGTTGCGTTTTAGTTATCAGGGGGCTGTTGGTTGATGAGGTTGATAAGGGTTGATGAGGTTGATGAGGGTTGATGAGGGTTGATATTCAGCCACTCGAGGTATAAGAATTCTTAAACTTACCCCGAGCCGCCATCTATCAACCCTTATCAACCCTCATCAACCCCTCTTAATCAAACATCTGATCGTATGGATTGCCCGGCTTTTGTTCCTTGCTGCTGCCGGGCGGCGTTTCTTTTTCCGGCAATTCCGGCGGTTCTACGGGTTCCGGCTTTCGAGGCTCCGTTTTAGGGGTGCTTTCAATTTCCTCGAATTCGGTAAACTCTCCTTCATTGCCAGGGGCGCCCTGTTGGCCAAAAGTTTGATTGCCCATGCGTTCCAGTTGTTTCAGGCCGACGGCTTTGAGCAGGATGTAGAGGCTGAAAAACGGGAACAGTAAAATAGCCAGACCCAGGTAAACCAGTGCGCCGACGGGGTTGGATTGCAGCGTTTTAAACCAGTTTTGGATGGTTTGCGGAAAAATGCGCCAGTTGATAATCAGGGCCAACACCAGCAAACCTGGTGAAAGCCAGTAGAGCAGCCAGTACAGGCCTTTCAATACAAAATAAACCAGGGCAAAGCCCAGTATGGTAAAAAGCAGACAGCCGAATCCGCCACCGGGCATGCGCTGACCGTTGGCATTGAACTGGCTGGAAGAGACGAATATCATAGTTCAAAAAGTTGGGATCAAAGTTGTGTGTCCCCCAGTTGAAGCAGGGTTGAAAATTCGTCGAAAGTAAGTGGCATTACCGACAAACGGCCATTTCTTACCAAAGCGATGTTTTGCAAATCGGGGTGCGATTTGATTTCTGTCAGGGGCACAGGGCGATTGAACGCTTTATAAGGCGCTAGGTCGACGCATGACCAATCTCCTTTTTCAGCCGTCGGGTCGGGGTAATGCGTGCGCACCACACGTGCAATGCCCACCACTTCCAGACCGATATTGCTGTGGTAAAACAGGCAAAGTTCGTCGAGTCGCATGGCGCGCAGGTTATTGCGTGCCTGGTAGTTGCGCACACCGTCCCAGCGCGTCAGGTTGTCGCGCGTCAGGTCGTCGAAACTGAAAGTATCGGGTTCGGATTTTACAAGCCAGTATGATTTTCCGTTGTTGTCCATGGTTTACATTTTCATCCGTGGGTGGTAAAGGTAAATGGTCTCCTTGAGGTACTCGGTGTCGAGGTGGGTGTAAATTTCGGTCGTCGTGATGCTTTCATGCCCCAGCATGTCCTGCACGGCCTTCAGGTCGGCACCGCCTTCCACCAGGTGGGTGGCAAAAGAATGTCGGAACGTATGCGGGCTGATATTTTTGGAAATTCCGGCCAGTTCGGCCAGTTCCTTGACGATGAGAAACACCATCACCCTGCTGAGGCGAGCGCCGCGTTTATTGAGAAATACAATGTTTTCCTCGCCCGGCTGGATATGTTCCTGCCTCGGCCGAATATGATCGAGGTACATACGAATGTATTTGACCGCATCGCCGCCTATAGGCACGAGCCGTTCCTTGTTGTTTTTGCCCAGCACTTTCAGAAAACCTGCTTCCAGATACATATCTGTAATGCGTAGATGCACTAATTCGCTCACGCGAAGCCCGCAGGCATACAGGGTTTCGATAATGGCGCGGTTCCGAATACCCTGCGGTTGCGACAAATCTATGACCGAGAGCATTTTCTGTATGTCGTGAATCGAAAGCACATCGGGCATTTTCCGATGCAAGCGCGGGCTTTCCAGCATTTCGGTAGGGTCTTCGTCGAGCAAATCCTCTACCAACAGGAACTTGTAAAATGCTCGTAAGCCGGAAATCATGCGCGCTTGCGAACTGGCTTCGAGGCCCAGTTTGTTGGCCCACACGATAAAGTGCTCCAGATGAGATCGCTGTATTTGCAGCGGCCCGACAGCAATTTGCTCCAGATCCAGGTACTGCACAAATTTTTGCACATCGTTCAGATATGCCTCCAGGGTGTTGGGGCTGAGCGAACGTTCGTACAGAAGATACGCCCGAAATTGTTGAAGTGCCGCGGGCCAGGTCATGTGGCAAAGATAGGGAAAAGCGAGGGGCAAGAGGCAAGGGGCAAAAGGCAAAGTACCAAGCACACAAATTTGCCTTTTGCCTTTTGCCACTTGCCTCTTGTTTTTTGCCTCTTGCCCTTAATCCTTAATCCTCAAAATCTTGATCTCTACCCGCTGGTTGGTTCGGCGGCCTTCGGCAGAGGTGTTGGGTACGAGGGGGAAGCGTTTGCCATAACCTTTATACACTACCCGTTTGGGGTCGATACCTTTGGCAAAGAGGTAGTCAGCCACGGTTTTAGCACGGGCAGTGGAGAGTTTGTCGGCGAATTCGTCGGGTGGAACGTTGTTGGTGTGTCCACCGATTTCGATGACTACGGCACCGTTTTCTGCCATAAAATCGTACAATTCATCAAGCATGGGCAAGGATTCTGATTTCAGGCTGGCGCTATCGGTATCGAAATTGAGCAGTCGCATCCGAATGGTTTGGCCGCTTTCTAGGTTGCCGGTGAGTTCGGGCAGGATGCGTTTTTCGGTTTCAAAATCAATTTTTTGCGAGCAGCCATTGGCGTCGGTCACCAAGACGCTGTGCTTGCCGAGGGCAAGTTTGGGTGCTGACAGGCCGGTTTGTTTGGTATCCCACACGATGCTGTACTTCGGCGTGCCGCCTTTGACGGTGATTTCTGCCTTGCCGTCGTTGCTGCGGTCGGTAGTAGCACCAATGTTGCGCAGCAGCGTAGCCTCCAGGGCCGAAGGTGCTTTAACTTCAATAGAAGCCGTTTGCGAAGTGCCTTTGGCGTCGGTGACGGTCAGGTCGTATGTGCCCGCGTCCACGCCTGAAGGTTGTCCGCCGGCAAGCGCCGGGTTATTCCAGGTGAAAGTAAAGGGCGTTTTACCGCCGCTTACCTGTACATTCAGGATGGCCTTTTCACCGGCGCATTTGATGGCGGTTTTTTCAGAAATTTTTACCGTCAAAGGCTGCACATTTTCAGAAATATCAACGGTCACGCTGTTGGAACAACCATTGGCATCTGTGACGGTGACGCTGTGCCTGCCCGGAGCAAGTTTGACCGCTAGCGCAGTGGATTCGCCGTTGTCCCATTTGAAGGTAGGCGTGCCTGTACCTCCAGCCACTTCTGCCTGCGCTTTTCCGTCGGCATTGCCTGTGCTGGCAGGAGCCTGTACGGTAGCGGTCAGCACAATGGGTTGCGGCTGTGAAACGGTGATACTGGCGCTGATGGTTTTGCCCGTAACGTCCACAACGGTAACGGAGTACACGCCAGCGGGCACATCAGCGGGTTGGTCGCCGCTGAGGGCTGGCGCGCTCCATTGGTATTTAAAGGGCGCTTTGCCACCGCTGGATTGTGCAAACAAGGCTGCTTTCTCTCCTGCACATTTGATGCTCGTTTTTTCAGTCAGTTTTACCGCCAGCGGCTGCACGTTTTCAAAAATATTGACGGATGTGGTGGCCACACAGCCATTGGCGTCGGTTACTACCACGGAGTGTTGTCCGGGCGCCAGTTGTACGGCGGCCGCGGTGGATTCGCCATTGTCCCATTTGAAGGATTGTGCGCCAGTGCCGCCGGTAGCCTGTGCCTGTGCTTTGCCGTCATTGTTGCCAGTGCTGGCTGGGCCTTGAACAGTAGCATTAATCAGCAGCGGTTTGGGCTGTGTCACACTGATGCGTGCGGTGCTGCTATTGCCTGCTGCATCAGTCACCGTAACGAGGTATTCGCCATTGGGCTGTCCGTTGAGTTGGGCGCCGTTGAGTGTAGGGTTGTTCCACTGGTAATCGAACGGTGGTTTGCCGCCGCTTACTTCCACGGCAATGGTGGCGGTTTTGTCGCCAGCGCATTTGATCCCCGTTTTTTCGGAAATGCTCACAGAAAGCGGTTGAATATTTTCAGAAACGGAAACCGTAGCAGTAGCCGTACAACCGTTGGCGTCCGTAACGGTCACGCCGTTATTGCCCGGAGCAAGTCGGGTAGCGGCGCTGCCACTTTCTCCGCTCGTCCACTGGAAAATATAATTTCCAGCCCCGCCGGTAGGTTGTGCCAGTGCTTTGCCATCGCGGTTGCCAGTGCTAGCAGGTGCTTCGAGGGTGGCTTTGAGGGTAAGTTCTTCAGGTTGTTTTACCGAAATGGCGGCGATGCTTGTCACACCCAGCGCATCGGTTACCGTAAGTTGATAATCGCCTCCGGCAATACCCGTTGGTTGGTCGCCGGTCAGGGCTGCATTGCTCCATTTGTACACGAACGGGCCTTTTCCGCCGCTCACCACAACACCCAGAGAAGCCTTTTCTCCAAAACACTTGATCGGCGTTTTTTCAGAAATAATGATGGAAAGTGGCTGGATATTTTCCAGAATCCGAACAGTGGCTGTGGCTGTACAACCACTTGGATTGGTGGCAGTTACGCTGTGCTGCCCAGGCGCCAAACGCGTGGCGGCTGCCGTGGTTTCGCCATTGTCCCAGGCAAAACTTTTAGCCACTACACCGCCGGTGGTTTGTGCCATCGCTTTGCCATCTGCGCCGCCGGGTGTCGCTGGTGATTGTGCCAGTGCAATCACAGCAAATGGTTCGGGTTGTGGCACCACCACGGCTGCAAAAGCGGTGGTCCCAGCCGCGTCAGTTACCGTTACCTGGTAGCCTCCAGCCGACAGGCCGGAAGCGCTTTCGCCAGAGAGGCCCGCGTTGTTCCATTTGTACTGGAACGGCGCTTTACCTCCGGTCACTTTTACGGCAACGGCGGCCGTTTTTTCGCCGGCGCATTTGATGGACTCGGTTTCGGAAATACTGATGACCAATGGGTCTACTTTTTCCGTGATATTCACCTTTGCAACGGCTGTACAACCTTTCGGGTCGGTCACGGTAACAGAGTGTTCGCCGCCGCTGAGTTTGGTGGCGGTGGCAAGAATTTCGCCATTGTCCCACAGAATTTGTAAGCCAGATGCGTTCCCTTCGATGTCGACCTCAGCCACTGCGTCCGACTTGCCGGGGCCAGTCAGGGCCTTGCGCTGGCGGGCGCTGATGCGCAATCGGGCATCCGGCACAGGCACTTGTATAGTACGCGCTTTGCCTTTGCTATCGGTCACTGTAGCGCTGTAATTGCCGGATGGCACATTGTGCGGGTTTTCGCCGCTGAGGCCGCCGCTCCACTCAATTTTATAGGGTGGAACGCCGCCCGTTATTTTCAGGCGCAATTCTGCGTCTTTGCCATTCCCGGTACAACTGATCGGCTGTTCGATCAGGAAATTGACCGTCATAGAAGATGCTTTGTCAACGATATACAAGCCTTTGTCTTCCGTACCTACCCATGCGGCGCCGTCGCTATCGATCGCAATATTCAAGCCGTACTGGCTGGTGTAATACTCCGGGCCGCTGAAGGTGGTGTATGTACCGTCGAGCAAATCGAAGCGGGTAAGAATACCCGAAACGAGCCACATTTTACCCGTTGCATCGATGTCGAAATCGGCAATTTGCCCTTCCAGGTTCTTTTTCTCCAGATCGAGATCCGACCATTTGTCGCCATTGGGGGCTTTGCTCAGTTCGCCATCGGCCAGCACATACGTGACAGTACCGTACTCGCGAATACGCTGCACGGTGTATCCCGAAAATTCCGACTTCCAGCGACCGGGAGGGCCATACATCAGGCCATCGTCGGTACCCACCCAAAGGCGATTGGTTTTATCCTGAAAAATGATGGTGATGTTGTTGGAGCGCAGTTTGGAATTGACCGTTTTGTACTGTTGTACCAATTGTAACTGCGGCGTTGTTTTCAACTGAAACAAACCAGCCTGATCCGTACCCAGCCATAACGTGCCGGAAGCAGCATCGTACCAGGCAGCGGTGACCACGGCATCATTGCCTGCAATTTTTTTAAAATCGGCATCCAGCCAAACGTAATCCGCATTGCCGCCGCGGTACGAAAGCACGGAGCGTTCGCCTTCTTTTAATATGCGGGGCGTGGAAAAGTCGGCGGCTTTTATCTGAAAAACCCCTTTGCTGTTGGAAGCCCATTTGCGGCCGTCAGCATCGATGGTTACATTGAATACCGGAAGAGTTCGGTCGATGGCCGAACTGCGGGTTACTTCAAGGCCGGCTTTCTGGGCAACATTTTCAGAGACTACAAGCAGACAGAACGTCAGGGTAAACGCCCATGGCAGGCGGGAAAAAGAAATATTCATCATTTAAGAAATGGTGTTCGACGCCGAACACGTTAAAAGGCTATAAACGCAAGAACTTCGGAAGTTAGTACGACAGTGGTAGTCCTGAGTCGTAAGTCCTGAGTCCTGAGTCCGTAGCGTACACCTGAATACCCTTGAAATTTGTTATTGGATATGCTAAGAGTAACATGGTGTACGCTACGGACTCAGGACTTACGACTCAGGACTAGGACTACTACTGCCGTACCAACTTCGCGCTCAGCCATTTCTGACCGACTTTTTTCACTTTTACGACATACACCCCTTTGGGCAAGTCGCCAGTCCAGATTGGGTCGCTTCCTGTCACCGTGGCATTGCGCCACACCTTGCCATCAGCGCCAATGATCTGGATTTTGATTTTTTCAGTAGTTTTTACACTCGTGAGGCGCACCCAGGAACCGGCGGGGTTCGGATACACCCCAAACTCTTCGGAGGGCGCTTCATGGCCTGCCGAAACAGCGCCCGCAAACAGCCACTGGTAGGCTTCCGGAAACTCGCGCGCCCAGAACCACTCGGAGTGTTCGCCATCGGAAGGCAGTTTGATAAATCGTTCGGATGCCGTAAAACCGGCAGTATTCATAGCGTTGGCCACCTGCTGGATGTCATCTGTGACGTACTGCGGTTCGTCGTCGCCAGCCAGGAAATACACGCGTGCCGGGCCTTGTTTGGGGTGCGATGCCACGTGATTGGCCGGGTTATTATCGGCAAACCAGAACGCTGGCGAGAACACACCTGCTTTTGAAAACACATCCTGGCGTTCGGAAAAACCGTACATCGAAATCAGTCCACCCATGCTGCTGCCCATGATGCCGGTAGTGAGACGGCCTGGAAGGGTGCGGTAATTGGCATCGATGTAAGGTTTGAGGGTATTGACAAGGAAATCGACGTATTCGTCACCCTGACCACCACCATATTGCGGATTGACCCAGGGAGAGTATTCGTTGAGGCGTTCGCCTTCCCCATTGTCGATACCTACGGCGATACAACCGTAGTCGCCTTGCTGAAAGAGGTTGTTCAGCGATTCATCTACTTCCCATTCGCCGGAGAAACTGGTTTGCACATCGAACACATTCTGTGCATCGTGTATGTAAAGTACCGGATAATTTTTGGTGCTGGTAGCATAGTCAGGCGGCAGGTACAGCCAGATGCGACGGTGGCGGTTGAGTTGCGGGATGTAAAAATCATCGTCGAGGATTTGCACATTGGATGCTGCGGTGGAATTGCCGCCGCTGCCGCCCCCCAGGTCTTCCCAGGAAAGGATGGCAACCTGTACGGTTTTGGCCTGGCCGTTGTAGGTGGTTTCGTGGTCGGGCTGGAAACCACCAGAAGCATTTCCTTCCACTGTCGACCAGCCGCCGCGGGTAAATTTGAATTTTACGGTACCGACAGGTGGGTTCAGGGTAATGCTGAACTGGCCGTTGCCCTGTGGCGCCAGTATCTTGGTGGGGTCGCTTGAATTCCAGTTGTTAAACGTTCCGGCGATGTAAATACTCGACCCGGGTGGTGTGTTACCGGGAATGGCCGTTACGACAATGGTCAGTTGTGAAAACAGAACAGCCGGCGCCAACAGCAGCAACAGGCAAATGCTTGAAAACAGTTTTTTCATTTTTAAAAATCGGATAGGGAAAAGAAGAGGCAAGGTGCAATGGACAAGAGGCAAGGAACGTCAAATGCACATGGCAACGCATGCCAGATCATTCAATTGAATGGGAAATGTTTGAAAATTTCCGCAAATGTCTTAATATTTTGCCAATTTTCGGGCTTATTATCCATTATTTCGAATGTTTTTCGTGCTTTCCAAACTTGTTGGGCTTTTTTTGAAGCCGCTCAACATGATCGTGCTGACATTGCTGGCAGCGTACTTTACCAAACGCCCTCGCCGACGCAGGAGAGCCTTGCGAGTAGCGCTAGCACTATTTCTTATTTTCAGTAACCCCTGGCTCATCAGTGTATTGTGCGGGTGGTGGGAAACGGGCCAGAGGTCGCCGGCTTCCATCACCGAGCCCTATGATGCGGGAATCGTATTGGGCGGGTATATGGAAACACTGGTAGCAGCGCCGGAGGGCGTGCCAACGTTCAGTCGCTCGGGCAACCGCCTGTCCGCCGCCATGTTGCTTTACAAAAGCGGCAAGGTGCGGCACTTGTTGCTGTCCGGCGGTTCGGGTCGTCTGATCGGGCATGAAAGCGTTGAAGCACGCGAAGCACGTGCCTACCTGCTGCAACTCGGTGTGCCCGATACTGCCATCTGGATCGAAGACCGCTCGCGTAACACCCGCGAAAATGCCTTGTACTCCAAAATGCTGGTCGACAGCCTGGCGCCTGGCGCGCGTTGCCTGCTTATCAGTTCAGCCTGGCATCTCCGGCGTGCCGATGCGTGTTTCCGAAAGGCAGGGCTACCCTGCGATCTGTTCGGCACCGATTTTTTTGAAGAAAAAAGCCAGGGCAGCCCGTTCAAATGGCTAGAACCCGACTGGAAAGCCTTTTTGAAATGGGAATGTATGATGAAGGAATGGGTGGGATGGGGTGGAAGTGTTTTGGTGTTTTAGGGTTTTGGAGGTGCCTCGCTCAGTCATCTCCAGTACCAAAATAGGTGTGTACGAAGGATTTGTTCGGCTACGCCCCTAATGCCAAGAGCGAAGCACCTCCAAAACACAAAAACCCTAAAACACAAAAACACATAAAAATCATGTTTCAATTCAAAAAACAGCAGCCCGACGACGCACCCAACCCCTGGAAAACCCTCTCCATAGAAGAACCCTACAAAAACCCCTGGATTCGCATTTCACACCGGCAGGTGACCAACCCTTCCGGCGGACCAGGTATTTACGGCGTGGTACACTTCAAAAATGTGGCCGTAGGCATCGTGCCGCTCGACCGTGAAGGATACACCTGGCTGGTGGGGCAGTACCGATACACGCTGGAGCAATATTCCTGGGAAATACCCGAAGGCGGGGCGCCACAAGGCACCTCTACCCTGGCATCGGCGCAGCGCGAATTGCTGGAAGAAACCGGCATCACAGCGCAAAAATGGATTCCTTTGCTCGAATTGCATACCTCCAATTCCGTCACCGACGAATACGGAGTGGCCTATGTGGCCCAGGAACTGTCGTTCGGCGAAGCCGAGCCCGAAGACACCGAAGACCTGCACGTTCGGCGCGTGCCATTTCAGGAAGCCGTGGATATGGTGCTGCGCGGCGACATAACGGACGCGCTTTCCATGGTAGCCATTTTGAAAACGAATGAATGGCTACGCAACGGCATGCTCGCCGTGTAGCCGTATCTTTGCCGCCTAAACACCTGCAACGCATGGAGCCACATACACAACCCCATGACCAGACGCCGCCGGATAGTTTCCGAAAAGAAGAACTGGAAATGTTTCAATCCTTTGAAAATCAGACACTTGTCGATATTAACTATTACCTCTGGCTCAACCAGGCCGAACAACAGGAAGAAGCGCCTATGCGATTCTTGTACGCGCTTGAACTGATTTTTGAATCCAGTGAGGCGCTCATCCTTTCTTCCGGTGAAGACACGGAGGCTATTCGTATCATCAATGCCCAATCGCTGGTAGATACGGCCAGGCAACTACAGGCCCTGCATGGCAAAGTGTTGATTCAGCGCATTTCGGCCCTCGCACAACCGCTGTGGCAAGGCGCCACGGGAAAAATACTGGAAGCCATCCGCCTGTCTCGCAACGAACAGGGGCTTTACCAAAACGACGCTGTTTTGTTCGATTTCGGAAGCAAGCAGATTTTGCTCCAGTTGAGCGAACTGGAAGGGCTGGAACTGGGAAGATGGGAACAGAATTAGCAAGAAAAATATGGCCCAACAGGCTATTTTTGCGCAAAAAAATAATACCTGCATGGGATTTCGCTCCATCCTCACCCGCCCTTTCGCTCACCTGATTGCCCGTTCTATCGATCGCTGGTCGGCCAG
>JAEUUT010000099.1 GCA_016787415.1 Saprospiraceae bacterium | reverse complement strand
CTGGCCGAAACAGCGCATTTGGCTGGCGCAGGGCGCAGGAATAGTAGCCTTGCTGGGTTATGGGGCGCACCTGCTTTTTCAAATAGAACGTGCCCGCTTTGAATACGTGCACTTGCCGCGCTTTTTCCTGCTGGCGTTGGTGGCGCACCTTTTTGTGTCGGTAGCGCCCTATCTCACCCGGCGCGCGGTGGCCGATTTTTGGGAGTACAACAGGACCTTGTTCGCCAATTTTGTGGTCGGCGCCACCTTTACGCTCATTCTGTTTGCAGGCTTGTCGCTGGCGGTGCTGGCAGTAGACCAGTTGTTCAACCTCAACATCGATGGACGGATTTATGGGCGCTTGTTTGTGCTCCTGGCGGGCATTTTCAACACGAGTTATTTCCTCTATCATTTTCCCAAACAATACGAATTTGAGGCCCAGGATGCCTCTTACAACGTGGTTTTCCGCAACCTGTGCAAGTACATCCTGATCCCAATTGTGGTGCTGTACTTCCTCATTTTATATGCATACGGCGCCAAAATCATCGGCCAGTGGTCGCTGCCGCGCGGGTTTGTAGGTTCGCTGGTGATCGGATTTTCGGTAGCGGGCATTTTCACTTACCTGCTGAATTTTTATTTGCCTGATTTTGACGACAGCAAAATCGTGCATTTGTACCACCGCTGGTTTTGGCCTGTGTTGCTGCCTTTGACGGTGCTGCTTTTTGCGGCCGTGTTCAAGCGGGTGGGCGACTATGGTTTTACCGAGCCGCGCTACCTGGTGTTGCTCACAGGCATCTGGCTGGCTGGCATTTGTGTGTATTTTTTGTTTTCCAAAACAGATAATATCCAGTTCATTCCCATTTCGCTGGGCGCGGTGGCGCTGGTGGCCGCAGTAGGCGGGCCTTTGAGCGCATTTTCGGTAGCGGAACGCAGCCAGACGGCACTGCTGGAAAAGATGCTGTCGGGCAGCGGGCGCTGGGTCAATGGCTCACTGAAGCAAGGCAAAGCGCCAATGTTGAAACAGGAAGTAGACCAGGCGACGTCCATCCTTGATTTTTTTGACCGGCGCGGACTGCTGGAAGATGCGGTCTGGCTGCCAATGCCCCTTGACAGTTTCCCGGCGGACAACATGTCGTACTTCGGCAGTAGCAAGGTATCGCGCTGGCTGGGACTCCGGTCGGCCAGTTACAGTGAAACACAGTACTACATCAACAGCGCAGACGAACCGGGAAAAACGGATATTCGGGGATACACGGCCTACTACCCATTGTACACCGAGCGTTTCAGCGGCAGAGCACCCGAAAACGGCTTTTTCTTCAATGTCTCTACGGATCGCAAAAAACTGCTTTGGCAACAAGCCATCAATAACGTCGCAACGCCGGTCGACTCATTCTACCTGCTGCCTACCCTGCAAAATTGGGTGAGCAAAACAACTGACGACGTAACCTCGCTCCAACTCACTGATGAAACCCGCATCATTGATCTCACCTCGCGTAAGGCATCTATCCGGATCCAGGTAGACAATGCGCAGGTGATCAAAGACTCGATCGGCTTGCACCTGAATTACCTCAACGGACAGTTATTCATGAAAGAAAAGTAGTGTCTGTTTTCAGGCAATGTGTCCGGAAATGGGCACTTTCGTTTTTTAAAAAACAACATAACCAACTGAATTGCAAACAATTATCACTTGGCACGCGGCTTGAATCCATATAGCAGTCATCCTGAAAAAAATGACCGCAAATGGACAGAGACATTCCGCAACAGGTAATCAGAAAAAATCGCAGCCGCATCTGGCGCTACGCAGTGCTGGCGGTGCTGCTGCTGGCCGGAGCGGCCTGGATGCTGTACCGTACGCTGTCGCCGGCCCTGAAACGGTCGGACATCAGAACGGCCGTTGCCGAAACCGGCATGGTGGAAAATGCCCTGACAGCCGCCGGGGAGGTGTTGCCCGAATTCGAGCAGGTGGTGACCAGTCCTATTTCTGCGGTGCTCCGGCAAGTGTATTTCAACACCGGCGCTTCGGTGAAAGCGGGTGACAAAATCCTCGAACTCGATAAAACAACCACCTCCATCGAACTGGAAAAGCAGCGCGATGAACTCGAACTACGCCGAAATGGCATTGTCAAAACCCGGCTCGAACTCGACAAGAGTTTTTTCGACATCCAGATTCAGGATTCCATCAAAGCCTGCCGCATTGCCAGCCTGAAAGCCGACCTCGAAAACGCCAAACGCCTGTATAATGCCGGCGGCGGCACCCGCGAAAGCATCGAACAAGCCGAAACCAGCCTGCGCATCGCCGAACTCGAAAAACGCCAACTCGAAAACGACATCCGCAGCCGACAAGCCGTGATGCGCACGAGCATCCGCGAATCGGAAATTTCAGCATCCATTCAGGAAAAAGCGCTGAGCGAATTCGAGCGCAAAATGCAGCAGGCAGAAATCGTGGCCGACCGGGCCGGCGTGCTCACTTTCGTCAACAGCAGCCTCGGCGCGCGCATGGCCGAAGGTGAAGTGCTGGCGCGCATTGCCGACCTGCGCAGTTTCAAAATTCTGGGCTCCATTGCAGACAATTACCTTCCGCAATTGCAGGTAGGCATGCCCGTCACCGTGCGCATCAACGACACCAACGTACGGGGCACCCTGCTCAATATTCGCCCGGCTGTTTCCAATAATGTGGTCAATTTCGATGTGGCGCTCGAGAACCAGCAAGCCGCCGGGCTCCTCCGCCCGCGTATGAAAGTGGAGTTGTACCTCGTCACCGATATGCATGCCAATGTGGTGCGGGTAGTCAACGGTCCGGCATTCAAAGGCGGGCAGGTGCAGGATGTGTTTGTACTGGGCGCCGACGGAAAAGCGCAGCGCAGAACCGTAAAAATCGGCCTCCGCAATTTCGATTTCGTGGAAATTACCGAAGGGCTGCAAGCCGGCGAAACGGTGATTTTAACAGACATGAGCACGTACAAAAACATCCAGGAATTGAAAATCAGTCAGTAGCGCCGCCGCCATGCAACATACCATAAAATACTACATACTTCCTGTCATGCTGCTGCTTTGCCGCTCAATGGAAGCACAAACCGGCGGGCAACTCACGCTGGCGGAAGTGGTACAACTGGCTAAAGATCAGTCGATTGCAGCACGTCAGGCAGCAACGACAAAAGAAACGCGGTACTGGGAATTTCGTACTTTTCAGTCGAACTACAAGCCGCAACTGCTGCTCGACGGGCGATTACCGGCTTTCTCGCGCTCGTTTCAGGAGGTTATTCAGCCCGACGGCACGGTGTTGTTCCAGCCTATTCGCTACAACAATTCGTCGCTGGGCGTATCGCTGGAGCAGAACATCGCGCGCACTGGCGGCACTATCTACGCGGCTACACAAGTGCAGCGTTTCGACGATTTTATCCGCAGTTCGACGCTGTACAACGGGACAGTTTTTGCCGTTGGCTT
This sequence comes from Saprospiraceae bacterium, assembly GCA_016787415.1. Classification (GTDB taxonomy): domain Bacteria; phylum Bacteroidota; class Bacteroidia; order Chitinophagales; family Saprospiraceae; genus M3007. The sequence goes on along the minus strand of JAEUUT010000099.1, from coordinate 978 downwards.
GCGCCAGCCGCTGTTTCAGTTTAACAAACTGAAATGGGACAAAAAGATTGAACCCCTGAAATACCGGGAAAGCACGCAGGAATACATCGAAGACATGGAAAACATTGCCGCCACGGCCACTTCCCTGTATTTCGACCTGCTGCTGGCACAGGTCAACCAGCAAATTTCGGAAACCAACCTCAATAACACCCGCGATATCCTGGCCATTGCCCGCGAAAAATTTGAACTGGGAAAAACCAGCCGCAACGAAATCCTGCAACTCCAACTCGAACAACTAAAGGCCGAAAAAGCGCTCGGCACGGCCCGGCGCGACCTCGAAATTGCCACCCTCAACCTGAAAGCCTACACCGGCCTGCAACAGGAATTGCCGCTGTCGCTGCAAGAGCCTGTGCCCAACGCGCCACCGCATATTTCAGCCGAAACGGCCATCGACGAAGCCTTTGCCAATCGGGCCGACGCCATCGGTTTCGACCGCCGCGCCCTGGAAGCCGAACGCAATGTGGCCGAAGCCGCCAAACAACGCGGTCTGCGTGCCACCCTGACCGCCAACCTGGGCTATTCCAACCGCGGGCAAACGGTCGGCGACCTGTATCAACAGCCTCAGAACCAGGAACTTGTGACGCTTGAGTTTACGATGCCGATTCTGGATTGGGGCCGCGGGCAATCGAGCCTGAAAACCGCCCAGGCCAATCGCCAACTGGCGCAGTATTCCATCGAGCAGGACAAACAGAATTTCCGGCAGGCCATTTACACGCAGGTGACGCTGTTCGACATGCTCAAAAATCAGTTGTCGCTCACGCAGCAGGCCGACGCCATTGCTGCCGAGAAATACCAGATTGCCCGCGAACGCTATGTGCTGGGCGATCTGAGCATTACCGATCTGAGCATCGCCTTTGCAGAAAAAGACCAGGCCCGCCGCGATTTTATCGGCGCCCTGCGCGAATACTGGACCGCATTTTACCAACTCCGAAAACTGAC
>JAEUUT010000070.1 GCA_016787415.1 Saprospiraceae bacterium | reverse complement strand
TCCAGATTATCGCCGCTGTAACAGAAAGAGGTTCCACACTTTTTACACCGGTTTTACACCATGAACCAATCGGAGTGTCCTCTTTCAAGTTTGAAGTGTAATATACGAAGTACCAAAAAATCAAGGCTGTATTCAAATCCTACGATTTTGCCCTCCTTGGAGGCGGGTTCGCACCCAAACTCGTCCCGCCACAGGCGGGACTCAAACATGGGTGCTCTCAGCCGCCTCCAAGGGTGCAAAATCGGGATTTGAATAAGGCCGCACCCACAAATGCTTGGCCATTATTGTGATTTTCAAGTGTTTACGCCTTGTTTTTGTGGCATTCTATCCAAAACTCATGTTAAGCCATCCGTTATCAGGGTGATAAAGGGTCGTTTGTGCTTTTTGTATGAGATTGGATAACATTTTAAAAGTTGTCAAATCATCGCCCCATCTTTGCACCGGCCCCAAAAAACGCTCCCTGATAACCAATAACAGATAACAGATAACTATGCTGATCAAAGCATCTGCCATAACCAACCTGACCGACGCGCGTTATTTCGCAGCAAAAGAAGTGGCATTCCTGGGGTTCAACCTCGAAGAAAATACCGAGGGCTACCTCGATCCCATGCACATGAAAGCCATCCGCGAATGGGTGGAAGGCCCCCAGGTAGTGGGCGAGTTTACCCGGGCTTCCGCATCGTACGTGCGCGAGGCGGCAGCATTTTTCGGCCTCGATGCCGTGCAGGCGCCAGCAACGACGCTGGACGCCGACGCGGCGGCGCTGGAAGGGCTGACGGTTATTGCCAGCGTAGACGGCAGTTTGCCCGAACTGGATACGATACTGGAAGAAAAAGCGCCGTATGTGGCTTATTTTCTGGTGGATATGAGCAGGGAGATAGACTCCTCAACAGGTCTTGTGGTCGATCCCGAAACCTGGAAACAGCGCTGCGCACGTTTTCCCATCCTTATTCGGGCCGATGTGGTAGCGGAGCACTGGCCCCGGTTGCTTGCTGCAATCCAGCCCGCAGGCATCGACCTCGCGGGCGGCGAAGAGGAACGCGTGGGCGTGAAATCCTTCGACGAGATCGAAGCGATTTTTGACGCGCTGGAAGAAATGTCCGAATAGTTATTTCAAAGTATCTGCCTGAACGGCGGGCGTTTCCGGTGCGGCAGGCTCGGCCGGTTTTTCTTTCATACTCCGCAGCACATACAGCAGACAGGCCAGCACCAGGGCTGCAAGGATCAGAATATTGCGGGCGGGGAAGGGGTTGCGGGACTGGCGTTGGAACATGGGCAGAGGTGAGAGGTGAGAGGTGAGAGGTGAGAGGTGAGAGGTGAGAGGTGAGAGGTGAGAGGTGAGAGGTGAGAGGTGAGAGGTGAGAGGTGAGAGTGCAAAAAAACGGCATATTTCAATCACAGGAACAGTAACATCAAATAATCAATAATTTTGCCCGAAAAAAGGATGGCACAATCACTACGCTCCCTGATAATTTCAGTTTTAGATTATATCCGACACAAAAAATCATATTCTCAAGACGGAGAAGATGTAGTTTTGTATTCATTCTTTGGACATAAAAAAGGATACAAAGGTTTTTTTGTAGATGTAGGCGCTCACCATCCTGTTCGGTTTTCCAATACCTGGATGTTGTATCGAAAAGGATGGCGTGGTATTAATATTGACCCAACGCCGGGCTGTATGAAGCCATTTAATTGGCTTCGACCCGGAGACATTAATCTTGAATTGGGCGTTGGAAGCACGTCTGGAGTACTTACATTTTACTGTTTTAATGAGCCTGCTCTCAATACATTTAACAAACAAGTAGCAGAAGAACGAAATACTGGCAAACCTTATCGGATCGTAAAAAGCATAGATGTACCAATCAAAACGTTGTCCCAAATTCTTCAGGAAAACTTGCCACAAGGGCAGCATATTGATTTTATTTCAATCGATGTAGAAGGTCTTGACCTTGATGTATTACGCTCAAATGACTGGTCGCTTTTCAGGCCCTCCTATATTTTGGTAGAAGACACCCGTTTTCATATCAAACAGGTTAGCCAATCAGAAATTAATAACTATCTCGAAAGTATTGGTTATCAAATCATTGCGGTACTACAACGCACCTTGATATATCAACTGAAAAAAGAATAAACCCATTCTCTCATGAAATACATCATCCAATTTGTCCTTTTTATTACCATCACACAGACCTCTTTATTCGCTCAACAGGATACCCTTTTTTGGTTTGTAGCCCCCGAAATAACCAAGGGACAAATTGGATACGATAACCCTACCGTTTTTCGAATTTCCGCTTTCTCCAGCGATGCCATCGTAACGGTTTCCATGCCAGCCAATCCAGCGTTCCCAGCTCAGCAATTGAATGTCGCTGCAGGGAGTACAGCAGTACTGGATATGGCAAACTGGGTAGAAACGATTGAGAACAAACCCGCCAACCAGGTTCTTAATAAAGGAATCTTGATACACTCCACTCAGCCTATTTCTATATATTATGAAGTGATTGGGCAGTTGGGCAGCAACCCTGAAATTTTTGCACTGAAAGGCTTCAATGCACTGGGGAAGCGGTTTTATACGCCTTTCCAATCCTTTCTGGATAATTCAAACAATCCCGGGCATACCCCTTTCCCTCATGCAGCCTTTGATCTTGTAGCCACAGAAGATAATACATCTGTGACGATCACTCCTACACGCGCCCTGGTAGGGCATGCAGCCAATATTCCGTTTACTATCACCCTTAATCGAGGACAGACTTTCAGTTGTGAGGCGGCCTCTCAGAGTGCTTCGCAGCACCCTTCGGGTAGTTTGGTAGTTTCCGATAAACCTGTTGCCATTACTGTTAAAGACGATTTGCTGGATGCGCCCCCAGTATACGGCGGTTTTTGCCGCGACTTGGTAGGTGATCAAATTATTCCGGTAGACTATGTTGGCAAACGATATGTTGTCTCCAAAGGAGAACTGGATGGGCCGGAGGTGGTCGTGATCGTTGCAACCGAGAACGGTACTACAGTCTTCCACAACAACACGACCCTTTCACTAAACGCTGGAGAAACTGGCAGTATACAAATAGATTTTGGCAGTCATTTTATTACCGGCAACAAACCGTTCTATGTTTTTCATATTTCCGGCATTGGATGCGAAGTAGCCGGCGAAATTATGCCCTCGCTGGATTGCAGTGGTTCACAAAGTGTACGTTTCATTCGCACCAACAATGACCCATTGTTTCTTCATGTGGTCACACGTGCAGGTAATGAAAATGCCTTCCGGATAAACGGTAACCCCAACCTGCTCCCTGCTACTTTGTTCGATCCTGTGCCGGGTTCAAATGGCGAATTTGTTTCAGCAGTCGCCCCTTTTTTAGATGCTACAATCCCTGCAGGAGTATCCACTTTGATTGAAACTATAAACGGTGGATTGTTTCATGCGGGCTTTATTAACGGGTTACAGAATAATGGATGTGCTTACGGCTTTTTCTCTGATTTCCTAAACAAGGTAGTTGTACAAGACTCTGTGTCTTTTTGTGAGGGAGATACCGTATTGTCGCATGGGCTTGAAATCTGGCAGCCAGGTGATTATCAAGTCATTACGGATAATGAACTCGATTGCGATACTATTTTTAACGTCAAAGCGACCTGGAGTAACTACCAAATTGTTCGAACCGGAAACTTGCCGTGGTGCCCGGGAGATACCATAACCGTTTATGGACAGGATTATATCGCACCAGGCATTTACACCGACACATTGTTGTCGCAAACCGGCGCCTGCGATACACTGCTTATCGTAGACATTACCCCGACAACATACATCCATACTTTCAGAACATATGAAATATGCTCGGGTGACTCTATACTCATTGGTGGTGTTTTCATTCACGAATCGGCCATTCTGCTGGATACCCTTTTAAATGATGGAATCGGCTGCGATACGATTGTAAAAATCATGGTTAATCTGATTCCACCGGTCACAATCAATCAAACAATCGTTTTTTGTCAGGGAGACACCCTCTTGTTGGGCGGTATGATTTTCACTGAACCTTTTTTATTTGTCGATACCATCGAGGCTACGACAGGCTGTATTGATACGGTATTGGTCATTACAGGCAACTGGCTTGACGTGACAGAAGTAGTGCATATTATCAGAATGTGCCCCTCCGATTCCATTTTTTTAGGTGGGCAATATTATCGAGCTCCGGCATCATTCATTTTAACACCGGGGGCAGGGGAGGCTTGCGACTCGATACATCGGTATGATTTATACGTATATCCTGATGATTCGGATCTGTTGATAACAGATTCTATAGCCAAATTCTGTACGGGTAACCCCATCGTGCTCCACAGCCCGTACCCTGGTACTATTTGGAATAATCAAATAGAATCAGCAGATTTTGATGTCAAATCTTCTGGTATTGTCACTGTGCGTTTTACAGATGAAAATGGATGCGTCCGTGGCGATACCATTACCATACTCCCTTGCTGCAACCTGGATAATGTATTCATTCCCAATGTATTTCATCCTGGAAATCCGCCCAATGATCGATTTAATATTTCTACCAACCCGGTTTGTATTCCTCTTCACATGCGCATCTATGATCGGTGGGGGCAGTTTATTTATCAAACAGACAATCCGGTAGAGAAAGGGTGGGATGGCAAATTCCGAGGACAATACTGTTCGCCTGGCGTATATATCTGGGTGCTTGAAATAGGAGAACTAGGGAGTACGAACACTTCCGTGCTAAAAGGGGATGTAACGATTGTGCGATGACATTCAAATTTGCCCGAGCAGGAATTTTCTTACGAGGTTGAGTGCGTAGGTGCCTGTGAGTTGAATATTCTTGATTCTGTCGCGGCCAAACACATGTTTTACCGCCACCGTTCGCTCTCGGTCGCTAACGGCCATCCATACCGTGCCTACCGGTTTTTCGGGCATTCCACCTCCGGGGCCGGCAATGCCCGAAATAGCCAGCGAAATATCCAGCCCGAGCGTGTCCAGCGCGCCCAGCGCCATTTCGCGCACGGTTTCTTCACTGACGGCGCCGAAATGCTGCAAGGTCTTGTGGCGAACATTCAACAGTTTTTCCTTCATTTCATAAGAGTACGACACCACAGAGCCCGGAAAATACGCCGACGATCCCGGCACCGAGGTGATCAGGTGCGCTACATAACCGCCCGTACAACTTTCCGCCGTACCAAATTTTTTATCCTGGGCTATCAGTATTTTTCCCACCACTTCTTCCAGCGTTTCCTTTTCCTCTCCATACACGAGGTCGGGAATAAGTGCCTGCAATTCCGCTTTTTTTGATTCCACTAGTGCTATCATCTGCGCTTCGGCGTCGGGCGTCGGCGCGCCATCCCAGGCGCCGGAAAGACGCAGGCGCACTTGCCCAAGCGCGGGCAGGTATGCCAGTTTGATCTGTGGGGGCAGCGCGTCTTCAAATGCCTCGATGCGTTTTGCGATATTGCTTTCTCCTTCACCGGCCGTCAGCAGCGTTCTGTGTACGATGGGTTGAGATTGAAAGCGTTGTTGCAGGCGTGGAAGCACTTCCGCTGTCATGAGGTATTCCATTTCAAAGGGTACGCCAGGCAGGGAAATGTAGATTTTCCCCTTGTTTTCAAACCACATCCCCGGTGCGGTGCCCACTTTGTTACGCAGGATAACGGCTTTTTCAGGCAAAGTAGCCTGATCGCGCATAGCGGGAGGCGTAGGGCGGCCTACTTTGACAAAATAACTTTCAATTTGCTGATAGGTTTCGGCATGAAACGCCATTTCAGAACCGAACATTTCCGCCAGCGTTTTTTTGGTAATATCGTCTTTGGTCGGGCCAAGCCCGCCCGTCATAATCACAACATCCGCGCGGGAGGCAGCATGTTCGATGCCATCGATAATAGCCTGTCGGGTGTCGCCGACGCTGCTTTTGCCCGAAACGGCCATTCCGCGCAAGTTCAGTTCGCGGCTCATCCAGGGAGAATTGGTGTCTACAATCTGGCCGATCAGGATTTCATCGCCAATAGTAAGGAGGTGGGTTTGCATATTTTTGTAATTTTGCAAGCGATGACCGCTACAATGCAATACGACGAATTTGGTTTTATAGAAGAGGAAGAAAAAATTCCGGACGCCGCCGAACAGGCGCCTGAAATTCCGCACGTCCCCATGCGTCAGCAGTTTCCACCGGCAGGCTCCGAGTATCTGGGTGGCCGCAGCGACGGCTGGGAATACCGAAGTGTTTTTGGGGGCTCGCGGCTGGCATATACATACGATATGGTGCGTCAATTTCTGCGCGACGAAGGGTATGGCGATGTGCCCGTACCTGCGTCGGCAGATGAATTGAAACTTTTTCGCAGGCCTCGGCAGCACCAACTGGAATTGTTTGCCGAACGCGGATACATCCACAATCCGGTCAAAATTCTGTTTTCCAGCGAGCGCACGCAGCGCAACAGCCTTATTCTTTGTATTTACAACGAACAGGCCCCCGATCATTTGTTGCGGTTTCACGGCGTGTACAGGAAATAACACCGTCACGCCCCCTCCATCAATACGCCTGCACCACCGGCGCATCTTCCACTTCCATCCCCTTCCCTACTCCATCAAGTGCCTGTTCCAAATCGGCAATCAGGTCGTCGGCATCTTCAATGCCCACGCTGAGGCGAATGAGCGAATCGGTAAGGCCCACTTTCAGGCGTTCTTCACGCGGGATGCTGGCGTGCGTCATACTGGCCGGGTGCCCGATCAGCGATTCCACGCCGCCCAGCGATTCTGCCAGCGTGAACAGGTGGGTATTGCTCAGCACGTGGTTGGCATTTTCCAGTGAATTATCTTTCAGGTCGAACGATACCATGCCGCCGAACATGCGCATTTGTTTGCGGGCAACATGGTGGTTGGGGTGCGACTCGAACCCGGGCCAGTACACCTTTTCCACTTTGGGATGGTTGGCAAGGTATTGAGCAATAACGGCTGCATTTTCGCAGGCGCGCTGCACACGCAGGTGCAGGGTTTTGATGCCGCGCAGCACCAGAAAACAATCCTGCGGGCCAGGCACTGCGCCGGTTGCGTTCTGGATAAAATGCAGGCGGGCAGCCAGGTCGGCATCCTTCACGATCAGGCAGCCATGCACCACATCGGAGTGGCCGCCAATGTATTTGGTAGCGGAGTGCAGCACAATATCGGCGCCCAGGTCGAGCGGATTTTGGAGGTAAGGCGAAGCAAAGGTGTTGTCGACACACACCATAACACCTTTGCTGCGTGCGATGGCGCACACGGCCGCAATATCCACGATGTTGAGCATGGGATTGGTGGGCGTTTCGATCCAAATCAGTTTGGTATCAGGGCCTATTTCGTGTTCCACATTCGAAGCCGTGTACATATCTACAAAGCGGCTTTTCAGGCCCCATTGTGCATACACACGCACCATCTGGCGGTAAGACCCACCGTATAAATCATTGACGGCCAGCACTTCGTCGCCCGATTTCAGGAGTTTCATCACCGCATCCTGTGCAGCGAGGCCCGAACCGAAGCATACGGCATCGAGGCCGTTTTCCAGAGCCGCCAGGTTTTTTTCGAGTACCGAACGCGTCGGATTCTGGGTACGGGCATATTCAAAACCCTTGTGATCTCCAGGGCTGTCCTGCGCATAGGTAGATGTCTGGAAAATCGGGGTCATGACAGCGCCAGTGCCGGGGTCGGGCTCGATGCCCGCATGTATTGCTTTGGTGGCAAATTTCATCAGAATAAAACTTTTTTACAGATTCCCGTCGTAAGGTTGAACAGGAACGAGGTGTTTATGTGGAAAAGGTGGGCAAAGATACGGTACTACTGCCTAACATACACGGTACCAACAGCACAACAGCATTCGCTAAAAATATACCAACAATTGGTTTTTGCCTTTACTTTGTGCCGGGAATCCCATTGATGAAAAGTTTGGTGAAGCCTCCCTCTTGTTCAACCTGCCATGCCCCTACAACGCAGCACTCCTTCCAAAACATTGAGGATTATTCATGTACACGATTATACTCGGCTTCATTACTTCCTTCACCCTGACCTACATGATCATCCCGATCATCATCAGGGTAGCGAAAGAACGGCGCCTGTATGACGCCCCCAACGAACGCAGCGCACATGTCGAGCCGACACCGTCACTGGGCGGTATTGCCATTTTTGCCGGCACTGTTTGTGCCATTGTGCTGTGGACGCCCATGCAATCGTTTGGGGTACTGCAATATATCCTGGCCGCTTTTATCCTGATTTTTCTGACGGGCATTCTGGACGACCTGGTACCCATGTCGCCGACCAAGAAACTAAGCGGACAAATGCTGGTTTCCATCATTCTGGCGTATAAAGCCAATGTGCGTATTACCAGTTTGTTCGGCTTGTTCGGGATTTATGAACTGCCCGAAATCACCAGTTTCTCCCTATCTATCATTGCCATCATTGGCATTATCAACGCGTTCAACCTCATAGATGGGATCAACGGACTGGCCGGTAGCATCGGACTGTGGGCGTGTCTGCTCTGGGGCTCCTGGTTTGCCATTACAGGGGTGCCGGCTATGGCAGTGCTGGCGTTTTCGCTGGCCGGCGCCATTGTAGCCTTTTTAAAATACAACCTGACCCCTGCCAAAATCTTTATGGGCGATACCGGGTCGCTGTTTATCGGGATGGTTTGTGCAGTGCTGGCCATTAATTTTATTGAAATCAACTCGCGGCCAAATGCAGGCGCTCCCCTGCATTTCGATACAGCGCCTGTGATTGCAGTAGGCGTACTGATTTTTCCGTTGTTCGACACCGTTCGGGTATTTGCCAGAAGAATTTTGAATGGGAAATCACCGTTTTCTCCCGACCGCAACCACATCCACCACCTTTTGCTGAATGTTGGTTGGTCGCATTCGCAGGCAACGGTGCTGCTGGTAGGTATCAGCGTTGTGTTTACCTTGCTGGCATTGCTATTGCGCAGCCTCGGTACCATTCAAATGTTGTTTGTGCTGATCGGATTGGCCTGGATACTCACAGAATTCCTGAGTTATTGGGAGCGGAAGAAAAGGCCGGCAACTGATAAAAACAGGTAAATTCGTCGCTTCCAATTCGTTCTATTTGCAGCAAGATTCCACATATACCCTGGCCTGGAAGCGTTTCAGGCGCAACATACCTGCTTTGGCGGGGCTGTTTTTTATAGCACTGGCTGTACTGATTGCCCTTTTCGGTTATTTGCTGGCACCGGATAATTCGCCCGATGCCAACATGCAAATACCCGAAATTGCGCTTCAGGAACCCGGTTTTGAAGCCGAACTGCTCCATATCCCCTTGGCGCGTACGCCGGAAACCATTGGATGGTGGCACAGAATGTGGCATGGCACACCTCCAACGGCACGCCTCATCCCGGTGGAGCCCGGCACCCTGCTATGGCAGGCCGATAGCGTTTCGTTTCGACGTTTTGGGGCGCAGGGCATCCAGGAAAAATGGCCGACCCCGACCGAACAAGTATTGGAACACAGGCATTTCCCGCTGGGTACCGACAAATTCGGGCGTTGTATTTTCAGCCGTTTGCTGCTGGGTTTTCGCATTTCCCTGCTCGTGGGCGGAATTGCCGTTATCATTTCACTGACCATCGGATTGTTCATGGGCGCGCTGGGCGGGTATTTCAGGGGCCGCACCGACGATGTAGTCATGCTACTGGTCAATACCATCTGGTCGATTCCAACTTTGTTGCTCGTATTTGCCATTGTGCTGGCGCTCGGACGCGGCATCGGTATTATTTTCGTGGCGGTCGGACTCACCATGTGGGTTGATGTCGCGCGGGTAGTGCGCGGGCAAGTGCTTTCGCTGCGCGATTTGCCATTTGTAGAAGCCGCCCAAAGCATGGGTTTCCGCTCCGGGAGGATCATTTTTCGGCATATTTTACCCAATTTGATGGGGCCTGTGCTGGTAGTGGTGGCAGGCAATTTTGCTACGGCTGTGCTCGTCGAATCCGGTCTGAGTTACCTCGGCTTCGGCGTTCAGCCCCCTACCCCTTCCTGGGGCACCATGCTCAATGAAAACTACGGGTATGCCCTGGGCGGCAAACCGCTTATGGCGCTTGCTCCTGCATTGGCCATCGCACTGACCGTGCTGGCCTTCAATTTAGTTGGAAATGGGCTGCGGGATGCGATGGACGTAAAAGGTAAGTTATGAGTTATGAGTTATGAGTTATGAGTGTTACGTACTTACTCTTGGCCACACTTTTGAACAAGCCAAGAATAAGTACGTAACACTCATAACTCATAACTCATAACTCATAACTTCCAAGGGCTATTCTTCCGCATTTTGCCACCCAGGAAAGTATACATAGCCGGAATGACAAACAGGGTGAGCAGCAGCGAGAACAACAGGCCGCCTACCACTACCACGCCCAGACCGATACGGCTGGTGGCGGCAGCGCCGAGCGAAAGCGCAATGGGCAATGCGCCAAGGGCTGTTGCCAGGGTAGTCATCAGGATCGGGCGCAGGCGAGCCTGCGATGCTTCCATAACAGCCTGGCGTTTATCCATGCCTGCATCCCGTTTCTGGTTGGCAAATTCGACGATCAGGATACCGTTTTTGGTCACCAGACCGATGAGCATGATCATACCGATCTGGGAGAAAATGTTCAGGGTATTGCCCGTCACATACAGACTGAGGAATGCGCCTGCCAGTGCCAGCGGAACCGTCAGCATGATAATGAAAGGGTCGCGGAAACTTTCAAATTGCGCCGCCAGAATCAAATAAATCAGCACCAGCGCCAGTAAAAATGCGAACGACGTATTGCCGCTGCTCTCCTGAAAGTCGCGCGAAGGGCCGCTCAAGTCGGTATCGAACGTATCGTCGAGCAGCCGGTCGGCAATGGCCTGCATGGCGTCTATACCTTCTCCCAGGGTTTTGCCGGGCGCGAGTGATGCGCTGATGGTGGCCGATTTGTAGCGGTTGTAGTGGTACAGTTGCGGCGGGCTGCTGGTTTCTGCCAGGTGCACGATATTGTCGAGTTGTACCATTTCCCCCCGATTATTGCGCACAAAAAGTACAGTGAGGTCAATGGGTTCGTCGCGGTTTTCGCGGTCTACCTGCCCGATAACCTGATACTGTTTTCCGTTTTGCAGGAAATAACCGAATCGACGACCCGAAAGGGCAAGTTGCAGCGTTTGGCTCACATCCAGCACATTCACGCCAAGTTCGGCGGCTTTCAGTCGATCTATGGTCACCTGAAGTTCAGGTTTGTTGAATTTCAGGTTGACATCCACATTGGCAAACGTGGGGTCTTTACGCGCTTCTTCCAGAAATTTGGGGATGACATCCTTGATTTTTTCAAAATCGAGGTTTTGCAGCACATATTGCACGGGCAAGCCCCGGCCAAATCCTACCTGAATGGTTTGCTCCTGGTCGGGAAACATACGGGCTTCAGGCATTTTTTTGGTCATAGCCAGCAATTTGGTATAAATCTGCGCCTGCGTTCTTTGCCGCTCTTCCGGGTCCGTCAATAGTAGGCTGACAAAACCGGAATTGGTGCTGGAAGTGCCGAAACCGGGGGCTGTAATGCCGAATACCATCTTTTTTTCAGGAATAGAGTCCATCAGCCGCTGTGACAGATCGTAAATGATCTGCTCCATTTTGTCGTAGTCGGTGCCTTCTGGCGCTGTCAGGTTCGTGCGGATAATGCTGCGGTCTTCCAGTGGCGCCAGTTCGGATTTGAGTTGGCCCTGGAAAAACCAGATCATGCCAAAACAGGCAACCAACATGACCAGACTCAGCCAGCGGAAATGCATAAAACTGCGCAACGAATTGCCATACACCCGATCCATACCTCGGAAAAAGGGTTCGGTCATATTGTAGAATCGGCCGTGTTCCTTGATGTTGCCGCCCAATTTGACGTTCAGAACAGGCGTGAGCGTAAGGGATACGAACGCGGAAATCAGCACGGCGCCAGCCACTACGATACCAAATTCGCGGAATAGGCGGCCAGTGAAGCCTTGCAGAAATACAACCGGAATAAACACGACCGCCAGCGTAATAGAGGTACTGATGACGGCAAAAAAGATTTCGCGGGTGCCTTCCCGGGCAGCCGTCCACTTGTCCATCCCGGCTTCTATTTTCTTAAAAATATTTTCCGTTACAACTATCCCGTCGTCGACCACCAGACCCGTAGCGAGTACAATACCGAGCAGGGTCAGCACATTGATACTGAACCCGAAAATGTACATGATGAAAAATGCGCCGATCAGCGACACCGGAATGTCGATGAGCGGACGAAGGGCAATAATCCAGTTGCGGAAAAACAGGTAAATAATCAGTACCACCAGCCCGATGGCGATGAAAAGCGTTTCGGTTACCTCACTGATCGCACGGCGTACAAAACGCGTTTTATCGATACCGATGCTCATCACAATGTCCGGCGGCAGTTCTTTCTGTATCTGATCGAAACGGCGGTAAAACTCGTCGGTAATTTCCACCCAGTTGGAACCCGGCTGTGGAATAACGGCCAGGGAAACGCCCTGCACGAGGTTTCTGCGGGCGCCGGTTTCTTCGTTTTCAGGCCCCAGCACCGCTTCGCCGATGTCGCGAAACCGGATGACGCCCTGCCCGGGGATTTCCCGGATAATCATGTCGTTGAAATCCGTTTCCGTTTGCAGGCGGCCAAATGTTTTGACGGTCAGTTCGGTCGCATCGCCACGCACCTTGCCACCCGGCAATTCCACGTTTTCGCGTTCCAGTGCCCCCAGTACATCCTGCGCCGTGAGCCCGTATGCATTCATGCGCGTTGGATTCATCCACAGGCGCATGGAAGGGCGTTTGGAGCCGAAAATATTCACTGCCGAAACGCCCGGAATAGTCTGGATTTTTTCCATGATGACGTTTTCGGCGTAGTCCGACAACTCCATGATATTGCGCGTGCTACTCTGAATGGGCACAAACAGGATCGGGTCGCCGCTGGCGTCGGCTTTGGTCACCACAGGCGGCGCGTCGATGTCTTGTGGAAGGTTGCGCTGCGCCTGGCTCACTTTGTCGCGCACGTCGTTGGCTGCCTGCTCCAGTTCGACGCCGAGGTCGAACTCGACGGTGATATTGCTCACCCCGAGGGCCGACGAACTGGATACCGTTCGGATACCGGCAATGCCGTTGATGGCTTTTTCCAGCGGCTCGGTGATCTGACTTTCCACCACATCGGCACTGGCGCCGGTATAACTGGTGCGCACCGTGATGTTGGGCGGGTCGATGGCCGGGTATTCTCGTACGCCGAGGAAATTGTAGCCTATCACGCCGAACAGCACGATCAGGATGCTCATGACCGTAGCCATGACGGGGCGTCTCAGGGAGATGTCAGATAAATTCATACAGTGGAGGGTAAAAAATATATGCGAATGTCCCGCGGCGCCTTTGAAAGGTTGCTGCGCATTCAGTTCAATTTAAACGGAGCAGCCATCCTGAATTCCGGAATGGTCGCTTCAAAAAGTTCTTCGTTGTCGAGGCGCATCATCAGGTAAGTGCCCGACATTTTCCCGAATTCCGTACCCAGGTCGCAATAGGAATCGTAGGCATGCGACTCGCCGGGCGACAACACAGGCTGCAATCCGATCACACCTTCTCCTTCCACTTCGCGCACCTGTCCGTCGGAGTCGCAAATGACCCAATGGCGGCGCAGCAACTGCACCGTATTGGCACTGCCGTTTTCAATCGTAATGTGATAGCCGAAGATAAACTTGGACTGTCGTGGGTTAGAATGAAAAGGCATGTATTGCGTTTCGACACGCACTGTTATCCCGTTCGTCGTAAAAATTTCCATGGCGCGAAGATTGTGTGCGCAAACATATAGTATAGTGCAGAAATCCTTTTCAGGAAAATTTGTTCAAATTGCGGGGAAGAAATATTCCGGGTCAGGCAAGGTATGGTGGGCTGCTGGGCGAGCGGCATGTGTTTTCGGGGCTGGGCGGGTTCGATTGTGGGTGTAGGGGCGTATGATTGTTTGCGCGGTATTTGTGGGTGGGTGCATTGTATATATTGTATTCCCAGGGCGTTGCCCTGGGCTATTGCATACGCCCTTTCAGGGCTCTTCCGTGGTGGTAATGAGTGGCATTCTCTCGCTTCTCACTCTCTCACTTCTCACCTCTCACTTCTCACTTCTCACCTCTCACCTCTCACTTCTCACCTCTAAAAAAAACGCCGGGACCAGATTGCTCCGGCCCGGCATCAGGTAACGTTACTAAACACGGGTAATATTTTGAGGTCAAAGATTTTTGATGAAATCAATGACTTGTTGTTCTGTCACTTTTTGAGGTTCGATGGTAGTCGAGCCAGTGGCGCCTGTTTCCACATCCTTGTAACCCATCCAGTACTGGTTGCCGAGTTTGCTGATGGAGAGCAACTGCACCGGAAATCCTTCTGGCACAATCGAGGCACAAAACCTGAAATCAGCAGCGTCATAGGTAAGCGGCAATACCGAACGGATATTTTTAAACACCATAAAAGCCTTTGTGTTCTGGTCGGAAAAACCGAGCGGCAAATTCAGACAAAAACTGCTATTGGCTTCTTCAAGCAAACGGCCTGCGCAAATCCATTGCAATTCAGGAGAATTCAACTGATAACCCAACTGGAATGCGCTGCCATTGGCAATCGACCATTCTGCATTGACGACCGGCTCGCTGGTGCCTGACCAACCCGTAAAATTATCATTTGCCGTACCGGCAGGGTTGCTGAATACCTGATTGGCAACAAGCGGCTGCTCAGCCGGAATCTGGATTTTCAGGAGTTTATCCTGTGCCAGCGCGAGTTCTTCTCCATTGCAGGTGGCTTTGAGGTGCAACACGCGGCCGCTTTCGAGCACCTGATTGCCGGGGGTAACCGTACCTGTGTTGCGGGCAATCAGGTCACCTTTCGTTTTTACTTCTACTACTTCCAGCCTGAAAGTGGGGCAAGTGCTGCAAGGCACAACCGTTCCGGAAGCGTTGACAAACAAATGATCCAGGTCGCTCAAAAAAATACGCACACCACCCGGCGTGGTAAAAATCGTGTCTGCCTGCTGGTTTTGCAGCATCAACAGCGAGGTGCTGTTTGGCTCCGGCACCTGCTGAAGGGCCAGCGTAATATCGGCAACGGAAATGCTGAATGGACGAAACGTGTCCACATCTTTCCGACAGCCCCAGCCTGTAAGGAGCAGCAGCAGAACCAATCCGATGTTTTGTAAAATTCGCATGATTTTTAAGTGTTTGGCGTTTTTGGGGTTCGGGTTTTTAGGCGTCTGTTGATACAAGAGATGCAACAGTATACCAGTACGCTGCTTCGATAACATTTTTTCTTGAAGGTTTATCACGTGTCCAAGAGGTGACTATCATCTCCGTTTTCCCAATCCCGTTAATCAAAAATGCGGGTCATCCCGATATTCAGCCCCACCATATTATACCGTTGCTCCACCGGGTGACTCGACAAGTTGACGGGCCTCAACACGACGCGGGCATACGGCTCGGCAAAAACACGCAGTCGGGGGCGCAGATGGCAAAACCACTGTATGCTGCCGATGGCGCTCACGCCGACATTTCGGCGAAACACGTCGACCGTGCCCTTGGAAGGGGTGAAATAGGCGGGCTGCCCATCAATGGGCGACAAAATAGCGCCGCGCTTCCAGAACAGCACGTTTACAGAAAGTCCGCCATTCAGGCTTAGCCCGGTACGGCCGTTGCGCAGTTCCACGCCTGCTTCCAGCGGAATGTCGAGCATGCCAAACCGATTGTAGGTTTTCTGGTAATGCTCGCCGTATTCCACGCCCAGCGTGTCGATGACGGTCACAGGCTGCCCGTTGATGATCTGGGTTGTCTGGCGAATGATGACTTCCACAGAGTTGGGGTCGATGTATTCAAATACCTCGTTCACCTGGTCGTAGTGAAAACCGCTGCGCACCAGAAAATGCCGGTCGAACAAGAGCGATGCCCGCAAACCGGCGCTGAACGACCAGTCGCGCCGTTCCGTATTGCGCCGCTGCGCCAGGTAAGGCTGGTTGTCGGGGCCGGTAATCATCTCCTTACGCGCCAGCGATGGCCCGAAATACACATCTGCCAGCAGCACGTTGGGGTGCTGGGAAAAATCGTAGCAGTTGCGGGTTTCTTTTTTGCGGATAATATTTGGTGGAGAAAGAGGTGAGAGGTGAGAGGTGAGAAGTGAGAAGTGAGGGGTGGGAAATAGAGGGGTTGAGAGCGTTGGGATGGGATGTATGGAGGGTGAAAGGCGTGGCATGTCGGGTGTGGAAACGACAGGCTGCAGCGCCTCGGAGTGATTGGGCTCGGAAGAAACGGGTGTGGAGGCGGGAGTAAGCGATGCATCTGACACAGGCGCCACGGAAGCCGATGCAAGCACATCAGGGGTTGGTTGCGGCACTTGGCGGGTTTTCGTTTTCTGTGCCACAAAAGAAGATTTTACCTTGTCGGCAGCAGCAAAAGCGGGCTTATTTTGTGCTGTCGGCTCGTGGGCGTCTGCTTGCGTCTGGCCTTTTTCCAGTGCGATAGCCCCGGCGTTGGCCCTTTTTTCCACCACTTTTATATCAGCGGTTTGCCCGGCGAAGTCCTGCACGGGCGGGTTGCTTGCCGTGTTTTTCGTCAGCACCCACCAGCCCAGCAAAGTTGTTACAGCCAGCCCTGTACCCCAGAGCCAGAAAAACAACAGTCGGCGGCGGCGCTTGCGCAAAGCCGATTCCACGCGCGGCCACACAAAGTCGGGCGGAGGCGCCACGGCATCGTGCAGGCGTTGCCGCAGCAGTTGATCGATATGGTTGGCATCGTGTTCCATCGTACTATATATTTGACTTTCAGGGATTTACAGGTGAATGAAGTCGGATTTTCTGCAAGGTTTCCAGTTGTTCGCACAACCAGCGCCGCGCCTTGGTCAGTTGCGAGCGCGAGGTGCTTTCCTGAATACCCAGCGTTTGCGCCACCTCCGCATGCGAATAGCCTTCAATGGCGACCAAGTTAAAAACGACCCGATATCCTTCGGGTAATCGGCCAATAAGTTCCAGCAGTTCCGCTTCCGACAAGGTGGCGATGGCATCGGGGTCGACCGGCGCATCGGGAAACACTTCGTAGCCGGAAGATTCCATGTCGAAACGCTGTTTTTGATACGCCCGCAAAGCGGTATTAATCATAATGCGCCGAACCCAGCCCTCGAACGAGCCCTGGAAATGAAACTGATCCAGTTTGGTAAACACTTTCACAAAACCCTCCTGCAAAATATCGGCTGCATCCGACTGCGAACGCGCATAGCGCAGGCATACAGCGTACATTTTGCCGGCAAACCGCTCGTACAAAAGCCGCTGATGCTGCGTCGACCCGCGCAAGCAACCGTGGATGATGTCAGTTTCGTTCAATACGAGGATTATTTTGTGGTAAAGGGAAACCGGTTCCTGTGGAAAACTAGCCGAAGGTAATCGTTTTTTGGCAGATGCATTAAAGCGGTTGTTTGCTGCCTGTGGGATTTAAGATTTAAGATTACATGATTTAAGATTACATGATTTTAGATTTATCCGCGATGCCCTCCATCTAAAATCTAAAATCATGTAATCTTAAATCATGTAATCCCACAGGTAATATTGACTCCCCCACCCTCTCCCCATTTTCCTCCAATTTGCCATTTTTAACAAAACCTTACCTCCCGCATTCCCGCCCATCCCCTATTTTTACCCCTTCACAAAAACAACAAACCATGAAACAACTCGTAACCCTGTTTTTCCTGCTGGCAGGATGGGCAAGCCTGTGCGCCCAAAACACCCGTTTGCCCATCATTTGCGGCCAGGAAGTGTTTTCCCACATTGTACAAGAGAAATACCCCGAACGCGCTGCGGCTATTCAGGCCACTTTTGAAGAAGCCAAACGACTCGGACGCCACGAAGTGCGCCAGCGCTCGCCACTCACCATCCAGGTAGTCGTGCATGTGGTGTGGAATGAAACCGAAGAAAACCTGTCGGACGACATCATCGAAGACCAGATTCGTGTGTTGAATGAAGACTACAACCGCCTGAATGCCGATACGGCCGACCTGCGCGAGGAATTCCAGTATGTAGCCGGAAATGCCGATATTCATTTCGAACTGGCGCAAATCGTGCGTGTGCAGACCCAGGAACTCTTTGAAATCGACGTGCTGGGCGGCGACCTGCTTTCCAGCCTGAAAAGCGATGCCACCGGCGGCAGCGACGCCTGGGATACCGAACACTACCTCAATATTTGGGTATGTAAAATCCAGCCAACCACCATTTTCGGCCTCGAAGTGGGCCAGATTCTCGGCTTCGCTTTCCCGCCCGACGGTCTTTCGCACTGGCCCGAGGGCTCTAGCGCTCCTACCGCGGGCGAAGACGGCGTGGTGATCGACTTCCGCGCTTTCAGCAGCATCAATCCAAATACGGTAGAAAATCCTACCGACGGCAGCATCCTCCAGTTCAAAGGCCGCACGCCGGTGCATGAAGTGGGCCACTACCTCGGACTGCGCCACATCTGGGGCGATGGCGGACTGTTCGGGCCCAACGACTGCGCGCAAAGCGACGGCGTAGATGATACGCCCTTTGCCAATGCCCAGTCGGAATTTGACTGCGACAAAACCAAAAATTCCTGCGAACAGGTGGAACTCTTTTTTAATGAAGACCCGCTCGATCTGGTGGAGAATTATATGGACTACTCCAGCGAGGAATGCATGAATATGTTTACCAAAGGCCAGGTGGAAATCATGCGCGGCGTACTGATGGGCCCACGCGCCGGACTGCTCAACTCCGTAAGCACCCACCAGCCTGTGTCTGTGTTCCATTGCAGCCTGGCGCCCAACCCGGCCAATGACCGTTCCTTGCTGCGCTTTCAACTGCCCGAAGCAGGGGAAGTTTCCATTCGGGTAGTCAGCGCCGACGGCAGACAAGTGATTGACCTGCCTTCACAACAGTATGGTTCCGGCCTGCAGCAGGTTTCCCTGGATACCAAACGCCTCGCTACGGGTATGTACCTGGTGCAGGTGCAGTCGGGTGCCAGTACGGAAGTGAAAAAACTGGCGGTACAGCGATAGAAGGTGTTTTTTCCCGTAGAGTAGTTTCCCGCAGAACTCGCAGAATATACGCAGAATTCGCAGAATGTAGAGTACACAAATTATCATTCATCAATGTTTGGTGTACTCTACATTCTGCGAATTCTGCGTATATTCTGCGAGTTCTGCGGGAAATTACTCTACGGAAAATTACTCTGCGGGAAACCACTCTACACAAATCCCAAAAAACAAAAAACCCGAACCTCCGACAATCGGAAATCCAGGTTTCAGCAGCATGGCACGAAGCCATTCACAAACGAGGCGACGGGTTTTGAGGGGCGGCGTCAAGGGGGTGTTTCATGGAGGTTTTCTCACAGGATTATACAGGATACGCAAAAATGAAAGGCGGGGGCCGTTTCCAGTGGCTGGGTTTATCAGCCGATAAGGAGCGTACATTTGGTTTTTTGAAGCGCGCGTTTGTAGATAAATGCCGCATAGCGAGGCGCCGTGAACAAGCCTGCTCATTTTTTTGAAATATTTTTTTTCCTTTGCTCGTCCTGCGGAAATTCCTGTTCCCTTTTCACATCGTAAAACGACGAGCCATGCAAAATGACCAGCCCATCTGGGGCCTCGACCTGGGAGGTACCAAAATAGAAGGCGCTATCCTCGAAAGCCGCCAAAGCCTGCGTGTCCTGCACCGACTGCGCGTACCAACCGAGGCACAACAAGGCTATGACCATATTGTAGGCCAGGTGAAAAAATTAGTCGACATGCTGATCGAAGCCTCCGGCATGCACCCGCAATCGCTGGGCATCGGGCATCCTGGCACCCTCGATCCAATTACCGGACTGATCAAAAATGCCAATACTACAGCGCTCAACGGCCGCCCGTTTAATGTAGACCTGGAGCGGGTGCTGGGCATCCCTGTCAAATTGGCCAACGACGCCAACTGCTTTGCCGTAGCCGAAGCCCTCATGGGCGCAGCGCCGGAAGCGCTACCCAACGCGGAAGTGGTTTTCGGCGTCATTATGGGTACCGGCGTGGGCGGCGGTGTGGTGGTACGTGGCAAAGTAATCAATGGCCGACAAGGCATCGGCGGCGAATGGGGCCACAACTTCCTCGACGAAAGTGGCGGCCCCTGCTATTGCGGCCGCACCGGATGTGTGGAAACGGTCATTTCAGGCCCCGCCCTCGAACGATTTTACGAAAAACAAAGCGGCCATCACCTGCCCCTCCGGGAAATCGCTGCCCGTTCCGAGGCTGGCGCCGACCCGATCGCAACCGTGACGATGGACAGAATGGTGCATTTTTTCGGAAAGGCCATTGCCGTTATTATCAACGTGCTCGACCCCGATGTGATCGTCATAGGCGGCGGCGTTGGTAATATCGACCGACTGTACACCGACGGCGTGCAGGAAGCGCTGAAGTATTTGTTCAACCCGCGCATCGACACCATTTTCAGAAAACCAAAACTGGGCGATAGCGCTGGGGTGTTTGGAGCGGCACTTTTGTAAGTCCTGAGTCGTAAGTCCTGAGTCCTAAGTCCGTAGCGTACACGTTGATACGCATGGCATTGCTTGGTCGAGTGGCCAAAAGTACCAACGTGTACGCTACGGACTTAGGACTCAGGACTTACGACTCAGGACTTACAACAACATTTGACGTTTTGAATACGTTCTATGCGCATCGAACACACAATGAAACAACATCTTTTGCAAAACCGCTCCCTTTCATGGGTAACGCTTGTGGCACTTCTGGCTTTTAGCAGTCCAGCGCTGGCACAGGTTACGTTTACGACTAATACGGACACCACGCAGCAACTCGGCGCCTGGGCACGTATGGAAATCGTGAATGGCGATACCACATTCGTCATGTCCCTGCGGCCTGTGCGGATTACAGCGCGCTGGAAATTTTCCGACCTGCAACAACAGCGGCAATACTACCTGTATATCCGTGCCGCAAAAAAAGTATATCCATACGCCCTTCAAGCAGTGGGACTGTACGAAGAAATTCAGGATCAAACCGATGAAATGAACAAGCGCCAGCGTCGGCGCTACATCCGCCACGAGCACAAGGAACTTAAAGACGACATGAAAGATCAGTTGACAAACCTGACCAAAACAGAAGGAAGGGTGTTGATCAAAATGATCGAAAAACAGTTGCACAAACCGTTCTATACCATCGTACGCGAAACGCGGGGCGGCGCAACGGCCACTTACTGGCACCAACTCGGCAAAATCTGGGGCTATGACCTCAAAGAAGGCTACATACCCGGCGCCGATCCACTGCTCGATGCCGTGTTTATCGACTACGACTTCGGAGACCCGCTGTCGCAATATTGAGGGTTTTGACGAATGCTCCCTTACCCCGTTTTTGAATGTTGTCGTTCAAAAACGGGGTTTTTATTTTTTTGGGGAAATGAAAGAGGCTATCCTACAGATACCGCAACGGTTATCAGAAAATGTACTCATAAAAATCACACAGGGAGAGTATTAGGCTACATTATCTGGGCAGTTATTTATTTTTATGCTAAATTATTGAAAGTCAATTATTTACCACAAAAACCCTTCTCCCCGTTTGTTAACAACTTTCAAAAGAAACAAAATTTTGTTTGCCGGCTGTGACCTCTTCGAATGACAGCGTATAAAGTATGTCTTCGCAAGTGAGCGAGGGCAAAAGGCAAAAAAAAGGAAGATTGTTTTCATTTGGTTTTTTGGGGTTTAGCCGTCCTGCGCGAAATGCACAGGCGGCTTTTTTTTAGTCCTGAGTCCTGAGTCGTAAGTCCTGAGTCCGTAGAGTACACCTTGAAAGTCCTAAGTCCTAAGTCTGTAGAGTACACCTTCTTATTCTTGATATTCATGCAAACAAAAGCCAGGTGTAAAAAGGTGTACTCTACAGACTTAGGACTTAGGACTCACGACTCAGGACTCACGAATAGGACTCAGGACTTGCAGAAACTCCTCCTCCGTCCATATCTCCACCGTTTCCAAAGCCTGCGCTTTTTTCAGTTTGCTGCCGGCTTTTTCTCCCACCACCAGAATACTCAGGTGTTTGCTCACGCCGCTGGCCAACGTGGCTCCGGCAGCCACGGCGCGTTTTTCGGCTTCTTCGCGTGTCATTTGCGATAGCGTGCCGGTAAAAAGAATGCTACGACCCAGCAGCGGCCCTTCTGTCGGCGCGTCGGGGCGTTTGTCCGCATCCGTTTGGCGGAGGTTGACGCCGCACTGTTCCATCGTTTGCAGGAGTTCTATGTTGTGTTCATTCTGAAAGAAGTAGAACACATTTTTGGCGAGTACCGGGCCGACATCCTTGATGGTCTGGTATTTTTCCAGGTCCCAGTCTTTCAAATCCAGCACGTGTTCTATTTCGGCAGCAATTAGTTTCGAACCTTTTTGTCCGAGGTGGTGAATACTCAGCGAATGCAGGAGTCGGTAAATCGGGTTTTGCCTGGCTTTTTCGATGGCATCGCGGAGTTTGGTTGCCGATTTTTCCCCAAAACCATCCAGTTGGGCAATAGCATCGTAGTCGAGTCGGTACATATCGGCGATGGAATGCAGCCAGCCGAGTTTGTAAAAACGTTCGATGGTACTTTCTCCAAAGCCTTCGATGTCCATGGCGTGTTTGGAGGTATGAAAAATCATGCGTTGCAGCACCTGCGCCTCGCATTCGGCATTCTCGCAGCGCCACACCGCCTCGTCTTCAGGTTTTACGAGTACCGACTGGCACACCGGGCAGTTTTTGGGGTACTGCACGGGCACTTCGGAGCCATCGCGCAGTTCGGGCAGCGATTTGACGATATAGGGAATAACATCGCCGGCGCGTTCTACCAGCACCTGATCGCCGATGCGCAGGTCTTTTGTACGGATAAATTCCTCGTTGTGCAGGCTCACATTTTGCACCGTAACGCCGGCCAGGTGGACAGGTTCCAGTTTGGCGACAGGCGTCACAGCGCCAGTTTTTCCCACCTGAAACTCCACATCGCGCAGTTTGGTGGTGGCTTGCCGGGCCTTGAATTTGAAAGCAATGGCCCAGCGCGGGTGGTGGCTGGTAAATCCGCAGCGCTCCTGCAAAGTGATGTCGTTTACCTTCACCACCATACCGTCCAATTCATACGGGTATTCGTCGCGGTATTCCTGCCATTGCAGGCAAAATTCGATCACTTCCGCTATGTTTTTGCAGGTTTTGGTGGCCGGCAAATGTTGCTGCTCACTGGTTTTGGCAAGCGGCGTTTTAAAGCCCAGCGATTCCAGCAGGTGAATACTTTCATCGTGCGTATGGAAACGTTCGATGATATTTTGCCCTTCCGCATCCACCGCATAGCCCAATTGGTACAAAAATGCTTCTAGGCCGCGCTCGGCGGTTTCCTTGGGGTCTTTCATGCGCAGTCCGCCCGTTGCGGCATTGCGTGGATTGGCGAACACCTGCTCCCCGGCGTCCTGGCGCGATTTGTTTATTTTGTCAAAAATTTCCTTTCGAATCAGCGCCTCACCGCGTAGTTCTGCTTTGTAAATGCCCGATTTTGAAAAGCCTGCCTGCAAGGGTACGGAGCGCAGGGTGCGGATATTCGCTGTAATTTCATCGCCGACCGCACCATTGCCACGCGTGGCTGCGCGCACCAGCCGGTCATTTTCGTACACCAGCGCGATGGTGCCGCCATCGTATTTGGGCTCCACACAGTAGGCCACATCGGACTCCTTGTCGAGTTTGCACAGTTTTTTCACCTGCTCATCGAAGTCGCTCAGGTCTTCGGCGTTGTAACTGTTGTCGAGCGACAACATCGGCGTCAGGTGGGCTACCTGGGCAAAATTGCCCGTCAGGTCTTTTCCCACGCGCTGGGTGGGCGAGTCAGGCGTAATCAGGTCGGGGTGTTCCGCTTCGAGCGCTTCCAGTTGTTTGTACAACTGATCGTATTCAAAATCACTCACCACAGGGTCATTCTGCACATAATATTTCCATTCATGGAAACGCAACACCTGCTGCAGGTCGTCGATGCGGCGGGCCGGATCGGCTTGGGCAAGCGTACCGTCGAGCAATTTTTTGGAGAGGTCAAAAAGAGTGCGTTGCTGGTCGGGAGCGTACATATGCAGAGGTGAGAAGTGAGAGGTGAGAAGTGAGAAGTGAGAAGTGAGAGGCGAGAAGTGAGAGATGTGAGATCAGGAGCGGAGTTCGAGGAGGGCTACATTTTCGATGTGGTGGGTATGGGGAAACATATCCACCGGGCGCACTTTCAACACATCATATTTCTCCGACAACAGTTGCAAATCGCGGGCCTGCGTAGCAGGATTACAACTCACATACACAATACGGGGAGCGGCCAGGTCGAGCAGAAACCGCACGGCTTTTTCGTGCATGCCAGCCCTGGGCGGGTCGGTAATCACCACGTCGGGTCGGCCGTGGCGTTCGGCAAATTCCGGCGACAGCACATTTTTCACATCACCGGCATAAAAAATGGCGTTTTCGATGCCATTGAGCCGCATATTTTCTTCCGCATCGGCAATGGCCTCGGGAATTTCCTCGATACCCACCACCTGTCGGCATTGGCGGGCCAGGTACAGCGCGATGCTGCCGGTGCCGGTGTAGAGGTCGTACACGTTTTCCTGTCCGCTGAGTCCGGCAAATTCAGCCGTCACATCGTACAGGTTTTTTCCTTGTTCGGAGTTGGTCTGGAAAAATGATTTGGGGCCAATCTTAAATTTCAGGTCGCCGAGTTGTTCCACCACATACCCTTTCCCGAAATACGTCACCATATCGAGATCGAACATGGAGTCGTTGAGTTTGGTATTCACCGTGTACACCAGGGTGGTCATTTGCGGAAATTTTTCCAGAATGGCGTCGAGGTAACGCTTGATCACGTTCTGGTCGTTTTTGGCAAAACTGACCAGCAACATTAGTTCGCCGGTGCGGGTGAGGCGCACCATGAGGTTGCGCAGCATGCCCGTGTGTTTGCGCAGGTCGTAAAATGGCAACTCCTGCTCGAAAGCGATGCTACGGCAGGTATTGCGCACCTCGTTGGAGGGATCGTCCTGCAGCCAGCACTTCTTGATGTCGATGATTTTATCAAAAAAACCGGCTTTGTGGAAGCCCAGGCCGTAATCGTCGGGGCCTTCGGCGGGTGTTTTTTCCACATCGAGGTTCATTTCCTCTTTGGTGCGCCAGCGGCGGTTGGCAAAACCGAATTCGAGTTTGTTCCGGTAAAATGTGGTGGCTGGCGCGCCCAGAATGGGCAAAAACTCCCGCACCTCTACTTTTCCGATGCGGCGCAGGGCGTCTTCTACCACCTGGTGTTTGTGGCGAAGTTGCGCTTCGTACGACAGGTTTTGCCATTTACAGCCGCCACACACCTCGAAGTGTTCGCAAAAAGATGCTGTCCGATCGGCAGAAGGCTGCACGATGCGTTCTACCACGCCTTCGGCAAATCCGCCCTTTTTTTTCTGGATAAATACGTCGACTACATCGCCCGGCACAGCGCCTTCCACAAAAATAGTCATGCCCTCTGCCGTCCGGCCCACACCCTTTCCCCGGTCGGCAATACCGTGAATGGGCACATCCGGTATCACAATATGCTTCTTTGCCATGATTTAAAAACTTGGAAGGCAAAGGTACGGTGGGGTTTTGGGGTTTAAGTGTTTTTGTGTTTTGGGGTTTTTGTGTTTTGGGGTTTTTGTGTTTTGGAGGTGCTTCGCTTTTGGCTTTAAAGGGTATAAGCCAAATACCCCCCATGCCAAAAGCAAAGCACCTCCAAAACACAAAAACCCCAAAACACAAAAACACTTAAACCCCAAAACCCCAAAACGCAGTACATTTGCAGCGCTTTTTCCACTCTTTCGGAAAAAGCGGTGTGTTTATAGCATTTTCAACGTTCCCGTACATGACTTCCCGCGACATTCGCCGTCAGTTTCTCGACTTTTTTGCATCGAAAGACCACAAGATCATTCCATCTGCACCGATGGTAGCCAAAAGCGACCCTACCCTGATGTTTATCAACTCGGGTATGGCGCCGCTGAAAGATTTTTTCCTGGGCAACCAGACGCCACCAGCCAAACGTGTGGCGGATACGCAAAAATGCCTGCGCGTAAGCGGAAAACACAATGACCTGGAAGATGTGGGCCTCGATGGCTATCACCATACCATGTTTGAAATGCTGGGCAACTGGTCGTTTGGCGATTATTTCAAAAAAGACGCCCTGGCATGGTCCTGGGAACTGCTCACCGAAGTGTATAAAATTCCGAAAGACCGCTTGTACGTGTCGGTTTTTAAAGGCGATGAAAAGGAAAAACTGCCCTTCGACCAGGAAGCGCACGACACCTGGAAACAGTTCATCCCGGAAGACCGCATCCTGCCATTTGGCAAAAAAGAAAATTTCTGGGAAATGGGCGACCAGGGCCCTTGCGGCCCTTGCTCCGAAATACACGTCGACCTGCGCTCCGATGCCGAACGCGCCAAAGTAGACGGCAAATCGCTGGTCAACAACGACCACCCGGATGTGATCGAAATCTGGAACAACGTATTCATGCAGTTCAACCGCAAAGCCGACGGCTCGCTGGAAGAACTGCCCGCCAAATCGGTCGACACAGGTATGGGCTTCGAACGCCTCTGCCGCGCCGTGCAAGGCGTTGCCAGCAACTATGACACCGACCTGTGGCGCCCGCTGTTCAACCTGCTGGAACAACTTTCCGGCAAAAAATATACGGGTTCCTACGAATTGTCGGCCAAAACCGACATCGCCATGCGCGTCGTGGCCGACCACCTGCGCGCCGTGAGTTTTGCCATCGCCGACGGACAATTGCCCGACAACGGCGGCGCTGGGTATGTCATTCGCCGCATTTTGCGCCGTGCAGTCCGCTACTACTATTCTTTCCTCGACCTGAAAGAACCTGTGCTGTACAGGCTTTGCCCGGTGCTGGCGGAAGAGTTTTCCGATGTTTTCCCCGAACTGAAAGCGCAAATCGAATTTGTGTCGAAGGTGATTCTGGAAGAGGAAAAATCATTCCTGCGCACCCTTGAAGCAGGCCTGAAACGCTTTGAAAACCTGGATATTCAAAACAAAACCGTGGCAGGCGAGCAAGCCTTCGAACTGCTCGACACCTTCGGTTTCCCGATCGACCTCACGCGCTTGATCGCACGCGAGAAGGGTTTACTCGTCGATGATGCAGGTTTTGAAAAAGCCCTCGCCGAACAAAAAGCCCGCTCGCGCAAAGACGCCGCCAAACAGGTGGGCGACTGGTTTGTTATCAGCGACGAAGCCGATGTAGAATTTCTGGGTTACGACCTGCTCGAAACGCATTCCTCGCAGGTAGTGAAATACCGCACGGTGACCAGCAAGGGCGCGGAACAGATTCAGGTGGTGCTCAACCGCACGCCCTTCTATCCGGAAGGCGGCGGCCAGGTGGGCGACCAGGGCTGGATGACCTTTGGCAAGGAGAAAATCCGCGTACTCGACACCAAAAAAGAAAATACGCTGATTATCCATATCCTCGAAAAAATGCCTGAATCCATCGAGGAGGCTTCTGTAAAATGTGAGGTAGACGCTACACGCCGCCGCCTCACCGAAAACAATCACTCGGCTACGCACCTGCTCCACGCCGCCCTGCGTGAAGTGCTGGGTACCCACGTGCAGCAAAAAGGTTCGTACCTCGACGATCAGGCGCTGCGCTTCGACTTCCAGCATTTCCAGAAAGTGACCGACGAAGAACTGGCGCGCATCGAGCAACGTGTCAATGAAAAAATTCGCGAAGACATTTCACTTGATGAAAAACGCCACCTGCCCATCGAAGAAGCCCAAAAAGCAGGCGCCATGATGCTTTTTGGTGAAAAATACGGCGAAACGGTGCGCATGATTACTTTCGATCCGCACTATTCCCGCGAACTCTGCGGTGGCTGCCACGTGAGCCAGACCGGCAAAATCGGTTATTTCAAAATTACTGCCGAAAGCGCCGTAGCCGCCGGGGTGCGCCGCATCGAAGCAGTGACGGCTGCCGGCGCCGAACAGTACGTGAGCCGCCTCGAATCGGAACTGGGCGCCATCAAAAACGTGCTGAAAGCCAAAGACCTCGTAAAAGGTGTGGCCGACCTACAGGAAGACAACAAACGCCTGCAAAAAGAAATCGAACACCTGCTACAGGCACAGGCCAACAGCCTGCGCGAAGGACTGCGCTCGCAGTTTGAAACGCTGGCAAGCGGCATTCGCTACATCGGCGCCGTGCTACCGCTCAGCGACGCCAATGCGATTAAAACGCTGGCTTACGAACTCGAACGCGAAATTGGTAACTGCGTCATCGCTTTTGGCAGCGTCAATGCAGGCAAACCACTCCTGACGGTGCGCATCAGCGACGAACTGGCTAAAGAAAAAGGCCTCAGCGCCGGCACTATCGTGCGCGAACTGGCCGGAAAATTCCTCAAAGGCGGCGGCGGCGGCCAGCCTGGTTTTGCTACCGCGGGTGGCAGCGATGCCTCGCAGTTGAAAGAGGCGGTGGATGCGGTGAAGGGGTATTTGGGGGGATAAATGTTGATGAGGTTGATGAGGTTGATGAGGTTGATGAGGTTGATAAATATTGATAAGGGTTGATAAATGTTGATGAGGGTTGATGGGAGGGATTGATTTTTACCACTCTGTCCGCCCCGGCAAGCCTATTGGCACCCGGGGCGGACAGAGATAATGCTCCAGCGCAATGCGTTCTATTGTTGCTTTTAAGGTTGCATCCTCAATATAGCGAGTGTACACATCCTGCCCCGATGGATCGAACAACGACAATACATCGATGCGAACCGAGTGCAGGTTGACGCCTGGCTCCGAGTGATTTCCTGTTAATACAATAACAATTTCGGCTTCTCCGACCAGCATGAGGTCTTGCTCGTTGCTGTACCGGAATGCCACCATTTCCGTAATAACACGCAGCAGATTCCCGCTGGCGTTGTGGGCAGGTTCCGACATAAATGGCGTAGATTTGCTTACATAAATGAACAAGCAAATTTACTTCGATTAGTGGAATTTATTTACATAAAAATTCCACTATTAGACTAAATTTTAAAAAAAATGATTTTTTCCTGTCATGACGCCTATTAAAGAAGGGGAAAAATTGATGCTTTTGGTAAAAAGGGATTCACGCAGCAACGAGGAAATCGCTTTAGCACTCGGCTTGGACAAATCCTATTTGCCAAAACTCTATAAAATGGAAAAATTGCCACGCAAACCGCTCCAGAAAGCGATGGCAGTGTTTCAGGTTACGGCCGGCTATTTTACAGAAAATGCAGAAACGCCTACTGCTGTGTCAGAAAAAACAGCAGCATATGGACTTTCGGAACAGCGCCTGCAAGTTGAAAACGAGTCCCTCAAACAGGAAGTCGCCCGCCTCACCCACATGCTGGAGCAGGAGAAAAAAGTGAACGCCCACCTGGCGGAGGCGCTGGTGAATTTGAGCAAGCGAGGGTGAGGATTTAAGATTGCAGATTACATGATTTTAGATTTTAGATTTTCCGAGATGCCCTCCTTCAAAAATCTAAAATCATGTAATCTAAAATCTTAAATCTTCACCCTACCGAATCATACACCACTACCCTTTCCCACAAATGCCCGCATTCGGCCACAAAACGATGGTGGTCGGGATGATCCTGGTAATGCGCTTCACCAGCAGCGTCGTCGAACTGCAGCATCCAAGACACAGAATAACTGCTGTCGATTACCGGGCGGTTAGTGGCCGCCGGCGTTCCGATATGCCACTGACGAATACCATTGATAGAAGTAAGTTTTTGAAGGCCGGCAACGAGTTCATTGCGGTCGGCGCCGGGTTTGAGCCAGAAGTAGACGTGATGGACGAACATGATTAGAGGTGAGAGGTGAGAGGTGAGAAGTGAGAGGTGAGAGGTGAGAAAGTGAGAGGGTTAGAAAAGTTGAAGTTGTTCGTTGGCGGGTAGCAATTGAAAGGAATGCCGGTGAAATGGTGTGATACCATACTGCCGAATGGCCTCGCGGTGTGCCAGTGTGGGGTATCCTTTATTACTGAGCCAGTCATATTGGGGGTATTGGGTGTGCAAATCATCCATATAAGCGTCGCGCCAGGTTTTTGCCAGTATAGACGCCGCCGCAATGGAGGTATATTTGCCATCGCCTTTAATAATGCAGGCATGGGGCACCTCTTTATAGGCGACAAATCGATTGCCATCTACCAGAATAAATTCCGGCGACCGTGTCAATTGATCAAGTGCTCGATGCATAGCCAGAAACGAAGCCTTCAGAATATTGATCCGGTCAATTTCTTCCGGTTCCACACGCGCCACAGCCCAGCAAACGGCTTCTTTTTCCACCACCTCCCGAAGTATTTTACGCTGTTTCTCTGTGAGTTGCTTCGAGTCATTCAGCAAAGGATGATAAAAATCAGGTGGCAATACCACTGCTGCAGCAAACACAGGCCCAGCCAGGCATCCGCGACCGGCTTCGTCGCACCCGGCTTCGAACAAATGGGCATGGAGATATGGGAGGAGTGGCATTGGACAAGTAATGATGAATGATGAATGATGAATATTTTGGCATTCGCACACTAGCAATCACTTCAATAAAGAATTAATTTGTTCATTATCAAATGAATGCCGATCTTCCATTTCCGCTTTAAAAGCGAAAATAGGCATGATTTAACTTCAAAGGCCAAAATATTCATCATTCATCATTCACCCCTCCCATATTTTCACCGTCCGGTCGTCGCTGGCCGAAACCAGGCAATCTGACTGCCACAGCAATCGATTGACAGAATTGATATGCCCGCCGTCGCGAATGGTATCGAGCACTTTCAGGAGTGAAAAACTGCGGGTATCCCAGATTTTCACAGTTTTATCGCGGCTGGCGGTGGCAAATAAAGCACCATCGGGAGAAAATGCAATGTGATTCAAGGTGTACCAGTGCGCAGGCTGCTCCGACACTGGCAAAAAGTCGTCCGTCTTCCAGATGCGCAACATGGCATCGCGGCCGCCGCTCAGCAGAAATTTGCCATCCGGCGTGTAGGCAGTGGAAAACACGGAGTGTTCGTGGGCGTTTGTAAGGATATGTTTTAGCCCAAGGGTGGTGCTGTTGAGCAGGTAAACAGAGCCGTCACTGGCGCCTATGGCCAGTTCTTCCCGAACAGGACTGTAGGCAATACAGCGCAAAGCCTGATTAGACAAGTGATAACTTTCCACCGAACGGCCCGTTTCCACATCCCATACACTGAGCAAGCCATCTCCGCCCGCCGTAAATACCCGACTGTCGATGGCGTGAATATCGTAAATCCCTTTTTGGTGGTGCAAAATATTGCGTGTTTGCTCCGGCTGATCGTAGCGAATCCAGTGCAGTCCGCCATTCATATTTCCCGCCAGCACCAGGTGCCGTTCCGGAATGCTCAACAACGAAAACACCTGAGTCTCCACCGAAGCCAGCAAATGACCCGTTTCAGGATCGTCGAGGTTCCACTCTACAACCCATCCGTCGCCTCCAGCCGACAAAAAATGCCGCTTGCTACGCCCGGGCGCCAGCGTGTACAACGCTGCCTTGTGGCCGGAACAGGTGTGGTGGAGCGCAAACATAGAGGTGAGAGGTGAGAGGTGAGAGTTTGTAGAGTGTACCGCTTTGCTCTAAGGGAAATGAAAACGGGGCTGCTCTGTAGTTTCAGAACAGCCCCGTTGGGAAAGTGTTGTATGTTACCTGGCAATTTTTGCCTCTTGCCTCTTGTCTTTTGCTCCTTGCCTTTTGCCTCTTGTCTTTTGCCCCTTGCCCCTTACTTATCGTCTCCGAAGTAGGCCAAAATCTTGTCGGCCAGTTCCATACCGATATACGACTGTGCTTCCACGGTGCTGGCGCCGATATGCGGCGTGCAGGATACCAGTGGGTGGCGCAGCAGTTGTTCGCGCGGAGTGGGTTCATTTTCAAACACATCGAGGCCGGCGCCGGCTACCTTGCCAGAATCGAGTGCTGCCAGCAGGGCTTCTTCCTCAATGACGCCACCGCGTGCTGTATTGATAAGGAAAACGCCCTTTTTCATCTTAGCCAGCTCATCAGCAGTAATCAGCGGCTGGTTGATACCAGGAATATGGAAGGAGATAAAATCCGATTCGCGCAGGATTTTATCCAACGGCTCGGTACGTATCGTAACGCTCAGTTTCATGTCCGGGAACTCGTTGAGCTGGATAGAAACATCTGCATCATTCACAAACGGGTCGTGTGCACGAACGCTCATGCCTACGCCGAGGGCTATTTTAGCCAATTCCTGACCGATGCGGCCAAAACCGACGATACCCAGCGTTTTGCCTTTGATTTGGAAACCTGTTTCAAAAGCCTTTTTCAGTTTTTTGAAATCGCCGCCAGCCGCCAGTTCGCGGTTGCTGCGCTGAAACATACGCGCCAGGGTGAAAATGTGTCCGAAAGCCAGTTCGGCCACCGCTCGGGACGAAGCCATCGGCGTATTGTACACCTGAATGCCTTTCGACTGTGCGTATTCCAGGTCGATATTGTCGAGACCAACGCCGCCACGTGCAATGATTTTCAATTTTTTGCCGCCATCGATCACGGCTTTTGTCACCTTGGTGGCGCTACGCACGATCAGAACGTCATAATCGGCCATGCGATCCGGAAGTTCTTCCTGCGCAATTTTATCTTCGTCCACAATGTAGTCGGCCTCTTCCAAAAGCAGGCGACCATCGGGGTGAATGCCGTCGTTAGCAAGAATTTTTATCATAACTAGTTTTACAGTTGAAAAACGCAGCAAAGATAGTTCTTTAAACGAGGAAAATACGGGATTCAAACCGAATAATATTTCATTGGGCTTAAAAGAAGGTAAAAAACCGGACACTAGCAGCCGATTTCTGTCGATAATTTGGACAATGATTTTGCCGCCTGAAAATTTCCGGACAATAATTTTACGCAACGGGATTTTTCCCAAGCAAATGCTTTTTTACAGCCTTGGCGTGTACAAAAGCCCGAATGGAAGGATGTGCGCAACTTTACAGAGGAATGCCCGTATCAGCGGCCCAGCATACGTCGTGTAAGCCTTAATTCGCGCTCTACATAATCGGCAGGCGATTCATTCAGCACCAGCGCCTGGCGCAGCACTTCCATATCTTCCGGCTCGTGAGGCAACAGGCGTTTCATTTTTTCCAGGTTGCGAATAGCCTGTCCCCACACCTTGGCTTCCTTGAACACCTCGAAATTGCGCTGGCTTACTTCGAAATTGCGCACCAGCGTTTCGCGCAGGTTGATGACGCGGCGGGTGAGGTCGAGAAATTTCAATTCTATCCGGGTCGAATCTACCCGCCATACCCTGCCCGAGTCAGTAGCGGCAGAAAGTTCGAAATTCATGGATTTATATTGCAACAGGGCCAGTTGGGCATCACGGTAAGCATGCAAGGCGCCCGAATAATCGCCTGTAAACGTCAAGGAATCGCTTCTCAGCACATAGAAATCGAGGGTATCGTATTGCGTCTGCAATTTTTTCACCTTGACCAATTCTTCTTTCACATCCTTGTAAGGCGGTGTGTTTTTCAGTATCCAACTGCGGCGCGCATTGTCGATGAGTTCCTCGTAGTCTTGCACAGCCGCACCATAAATTTCGTTGCTTACATTTAGTTCTGCCTGTGCTAGTTGGCTTCGGGTCGAGCGCAGGTAATCGCGCAGGAAATAGCCCGAAAAAGCCAGCGCGACCAGTGATATCACCAGGGCAAATATGGATGTAATGGCTACTTTTCGAGCCAGTTGGCGTTGTTTGAGCGAGGTTTTCAACTGCTCTTCCACTTCTTCGCGGCGGCGCGACTCTTCGGTAAGGCGCTGTTCGTATTCCAGTTTTTCTCGGTCGGCCCGTTCTTTGTCGCGGCGGTTGTTGCGCGATTCGATGATGGCCGGCAGCAAGGTATCGTGGCTGATTTCATAGTAAAAATCATCCAGTCGGGGTTCTTTGCGCAGCAGTCGGCTTTTGTCGACAAGGGTGTCCAGGAAATCAGGCGTAACGCTGTATTCGTCCAGCAAGGTATCGTCTACCACGCTGTTGCGGCGGTTACTCGATGTGATCAGGCTTTCCTCAATCAGTCGTTGCGCCAGGGCATACAATTGTTCGGGGGTCTGCCCGGTCAGTACACGGTCTTTTTCCGAAACCGTTGCGCCTTGCTGGGTTTTGTTCAGCATACGCTCCACGTAGGCTTTCGGGAAAAGCAGCAACTGGTTGTGGTAAAAATTCCGAATGGACAGGTTGAGGCCCTGCTGGCCGCCATAAAACTCCGGCGCCACTGCAAACCCTATTTCCTTGTCTTCGTCAATGATTTTTTCCTCGATATCCTGACATACAATCTGCAGGTTGACGGCTTCGATCTCGTCTTTGCGTTGCTGCATTTGCACATTTCCGGCGTCGTTTTCCGTGGTCGTATGTCCCGCCAGAAAATCGATCATCCCTTCCAGTGCTGCCTCTGTGTATGTAAATGGCGGACTCAGGTAAGCGCCTTCGGCCTGCGCTGGCTGCACGATGGCGATACGCGCCTTGTCGCGGTCGAGCGGTTGCAATTGGTAGCGGTTGCGCAGAATACCCGGAATACGGGCGCTCAGGCCATCGATCAGGTGCAGGAAATCGGAACGAATGCTCAGTACCACACGCAATTCGGGTTGCTTTTCCCACCATTGCATGGTATTGACGTCTATTTTTCCAGCCTGAAACTGGCTCAAGAGGTTGGCGCGCAAGGCTTCCGGCATGGTTTCGTTGGCCAGGTCGGCCAGTTCTGCCAGGAATCTGTTGCGGCTTTCTTCACCGTGGGCAAGCGTAAAAATTTCTTCAAACTGATCGAACACCAGCACCGGCGTAGCGGGCAATCCGTTGAGGTCGAATTCCAGGCGTTTCATCTGTTCCCAGAGCGTCTGCTTTTCGCCGGGGCGCTCGCCGGTGGTATCGCGGCTGCCTACCTGGATATGGCTGGACAGCAGTGCGCTCATCGAGTCGACGAGCGATTCACCGGTTTTATCGGCGCGCAAAAAAACGGGTGTATAGTCCTGCCGCTCGATTTCAGGCGCCACCCCTGCCTGCAACAACGAGGTTTTGCCGATGCCCGATTTGGCAAATAACACCACGAGGCGCTCGCGCAGGATCAGGTTGCTCAGGCGTTGAATATCTTCCTGGCGTCCGTGGAATACGGCGCTCTGGCTGCGTTCAAAGGGTTTGAGACCCGGATAACGGCGAGGGAGGTCGACGGCGTTTTTTTTCATGTCCGGGCAAGGTTTTCAATGTATTTACGCAGACTTTCCACCGTTTCACTGATGTAGGTACTTTCACTGGCGCTGCCCATAATGGGTGTGCGGTCGGGCGGGCGAATGGTGCCCAGGCGACTAAACGGGAGATCCAGGGTAAGGGGTTTGAGCAACAGCGGCATCACCAGAAAACCCTTTCGCGGATTGTTGAGGTTGACGATTTCTTCCAGCAGCGGGAGAGAAGGATTGTTCTGTTCGTCAAAAAAATCGACGCTCAACAAAGGCAGCACTACCTGGCAACGTTTGAGCATGTCCTTGATCCATGCCTGCACATCGCCCTGCCCTGTTGCGTCGGCAACGGTGTAAAACTTGGCAGGCAAGTTTCTCAAATGTTTGATAATCAAATCATACCCGTCTTTATCGGCCACCTCGTTGTGTAGGATGAGCACCTCTGCTTTAGGTTTTTCTGTGGGTGCGCCCGTACTGGGACTGTCGAGGTTGTTGTATTCCTGCGCGAGTTGATCTACAAAAGTGTAGAGGTCGGTTGCGCTGAATTGCATCCCGAATTCGCCCTGAAAAAACACCTTGGTTTCGGAATCGGCCTCTGGTTCTCCTTTCAGCGGATAGGAGTACGGCTGTATGTTTTCGCGTACATTTTTGTAAAGCGTGTCGAGCAACAGGCGCAGGTTCCAGTCTTCAAAATCGAAACCCAGGAACAGGTGGTACCGAAAATCCTTGAACGCATTGGTAAGCACGTCGGGCAGGCGCTCGTTTTGCTGCTCACCCACGATTTTTTTGATGTAATTTAACTGATGCTTGTACGTGAGCACCAGCGACTCCGGTTTTTTGTATATACCCAGGAGATTGTATACCACCACCCGCGGGTCTTTTTCAAAATCGAAAGTAAACGCGCTGCCAGGTTTGTAATAATTGTAAAAATCGGCGTGGTAGGGCGCGGCGACTTCGTCGTACAGGCGGGTGACAAAATTGTCGGGCGTGGTATTGATAATGATGCGAAAACGCAGGTCGATGAGTTGTTCGAGCGCCGGATGCAGTTCGCATTTACTGGCCTGCGCGTTGTAAAACTGCGCTACGTCTTCCTGCAAAACATTGTCGGTGGAAAGGTTGCGAACCCGTAGCAAACTGGCTACATATGGCAATGAACACTCTTCATTTTCAGCCAGTTGCAATTTGTACTTATTGACCAAAAATGCGGCGCACAGGTCGGTCAGCGGCGTCCAGTTGCCCTTGTCATCCTTGACCACCACGGCGCCAGGCCCCAGAAACAACACAGCCATTCCATCCTTTACCTTTCGGGCAATGGTCTGGAATATTTCCTTGTTGTTGTCATTGGAACCGCTGCTACCGGCAGCGTGATTCGTTTCAGTGGGCATTCCGATTGTTCGCTGATAATTGGGTCTGGCGAACAAAGGTAGTAAAATTGCATTCCTCGTGTATTCGTTTTTTTGCCTCCAACGTTCCTGTCAAAAAACGCTGTCTTGTACAAATCGATCGCTCACAAACCCCAACAATCGCTATTTTTGCAGCAAAAAATAAACATAATGCGACTACTTTCTCTCATTTTGGTGGGCATCAGTCTGTCCACACTGTCCTGCCTGAAGGATACTTCGCCTGAAGCGCAACTGCGTGATGACATCGAAAAAATCAAGGACTACCTGACCGATCATGGCCTCACAGCCATCGAACGCCCTTCTGGCCTGCACTACATTATTACACAGGAGGGTTCCGGCAGCAACCCGAGCCCGCTGTCTACTGTTACCGTTAAATACAAAGGTTACCTGCTCGACGGTACGGTATTCGACCAGACTTCCGGCTCTTCCTCGGCTACTTTTGAACTGACCGGCCTGATCGAGGCCTGGCAGGAAGGTATTCCTTTGCTAAAAAAAGGTGGGAAAGGCACGTTCTTTTCGCCTTCTGCGCTGGCTTACGGCCCGAATGGTATCGGCAGCATTCCACCGAATTCGGTGTTGATTTTTGAAATTGAACTGGTGGATTTTTAGGATTTAAGATTAGGGGTGTATGAAGGATTTGTTCGGCTACGCCCCTTTTAGAGGGATGGGAACACGGATAAAGCGGATTTAACCTGATTTTTTGTGGCCTTACGGCCACTCCTTTTTGATTTTTACGGATTTGCCCGCCTTCGGCGGGACGTATATCGAATCAATCTTTTATAAAGCAAGCAAAAATCGATATCGATCACTTGTATCACTTCATGTGTATGCCATGCATATCCAACCGCCGGAGGCGGTTTTAATCCGTAAAAATCAAAAAGAAGTGGCCGCAAGGCCACAAAAAATCAGGTTAAATCCGCTTTATCCGCTTCATCCGTGTTCCCATCCCTCTAAAAGGGGCGTAGCCGAACAAATCCTTCGTACACCACTGATTTAAAATTTTAGATGGAGGGCATCCCGGATAAATCTAAAATCTAAAATCATGTAATCTTAAATCTAAAATCAAACAACCCGCCTCACCCGCGCGCCCATTCCCAGCCTCTCGCCGGGTTCCAGGCCTTCGAGGCACAAAATACCCGGTTTTTTGCCGGGTTCCAGGCTACCCAGCGTGTCATCAAACCCCAGTGCCTGCGCGCCGTTGAGCGTGGCCCATTGCAACAGCATTTCAAAAGAAACGTAAGACTGGTATCGGGCAATGGTTTTCATTTCTTCCAGAATAGATAATTGCCAGTTGGATGCCAGGCTATCCGTGCCAAGGGTGACCCGTGCGTTGTTTTCCAGAAAAATGCGGTAATCGGGTAGGCGGTTTTCGATAAACAGGTTGGCATTGGGGCAGGTAGCCCAATACACGTTCGGGCTCCATGCCTGTACTGCCCTGATTTCTTCGCCGGTAGTGAAGGTATTGTGTACAAACAGGTTGCGGTTTTGGGGGTGCAAGCCGTTCATTTCATAAAAAATGGAATTGCGGCCCGTGGCTTCGAACTCTTCCAGGTTGTTGCCAAATCCGGCGTAAAACGGTAAAAAGTCACCAGTTTTACTTTGAAAAAACTCATTTTCTGCCGCCGTTTCCTGGTTATGAACGCTGACAGTGATGCCGCCTGGCTTGTTGAATGATTTAATTTTATCCAGCAGCGTGGCACTTACAGTATAGGGCGCATGCGGCACGATGGACGCAGTGCTTCCCGGCGCAGGATGCACCTGATGGAACACGTCGAGTGCGTTGTTCATGGCTTTTTCGCTACCCGAATGCCGCAGAAAATCCAGCACCTCCACAAACGTGTAGTAGCGCAGGCGCCCCTCTGATTTTACCGGAAAAGAATCGGCTACATTGGAAATATCGCCGACAGCCACAATACCCGATTCCACCATGTCCTGCTCTGCTTGCAGGATGGCGGCCTCGATGGTCTCTGGCAACGCCTGCCGGCGCGTCACCACGCCTTTGATAAATTCCAGCAATCCGATGCCGGTATCCATCATGCCTTTCATGTGCGACAATTCGAGATGGCAGTGGGTGTTGACAAAGCCCGGAATGAGTGTGCCCGGATAAATTTGGAGCGAAGCAGGGTCGTGCCGTTCACGTGCTTCGATGGCCAGTATGATGCCGTCGTCGTCGGTGATGACGACACCCTGCTCCAGCGGAGGTGATGAAACGGGATAGATATAGTCGGCGGAAAACTTGCGCATATAAAATGGTGAAATGTTATAAAACGTCGGCAGGGTTTTGAACGTCGGCAGGGTTTTAAACCCTGCCGACGTTGAACCCTGCCGACGTTAAGATCACTCCTTCACTCCTTCAAACGTCATCCCCATCGCTTCCAGTTTTACACTCGTCACTTTGCCATCCGTTCTCACAAACTGGAACATGGCCTGTCCATTGGCATCAAAGCGATCGGCCGTAGCCGTGGGTTTGATTGGGCCTTTGTCGGTGCCGGTATCGGAAACAAGGGCGCCATCAGCCACAGTGAAAGTGATATACGGGAATGGCAAGCCCGTGAATTTGAATTTGCCGACATAATCTTCCAGCGGATTTTTGGAAGTGGCTGGGTTGGCCGCCGCTGCGGCAGCCGCTGCGAGCATGGCTTCCGTCTGGAATTTTATACCTGTCATCACAAACAACGACTGCCCTGCCGGAGCCTGGTCGTTTTTGAAAATCAGGTAAATATCGTGCATGCCGCCCTGGCCTTTCAAGGACGCGACAGCCAGATCGGCAGCAAACCCTTCTTTTTCAGACGGCACGATCAATTGCGTTTGTCCGGCCAATGGCCCATTCACCGCATCCAGTCGCACTTCAATAGTGCCTCCCGCAGCGTTCATCATGGCTTTGGGCGCGATAACGTTAAAATCAATCTGTGCCACACCGGTCAGGTCGATTTGCTGGAGCATGACATACGCGCCGCTTGAATTAGGAATGAGCAATTTACTGCCTCCGAAGGTCATTTTTTGCACATTATCGAATTTGTCGGCATCGTGCGGGCCTACAGCCGGGTTGCGCAACACGTACACTTGCTCCGACATTTGGCCTGGAAGCCCCATGGCTCCGCGGTCTTTGTAGGCGGCGCGCAGCAGGTACACCCCCTGTCCCTGATCGCCTTCCGGTACGGAGGTAATCAGTTCTCCTTCCGGCGCGAGGCGCGGTTTGACGTCGGACATGCTCAGGATATAACGCGCAATCTCTTCAGCATCTTCCAGTTTGATTTGCGGGTGCGCGGCCATTGCCACATCGCCCCAAACGCCGCTGCCGCCGCTGATGATTTTTTTGGCGAGAGCCGGCACGGCATCTGCCTGTTCCTTGTATTTCTGCGCAACGAGGCGGTATTCCGGCCCGATCGACTTTTTATCCGGGAAATGACAGGCCTGGCAGTCGCTGCCCGCCATGAGTTTTGCGCCCGGCGCAAGTACGGCAGATGCATCGGCATCGCGGTGGCCGCGTGCGATGGCCTCCTTGTCGTAGCCTTCCGCCAGGTAGTCGGCCGTGAAAACCACCGCATCCGAACCAATCGTACCCGAAGCCAGGCTTCCATCTTCCTTGTCGCTTACCCGCACGGCGTAATTAATTTTCTGGTTGGGGAAGAAGAAGGAGCGGTTCGTGCCTTCGCCAAGTTCGAGCGCCACTTTGGGCGGTTCGTTGCCCGCTACCAGTTCGATGCTACGGCTGTTGCTCAGTCCCGAAGGATCCGTAGCGGTAAGTGTAGCCTTGTAAACACCTTTCTTTTTTAGCGTTACGGTGGCATTGGCCGTTTTAAAGGTCTGGGTTTTGCCGCCACCAACAGGGGTTATTTTCCATTCGTATTGAAGGGCGTCGCCGTCGAAGTCTTTGGTACCATCGGATGTCAACTGCACGGTGAGCGGCAAGGCGCCGGCAGTTCGGTCGGCGCTGGCCTGGGCTTGTGGTTTACGGTTGCCTGCACTGTATTCGATGCGAAGCAGGCGCGCGTCGTCGTTGCCCTGAAACCAGCCGGTGCCGTATTCCAGCATCCACAGGTCGCCGTTTTCGTCAAATTCCATATCCATCGGATTGGAGAATTTTTCAGAGGGCATAAAACGTTCCATGGATACGAAGTTGCCCGCTTTGTCCATCGTAACGGCCATTACCCAGCCGCGCATCCAGTCGTAAATGAGCAATTTTTCGTTGTAATAATCCGGAAATGCCCGTGCTGCACCTGCAAAGTCGTTTTTGTAATAAACAGGACCGGCCATGGCATTGCGGCCGCCCGTACCCACCAGTGGAAACTCTTTCGAGGCATCATAAGGGTACCAGACAAAGGCCTTTTGGGCAGGAGGCAGCGCTTCCAGCCCGGTGTTGTTGGGCGATTTATTCAGGGGTTTTTCCACCTGGTAATAATCGCCGGAAGTTTTGTCGGCATAACTGTAATCGCGATAAGCCTGGTTGTCGGCCACAAAATAAGGCCAGCCGTAGTTGCCCGCTTTACGTGCCTGCCCCACTTCGTCGTAGCCTTGCGGGCCGCGGGTGGAGTCGGGTTTGCTGGCATCGGGGCCTACTTCGCCCCAGTACACAAAACCTGTTTTGGGGTCGACGGAAATGCGGAAGGGGTTGCGGTGGCCCATGGTGTATATTTCCGGGCGTGTTTTGGGGGTGCCTTTGGCAAAAAGGTTGCCGTCGGGGATGGTGTATGTGCCATCGGCTTGCGGGTGGATACGGATGATTTTTCCGCGCAGGTCGTTGGTGTTTGCCGACGATTTCTGGGCATCCCAGGGGCCGCGCTCGGGGCGTTCGTCGATGGGCGAATAGCCATCGGCGCGCGGGCTGCTGTTGTCGCCCGTGGAAAGGAACAGGTTGCCGGAGGCATCCCAGGCAATGGAGCCGCCCGTGTGGCAGCATTCTTCGCGTTGTACCGGGATTTCCAGCAGCACTTTTTTGGACGACAGTACGAGTTCGTCGCCGCGCAGTTCGTAGCGCGTGAGGATGTTCTTTGACTCGTCGCCCGCCGGAGAATAGTACAGATAAATCCAGTGGTTTTGAGCAAAATTCGGGTCTTTACTCAAGCCCAGCAGGCCGTCTTCGGCTTCCGACTCCTTGCCTTCCTTACTTTTGTATTTGGTGCTCACAGGAATAGTAGCGATGGTGCGCAGCCCGTTTTTAGGGTCGTAGAGCCGCACTTCGCCTTTGCGCTGGATGAACAGCACGCGGCCGTTGCCGAGGGTGGTCAGTTCCATCGGTTCATCCAGTTTTTCCTGTAAAATGACCTTGGTAAAGCGGTTTTCTTCGGGCATCAGCGGAGTATGCGCCTTGCTGTAATCCAGTTTGTTGTTCATAGCCCATTTCAGGCCTTCCAGCAGGTGGCGCAGAAACAGCGGTTCCACGTACGTTTCTTCCGTGTGGCCGAGGCTGGTATAAAATGCCCGGCCACCGTCGTACTCATGGAACCAGGCCGAGGGGTGCCATTCGCCCATGTTACCGCCGACGTACGATTTTTCGTCGATGGTGAGCAACACCTTTACATCGGGATTCATGTTTTTAAAACTGTAAAACTCATCGTTGCGCTCCCAGGGCTCGGGCAGAAACGACGTGGATGCGTGCGTTTTATCCTGTACATGGTACACGCCGTGCTGCACATTGCTGGGTGTCGACGGGTGATCCTTGAAATAAGCGCCGGCTAATTTGCCATACCAGGGCCAGTCGTACTCCGTATCGGTAGCAGCGTGTACGCCTACATAGCCGCCGCCGGCCTGAATGTAGCGTTCGAACGCATTTTGCTGGAGCGGGTCCAGCACATCGCCAGTAGTATTGAGAAACACGACCGCAGCGTAGCGGCGCAGGTTCTGTTCGTTGAACAGTGCGGCGTTTTCAGTGGTATCGACAGCGAAACCATTTTCAGCGCCGAGTTTGGCAAGGGCGTTTTTGCCTGCGCCGATGGAGGTATGCCTAAAAACAGTCGTTTTGCTAAATACGAG
Source organism: Saprospiraceae bacterium (assembly GCA_016787415.1). Classification (GTDB taxonomy): domain Bacteria; phylum Bacteroidota; class Bacteroidia; order Chitinophagales; family Saprospiraceae; genus M3007. The sequence continues at coordinate 236,555 of JAEUUT010000070.1, read as the reverse complement.
TATCCTGTTTTGAGAAAATGACAGCGTGTGAAACGCCAGAAAGAACAGGCTTGCCCATGCAAACCTGAAGTGGCAGGAGGAAAGTTTTGTAAACATGTTAGACTGGATAATTGATAGTAAACCATTGCGGCTTAACCTGGTCGGGCATGTGAGTCGGGCGTTTTTTCCCGGCGCGGGCAATATTAGCGCTATTCAAACAATTATTTACAGGCGCAAGGGTTTTGGTAAAAAATCATTGGAAATACTGTGTCAAGTCAAAATAAAAACCTGTTCTCACCCGACTTCAACACGGTTGTTTTGCCTTTCCATTTCAGTGTTCCACTTGTTTTTGCTGGCAAAATGATGTGAATGTCCCATTTCCCGTTTTTCAGTTCATAATTAACTGAAAGTTCGCCTTTGGGGTGCGGAATACTCCCGCCTGCATTCTTTAGCGCACCCAGATGCGGCTCAATAAGCACTTTGGAAAAACCTGGCGCTGCACTATCGATCCCCAGCACGGTTCTGAAATATTCGATATTCGGGCTGGCGCCCCAGGCATGGCAGTCGGAACGCGTCTTGTTGACGTCCGACACTTCGGCCCAGGTGGTCATTCCCATCGCTATGTTTTCGCGCCATGGATCGAGCCAGGCGGAATAGTTGTTGCCCATACCGGCCTTGATCCATGCCAGATGCAGGTAATAACGAAAGTAAATCGAAGCCGGGGCAAGGGTTTGGTCGTCGCGCAGGCGTTCGGCCAATTGGCCGGCTTCGGGGCCTTGCACCAATCCGGTCAGGATAGCCAGCGCATTGGTATGCTGGGAAAAGAAGGTGTGTTCGGCGTCATCCGCAAACAATTGGCGATTGGAAGCCCAATACCGCAGCCGGATTGTTTTTTTCAACAGTTGGGCGCGCTGGTTGTACAGCGTCGAAAAAGCGGGCATGCCCAACTGTTGTTCCAGTTCGGCAGCCAATTGATACGCCCACAGCAATTGCAGGTCGATCATGGCAGAAGTGCCGTCCTTGCCTGTTGGGCCTACGCCCGATTGCCAGCCTTTGGTATCCACCCAGTCCGTAAACATCCATTGCGGGACATGGGCCAGCGCGCCATCCGGCAATTGATACCGATGAAAATACTCCAGAATTTGCCGGGTGCCTGCGAGTTTTGTCCGTACAAAATCAGGATCGTCGACATATCGGTTGAAATCGTACAGCATTCCGATGTACCACAGCGAGAAAGTCGGGATATACTGCGGCGTGTACGACGGGTGCCGGCTGAGCGTGACGCCTTCCGGCTGGCGCGATTCGTCCATCTGGTTGAGTGCATTGCGCAGGAGCCGCACATCACCAGTGTTGTAAATGGACACGAGTGCCTGAATCCGAGCGTCGCCGATATACTGCAATTGTTCGTAATACGGGCAATCCATATACGTTTCCACGGCGCACAAACGCGCTGTACGCCAGCCGATGTCGAGTATTTGCGCCCACTCCGCGCTGGCAGATTCCGCAGCTGCCTTGCGCTGAAACGGATAGCCTGTGAAGGTACTGTACAGGTCGTCGATATGCAGGGGTTCGTCCTTTGTCTCTATTCTCATTTCGACAAAACGGAAAGTCCGAAATGCCAGCGTGGTAAAGGTTTGCCCGGCAGAGCCATCGGACAACAGGCTGTCTTTACGGCCGATCATTTGTTTGCCTTCGATTTCGTTCCGATTGCCTTTTTCCGGGTATTTGGTAAACAAGGCTTCCGCGTATGTCAGTGAAATTGTGGCATTTTTGCCACCACTGAACACGAGCGTCGGATAGGCGTTGGTCAGGTACGTCTGATCAAGCAACAGGGTGACTTTTGTACGGGCTGGTATGGTCATTTTACCTGTTTCCAATGGAAATCCGGCGGGTATTTCGGCGCCCGAGGCGCGCAGCACCTTTCCGAAGCGCTCCTGCTTCAACTCCATTTGCGGCAGCGGTGAAGGCGTCAGCATCCAGCCATTGGGCGAGCCATAAGGGCCTTGCACATTTTTGGGCACGGCGTTGGAAAGCACTTGCGATTTTTTCCAGCGGCTGTCATCAAAACCGGCTTCTTTCCAGCCTTTGGGCTGTCGGGCCAGGTCGATGTATTCGCCGGGGCCGGTGACATAATACGTCCACATGCGCACTTTGAGGGGCGTATAACTTTCATCGCGGGTGCATTTCCACGAGTCGCCGGTATTGACAGCCGCTTCAGCCGGGGTGCTGCCTTGTAGCAAAAAACCGGTGCGCAGTGAAATCTGCGCTTCCGGGCGCCAGTCGGCCTCGTTCCACACCTGGGCAGCCAGAATGTTGTCGCCAGGATGGAGGTACGGCGCCAGGTCGATGGTTTCGTAGCGCCAGTGATTAAGGTCGCCGCGCGCGGGCCCCAGCGACACCAGTTTGCCGTTGACAAACAGTTTGTAGCGGTTGTCGGCCGACACATGCACGACGTAAGCGGATGGAAGCGGCTCCGAGAGGGAGAGTTTTTTCCTGAAAAGACAAACCTGGTATTCCGATGCAGGCAGGTCGGGCACGGTGATCCAGTAAGCATCCCAGGCTTTGTCGAGGCGATTTTGGGGAATGGATTGGGCTTTTATGCTCAAAAAGAGGCACAAAGAGGCAAGGGAGAGGAGGGCTTTTTTCATGTATCAGGTGGCTGGGCGCCATTTTTCCGGATACAAAGAGAAGAAATTCCGACAAGAAGCGACTTGTCTGTTTTGGCCGGATTCATGTACTTTTTGGGAAATGTGGAAAGGGAACAGGGCAGTTCAGGGCGTTCACCCCCTCCGCTGTTTCTCCGCAAACGCTTCCCGCAACATGGCCAGATTGGCTATCACAAAAATGGAAAAGAAAAACGACACGATCAGTTCCAGCGCTACGAACAGCCGGGCGCTTACCACGCCGGGCACTACATCGCCCAGCCCTGCTGTGGTAAAATTGGTGACGCTGAAATAAAAAAACGTGATAAAATCATCGAGTAAATCGGGCGGTGCGGGCAGTCCTTTAAAAGCATCGGGTCGAATCTGGTACAGGCAGTAAAAATCGATGGCATACGACAAAACATACAACAATACGCTGAGCCCGATAAACAGCATAAATTCCTGGAAATGAAATGACTGCACGGCATCTTTTCGGATGCGTCGAACCACGAACCACAAAAACCACACAGATTTTGCAATACTGACACAAATCAAAACCGTTTCCCGGAAAAGCGGGTTCTCCAGTTCGTACATATCGGCCAGAAAAATCAGCGCACCGCTCAACAGCACCAGCACAAAAGGCCATACTTCACGCATCTGTCGGAAATGTTGTTTTCTCAGCAAGTGTTTACGCATATGTTATTGTCCGAATTCTTTAATAATCAGTGCTTTGGCTTTTTCGACAGACTGTTGTATACCTTTCCAGTCGTCCAACAAAAGCGTGGTATCTTTTCCCTGATCGCAGGCTTTTTCGAAGGCGGCCAACTGTTGTCCGATATTGTGTGCAAATCCCATGTACCCCACGGTACTTTTCATACTGTGGGCCGCTTTGGCGGCCGAGGCCCTATCACCTGTATGCAAGGCGGCGGCAATGGCTTGCAGGTCTTTGGGCGCCTGGTCGAGAAAAATCCTGGCTAATTCGCCCTGATAGGCGACGTTGCCCAGTGTTGTTTCCTGCAAATAGGCTCGATCGAAGCCAAATTCGTCGGCCTTGCTGGCTGGCGCCACAAAACGGCGGATCAGGTGGTACAGTTCCTGCTCGCGGATAGGCTTGGCAATGTAATCGTTCATACCAAGTTGAAGGCATTTTTCCCGCTCGCCCGCCAGTGCATGGGCTGTCATAGCCACAATGGGGACAGACAAGCCGAGTTTTTGGCGAATCAATTGTGTGGCTTCATACCCGTCCATTTCAGGCATGTGAATATCCATCAGAACGAGGTCGAAAAACTGCGGCGATTGCGCCAGCAAGGCTACTGCCTCGCGGCCGGTTTGGGCCATCATGTAGCGGCATTTCCATTCGTCGAACAACAACTCCACAACCCGGCGATTCATAAGATTATCTTCGGCCACCAGGATACGCAAGTCGGGCAGGGTCTCCGAAATCAAACGTTCCGGCTGTTGTGCTAAAGAATCCGCCGAGATTCCTGCATTTTCAGAAACGGTTTCGAACGACAGCAATACGGTAAAAACACTGCCTTCTCCGGGCCTGCTTTCTACACTTACGGCGCCTTGCATGGCCTCAACCAGTCCTTTTACAATGGAAAGTCCCAGGCCCGTACCGCCGTAGATACGCGTGGTTTGTTCGTCAGACTGGGTGAATCTTTCGAAAATGCGTTCGAGTTGGTTGGTCGGAATGCCAATGCCGGAATCGCGCACTTCGATGCGGAGTTGGATACGCTGTTGCTCGGCTTTTTGTACAACAGGGCTGATGCTGACCACTACCCCGCCCTTTTCGGTAAATTTCAGGGCATTTCCCACAAGATTAATCATGATCTGGGTGAGGCGCGTTGGGTCGCCTGAAATCTGGGTGGGTATGCCCGGTGCAAGTACAAGTTCAAGTGAAAGGTTTTTTTGTCGCGCTTTTTCACCAAACATTTGTTGCACCGATTTAAACAAACCAGCAGGGTCGAACGGCAGGTTTTCCAGCACCATCATACCGGCTTCTATTTTGGAAAAATCCAGGATGTCATTTACGATAGTCAGCAGATTTTCACTGGCAATCTGGATATTATCCGACAATTCCCGTTCGCGAGCGCCCAGGTTGGAGCGGGCAAGCAGGTGGCAAAAGCCAACAATGGCATTGAGCGGCGTGCGTATTTCGTGGCTCATATTGGCCATAAACTGTTCGCGCAGCCGGGCCAGTTCGCGGGTGGCGTAATACTCCGCCTCGCGTGCATCGAACACCTGCGAGCGCTGATCAAAAATACGGGTATTGATCCGGTAAAGACGGTAACAGACGAACGACCAGGAGGCCAGAAAAACAAGGGTAATCACCCCGCGTTCGAGTTGGGTGTCGTGTACAAGATTGTCGTTCTCCAATTCTGTCACCACAAAAAATGCCACTACTGCAAGGATAAAAAAGAACAGGTAGATACTGACAACAAAGCGGACCGCCGAACGCCGAAGTCCTGCACGATTTTCTTCCATATTACTGTTTTTGAAAGCAGGACGAAGGTACACATGCTCCGGCAACGGCAGTCGGTATGCCGGTATAGATTTCTGCATAGTCAGAGCATTTAAAAAACAAAAAAACCGGGTACACCTTTCGGCACACCCGGGCGATGAAAACAATCTTCCTATCGTGCTTATTGCTTTTCGGGTTTAGCGGCTTTTTTATCTCCGGCGGCGTCATGGTGCGATTTGCCTTTCATTTCTGTGGTCGAAGTAGCCGCGCCCGTTGTTTTTTTGGCTTTGTGCTTGCGGTGTGTTTTGTGGGTAGCACTTTTGGCGTTCGCCGCTTTTGCGTGCTCGCCCGGCTGGGTACTTTTTTCATTGGCAGCGGGCTTGGCCTGTGGCTGGCTGGTGGCTGCGGGCTTGGCAGTGGTAGCCGTTTTTTGCGCAGTATTGTGCATTACGGCGGGCTGGGCAACGGGTTTGGTGGCGGCGGCGGCCTGTGCAGAAGCGGATTGGGCTGCAACGAACAGGGTCAGCAGGGCCAGGCTGAAAACTTTCAGAAATTTCATGCTTGAAAAATTAATGGTGTGAAAAGTGGCCGACCGCAGGAACCGGAATCAAGAGGTGGTGGGTGCATCCATCCAGTCCCTGCGGCCGTCGAGTGAACTAACAGGACAAATGTGCAGGTATGGCATACTTGTATGCTGAATGAATCGGTGAGGCAGGAGAATGCCTCGGTGAGCAGTGAAGTTGTGTCGGTAGCAGGCGGTTAAAGCAGGTTGATGCGCTCCATCACCGCCGTCTTATACTGTTCGCTCATGGGGATAACCTGCTTGCCAATTACAATCATGGTATTTTCCTCAATACGATCAATTTTATCCGTATTGACAATGTAGGAACGATGGGTACGCACAAAACGACGGTCGTGGAGATGCGCTGCTACTGCCTTCATTGTGGCATGAACGGTATATTTTTTGCCTGAAAGCGTGACGAATTGTACATAATCGACCAGTGCCTGCACCCACATGATTTCATCGTAGCGGATTTTGATCAGCGCCCCATCAGTACGTACAAACAAGTAATCTTTTTCGGTGCTGTTTTCGACCGTATTGTGCCGCCCTTCCCAGATTTCCCGTGCGCGCTGTACAGCCGCCATAAAACGTGCAATGGTTACCGGCTTTACGATGTAATCCACCACATTCAGGTCGAATGCTTCTACTGCATATTCGGTTTTGGAGGTGATCAGTATCACCAAAGGTCGGGTGGAAAGGCTCTGCAACAACTCCAGTCCGTTCATTTCCGGCATTTCCACATCCAGCAGCAACAGATCAACCGACTCTTTCTGCAACACGTTGAAGGCTTCCAGTGCGGAAGCACATTCTCCTGCGAGTACCAGTCCATCCAGGCTGGAGGCTATTTGGCGCAGTACGGCACGCGCCATTGGATTGTCGTCGATGATGAGGTATTTCAAATGAATGATGAATGATGAATGATGAATGATGAATGATGAATGATGAATAAAGGGAGTATTTTCTGGCTTTGATGTTTTATTGGCCGCAAAATTACGAGGTAGGTGGGAATAGGTTGAATTCAATTGGAACGAATACACCGGGCGGTGCCATTGGGCGTATTTTTAATTTGGACGAATACGTAGGGCCTTGTGGGTTGTGTTTTTGTGGGGTCGGAACGAATACGTAGGGCGTTGCCCTACGCTATTGCATACGCCCTTTCAGGGCTCGTTCGCGGTGGTAATGAGTGCCCTCTCTCACTCTCTCACTTCTCGCCTCTCACCTCTCACATATCGCCTCTCACCTCTAAAAAAATAGCGACGCACTCAACAGCGCGTCGCTACCAACTAACAAAACCTATTTTCGAACATGTGCAATAACTGTCTTTTACATTCCGAAGGCGTAGTAGTACGTACCGGGTCGATCGGGATAAACCCCTTCGAGCATGACGCCGCCTTGTTTGCTGCTTAAAGCAGCCGTGAGGTCTTCGGTAGACTGTATCGGTTTACCATCCACTTTTGTGATGATAAAGCCTGCTCGCATGTCGGTCTGGCTGGCCAATTTGCCATGGCCCAGTTGTACAACCTTTACACCACCGTCGACATCGAGTTTGCGGGCTTCTTTTTGGCTGAGCGTCTGAAATTCGGCGCCCAGCGCTGCCGAAACACCCGAAGCATCCGATTTTTTTACCACTTCGGTATTGCCTTGCCGATTTTTCAACACAACGTTGAACACCTTTTCCGAACTGCCGCGCATCACTGCTACATCAAGTTTGTCGCCCGGGCGGTGGCGGCCTACGGCTTCGAGCAAAGAAGAAGAGGCCTCTATCGGCTGGCCGTCTATTTTTGTGATCACATCACCTTTGCGGATGCCGGCAGCGCCTGCTGCGCTGTTTTCGGCCAGACTGTCGACGTAAACTCCCCTGGTTACTTCCAGGTCTTTGTCTTTTGCCAACTGACTGTTTACCTCCCGGATGACCACGCCGAGGTAGCCCCGTTGTGCCACACCGTATTTTTTGAGGTCATCGACCACTTTGGCGACGATATTGGCAGGAATAGCAAATCCGTAACCGGCATAAGCACCCGTAGGACTGGCGATGGCAGAGTTGATACCGATCAGATCGCCATTCAGGTTGACCAGTGCGCCACCGGAATTGCCGGGATTAATGGCTGCATCCGTTTGAATAAACGACTCGATGGGCGCCTGATCCTGCAAAATATGAATATCGCGTCCTTTGGCCGATACGATGCCCGCTGTGACGGTTGAAGTCAGGTTGAACGGATTGCCGACTGCCAGTACCCATTCGCCCACCTGCGTTTCGTCGGAATTGGAAAAATTGGCAAACGGCAGCCCTTCGGCTTCTATTTTTACCAGGCCCAGGTCGGTCGACGGGTCGGTGCCCACTACTTTGGCCTTGAAGGAGCGTTTGTCGTTGAGGGTAACCGTCAGTTCGTCGGCGCCGGCCACTACGTGGTTGTTGGTAACGATGTAACCATCAGGGCTGATAATAACGCCTGAGCCGGTGCCCATTTGTACCTGATCATCGCCATTGCCGCCACGTGGCGACTGGCCCTGGGGCATATTGGGGCCGAAAAAACGTCGGAATGCCTCGGGCAAGTCTTGCATATCGAAGCCGCCATTGGAAAATTCGCGGGAGCGCACGGCACTTTGAATGTTCACTACCACCGGGAGGGTTTTGTTGGCAGCAAGCGTAAAATTCATATTCACCGGATTGGGTGCATTAGTGAGGTTTGCCAGGTGAACCTGTCCGTCAAATGCAGGCGTCCCAAACGACGCCGACCGATCGCCCATGTATCCGAAGGCGTTCGCGCCGCCCAGCACAACCAGTCCTCCGAGCATGGCCGCGCTCAGTGCGACCACTATTAACTTTTTCATGATGCTTTAGCGTTTAGTGAAAATTGATGAGATTTATACCTCAAATTTCAGACGCCGGGAAAAAGTGCATTGAAGGCTTTCGGTGAATGAGGGAAAATGGTCGGTGAGTATTGAAAATGTTTCGGCGAGGCTTACCCGGGTGTAGAAAAGCAAGAGATTCTAACCGGATTAATCCTCCGTATCCATGTGAAAAAAATGAAGAAAACGGTGCAGAATAGGCGACAATACCAGCCCGGAAGCAGCCAGGAACACCACGCCACTGTAAATAGCATATATACCTGAAAAAATTTTGGTGGCCTTTTGCTCTGCATCCGTCAGTTCGTTCATGTCAAGCCCGGGCCCCATTCCCGTCAGAATCATGGAGGCATTGTAAAATGCATCTACCCAGCCCCGATGGGTGCATATCTGATAGCCAATCATACCGATCAGCAACGAGACACCAATAATCGCCCCGGCAAAACCCATGTACCGAATCAGGCGATTGTAAAAATGTTTGGGCGGAAGTATGGGCTGGTGGTGTTTTTCGAACATAGGTGTTTTTTTGAGAGGCAAGGGGCAAGAGGCAAAAGGCAAGGGGCAAAAAAGCAAGGGGCAAGGGGCAAAAGTAATAGGCTTGGGTTTTACATATTGCTTTTTTTGCCCCTTGCCTCTTGCTTTTTTGCCTCTTGCCCCTTGCTTTTTTGCCCCTTGCCTTTTGCCCCTTGCCTTTTGCCCTTACGGAAAATACGTCATCGTCATCCTATGAGCCGAGGCTTCGTTTCGCGGCCCCGGAGGAAACAAGGTAGCCCACATTCGTTTTTCCAGTTCTTCGAGTTGTTGAAGGCGTTCGGTCAGGGTGTTGCGCAGTTCGGCCATTTGATCGCCGGGCATTCCGGAAACAAGGTTTCTTAAATGACGGATGGTTTCATCCTGGGCGGTCAGTACCTGACGAAGGGCTTCGGGGGTAGCATCGGCGGGATTGTAATTTTCCATGGTGGTGTCGATTTTAGTCGGTCAAGGAAAAATGAATAATTGTGTCGCTAATAAGGTCTTATTATAATGGCGTACAAATATAACCGGAAATGCTCCAGCATGCTGAAATAGTATGTTAAACGAATATCAAAATATTCTGACAATAGCGATGGAAAACACTGCGGCCACCCATACATTCACATTTGTTTTTTAGAAATCACCAATTTTGCCACCCCTGCGTCTTCAATTCTTTTCAAGAATGGAAATTTCGGAAATCCTGAACATTTTGCATTTCAAACGCCAGATCATCCTTCAAGGGCCGCCCGGCACCGGCAAAACCTGGCTTTCCGAAAAAATAGCGGCCCGACTCACCGAGGCCGGCGGCGAAACGAAGATCATTCAGTTCCACCCGTCCTATTCCTACGAAGATTTTGTGCGCGGTATCAGTGCCGAAGTCAACGAAGGACAGGTAGAATACAATGTGCGCAATCGCGTGCTGGCGGAATTTGCACAAAAAGCCCAGTACAATTTCCTCAACCACCGGAAAGACACCAAAGCACTGGGGCGGGAAGTGTGGGTGCGCAAAATTTTCGAACAGTTCAAGGAAGAAGTGCTGGCTGAAGTGGAACACCAAAACGGTTTTGCCCTTACCCCTTTCGTCACCATCGTATCTGTGGAAGACAACGCCTTTCGCTACATGGGCATGTGGAAATCGTCGCAACGTATGAAATACAGCGACATCATCGAACTGTATCTCAACGAAGTGGTCGAACGGCAGGACATCGTGAATTACCCCGGCATTTCCGGGCTGGCGCGCACACACGCTACCTATTTCAAGCAAGTGCTCGACAAATTCCGGGAGTTTGCCGCCCAGCGCCCTTTCCAGCAGCCGGAAGTGGCGCGGGAAGAACTCCGGAATTTCGTACTCATCATCGATGAAATCAACCGTGCCAACCTGGCCAGCGTGCTGGGCGAACTGATCTATGCACTCGAATACCGGGGCAAGGCGCTCGACAGTATTTACGAACTGGAAGGCGACCGCGAAATTGCCCTGCCACCCAACCTGTTTATCATCGGCACCATGAACACCGCCGACCGCAGCATTGGCCACATCGACTATGCCGTTCGGCGGCGTTTTGCATTCGTGCATGTGCCGCCTTCCGAAGTGGTAATCAGGGAATCCATCGCAGACGAACAGGTACGCGCAGCGGCGCTTCTTTTGTTTGAAAAAGTGGGCGCACTGTTTGGCGACAACTATTTATCGCCCGGCTTCGAGGCTACCGATGTGCAGCTCGGCCACAGTTACTTTCTGGCTCAAACGCGCGAAGAACTCCGCATGAAACTGGAATATGAAATCAAACCGCTCCTGCTGGAATATGTGAAAGACGGTATTTTACAGGGTGACGATGTGCGACAAAAAATAGAAAACCTGCGTTGACGGTCGACCGTGCATATGATGCCTGAACTGCTTTTACTATCGGAACATACGAACGAAGTACATGCACTGCCGCTCCCGGCAGACCAGGCCTTTTTTTACAAATACCCACATCAGAAAAAGGACACCGATGCATACTGTTTTCGCCTGCGGCCCGAAGCGGGCGGGCACCGTGTCGAAACGTCCTATTTCATCGGCGTCGACTGGATTGGCAACGAGCGGCAAGCCATTTTTGTGCAACCCAAACTGAATCAGGGCGGATTCCAGACCGATTTCCTTCGTATGTTGTCTACGGCGCTTCGCCATCCGGACGTAGCGGAGTACACCAAAGACCTGTTTGTAATCCGGTTCGACCAGCCAGCCATCGATATTTACCCCGAACATGACCTGCTGACGCCGCTGCTGGCAGTACAGTTTTTAAGTACCGTAAGGGCTATTGTCAAACGGGGTCTGAAAAAATCATATTACCGCGTCGAACGGCGTCTGAACGGCCGTGTTAAAGGAAAAATTCACCAAAGCAGCAGTATCCGGCAGCAACTGCTCGACAGCAATGCCCTTCATATGCACTGTTCGTTTGACGAATTTGGCATCGACAGTCCCGAGAACCGGCTGCTCAAAAAAGCGCTGGCCTTTGTGCAGCGTTACCTCCCTACGGTGCAGTACCTGCATGCGGCGCCCTGGCTTCAGGAATTGCTGCGCTACACGCTGCCTGCATTTGAGCAGGTGAGCGATGTAACCGGCACGGCCGCCCTTTCCCATCAAAAAAACAACGTTTTTTACCCCGAATACGCAGAAGCCATCCGACTTGCCCGGCTACTGCTCCAACGCTTCGGCTACCATCTTTCCAACGTGCGCAAAACGGACATGCTACACACGCCACCTTTCTGGATAGATATGAGCAAACTCTTCGAACTCTATGTGCTGGGTTTGTTGAAAGACCGTTTCCCGGGGCCTCGGCAAGTGCTATATCACTACACGGCGTCGGGCAACGAACTCGATTTCGTGCTGCACACCCCGGAATACCAGATGGTGGTGGATGCCAAATACAAACCCAGATATGCGCATGGCTTTTCCAACGACGATATCAGGCAGGTAAGCGGCTATGCCCGCAGCAAATACGTGTATCGAAAATTAGGTAAAACCGAACACGACGTGATCGACTGCCTGATTGTGTACCCCGACAGCACCTTGCGGGCTGATGGGCTACAGGGGCGCGATCTGAAAGCAGAACGCATCGGGGCTTATGTGGGAATGTACAAAATGGGCGTGGGGGTGCCGGGACGAGAATAACTGCAACCTCGGAAAACTCCCTGAATAGCATATTTGGCTGACATTTAAACAGCAAGAAATATGCAACAGGAAAATCACCTCTCCGTCAAAGTAAAAATGCCAGGCTGGTTTTGGCTACTATGCATGGCTTTTTTCCTTTATTTGTCCAACCCCAAAGGCGATCAGGCACTGAAAATGCACATCCGCATGCAGGAAGGGGCATACACTATGATTCGGAACGTGGAAACGGTAAACCTGCTTTTTTTGAGCATTGGCACTGCTCGCGTCGGCTTTTTTAATTCAGACGACCGGATGTACCTGGGGTGTTGCGGAACATTTTTCGAAATTGGCTGATCGCTGCCACCGCTACCGCAAAAAGAGTCTGACAGGGGCTTCTGCCATCTGACCGGGAAAACCCGGGAAAACTCTTTTTTTTACAAATTGCGAAAATATTTATCCCGATATGTCACAATCGTCCCCCGTACAGTTTCAAGTCATCCGGTTGCTTTTTATAGATAGCGACAATATGCTGAACCAGCATGTTATTGCTGCCTTTTTAAACAGTTACGGGATAAAAGCAAGGGTGAAAGAACGGCAGAACAGCACTTATTCCAGTCAATCAAACGAAGAAACAAGGGATTGGATATGGGTGAATGAAGAACACTTATCTCATTACTCATCTCATATTTGTGTAACGACGATCGATCTCCCTGAACATCAAATCAAACTGGAATCTTTTGATTTTACCTATAAATTCCATCAGTTGAGCCATGCCCGGCAGATCGATGAAATTACCCACCTGATTACCCATTACAACATACATTACATTTTTTCAGATTTCTGTCTGAACAAACTCACGGTGCACAACGAAAAAGGACAGAACTCACAAGACGCGCGCGTTTTTTATTATTCGACCCACCCAGACGAGGTTGTTAATATGTTCGGGAAATCCAAAGGCCCTGTGAACAACAGTATATCCGACCCGACGTACATGGAGCGGAAACTCTTCCTGACAGGTGCTGGCGGCGTTTTATCCAAACTGGATCAAGAACAAGTAAAAGCGCTCAAAGGCATTGTGCTATACGGATACATGAGTCATAAACTGACCTACGACCTGGATCGAATGAGAACCGCTTTTTTACAGCAATTGGCGCACTTTACTGGAACAACCCCTGACCAGGTCCAAACTGAAGTCGTATTTCTGGATACTTCTACTTTTTTTTCGAAAGCGAATGATACCGAATTCAGCCTAGAAAAAAACAACCGGCGTGTCAAAGCGTCTGCAAGAATCAGAAGAGAATACAGTCAGATTGTAGGGCATGTCCTTTTCCAATGGTTTGAAGCCTTGAGAAGAAAAACATACTCGACTACCCATGCAGAAGATATTACGCACGGCGTCGAGGCATTTAGCAACCCCGACGATTACTTTAATCTGAACAACCTCGATATTTCAGCCTACCTGAAAACCCTCAACAGCCTGAATATCCTTTCAGAAACTCAAAATAACAAAGAAGTAGCTTGGAACATTGGCGCTACTTCTTTTTTTGTCACTGGCCAGAATTACAGAAAGGAATATTATCTGGTGGATGTACCATTTCGCGACTATGGCGACGAACTGGAGAAATACATTGCAGCCAATAAAATTTCCAAATTCTCCTACGAAAATTTCGACCTGAAAAACCGCATCCCCGTACAAAACCGGTACATGTACTACGAATACTGGTATGATTACACAAAACTGGAAATCAATCTCGTAAGTGCGCCCCAGAGCAATCTGAATGAAAATTCAAAAACATCCAAAGAAGAAACGGAGAAGTTGCTCCACCTGTTTCTTCCACTTGCACATACGGTAGTGTTTTACGAGCCCGAAGCTGTAGGAAAAGCCCTTAATAAATGTACCCTCAAAATAACCAATGCCGACGAAATGCCCCAAAATGGAGAACTGATACAGCTCTTCTGTTTCATTAATCGGCTGAAAGATGTCAATTCCGACGGGATGCTCATCACTTACGTTAGCCGAAAAGTAGGGCGTTTATCACAACAGTACGAATCGGAGGAAGGCGCTCGAAAGTTCTACAACTACCTGTTTCCTTTACTGGAATCAAAAATCAGAAACCTTCTGTCACGCTTACAGGAAAGAACGGTTATTAAACTGGCCCGACAGGCTGCTATCTCCAGAATCCTGAGCAGGAATTTTTCTCATCACATGGGTTCGCATATTCACCCACGTACCAAAACAGCATTACTGGCTGACCGACTGTCTGAGATTTCTCCATCGTTAAAAACTGAAACGACGGCGCGAAATGCCTTTATTAACTGGTTGCGCGACCACCACAATGAATACGTCGTGTGGCGCAATGAGTTTATGGCCGACCCCTTTACGCCGCCGAAAACCATGTATTTCTACCGCGAACTGGTGCTCCCTATGGCCGAAAATATGCTCCTCATGGATAATCTGGCTGCCAGTGAAGGCATCCGTTACGACTCCAATGCAAGTAACAGGCTGTATTTCAGATTTTTTTTCCAGGGGCATGAACTGATGGCTGAATACGGTCACAGCAGCAATAAAGTAATCAGCGATTTACTGCCTCCGGAATTCGATATGGTGCGATACCCATTTCAGTTCCCTTACTATGTGGATATAAGCCAAATGGAACAGCAGATATCGCATGAGGAGTTTTATGCCAATAAATCGATCATCCCCGACAAAGACCCGCAGGTTTCTATTCCCAATGAACATGCCTTTTTTTCTCTCATGGAAAACCTGATCCGCAATATTGCCAAACACCAGAAAAACCAACTCAATCCGCTCGGAGGAGACCCCAAATCACTTGAAATCTGCATTCGAGTCACCGACAATACCACCGATGATTCCTGCTACACTGTAGATGTGTACGACAACGTATCTGAACTTGAAAATTATCAGCAATGGAAGGCTTTCAAAGAGCGTGTGAAAGCAGATTTTGTAAATCCCAAAGATGATTTCAGGCCTTCCAACCAAAACCTCGGTATTCTCGATATGAAAATTTGCGCTTCCATTATGGCTGGTTACAAGGATATTGCCAGCGAAGACACCGCCATTTACAACAACAATACCTTGCAGGTTTATCTCAGGGTAGGCGACCAACTATTCCAGGATGATTTTCTAAAAGAAACATTTCAGTATTCGTACAGGGAAACTGCTGCCACCGAATCCGCTTTTATCTGGGAGAAAAACCAGCCTCTTCCGGAGCATACCACTGACCCGGAACCTGCCAATACCTTTGATTTCGCAAAGGCTCGCATCAACTACCGTTTTAAAATACAGAAAGCGCGTAAAATTGCTTACATCGGCAGGGATATTGATGAGCGCGATTATGAGAACCGGGCCTTTTTGCAAGAGGGTGTGTACCTGTTCAAAAATATTCATGATTTCAGGATGAAAGCCAGACTGAGTGCGAACAGTTATGGCTTTGTAATCATCCAGGAATCCATGCTGGATGGAATCAGCGAGGAAGAACTAGACAAACTGTTCTTAAAACTCCCGGCTCGGACCTTGCTTAAAATCAACCCTGCCCGATCGGAAAATGCGCCGCTTCAAAACCCTTATTTCAGAAACCGGTTACAGGAAACTTCGCTGGACATTAAACCAGAACTGGGTCAGACCAATCAGTTGCTTGAAACATGCTGGAAAGAATGGTTGGGGCGCTACGGCGATTTGCGGAAAGCGTCGCTCATGCTGCATCGCGAAAATTTTTCCCAAAAATGGAAAAATGAACTGGCCGAATTTCAGCAAAACAACCCACCCTTCGAAGTGATTCTCGATCAGGGGAGGGATGACAATGCCTTCAGCCAGGTCAATCTGAAAGAAGGGCATATGTACGCCATCTATGACCACCATAGCAAAGGCATCAAAAAAATCAAGAACGGCCTGCCTCAGGTACGCAATGAAAACTATGGCTATGTGACGTACGACAAAAATTCCCTTGATTTTTCCTGGCTCGATACACCTCCTTTTGCAGCCGATGACGAAAAGTGGTTATTCCCCTACAAACTGTTCAATGCTGCCATGTTACGTGTGCTAATCATTGATGAGCGGTTTGCTGAATATGCCAAAAGAACCTCTTCTGAAATCGAAATTGCTTCATTATTCCCCTATCAAACAGGTAAGGAAAGCGTGGATTTGAGCATACCGATGAAAAACTTCGACCTATGCTGGGCCAGCAATGTCTTCATCGCAACCCACGTCAACTTTTCAGGCGAACAGAATGCTTTACCCCTGAACGGAAGTATTCAGTATGGGAAATACGACCATACCCTTACACTTACATTCGACGGGAATCAGATAGGCTCTTTTACCAATTTTTTCCGGGATGAACCTTCCAACAACCGGAAACTCAACTTTGATTTCGTGATCATACACCGCACCATGTTCAGCAACAACCAGTGGCTAAAAGGAACTGATCCGAAGCAATTTATCAAAGCACTGCGCAGGCACATTCCCCATGTCATCCTCGAATCAGGAGGAAATAACCACCTTATAGATCATGAATTTTGTAAATTCATTTCCTATAACGAACTTAGCTCGTATTTCAATGACAAAACCGTTTCCAAATATCGGTTAGCACAGCGGCTAATTTCACTTATCACATGATCCTTATCATAATAACAAGAATAAATACTATCGGGCACGACGAGTTTAGAGATGCTTTCAAAAACCATCCTGAATTTTTCTGTTGCCCTCAAACAAAAGTATGGGTACTCAAAGGAGATTATCTCGCCAAAGGAACTGACGAAGAGGTCGAAAAGTCCGGGATGTTCGTCATGAACCATGAAAAAGTTGCACACAAACTGATCGAATGGATGAAACAACAAGGGTTATTGAAGCGACAGCCCTATTTGTTGATCCACGGTTACGACACCAATGACGCCATCAAAAATCAGGGGCTTTTCTGGCTGGAAAACTTTACCACCCAGGAACCCGATGAATACAAAAAGGTGGAAGATCTGGCCAACAGAGCATCTGTTGGAGAAAACTACGACGACATATTAAACCTTTTGATAGACCGATATTTTCACAAACCCCTGATCGACAGAACAGAAGAACGTGTCAGCCAGTATTTAGTAAATAATCTCAAACCCGCGCACATTAAATTTGAAAAAGACATACTCAAACTGCCTGATGGCATGACTATTGACGATCTTCCTCCATCCATGATGAGTGGAATGCTTGACTTAAAAATTCGATTCAACAATATTCCAGAAGAAAACTGAATCCCATTTTCAGCATAAAACCCCGAAAGCAACTGGCATCCCAGATTGTTACCAGCCTGATTTTTTAATCAACACCCAGTTGCCATGAAACGCATATTGCTCATATGCAATGAAGTAGTAGCCGATGCTTTTTCCAAGGGCTTGCGTGCGCTGTTTGCCAATCAAACATCAGGTGCTTGCGAATGCCTCACGATCAAAAGCAGCAAAGAATGGTCGTCATTCCAGTTCACTGATAAAGGTTTTGATCAGATTTTTATTCAGGTTGAACTGGCGTGGAGCGGGAAAGTGCGAGAAGGATATGACATTGCCAACGATCTGATATATTATAAACTGCCCGACTCCAGTATCGCTCACCTGCGTTTCATTTCCACCAAATCAAGAAGCGAACTGCGCGTCCTCACTTCCACTTCGGTCAAGCACCTGCCCTATGTCAAGTCATTCCTCCACCTGCAGTGGCCGATTCAACAACTGGAACCTTTTTATTTCTCCCGCCAGCGCTACAATTACCTGCGCAACTACTGTCTCACCACCACTGGCCAACTCGATCAAATTCTTCACGACCTGCAGAAATACGTGGGCAATCCGGACAATCCGCCCCTTGAAGAGGAAATAAAGCACGTCATTGTGATGGGAGAATTCCTGACAGGCGCTGATGCGCATGATACGGCACAAGAGATTGCAGGGATTCTGAAATTTCCGCTTTCATCTCAGGATCAGGAAATTATTCGGGGCAAACTCATCAACCTGATCAAGCAACTGGAAAAGAAAAGGGATGAAAAACAGGAGGCCAACATTATCCAACTCCCCTACCGTGCCATGCTGGTGGAAGACAATGCCGCCGAAGGGAAACTCCTGAAAGAGTTATTAAGTCCGTATTTTTTAGGTGTCGATCTCTTTCATAATGGTGAAAAAGCCAAAGAAGTCCTGTCGCAAAATAGTAAAACCCATGCCTATCAGGCCCTTTTTGTCGATATGGAATTGCTGGAAGACGGATTCGACCAGCCTGTCATGGGGGTCGACTTGCTGGAATTCTGCGAAACCAGTGCCCATGAAATTGCGACGAGGGTGATCAGCGCACTGCCTCGCCGGGCATTAAGTGTTTTGCTAAGCAAACCCGTCGAACATATCCTGCATAAAAACAAAACCGGCTCCATTCTCAGTGCAAGCGACCATCTCTCACAGGTGTTCAAAACCCTGAAAAACGAAATTGAGGTCAGAAAAAAGTATATTAATCGACCCGGCCCGGTAAACGGCCCTTTTGGTGAAGACCAGAGAACCCGTCAGCCTAAGGTGATGAAAAACCTTTATTACAAAATCAAACTGGAGGACCCTGACAAACATCAAAAAATGATGCAGGCTATCCAACACAAGGCAGAAGCCTTTTTTAGTGGCGAACTGGATGCCATTGAAATAGATTGCGACTTCGGCCGGCTGGAAAACCTCGGCTGGGAGGAAAACGAAGATACCCTTGAATTAATCTTGCTGCACAGGGCCATTGCTTTGCTGCACAACAAAGAAAACGGACAAATATTTTACGGCGAATTCGACATAAAAGAAGAAGACAAAGCAGGGAAAGCCGTATTCAAAGGTCTCAGAAACGGATATTGCGATAAGTTTTCACCACGCCTTGGGGACAATGCCAAAGGGTATTTTGTTAGTAAACTGGGGTTCAACGGCAACTGGAACAAACCCATTGGATCAAGGCTTTATCAGGAAATAGCGGAAATGAACCTTTTTCCTGAAGAAGAGAACTGGCTCGAATCAGTAGATCCCGAACTTCTTCTTTCTCAACTGCTCAGCGAAGACCAGCCGGCTGCATTCCGCAACATCGAACAAGGTGTGCAGAAACTCAAAAACCTGCTGGCCAATAATGCCATAAAACTACCCGGCCGCTTTCAGAAACTGCTGAAAATAAAGGATTTAAAAGTGGCTGACCTGAATAACTACCTTCAGGAATGGGAGGGATTGCAGAAGCACCTGCGTGCAGTAAATGCCTCGGAAAGCATCGTGGATCGCACTGAAAAAATACGCCAGGATATACAGCAGGCGGCCCGCGGCTAAGAGAAGTATCAACATACTCTAAACCCGGGAAAACCCTTGCAAGGATAATGTTGTGCCATGTTTCACACAAACAGTGTTTATCATGGCAACATTTCGTTTACACCCGCTCTCTCTTCCATCTTCGATCATCTGCTTGCTGCTGTGCGCCTGCTCGCATGAACAAGCGCCCGTAGCGACCTTCCGCCCCGAACGTGCCCCGCTGATCATTGTGCTGGATGACCGTTCCGGCACCATCGACCAGCAAGGCATTGTCAAAGCCGATGCATTTTTCTACAACGAAGTGGCTAACGGCCTGCAAACGTTCTGCCCCGGTAGTATCCTCGCAGTCGTACTGTGTGGAAATCCGCAACCTGAAGCCAAAAGCAGTTTTCGTTTCGATGCCGACACCTTCCGCATCTTCACCCCCGGCGATGATGCCAACCTGGAAGAACGTTACTACGCCCGGCTCAGCAAGGACTCTCTTCTGCTGGCCCGAAACCAGCGCAGGGAGGCATTTATTGCCCGCATCGACCGGCACATTTTCCAGTACCAACCCAATGGCGTCGACGTGACACTGCTCGATGACGCCCTCCTGCGCGTCCGCAATATCATCGACTCCCCCATTCATGCGCATCGCCCCAAACTGGTGGTCATCCTGTCTGACGGCATCAATGAAAACGCCTTCGGTGAAGCCATCCCTTTTGCCCGAAAATTTACGAAAAACGACGACGATGCGTCGCTACAGATCGTCCTGAATTCCTGGGAAAACTCCGATATCAGCATTTTTGAACATGCCACTGTGCCCCTGCAACGAACGGAAAGCCTACCGGATGCACAACGTTGCATTTCAGAATTTATCCGGCAAAACAAAATCTAACTGCACTAAATAATCTGTAACTATGAAACTCAATCATTCATTCCGCAAAGATCAGGAACGCCGCCCCGGACCGGCGTTCGATGCTGCTCACCATTCGGCCGTAAAGGCCAACAAATGTGCCGGAGAGGATAACCTCATTGTTCAGGAAATAGAACAGAAGGAACTGCAACTCGCCGAGTTGGATCAGCGCCTGTCGCCGCAGCAGGTTATATTTTTCACACTCGGCTTCTTTGTGGTGGCTGTTTGTGAAATGATCGCTTCCTGGGAGTTTTACAAAATTTTCCTGAAAGGTCATTTCGATCTGGGGTTTGTACAAATTCCGTTTGCCTTTTTCGGCGCCGCTGCCGTGGTACTGGCTGGTGTGCTCATTTCTCACTCGCTGCGTACGCTGTTCAACAAGCAGATCGCCGATTATGAACTGTACCTGACAAGGGAAGAGCACCCCGATCTGCCCGACGCAGCCCTCCAGCGCCAAGTGCGCCGAACGCGTCAAATACAACACACCCTGGGTGTGATTGCACTGTTGGTGTGCTGCACGTTGCTCATCTGGTTTAGCCACTTGCGCGTGGTTTGGGAAGGCAAGGCTGCCGGAAAGGACATTTCGTTCACTGCACTGGATGCTTCGCCGGCGCTATTTCTCATCCTGGAAAGCCTGCTGGGTATTTTCTTCTTCTCTTTTCTGAAAAGACAAGCCCTGGTTTTTTCCATCTGGCGCCTGAAACGTCGCTCTGAAAAACTGCGCAACATCTGCCGCGAAGAAACACATCAGGTGGCTGCTGCTGTGTACGAACTGGATAAATTGAATTTCGACTGGAAATCTGACAATGAAATCCAGATCGCCATGCTGCGATTTACGCACCGCAATAGCAGCGATGACGAGTACACCAAACTGATAAAAGCAGGTAAAAACCACGTGTTTATCCGCGACAAACAAGGCAAAGCAGTTTCCGATGTCAAAATTATCGGCATTACCGAGTTTGAAACGCCTACACATGGCGCAGTCACCGACATCAACGGAGCGGCCCTGCTCAACTACATGGACGCCGAAGCCCTGAAATCTATTTGGGTAAACGGCGAACAATTCGACGGCTATTTCCCCAATGGCACCGCCACCACGCTGGTGATTGAAACCAAACGCCCGATTGGATTTTAATGGCGGAAATAAACCCCAAAAAACCGTTTTTAATAACCTGCAGGTGCCGAAACAATCTTACCTATCTTCAGAACAGCGGGATCTGCGCAAATAAAATTGCTATGAGTCGAAATTCTGTTTTTCAGTCGCCCTTACCTGCCCTGATTCTGGTGTTGTTTGCAGGAATATTTGCTGCATGGCTATGGTTCTTTCACCCATCCTGCTACGGGCCGGTTGTGCGCTACGAACCCCAAACGCGTACGGTGTTCGATACCATTATGGCGCCGGCTGCCTATCGTATCGAGGAGGTTTTCAGTTCGGATATCCAGGTCGGGAAAAGACCCAAACAAGCGGAGGGCGTTCTGGATAATCTCGAAAAGTTATGGTACGACGCGACTCAAAAGGAATACACGGAAGTGTGTTACTATGTGTTGCAAAGCGTCCGTTTCCAGAATGCATCGCTGGATACCGCCACTTTCGCCACACGAGGCTGGTTGCGCATCAACACAGCACCTAGCCTGCCTATCGAAACAGCGCCTGAAAAAGTGAGGCTTGCCCCTGGAGAATTTTTCACCTTTCATTTCCGGCTGGATTTGCCCAGTGGCTATGACCTTCAGATCATCGATTTCCTGCGTGAAGACAATTGCAGGTTTGAGGCAGGCCCTGCACGCACCATACGCAAGCGCGAGGTGACCGCATTGGTGGCGCGGAAAGTGCAGTGCAACCATTGCTGCGAAGTGTGTGAAGACGAGGCAAGTCAAACCACGTCTCTGAAAAGCAGTTCAGCGGTTTCAAAAAGTATGATTCCTGCTCAGTAAGCCCTCCTGCCACCTATACGTTGTGTCCCTTGTGCTATCCCTTGTGTTCTTAAACACGAAGAACACAAGGGATAGCACAAGGGACACAACGCGTTGAGTATCTGCTCCATCCGTATTCCCACCGCTCCGCAAAGACGCAGTCGAACAAATAACCAGCGCTAAAATCACACAACGAGGTTCTACTCATTTAAACCCGAACTTCCTGAAATACCACGCCACGATAGCCGGGAAAACATACCCGCGTTTGTGCAAAAAACCTGCGCCTTTCTGGTACAAATCCATCTCGCCTTTGATACCCAGTCCGTCCATCAGGCGGTTGTAGTAGTTGAACATGGCCGTGACGGCTACCGTATCCTCTACGGTCTGTTCCGACCAGCCCGCCTGCAAAATGGCATCCACATCGGCCTGCACGGCTTTGGAAGGCGTCTGGGTTACTTTTTTTACATAGTGCAATACGGGTTTGAGTTTGTCGGCCACCGGCGCCGTATCAATGTCGGTCAATAAGGCCTGTACCAGACTTTCCTCCATGCCAAACAGCAGCGCCACTTCGCGGTGTACGCCGGTACAATACTGGCATGCATTGAGCGCCGACACGAACGTCGCCATGATTTCGCGTTCTTTTACACTGAGTTCCGACGGCCCACGCAGCACATGCTGGGTGAACGCGTCCATGTGTTTGTAGCGGCTTCTGGTGCGCAGAATGACGTCGGGCATGTGGGCCCTGGGGCCGAGGTAGGAGAGGAATCCCATGGTGAGAGGAGGGTTTGGATGAGAAGATTGTGTTGGAGATTCAGGGCTCCAATATTAGCAACTACTTGTTGAAAGTGTATTTTTGTTAGCAACAATAAAACAATGATCCAAAGAACGCTCGAAGAAATCATTCGTAGTCAGCCCTTTAACCTTTACTTCTTGTACCCCATCGAAAGGCCCGTGTCGCCTTTTACTTTCAGGGCCACCGAGGCTTCGGACGTGCTTGTGTTTTCAATCACCAAGGCCGTGTTGCGCTCCACTCGGACGGTCACCGACTGTTTGGGTTGCACGAATTGAGGCGAGTGTGTACCGCCGCCAATGGGTGCCCGGTACACTTTAACAGGCTGGTTGGAGGTGTTTTTCAGACGAGTGCTGAATCGGCCGTGCTCATTGTTTCCGAGTACAAAACTGTCGTTGGCTTGAATATAGGTGTTGGATGTCAGCGAACAACTGGCGCTCAGCAGGCAATACAAAGCGAGGTTTATAAAGAGTACAAATTTCATTTCAAATAGACGGGTGTTTGGTGAAAAAGAATTTTTGAAATGCATAACAGTATACGGAATTTTAAGGATCAAATCATCCAGGCCTAATTTATAACGATTGCTATTCTTACTAAATGAAAGATGTTATCTTTCTTGCAAACACCTTCAAGAAGCAACACTTTTTCGATCTATTGATGCTCTTAAACCTTATAGGTTTAATAAGGCAAAAAGGCGTCACGCGATACCGCGCAACGCCTTTTATTTCAGTAGTGGAGGATAACGGAGTCGAACCGATGACCTCTTGCATGCCATGCAGGATTGATTACATCCTCGTTGATTTCATTTTTTTACCATCTCATTGATTATCAACAATATAAAAAAATAGTGTTTTTATTTTTCTGATGATATTTGTAGATTCTTACTACTTTTGTTTAAACTATGTTTAAACCGGTTTAAACGAATGGCTTCAGCAAAGGTAGTACTCTTTACTTCGAAAACGCTCAGCAATGGTGCCCACCCCATCATGTTGCGCCTTATCCATAACCGCAAGACGAAGTATTTTTATCTCAATGCTTCGTGTCATCCCGACCTTTGGGATGATGAGACAAAAATGCCTAAGCGCAAACATCCACATTTTCGTGAGTTGAGCGTATTAATTGATACGAAACGTTTGGAGGCCCAAAAACTCATCATCGACTTGGAGTCTGAAGGTGGGGATTATTCCCTGGAAGAGCTTTGCAACCGACTGTCCGCAGATAAACGTCGCAACCAAATTAAAGTCCTTCAGTATTTTGACGAAACCATCGAGCGGCTACGGAAAGCAGGACGCTTAGGGTACGCCGCTGTATTCGTTTCGACGCGGAACTACCTGAGAAAATTTCGCGGTGGAAAAGACTTTGCTTTTTCAGACATTACTACAAGTTTTATCATTCGTTTTGACGAATACCTTTCCAGTAGTGGCATGAAACCCAATTCTGTTTTTGTGCCTATGAGAACTTTCAAGACACTACTGAATAGTGCCAGAAAAGAAGATCTTGTCAAAGAGGATTTCAATCCATTTAAAGACTTTAGTTTCACTAAGTATAGACGCGATAAGCCACATAAACGGGCAATCTTGCGGGAGGAGATTCGGAGAATCGAACATCTGGAATTGACACCCGACACTCAACTTTATCTCGCGCGGGATTATTTCATCTTTATCTACTATTGTGCCGGGATAAACTTCATCGATCTCGCTTACCTCAAAAAAGAAAATGTACGCGATAACCGACTGATTTATATACGGCGTAAAACCAAGGAATTGATCAATGTAGTGTTACTTCCTCCCGCACAGCAGATTTTAGATTATTACCAGGAGCACTATTCAAATGTGGAAGGTTATATCTTTCCTATTCTAAACGAGGCGCATGCTACAGCGGAAAGCAAAGATTACCGTATTGATAAAGTTTTGAAGCAAATCAATAAGGCGCTAAAAATTTTAGCGGAGCAGGCAGGGATTGGTGTTAATCTGACTACCTATGTGGCTCGGCACTCCTTTGCAACGAATATGAAGTCAAGCGGTGTTTCCACTGCAATTATTAGCCAGGCATTGGGACACGAGTCGGAACGGACTACGCAGATATACCTTGACAGTTTCGGCAATACAATTATGGACGAGGCAATGAAATCAATTCTCTAATCCACAGATACAATGACTGAAAATATATTCAGCGATTCTGCTGACCAATTTGACTCTCAAGAAACTAGTGAGGAAATCCTTTGGAAACGTAAGGTTCTGGAACGATGGGTGGAGCATAAGGACACGGTACTAATTGAGCAAGAGCCTACGGATTTTTCGGACGACACCTATATAATAAGTATATCCAAAATATGGGCAGATTACGGGATATTCCCACAGGAGATGTCTCTATTTCCCAATCCATCTCCTTTCATTAATATGCTCCAGTCTGCCGCTATTGGAGTAATGGAACGTCGAAACCTGAGTTTTGACAGTAAATACATATATGCCATTGCTGACCCGGATCACGAAGGAGAGAACGATTCAATGCGATTAGCTCGCGGCTTTATGGTTGCTGGATCTAACGGTTATGAGATGGATTTACCGATCATACTTTCCAAGGATAAGGACGAAAAGGATTTTGATTTGTTCTTCGCCCTTCGATGGGCAAAGTTAGATTTTACGGATAGCACCAAATTTTTTGATCTTCATTTGAAGAAAAATTTCAAAAACGATTTGGATGAATTCTCTTCCTATGTGCGTCAAATTATATGGCAATACGAAACTTTTAAAATTGACCGAACGGCTCTGAAATTTGATTCTAAAGTACAGTTGTTAAATAATAAGCATGAACGCTCCTTTGAATTGTGGATGAGTACCAAGAAATTATCAAATGTTGTTGAAACTGTAACTGAAGAACTGGAAACCATCGTCCCTAACATACTTGGAACTCCTGAAGCAGCATCCCTACCTGTAATTATTCATTTCAGGAAATCAGAGGTAGAAAAAGCATTGTTTGAGACCCTGAAGATATATTTTGAGGAACAACATTGGGCACCCCTTCAATCATTACTAGCAGGCCAAACAATTGAAGGTTTTGTCGATTTCAAAGGCAATACAAAACGCTTAGTAACCTATTTTTTAAAATTGGATGATATGAAAATGGTCCAATCCTCGAAGGCTGAACTTCAAAGATGGCTTACTCAATATTTTAGGTGCAAAAATCCCACTACCAAGAAAATGAGCGAACTGAATGCTGAGTACGTTTATGGCATTTTGACTTTCCAACATGAAATCAAGCGCAATGTGTCTGCCCCGCTTCTGGATGCATTGAATCAATAAAAAAACAACTGGGGGTTCGACTGGGGGTTCAACAGTGGCTACTTGTTTTGACTTTTGATTCCTACTGATTTTTGTGGCGTCATAAAAACGACGCTTATATGAACTCCATTGATATCACCCAATTACCCGACCGAGTCAAACTCGAAATCACGAAAGGCGATCTTGAAGCCTTTGCCCAACTGCTGCTCCAACAGGCACAATCACATTCAAACCATACCGGAGCATCTAAGGAAATCCTCAATATAGAAGAGGCTGCTGAATTCACGGGTTTAGCCAAACAAACCCTGTACAGTTTTACTTCACAACGTACTATTCCGCACTTTAAACGAGGTAAGGGCGTGAAATTTCGCCGTACAGAGCTGGAAATTTGGATGTTGGAAAACCGGCGAAAAACTGTTGCTGAAATCTCCCAGGAGGTCACCTTCAAATCCCAGAAACGATGAATAGCATTCCACATGGTGCGGATTTGGAAAATCCGCCGCTGCCGCTTGTGCAAAAGCCGCCTGCATTATCGGATGAAGTGTTCGATAATCTGCCCAGCTTACTTAAAGATGCCTGTTCCGTACTGGAGGAGCAGGCTGAAAAGGAAGTGTTTTTGGTTGGCGCATTGGGGGTGATCTCCGGTTTACTACCCAACCTTCGGGGTTTCTACGACACTCAATACTACGGATGCAATCTCTACTGCTACATTTTAGGGGCCTACGGGTCAGGTAAAGGCACCCTTCAACTGGCCCGCCGACTAGGCAATGAGATCCACCTTAAACGTAAAGAAAGGTCAGCCAAAATGCTGGCCCAATACAAACAAGATTGCATCGACGCGAAAGAAAACAAACTGGCAGAACCGGAAAAGCCGGGCGATCTGATGCTTTTTTTTCCAGCCAATAACAGCAAATCTGGAGTGGTGGAATTGTTGAACAACAATGGTGGTACAGGCATACTTTTTGAGAACGAAGGCGATACATTGGCTGATGCGCTGAAAACCGATTATGGCGGATTCTCCGATGTATTGCGTAAGGCATTCCACCACGAGCCGATAAGTTTTTACCGGCGTACTGGAAGCGAACTACGCGAAGTTGAAACACCGCATTTATCGGTTATCCTTTCTTCTACTCCCGACCAATATCAAAAGCTCGTTCCGACAATCCAAAACGGATTGTTCAGTCGGTTCTTGCACTTTTTTTTAACGCCTTGTAGAGATTTCAAAAACGTATTTAATAACAGTAAACGCGGTTACCCTGAATATTTCGATGAACTGGGGAAAACCTTTTACAAGATCCATTCATATTTGGAAACGTTGTCGAAACCGATTGAATTTGAATTGCAGGTGCACCAGGAGACACGTTTCTTAAGCACATTTAGCGAATGGAAAAAAGAACTTGGCGATATGGTCTCTACAGATTTGGACGGCACGGTGAATCGGCTCGGGCTTATCTGTTTTCGGCTGGCCATGTTATTTACTGCCTTGCGCCATTTTGGTGAAGCGGACTACCCTCCCACCCTGGTTTGCACCGATACCGACTTTGAAAATGCGCTTCGGATCGTGGAAGTTTTAATGCGCCATGCGTTAATGGTTTACTATGATTTACCACGCCCGCGAGTGTCAAAGGACACTCTGGATTTCCAAAACAAACTTACCGAAAAGGCAGATCTTTTTGCATTATGTGAAACCCTGTGGCGGCAGGGGGCCAAACCGCTTGAAATAGCGAAGCGCACCGGAATACCTAAGTCAACCGTATACCGCTTTCTGAACAGTTTAAAAAGATAATTTCCTGATTTCCCACTTGTGGGAATGGGAATATTGTTTTTAAATTGTTCAAAATCAATAGATTATCCTAATACAAGTGGGAATACTTGGAAAATCCAGAATATTAGGATTTCCCAAGTATTCCCACAAGAAACTAAAGATTCCCATTCCAAATAATTGACAACCAAATAATTACCCTGAATTTCCCATTTTTGGGAAATTCTCAACATTTATCTATAATGACGAACCCCTTATACCGGAATGTTAGTTTTTTCCCCAGGGTGACCAACCCGGACAATCCCACCAACGGACCATTTTTTCAGATAGTCACTTCTCAAAAACTGGTTGCAAAATACGGTTCCCTTATCGAGCAGATCCGTCGTACCAGTGACAAAGGAAAACGGGCGTCGCTCAAAATAAATCTGCCTTGTTTCACACCGTCCGGCACCTTCAGCCACCGTTCCGAAAAAGATTTGTTGGCCCATTCTGGTCTGTTGCAATTCGATATCGACCCAAAAGAGAATCCGACTCTGAATGCAGAAACTGCCAGAACCTGGAAGGAACAGATTTCGCACCTACAGCAGGTTGCCTACTGCGCTCTCTCCGCGTCCGGTACAGGTGTCTGGGGTGTGGTTGCAATAGCGAACCCCGCACAGCACCAATCCCATTTTGAAGCGCTCAAATCCGACTTTTCCGGCTGGGGTATTGTGCTGGATGAAAAGTGCGGAAGCGTAGCACATCCGCGTTATTGGAGTTATGACCCGGAAGCCTATTTCAACCCTCAGGCGGTCATCTATGCCAAAGAAAAAACATCTCACCAGAACAACTATGCGCCACGCCAAAAGACGCAGCACAGTGGAACTAACAATACCAAAGTCGAAGCGATCTTGGCGCAAATAGACGCGGCAGGAAAGGACATAACCGATGGATATGCTGCTTGGTTTTCCATCGGATGTGCACTGGCCAACGAGTTCGGTGAAAAGGGTCGCGACTATTTTCACCGGGCGAGCCAATACCACCCAGCATACCATAATGAAGAGACCGACAAACAGTTTTCCTCTTGCCTGCGAATGGGTGCCAGCCGGATTACGTTAGGGTCATTTTTTGAAATTGCCCGGCGACATGGTTTGGAATATAAAGCGGATTTATCCGGCCCCTCCGTAAACGTTATCGCAGATGCACCACCACCTATAACTTGCTTATCCAATCTGACCGTGCTTCCGCCCGGATTCCGGCAGGAACGCTTCCAGGATCGAAATTCAGGGCAATATTTCGAGGTGTTGTTAAACCCCTCTGGCTATCCGGCTACCTGGAATTTACCAGATGCACAGGCAGCAGGTTTGGCCCAATTGATCCGGAAAACCCCGGAAATAACCCAACTTATTGGCCGTTTTGATTTGCAGTTGGAAGGGTTAGAGAAATTAACAGAAGAAAGTGAGCATGCATGGGAGAAATCAAAAGCACGGGCAAAAAAAATCAAGAATGGCCAATAACTTGAAATGTATTTTCCGGTTGGAGCCGGATTAATTGCTTCCCATTCAGAAAAATTAACCGCTTTAAAGCAATTAATCCGGCCTTTTTACTAATAAAGGCCGGATTAATGGTGCATGTTTTCGTAGGCCATTGCCCACTTAGTCTAAACAATCCGGGAATTTGAGCCGCATTATTTTGATTTTACCCGCTCTTATACCTGCCAAAATTTTAATTATCCGGGGTATACAGAATGAATTATTTCGGTGGTCATCATTTTGCAAGGATCAAAAGGCCGGATTAATATTTTCTAAACCCCGGCCAATAATCCCCGGAAATTATGCGGTGCCTGGTTATTTAAAAAAAGTATTTTCCGGCATATTCCAACACAGCAGAATAATTTAAGCGTCAATTCGCGAAGCAATATAGCCGGATAAAAGCCGGGTAAATGTAAAACAGCCCCGTCATTTACACGCTCGCTTTGAGCCGGATTAATGGTAAAGAATAATCGCTCGGCCGGAAATGTATTATAGAAAGCGAGAAAAATACCACCCTAATGACTGCCGTCTTATCTGATTTTCTGTGGTTAGTAACCGGCGGTTTACACAACCTAAATTCGGAAAAATGTGCGGGATTAAAAAAGTACAGAATCCGGATTTAGGATGTTATTTACTTTGGTTGGAGAAAGCAAAAGAAATGAGAAAAGCCGGATTTGAAGTTCAAGTATCGGATTTATTGGAACGTTTTGCTGCGAAGGAAGATCACAGTGCCGGATATGATCTCGCAGATTATTTTATCCGGCCTGAACCGGACTTTGGCTGGGCACTCAACGATAAAGGTTATCCGCTTTTCTGGGATCATTAATCCGGCTTTCGAAAAATCCGGCAAAACCGTATCAGCATTTCAAACAGACAATTTGCATTAGATATGCCACCAATAGAAGACGTTATTGTTCACAAAGGCCGGATTTATCACCCTGTAATATCAAAAACATTGAAAATTGAATGAGCCGGATTGAGGATCAGAACAGCCGGAAATAGACGGAACCACTATTCAAATTACCCGGATCATTATGCCTACGCCCCTCTAGTTACCGGAAAACCCAAACAATCAGGCCGGATAACAAACAAAAGTCAGGGGACCTGAAAATATCTGGATATAGCTCGTAAAGGCCGGATTTATCGCCCAACAATTCAAAAACATTGAAAATTGAATGTGCCGGATTGAGGATCAGAACAGCCGGAAAAGGCCGACTTCTATTCGATTTGCCCGGATTAATATGCCTAAACCCCTCTAATTACCGGAAACATCAAACAATCAGGCCGGATAACGAGCACAAGTCAGGGGATATAAAAACAGCTGGACATAGTTTGTAAAGGCCGGATTTATCGCCCAACAATTCAAAAACATTGAAAATTGAATGTGCCGGATTGAAGATCAGAACAGCCGGAAATAGACGGAACCACTATATCGAATTGCCCGGATTATTATGCCAAAGCCGCCCTATTACCGGAAACGCCAAACAATTAGGCCGGATAACGAGCAAAAAAGTGGAGGGATTCAAAAATAGCCGGGCATATTGTTCGTAAAGGCCGGATTGATTGCCATTTACAGGGTTAATACCGGAATATTTGGAAATAGATAGGAGCCGGATTGTGCGGTTGAAAATGTGAGGTTTACAAATATTTCAGTCGTCACTCAAATAAGCCGGATTAAAGTATGCTTTTTAAACCTTGATCCCCAACCTCGCAATAAATCGAGCCGGATAATATGACAAACACAGGAAATTGGTGAGTCACAGTTTTTAGTCGTTTTCCGGCTAAAATACCGATATTTTATACTTTACTGTATAAGTGGCCCAATTTTTGGTGCATGCCATTAACCATATAACAAAACAATTACGGAACAATAACTACTTTGTTTGCTTTAAATTAGTGACTCAACTTCTTCCAAAACAAAATCCAACCATAGAAGTCATGGGAGCAGATCAAACTCCTCGGCCGGATTACTCGCCGTCAGAAACGAAAAAAGAAAAGACACTTTTCTTGCCGCTTTTTATCGTTGCGTCAATACTTATCGTATGTGCGCTTAAATGGCGGGATGTAGTGGAATACGTTAACGGAGAAGCACAACTTACCGCCCAATACCGGAAAGAACTGCAAAACCACCTCGACGAAGCCGATGAAGCCGAACAATACGCATTAGTAGCGCTCACGGACGGTTGGTACACCTGTGTACACAGTGGCTTTGCGTTATACTTTTTGAAAGCCGGTGAAGTTTGGAAATACGGGACAACGACGAAAGGTGAGCAAGGCCGTTATGACTATAAATTTCTCAGAGGCAACGGGGTTTACTACATCGTTCAATTTCGGGGAACATTACACGAATGCCTCAAAGAAGAAAAGAAGAAAATTTACACTTATCCTGTGCTTCCTGAAAACCTTGCCAGGGAAGAAGAACTAAGGCTCATAAGACCGCCTTACAATCCGATACGCCGTTAGAGATTGCTTTTTTACTCAAATTCCCTAACTTTGCAAAAAACTTATCACTTGGTCACAGTCACAAAAATTGTCGAACAGGATGTAGCCGATAAAGTAGATACGTCCTTTATCGCTTCCAAACTCAACCACTTAAAGAAAGACGTGGGTATTACCTATGTCTGTACCAACGATGACCGGGGCGACGACGAATGGGTTGAAGAAGGTGTGCGCTACATCGTCATTAAACTTCCCTACGAGGAAGTGAAACGGTCGGCAGATATTCGGGTTATGATGCTGGCTAAGTTGAGGGAGCGGTTGGGTGAAGTGGCATAAAGCACACCCCACCCCGTTCGCATATCTCTTAATCTTTCACAAAGCGCTGCGTAAATTCCAGTCCGCTTTCCACGATCCGCATCAACTGCGCGGATGAATAGGCCGGTTCCAGGTCTTTCTTCAACTGAAGGAATGCCGTCCTTTCGGCTTCAGTCAATTTGAATTTCAGAAACTTATCCAAAGCCTTTTCCATGTAGCCTTTGACTTTTGTGATCTGCTTGTCCAGGTTGCCTTTTCTGGCTGTGCCTTGCTCAATGTTCATCAGAATTGCCATAACAGACGAATCAGCGCCGTTTTTGGTAGTTCGTGAAGATTTGTGTGCTCTCCGAATAAAGTATTCGTAAAGTAATGTGTTACCGTGATTTTCAGGTGACATAAGTAACTGGTTTAAGGGTGAAATAATCTGGTTGACAAAGAAAGCAATTCTGCTTCATTCATTTGCAAAGTAAGCATTGGGAGACTTGTTTCAAAAAGGACTTATCGTAATTTTACGATAAATTTTGCCTTTCCCTTGCATATTTCGGAATTCATCGTAATTTTGCGATGGATTTAATCGAAACATCATGGGATCATCGAAATTAGAGGCTTTTACCGCCGAAGAAATTAACCTGGCAGAACTTGCCAAAGCATTAGGGCACCCCGCCCGTATCGCCATTTTAAAAGAATTGGCCCGCCGAAACAGTTGCGTTTGCGGCGAAATCGTCGATGTGCTGCCATTGGCGCAAAGTACCGTTTCCCAACATTTGAAGGAATTGAAAGCTGTAGGATTGATTCAAGGCACGGTAGAAGGCGTCAAATCCTGCTACTGTATCGACTGGAACACGATGCGTTCTTTGCAAAATTTGATCGGTTCTTTCCTACCGTGCTGCGAACCTGATAAATCTGACAAATCCTGCTGCTAACCTGTTTTAACTGCTTTTTGAAATGGAAATTTTGCTCTACCTGCTTGCGGCCTGCCTTACTCTTTTCGGAGTATTAGGCATTATCGACGGGTTTTACCTGCATATATGGCGGTACCGTCTTTACGAACACGCCGAAAGTCGGTTTGAACATCTGACACATACTGCCAGAACGATACTATTCCCTGGAATTGTGTGCGGCCTGTTTCTATTCCCGAATGTGCCCGGTCTATATCAGGCAGGTTTGCTGTTAGTGCTGGCTGATATTGCTGTGCTGGCCGTCGATGCCTATTCGGAAAAAGACAGCCGGGCTTTTATGGGCGGTTTACCGCGTTGGGAATACATCCTGCACCTTTTTGTCAATGGGTTTCACTTCGGCTCCATCCTGCTTTTTATCGGATTAAAATTCAGCGTTGAACCGGACGGTTTGGTTGCGCGGGAAATTGATTTCAGCAGCCCGGCAGGTCAGTTGGTACACTGGCTGGCTGTCAATATCCTGCCCGGTGCGGTACTTATGGCCGTCCTGCATATTTGGGTGAGCCTGCCCGGTGGCCGCGTATGGTGGCACACGAAAAGAAACCAGATCACCTGTTGTTAATCACTAAAAAATTAAGAATATGAATACTGCTGAAAACATTAAATCTTCCGTCCGCGAACAATACTCGAAAATCGCTTTGCAAGATAAAGCCACGAATGCTGCGTCCTGTTGCGGTGTCGGAGCGCCCGGCACCTGCGATATTATGGCGGATTCCTACGCACATTTGAAAGGGTACAACCCGGATGCAGATTTGGGTTTGGGCTGCGGTCTGCCGACTGAATTTGCCCGGATTGAAGCGGGTGACGTGGTGCTCGACCTTGGTTCCGGCGCTGGCAATGATTGCTTCGTAGCCCGTGCTGAAACAGGCGCAACCGGCAAAGTGATCGGCGTAGACTTTACTCCGACGATGATCGAACGTGCGCGGCAAAATGCTGAAAAACTGAATTATCACAACGTTGAATTCCGGCAAGGCGACATTGAAAATTTGCCCGTAACGGACGATAGCGTTGATGTAGTAGTAAGTAACTGCGTGCTGAATCTGGTTCCAGACAAACGCCGCGTGTTTGCCGAAATCCTGCGCACTTTGAAACCGGGTGGACATTTCAGTATTTCCGATGTGGTGCTGATTGGTGCGCTACCTGAAAAAGTAGTGGAAAGCGCCGAACTGTATGCCGGATGTGTTGCCGGTGCAATCCAATTGGATGAATACCTGCAAATCATTCACGAAACAGGTTTCCAGAATGTAACGTTGCAAAAACAAAAGCCGATCCTGTTGCCCGACGAAATTTTGCTGCAATACCTCACCGAAGCGGACATACGGGCTTTTGTGGAAACAGGTACCGGCATTTTCAGCGTAACGGTTTACGCTGAAAAAGAGGGTGGCGATAATGCGGCCAAAACCGAAAACAGGCTGAAAGCAAAACAGGCAGTTTTATCTGAAACCTGCGGATGTACGCCGGGCACTTGCTGTTAAATGTTGCACCTGGGCAGGCGGGTTCAGCGGATCAATCTGTCCCTTTATTCTCCTATCATGGACATTACATACCATAAAGCAATTCCTGAAAACCGGGCGGCGCTCGAATCCCTTTTGCATTCGCTGTCGCTTCCTGTGGAGGATTTACCTGTTGATTTGGCAAATTTCATGCTGGCCTTTGACGGCTCCGTATTGGCAGGTTCTGCCGGGGTCGAGCCTGTCGGTACGGTGGGCCTGTTGCGCTCTGTCGGAGTGGCAGAATCCCATCGGAATTTAGGTCTTGCCGGGCGTCTGTTTAATTCATCCGTTGACAATGCCCGGATAGAAGGCATCCGTGAAATCTGGCTCATTACAAACACGGCAGACAACTATTTCGAGCGGCACGGCTTCGAGCGGGTCGAGCGTGAAAATGCGCCCGGTGCAATCGCGGACACCTCACAATTTAAGGGCCTGTGCCCTTCCAGCGCGGTCGTAATGCGAAAGTTACTGTAAGCACAAATCGGTTTAATGAAAGCACTATACATCACTCTTTTAGTTTTAACGCTGTTCTGTTTTAAACAGGCCCTACCGGCACAAACGCTGTACGGGCAGGTAATGGATATGAAAAACCAACCGGTGCCCGGAGCGGTCGTTGTATGGGCCGGAACAAGTACCGGCGCGCGTACCGATGAAAACGGCGAGTATGCTATCCCTTTGCCGATGGATACGACAATGAAGCCCAAACGCCTTGCCCTTGTTTTTCAGGAATTGCGCGACACGTTTTCCATTGATGATTTTTCAAGTTACTGGACATTACAGGCATCTGCTACCCTTACCTTGGAAGAAGTAACTGTGCGGGATGAAAGTACCGGTGCCTACATTTCCGTATTGCAGCCGGTTAAGGTGGAAATCATTAATCGGGCGGAACTGCGCAAAGCGGCCTGCTGTGATCTTGCCGGATGTTTTGAGACACAAAGCACCGTGCAACCGACGACCACCAACATTCTGACCAATGCCAAAGAACTGCGGATATTAGGGCTGAGCGGCGTTTACAATCAGGTGCTGGTAGACGGATTGCCCACTATTCAGGGCCTGACGTACACCTACGGCACCGGTACAATTCCGGGTAGTATGCTGGAAAATATTTGGGTTGTGAAGGGCGCAAATAGTGTGCTTCAAGGCTACGAAGGTATGGTCGGGCAAATTACTATTTTTCCCCGTGAAGGCGGGACTGCCGAACCCTTTACTGCGGATGTGCTGGTAAACAGTTTCGGCGAAAAACACCTCAACGCTGCATTCGCAACGAATCAAAAACGCTGGACAAATTATCTCGCTTTGCATACTTCGCAACCGGGTGGCAAGTGGGATCGGGACAATGATACTTTTCTGGATTTGCCACGCATAACACGTTATGTGGCCTATAACAAATGGAGGTATCGCAAGGAAAATGAGAACGGATTAAGCGCGTTTATCGGTGCGCGGTATGTGAATGAAGACCGGGTCGGCGGGCAGAAAAACTTTGATCCTGCAACCGATAAAGGAACGATGAACGCATACGGTCAGACGGTTCATTTTTACCAACCGGAAGTATTTACGAAAACCGGTTTCCGTTTCACCGCTAACCGGAAAATTTCACTCCTTGCCTCATTTGTTACACAAGATCAGCAAGCCTGGTTTGGGCTCACGCAATACGATGCAAAGCAGCGTCATGCCTATGCCAACATACAGTACGAACTTTTTTGGGGCAAAAACAAAGAACAGGAATTAAAAACCGGTTTCAGTTTCCGGCACTTCGTTTTGAATGAACAGGTAAGTTTTTCGGAATTGGATACCCTGCAACGAGGCTTTGCCGGACTGTATCGCCGGGAAGAAAACATACCTGGTGCCTTTGCTGAAAACACTTTTCATTTTCGGGATGATCGTTGGGTATGGGTAACAGGATTACGAGCTGACCGGCACAACACTTTCGGCTGGTACGCCACGCCACGCACGATGTTGCGCTTTAATCCTTCCGCTGATCTGGATTTACGTGCGAGTATCGGATCAGGTTGGCGCACCGTAAATCTATTTCCTGAAAACATATCATTGCTTGTCGGAAGTCGTGATATTGTCTTTGCCGAAACGTTACGGCCTGAACAAACCTGGAATGCAGGCATCAACGCAACCCGCCGTTTTACACTTGGAAAAATGCGCCTGACCGCTACCGCTGACCTTTATCATACCCGATTCCAAAA
Organism: Saprospiraceae bacterium; assembly: GCA_016787415.1. GTDB lineage: Bacteria > Bacteroidota > Bacteroidia > Chitinophagales > Saprospiraceae > M3007. The sequence continues at coordinate 199,580 of JAEUUT010000070.1, read as the reverse complement.
TCAGGTGTTTCCCGACTATGACACCGACCCGTCAAAGGCAATTATCGGCAACTTTACAGGTAAATCAGTGAGCAACGGCATACAGATGGAAGTCAGTGCCGCCTGGAGCCGCCGCATCGAACTGCGTACTGCCTACAATTTCCTGGACGTGTTCAGGTATCAAAACGGCTCGAAATTCCTACTGCCCTTCAATCCACGCCATAAGGTACTATTCGTTGCAACCTACCGTACTGCGGGCGAGCGCTGGCAATTCGATGCTAACCTGCATTGGTACGGCAAACAAAGGCTGCCGGATACCCGCAATAACCCCGAAAACCTGCGCCGCTCGGATTATTCCAAAACCTATGCAATTGCCAGTATGCATATACGCCATGCTTTGCGCCGTATCGAGTTTTTCGCCGGTTGTGAGAACCTATTCGGTTTCAGGCAATCGCGCCCGATAGTAGGATGGGAACAACCTTTCGCACGTGGTTTTGATCCGGCGTTTGCCTGGGGGCCTACCAGGGGGCGGGAATTTTACGTCGGCAGCAATTTTAAAATAGAAAAGAAAAATGACCAAAACTGAATTGATGCTCGCACTCTGGGAAGAAGGCCGTACGCGGCTTACCAATTTATTACCTGGAATTAACTCTGCCGACCTGCTTCGTCGGTTGCATCCACAATCTAATTCGTTAGGCTGGCTACTTCGGCATATTGGAGAAGTAGAACACCTGTTTGCCAAAAATGTATTCGGCGAACCTATCGAAGTAAGGGCTTCCACCATCGGCCCTATGGCCAAAGATCACGGGCAATTTATTGACCTGAACGCGTTGTTCGTGCATTTGGAGGATGCCCACCGGGTATTGCGCACCGCGTTAGAAAAACAAACCGATGTGGATTGGGAAGCCTATATCGAAACCCGCGAATTCGGGCGTAAAACCAAAGCCGAAGCATTGGCGCGAATTTCTACACATACTGCCTGGCATGCCGGACAGATGGTGCTGATTTTGAAATACGGAACGATGGCTGATTAGGTTTCCTGCTTGCCCATTTCAACCTGTCAACTTTATTAAAAACTGAAAATTATGGAAGCACCACAACATTTGAAATACTCCAAAGAACACACCTGGCTATTGGTAGAAAGCGAAAACGGAACGGTCGGTATAACTGAATTTGCCCAAAGCGAGTTGGGCGAAATCGTATTTGTCGATTTTCCTTTGGTGGGCGCTTTCTTCGGTCAAGATCGTGTATTCGGTTCTATCGAAGCGCTGAAAACAACCAGCGATTTATTTATGCCGGTATCCGGCGACGTACTGGAAACCAATACCAAACTCAAAGACGATCCTACACTTGTAAATACTGATCCTTTCGGTGAGGGATGGATCATAAAGATAAAAATGAGCAAACCCGAAGAGGCCGATAACCTGCTTACGGCTACTGCTTACCAGGCAATAACAGCTTAATTTAAAAAAATGACGACCACTACTTTAAACACTCCCAAACGGCTTGGATTTCTCGACCGCTACCTAACCATCTGGATATTTGCCGCCATGTTTTTGGGCGTAGGATTAGGCTATTTTTTACCCGGCACCGCTGACTTTATCAATCAATTCCAAAGTGGCACTACCAATATCCCGATTGCAATCGGGCTTATTCTAATGATGTATCCGCCTTTGGCAAAAGTTAAGTATGAAGAGTTACCGAAAGTTTTTAAAAATGTACGCATCCTCGGACTTTCACTCATACAAAACTGGTTAATCGGCCCGGCTTTAATGTTCCTGCTGGCTATTGTTTTTTTGCAGGACAAACCGGAATATATGATCGGGCTGATTATGATCGGTATTGCCCGCTGTATTGCGATGGTAATTGTCTGGAATGATTTGGCGAAAGGCGACACCGAATATGTGGCCGGGCTTGTCGCCATTAACAGCGTTTTTCAGGTACTTTTTTACAGTGTCTATGCGTGGTTTTTTGTAACGATACTACCGCCGTTTTTTGGAATTAAGGGAATGAACGTCGACGTAAGTATTGCACAGATTGCAGAAAGCGTATTCGTCTACCTCGGCATTCCTTTTATTGCGGGCATTGTCACCCGTTACACCCTGATAAAAGCCAAAGGTAAAGAATGGTATCAGCAGGTTTTTATCCCGAAGATCAGCCCGATTACACTGGTCTCGCTCCTGTTTACTATTGTGGTCATGTTCAGTTACAAGGGAAATCTGATCGTTCAAATTCCGCTGGATGTAGTACGCATTGCCATTCCATTGATATTTTACTTTGTCATCATGTTTTTCAGTGCTTTTTTCCTCGCCAAACGTGCGGGAGTGGACTACGCAAAAAGCACTTCGTTGGCATTTACGGCTGCTGGTAACAATTTTGAATTGGGTATTGCGGTAGCGATTGCTGTATTCGGTATCAATTCCGGTGTGGCATTTGCGGCTGTCATCGGCCCGCTTATCGAGGTGCCGGTCCTGATCCTGTTGGTCAATGTTGCCCTGAAACAACAACACAAATTCTCCACTATCAAAGATTCTACCTTATGACCATCGCTCTTTTTTCCGACATACACGCCAACCTACCCGCACTCGAAGCCTGCCTGGCCGACATCGACCGGCGGAAACCGGATGCTGTTTTTTGTCTGGGCGACCTGGTCGGATACAATATCTGGCCGAACGAAGTAGTACAGGAAATCCGGCGACGCGGCATTCCGACGATTGCCGGAAATTATGATTACGGTATCGGCAGAAGCAGCGACGATTGCGGATGCGCCTATAAAACCGACGATGAAAAAGCAAACGGCGCGGTAAGTATCGGTTTTACAAACCAGATCATGCAACCGGATGAACGGCGCTATCTGCGCGAATTGCCGCGACATCTGCGCGTTGAATTTGAAATGAATGACGGCGACTGGTTACAGTTGATGTTTGTACACGGCAGCCCGCGTAAAATCAACGAATATCTGTTTGAAGATCGGGAAGAAAAAAGCCTGCTGCGTATTCTGGAAGGTGCGAATGCCGATATTCTTTGTTTCGGTCATACGCACAAACCCTACCATCGGGTGCTACCCGGCAACGTTCAGGATAAACCCCATTTCCGGCACGCTATCAATATCGGCTCCGTTGGCAAACCGAAAGATGGAGATCCGCGTGGTGGTTATGCGTTGCTGCACTTCGATGAAAACAGCAGTCGGGAACGTGCCGAAAGTATCCGCGTCGAGTTTGTACGGTTTGAATACGATGTAGAGAAAGCAGCCCTTGCCGTAGAAAATAGTCCTTTGCCTAATGCCTATGCGGAAGCCTTGCGAATAGCAAAATGACCCGTTTAAAATCCTGTTGAATTAACCTATATGCTACGCTTTATAGCCGTTTTAATACCGTTTTTACTTCTGTTTTGCAGCCTGGCTTCCTGGCAGGTTGTGAAATGTTATGAAGTACGTTGCGGGGATAAAAGTCGCGTGGAATGTTCGTCAAAAAGGGAATGCTCTAAACCCTCACCTCAAAAGAACGGCTGCGGCAAAAATAAAGACACGCCTACGCCGTGCTGTGTTTGTGTGGGGAATGGGTGTTATTATTTGCTGCCGGTTAACGGTTTCCAACTTCGATCTTTTCCAGATGAAGCAAGAGAAAAACCGCTCAGACGGCAACATCTGTTCCCGCAATCCTTTCACCCTTCTATCTGGCATCCACCTGCACCGGCAGCAGTTTGGACGGCGCAATCCCAAACGACAATTTCCACTCACTTTAAAATTTCAACAACATGAAAAATAAAATACTGGCATTTACCGCCGCCGCTCTTCTGGCTTCTGCTATCGCTTTTGGCTTCGCTCAATCTTCTAGCGGTTCCGGTGCCTGCTGCGAAACGGAAACGGAAACCTGTTGCACGTCGCCGGATCAGTGCCCGATACCCTGCTGCGAAACCGGCAGTACATGCCAGCAATAAAATGCGGATAGCAGTCGCTATCAATTGAAATTCAGCGGGTCATTCGGCAATGCCGGGTGGCCCGTATTGTGTACCGCAACCGTAAGGGGTACCGAAAAAGGTGATAGAAGCCACTTTATGTTATTTTGTCTCATTTATAAGTTCCCTCTCACCTCATTGACGGCACGAATAAACAAAAACATTAAAACAGCGTTTTAACCGGCGTTCCCCTATCTTTGGCGCTAATTATGAAATTCTGCTTCCATATCTTATTTCTGTTTACCCTTTGTCTTGTGGCGTTGCCAACAAGCTGGGTACAGGAATTTAGCGGCATGGAGGTAGAAGTAGGTGTTAAAACCGTCTCTCATCTTGATAACGAGCATTGTGCTCCGGTGGATGACGAATGTGTAGACACCCACCCAGGTCAGGATTGTCCGCCCGATACAGACGGCTGCGGGCATTGCCATTGTCCGGGTTGCGGTGCGCTCGGCGGTATGACCTACGCCGGTTTTTTCAAAAATACTTTTTCAGAGTTGCCGGTTGCCGACTGGTCGTATGCCGACCGCGCCGCTAATTTCTGTTACAACGTGTCGTGCTCTTCGGCGCATCTGGCGGCGCTTTTCCAACCTCCCCGCGTCTGAATTAGTCCTTTCCGTTTTTGATAAAATTCAAAAACGCACACTGTAAGTCAAGCACTTACGGTGCATCTCTCATTTGGATTAATTCACATTTTCGTAACAGGCATGATTAATCGAATCATTCATTTTTCTATTCACAACAAGTTTGTGGTGGGCATCGCCACGTTCGCACTTATCGCGGCGGGCATATGGTCGTTCACCAAACTGCCTATAGACGCAGTTCCCGACATCACAAACAACCAGGTTCAAATTATCACACTTTCGCCCACGCTGGCGACGTCGGAAGTAGAGCAATACATTAGCGCGCCTATTGAAATAGCCGTCAAAACCATTCCCGACCTGACGGAACTCCGTTCTATCAGCCGCTTTGGATTGAGTGTTGTAACGGTCGTTTTTAACGAGGATAAAGACATCTGGCTCGCTCGCCAGCAAATCACCGAAAAACTCAAAGAGGTAGAAGAAGACCTCCCTGCCGGAGTTGGCACGCCTGAACTGGCGCCCGTCTCCACCGGCCTGGGCGAAGTTTACCAATATGTAGTGGAACCGAAACCAGGTTACGAAAGCAAATACAACGCTATGGACTTGCGTACGATCCAGGACTGGATCGTGAAGCGTCAATTAGCTGGTATCCCTGGAGTAGCTGAAGTCAACAGTTTTGGCGGCTTGATGAAACAGTACGAGGTAGCCGTGGATCCGCAACGACTCAACGCTGCCGGACTGACTATCAGCGATGTGTTCGAGGCGCTGGAAAGCAGCAATCAGAACACTGGCGGTGCTTACATCGAGCGCAACAGCCAATTTTACTTTATTCGTGGCGAAGGCGTAGCGCTTTCCTTAGATGATCTGAGTCGTATAGTTGTCACCCGTACGGGGGAAAGTGCGCCACTCACTGTCGGCGACGTGGCGGAAGTACGTTTTGGCAGCGCCACGCGTTATGGCGCGGTTACAGAAAATGGCAAGGGTGAAGTAGTGACCGGCATCGTCATGATGCTGAAAGGAGCTAATTCTTCTGCCGTAGTCAGCAGCGTAAAAGAACGGCTGGTTCAGGTACAAAAGTCGCTACCCGAAGGGGTACAAGTACGTGCTTTTTTGGACAGGGCTGCATTGGTAGAGCGCACCATCGATACTGTAAAGCGCAATCTGGTTGAGGGCGCACTCATTGTCATATTTATTCTGGTGTTGCTGGTCGGCAATTTCCGCGCAGGGTTGATTATCGCTTCCGTCATTCCCCTGGCCATGTTATTCGCACTATGGATGATGCACTTGTTCGGTGTATCGGCTAACCTGATGTCGCTCGGTGCTATCGACTTCGGTCTTATTGTGGATGGTGCGGTAATCATTGTAGAGGCGACCTTGCATTATTTCCATACCCATCACAAGCCTGCGGCTGGTAGTGGCTTCGTGCGGCTGACTCAACAGCAAATGGAGGAAGGCGTCTATAAATCGGCCAGCGGTATTATGCGCTCTTCCGTGTTCGGCGTCATTATCATCCTGATCGTGTACCTCCCACTCCTGGCATTAGTGGGTATCGAGGGCAAGATGTTCCGGCCGATGGCGCAGACAGTAGCATTTGCGCTTATTGGCGCTTTGTTACTGTCACTCACCTATGTGCCGATGGTTAGTTCGCTGTTTTTAAGCAAAAAAATCAGCGACCGCCTCACTTTCGCCGACCGCATTATCGCCGCTTGCCAGCGGGTTTATTCACCCGTGCTCGAAGGCGCATTACGCGTTCCAAAAATAGTGTTGGGAGTCGTATTAGGCTTGTTTGCCGTAGCCATGTTCTTCTTTTCCCGACTGGGTGGCGAGTTTATTCCACAGTTGGACGAGGGCGATTTGGCGCTGGAAAGCAGTTTCCCGCAAGGCACATCCCTAAGCCAGGTTATTGAAGGTTACAAGTTGATAGAAGGTACCTTAATGAAAAACTTCCCTGATGAGGTGGAAGGTGTCGTAACTAAAATCGGTGCGGCGGAAATCCCGACCGACCCCATGCCGATGAGTGCGGGTGACGTGACTATCCTGCTCAAAGACCGCGAGGAATGGAAAGTCACCGATGACAAAGATGAACTGGTGGAAATGATGGAAGAAAAACTCAGAGGTATCCCCGGCGCGAACATTGAGTTTACTCAGCCCATTGAATTGCGCTTCAACGAACTGATGACCGGCTCGAAAGGCGATGTGGCAGTTAAAATTTACGGCGAAAACCTCGATACACTTGCCACTTTAGCCGCCGAAGCCGACCGTTTGATCAAAACCGTCTCCGGCGTGAGCAGCAAAGTAGAACAGACGCTGGGCCTGCCCCAAATAAACGTCCAGTATAACTACGCCAAACTCGCACAATACGGCCTGCACGTGAAAGATGTGAATACGGTACTCAGCACGGCCTTTGCCGGGGCAGTGGCCGGGGTCATTTACGAGGACGGTAAACGTTTCGATCTCGCTGTACGCCTTGCCCAGAGCAACCGCCGGGACATCGAGGACGTACGTAACCTGCTCATTAGCACGGACAACGCCGCACAGCAAATTCCGCTCGGCGAAGTTGCCAGTATCGAATATCGCACCTCCCCTGCCCAGATCAGCCGCGACGACGCGCAACGCCGTATCGTCATCGGGGTGAACCTCATTGGCGGACGCGACGTGGAAAGCGCGGTGGGTGATATGCAGGAAAAACTTGCTAACCTAAAACTGCCACCTGGTTATTTCGTAACCTATGGAGGCCAGTTCGAGAACCTCAAAGCGGCCAAGGCTCGCCTGGGTGTTGCTGTCCCTTTAGCACTGGTGCTCATTATCGTATTGTTATATTTTGCTTTTAACTCCATGAAAGAAAGTCTCTTGATTTTTACCGCCGTTCCACTTTCGGCCATCGGAGGCGTATTTGCCCTGATGCTACGCGGTATGCCGTTTTCGATTTCGGCGGGCGTAGGTTTCATTGCGTTATTCGGCGTGGCAGTGCTCAATGGTATCGTGCTCATCGCCTATTTCAACCAGTTGGAAAAATCAGGCGTGGCCGACGTATACGAGCGCATCCGCAAGGGAACAAGGGTGCGATTGCGCCCGGTGCTGATGACCGCAGCGGTGGCTTCGCTCGGCTTTTTGCCGATGGCCATGTCCGATGGAGCAGGTGCAGAAGTACAGAGGCCGCTGGCTACTGTGGTCATAGGCGGTCTGCTGACGGCCACTTTGCTCACGCTCATCGTTTTGCCGGTGTTGTACAGTTTATTTTTCAAAAAGATGAGAGGGGGAAAAACACATTCCAAAACGCCCGTCGCCGCAGTATTGCTGATGGGGGCCTATCTTGGTTTTCATAATAATGTGCAAGCTCAAACTGCACTCACGGAGCAACAGGCCATCGAACTGGTGGGAAAAAATCACCCCGGCATTCGCGCCGCTGCACTTCGGGTAACCCAGCAGCAAACCCTGACCGGTGCAGCCAAAATTTGGGAACCCGCGCAGATTTTTAACAACATCGCCGCCGACCCTGACCTTGGTACGTTCGGTACGACGAGTCTGGGCGTCAGCCAGACTTTCCCATCCGGGAAAGCCACCCGTGCCAGTCGCCAGTTCAACGCTCAGAACATCAAACGAAGCCAGGCGGAATTGCAACTGACGCAACAGGAACTGGTGCGGGAGGTGCGGGAAACCTACCAGCATCTGGGGTATTTACAAGGTAGAATCGTGCTGCTGGCCCGCCTCGATAGCGTGTACCAGAACTTCAACGCGGTGGCCGACGCCCGCTACCGCACCGGGGACGCATCACAGGCCGAAAAACTGGCGGTACAGGACAGGGCAGCACAAATTCGGCTCCAGATCGAATCTGCACGCAGTGAAATAGCGTCCGATCAGTTTGCGCTTGGTCAGTTGTTAGGGATAGGGCAGCCAGTACAGGCTGTTGTGGCTCCATTGACGGCTACCGGGTTTTCGCTGGCAGATTCGGCACGCATCAACACTTCCACTTATGTCGCTTATGCCCGAAGTGCCATCGACTTGGCTAAAGCGCAACAGGCAGTTCAGCAGGCTACGCTGGCGCCCACTTTTTCAGCAGGTTTGTTTGGCCAATACCTTGGCAATGGTGCGGTTTATCCTGGCTGGCAGTTAGGGCTGAATGTGCCGTTGTTTAAAAAAGCGCAGCAAAAACAGGTACAAGCGGCTGCCGTCGGCGTACAGGTTGCCCAGTCGGAATATCAGAATACCCTGCTCATGCGGCAAACTCAGTTGACAGCATCCGTTTTTGAGTTTCAAAAATTCGAGTCGTTCACGAGCTATTATGACCGGCAGGGCCGCACGGTAGCCAATGAATTGCTTCGCAGCGGTTCGCTCAACTACCAGCAAGGTGAAATCAGCTACGTCGAATACGTTCAAAACCTTGATCAGGCCCTCCAAATCGAATCGCAGTACCTTGAAAACCTGCTGCAACGAAATATGGCCGCCATCGAGATTCAGTATCTAACCAACCAAAATTGATAACCCCGAGCGTCAGGCGCCTTCCATTTTGGCAGCCAGGACGTTCAAAATTATTGCCAACTCATTCAATTTCAAGCACATGAAAAATATCAAGCATCTTTTTTCCCTAACCTTAATATTTGCCGCCACGCTTGGCTGGACGGCCTGTGGCGGCGAACACAAACCAGGCGATGGACACGACCACGCCACGGAAACACCAGCCGCCGAGGGTGAACACGCGGAGGAAGCTGAACACGAAGAGCACGCCGAAGGCTCCCTGGAACTTACTGCCGAACAGATAAAAAACGTAGGCGTCGAAATGGGGGCTTTTACTCGCCAGAATCTGAGCGATGTGGTAAAAGTGAACGGCGAACTGGACGTACACAGCCAGCATATCGCTACGGTAAGTGCCTTTACAGATGGTATCGTAACACAGATGCGCGTCGATCTCAATGCTTATGTCAATAAGGGTGCGGTAGTGGCCATATTGCGCAAACCCGACCTCATCGACCTGCAACAGCAATATCTGGAGGGTAAAAACCAACTCGTTTTCGCGGAACAGGAATTTCAGCGCTACAAGGATTTGAAGGAAGCGAACGCGACGGCCACCAAGAATTTTCAGAAAGCCGAATCGGAACTGCGCTCGTTACAGACCAACCTGAAAGCCTGGGAAGCCAAACTCCGGCAGATGCAGATCGACCCGACCACTTTAACGGCGGACAATCTAAAAACCTCCATTGTGCTGACCGCACCGATTTCCGGCACTATTACGCGCCTGAACGCCAATATAGGCACAGCACTCACTGTCGGCACTTCAGTGGCAGATATTGTGGATTTTTCAAAAATTCATACCGACTTTTTCGTTTTTGAAAAGGACGTGCAAAAAGTAAAAGTCGGGCAAAAAATATCCTTCAATTTTCCTTCCAACCCGCAGCAAGTGTACCGCGCTACGGTGAAGGGCATGGACAAAGCACTGGATCCGGAGAAAAAAGCCCTGCGCATCCACGCCGATATTGAGCGCGCAGGGGTGGTACCGGTCGGCGGTTTTACCGACGGCACCTACGTGGAGGGCCGCATCGAAATCAGCGGCACGGGCGTAGAAGCCTTACCCAAAGAAGCGGTGGTAAAGGACGGCACTCAGGATTTCATTATCGTGGTGGAAGAAAAAGAAGCAAGTGGAAATATTCGTTTCAAAAAAATACCGGTAACGGTGGGAGCCATGAACGACGCGTTCGTGGAGGTAAAGCCACTGGAAGCCTTGCCTGGCGGAACCCAAATCGTCCTGAAAGGGGCATTTTATGTGGCGGCACAGGGAAAGGTAGGCGAAGACGGACACGGCCATTGATGGACAGCTTGTAAAACTATCTGATTTTGATAATTTCTAATTTTCACGCTCAAACTGATATAAAATGGAACACCCACAAATGCAACATCATCATTCGGGACACAAACACGGAGCATTGATCCAACAACTTTTGGATTGTGCGACATCTTGCGAAAACTGTGGCGCGTCTTGCCTCGATGAACAAGACGTTACGCACATGGCCCACTGTATCGAGCTGGATCAAGACTGCGCAGACCTATGCCTCTTAGGAGCCAGGTTATTGATCAGAGACAGCGAGTTTGCTCATGAATTTTTGGCGCTCTGTGAAAAAGCATGCCGCCACTGCGCAGAAGAGTGCGGAAAACATGAACATGAACACTGTAAGAAGTGTGCGGAAGCGTGTATTAAATGTGCCGAAGCCTGTCATGCACATCATGGCAAGATAGAGTTGAGTTAATTAACAGCCGGTGCAAGTGGGAGCGGCGGCCGGGCGTTGTCGTTCCTGCTTGCAACCCATCAGGGTTTAGAAAATCATTTTCAAACCTTACTTCAAACTTTTCATTATGCCATTCGATCAGTATCACGAGCCACCCCAGGAACTCTCTGAAAAAACCAGAACATTCGCCAGAATGATTACTTCGCTTATTGAAGAAGCGGAAGCCATCGGCTGGTATGAACAAAGAATATCGGTGGAAAAAGATAAAGAGGCAAAAGCCATAATGGTGAATGCACAGCAGGAGGAATTCAAACATTTCGGAATGGATCTGGAATTTCTGCTGCGCAAAAAGCCAGACTGGAGGACCATTTTGAAATCAGTTCTTTTCACCAAAGGCGATATTGTGGAACTGGCGAAAAAAGGGGAAGAGAAAGTGGAATGATCCTGAAATGTAATGAACTTGACGTGACAGTTGATTAAAGAAAATTGCATAAACACTACACCAAGTTTTTCAGGGAAAATTAAAACCCTGTTTCGGGCTGTATAACCCTCGCTTTAATGACATCAGCAGCAATTGCCTTAATCTATTTTCAATTCTGATATATGGCTTTGTCTTTTTTAGAAATCCTGTGGTTTGCGTTATTGCCGGTACTAACCATTTTAGTCGGCGGAATAATCCCGTTTATTCAGGTGCCGGGGCCTGTGTTTCGCAACGTAATGCTACATTTTGCGGCCGGAGTAGTATTCTCAGTGGTAGCAGTGGAGTTATTGCCCGACATTGTGGAAAAGCATCGCCCCATCGAGGTGATGATCGGTTTTGGGTTGGGCGTAGCGGTTATGCTGGCCGTCAAGCACTTTACCGGAAAAATGGAGTCGGCTGCCCAATCACGTACTATCCTGCCGTGGGGCATACTGATCGGCACGGGGGTAGATATTTTACTCGACGGCTTTTTGCTGGGCATCGGCTTTGCGGCAGGGGCAAAGGAGGGCGTTTTGCTGGCCCTGGCGTTGTCGCTGGAAGTTTTCTCGCTCGGCATAGCGATCTCTACAGAGGTGAGAACGAAGCAATTTTCCCGGGCCAAAACGCTGTCGATAGTGCTTTTCATGGGTGCATTATTCCTGGTGGGCACAGTGCTCGGCGCTACACTTTTGAGCGGCATGTCGCAAGAGATGACGGAATTAGTACTATCGTTCGGTTTGGCTGCCTTGCTTTACTTAGTAACGGAAGAACTATTGATGGAAGCCCATGAAGAAAAAGAAAGCCCGCTGATTACCAGTGCTTTTTTTGTGGGCTTTTTGTTTTTCCTGATTCTCGGTATGGTGGCTTGAGCCGTTGGATGAGGCAGGTGACTCAATTTAAACTAAACGAGCCCATGACCGGATTTATAATCTTAACGTGGCAGGTGCATTAAACGTAATCGTCTTGGACATAAGCAGGCCAAGACGGGCAGCCTTTCGGAGGGGATTCTTTCTTCTTCGTCATATTCCTTCCGGGGGCTGCCATTTAAAACCATTTCCTTTTTCATCAAAAAAATTCATATCTATGAAAAAGACACTTTACTTACTTTTTTCCTTGCTGATATTCAGGCAAGCAGTCAAATCTCAGGATGATCCCCTTCCACGCGGCCTTTCCGATACGGAAAAAGGGATACTTGCTGAAAGAGGCCCTAATGTACCTACAGCCTCTTTTGGTATAACTGACCCACCTGCACTACCAATCCGAGCTATGGCCAAATGGGGAGAATTGCAGGCGCTGGTGGTGGTCTGGCGCTCGCAAAAGCATCGTAGCCCAAATTATCAATGCCGCGAAACAGGAATGTAAAGAAGTGGTAGTTTGTTCCAACATCCAGAGCTGTCAAAGCGAACTGACTGCTTACGGCGTCGACTGGTCGCAAAACGTGGATTTCATTCTGGCGTCGAGCGATAGTTTCTGGGTACGCGACTATGGCGGGGCCGAACAGTTGCCTTCCGGCGTTTATTTCGTCACCCTGCAAAGCGGCGACGCCCGTCAGGTGCAGAAGGTGGTAGTAAAACATTGAAAGGTGCTTTCAACCGATGCGAATTTCACCCTTTAATTTTTTGACATGAAGAAAATCTATATATTACTTGCCTTGGTTTTGCCGGTATACGCCTGGTCGCAAACAACCGGCTCCTTGTCCCTGGGTTTTCAACTTCCGGTGGCATTAGGAGAATTTCGTGAAACAAGTGACGCGGATATAGGAGCAGGCGCTCGTTTCAATTTTTATGTTCGTCCGACACCTTCTTTTCCGCTGCAACCCGGTCTGGATATTGGCCTATTTGGAAGAGGAAATGCTGGCGAAACGATCCCCATAAACGTCGCTGGTACAGTGAACGACTATAAGGTAAAGACTTCCAATAATGTATTCAGTCTTGGCTTGTTGTTGAAGTTCGAGCCGTTTCAGGGAAAGCGTTTTAGTCCTTATTTAGAAGGAGAGTTAGGAGCCAATGATTTCTTTTCCCAGGTGCAATTTTATCAGAAAAACAGGGGAGGGAGGGGGCAAATTTTTGGAAAAAATGAGGATACGAAAGAACGCTGGGGATTTTTTTATGGCGGTAGTGCCGGAGTGAAAATTGCGCTCGGCAAAAAACGCGACGGTGGTATCGAACTGAAGTGCGCTTACTTGCGGGGAGCAAATACTTCTTACAATGCCAAACCTCGATACAGTGGCGAAGGCGTCCTGATTCTCACGCGTCTTACTTCAACCACCCATATGCTTGTACCACAAATTGGAGCCTGGATCAGTTTTAAGGACGACAAAAATAACGACAGCAAATGACACAAATATTCGCATGATCATGATACGTAAACTGTTTTTGGCTTTCGCATGCGGTCTAACACTGTGGTTTATGGCCTGTCGGAATGACCCGCCAAACCAATTGCACCACGACCCAAATTATACCCATGTCTATTCCTGTCCGATGGACTGTGAAAAGAGCAAAACGTATGAGCAACCAAGTAGGTGCCCGGTTTGTCACATGAAATTAGTGCAGAAGGAGATACCGGTAAAGGATTTGAAGCAAAATGCCGACTCCAGCAAAACAGGAAAAAAACCAGGAAAGTGAGACTAAATATATATGGCTGAAATCCTAATCGGTACACTCTTACTCAGCCTTTGGCATGCCCTGTTACCCAACCACTGGCTGCCTATGCTGGCGGTGCAACGCAAACAAAAATGGTCGCTCCGTCAGGTATCGCGGGTGACATTGTTGGTTGGGTTGGCCCATGCCGGTAGTACGGTGCTGCTGGGTATTGGGCTGGCGGTGCTGGGCTGGCAGTTGTCGGCGGCATTTGAAGAAGTAGTGCGTCGGGTGGCTCCTGTGCTGCTCATTGGGCTGGGGCTGTTCTTTATGTGGCGGCATTACCGGCATCATCATTCGCACCTGGCCGATGTGGACAAGACGAACGGACGCGGCATTATAGCGACACTGGCCCTCGCCATGTTCCTTTCCCCATGCCTGGAAGTCGAGGCTTATTTTCTGCTTGCCGGGGCGCAGGGCTGGCGGCTGGTATTGGCGGTAGGCGTTATTTATACGCTGGTATCCGTGACAGGTATGGTGTTATGGATACGGGCGCTTCACTTTGGCACGAGCCGCTTTGACTGGCATTTGCTGGAGCACAATGCGGGTTTAGTGACCGGCGCTACATTGGTGGGAACGGGAGTTTTGAGTTATTTTTTACGTTGAAAACCACTTTATTACATGGCAAAGAAAAATATCAAATCCAAAAAGTCTACTGCCCCGCTTCCTTCCGACCACACGGTCGACGACGGGCACGATCATGACCACGACGAGCACGACCACGGTAGCGAAAGTTCCTCCGTTTGGCGTACGTATGCGCCGGTTAGCTTTAGTTTATTGTTGCTGCTGAGCGGTCTTGCGCTGGAATACTGGCTTCAAGCCGGTTGGTTTGCAGGCTGGGTACGCCTGGCATGGTACTTGGTGGCTTATGCGCCGGTGGGCCTGCCCGTCATCTGGAAAGGCATTCAGGCAGCGATGAAAGGTGACCTATTCACCGAATTCCTGCTGATGGGCCTTGCCACCGTCGGCGCATTCGCCATTGGCGAATACCCGGAGGGAGTGGCCGTGATGTTGTTCTATGCAATTGGGGAACTTTTCCAGGATGCGGCTGTCAACCGGGCCAAACGCAATATCAAAGCCCTGCTCGACGTACGGCCGGATCAGGCCACCGTGTTACGCGAAGGCAAGTTTGTGGATGTCAAACCTGACACCGTGCAAGTCGGCGATACCATCCGCGTAAAGCCTGGGGAACGGGTGCCGCTCGACGGGACTCTAAGCGGCAAGTCGGGCGCAGCCTTCGACACCGCCGCACTCACCGGCGAGAGCAAGCCGCGTACGATTGCATCTGGCGAAACCGTGCTGGCGGGTATGGTAAGCGCGGATAGTGTGGTGGAAATAAAAGTCACCAAACCTTTCGGTGAAAGCAGCATTGCCCGCATCCTCGAACTGGTGCAGAACGCTACGGCGCGCAAGGCCCCGACGGAGTTGTTCATCCGCAAATTTTCCCGGGTCTATACGCCTATCGTAGTGCTGTTGGCCGTATTGCTGGTGGCCGTACCGGCGCTGGTTGTACCGGACTATATATTCCGGGACTGGCTTTACCGTGGACTGATTTTTCTGGTTATTTCCTGCCCTTGTGCCCTGGTGATCAGTATTCCGCTGGGCTATTTTGGCGGCATCGGCGCGGCATCGCGGCAGGGTATTTTGTTCAAAGGATCTAATTTCCTGGATCTGATCACCAAAGTCAGTCTGGTAGTGATGGACAAAACCGGAACGTTGACGCACGGTGTTTTCAAAGTGCAAAAAGTGGAGAACGTGGGCGTGGAAAAGAGCGATCTGCTGTTAATGGCGGCCGCTCTGGAACAGCACTCTACGCATCCGGTGGCCAAAGCGATGTTGCAATATGCAGCCGAACAAAAGTTGGACTGGAAAAAAGCGAAGGTTGCCGAGGTAAAGGAAACTGCTGGGCATGGCCTGACTGGTAAGGTCAACGGAAAGCAGATTATGGTCGGAAACACTAAATTGCTCAAGAAATTCAAAGTCTCCTACCCTGCCGAACTCGACGACGAGGTCGACACCATTGCAGTAGTAGCAATCGCCGGTAAATATGCCGGTTTTGTGACCATTGCCGACGAGATCAAACCTGATGCCGCAGACACCATCAAACGCCTCCACAGTGCGGGGATACGCGAACTTGTAATGCTTTCGGGCGACAAAGACACCGTGGTAAAAAAGGTGATCGGTGATTTGGGCATCGAACAGGGTTTTGGCGACCTGCTACCGGAGGACAAAGTAGAAAAGGTGGAAGACTTGAAACGCAAAAATCCGGGCAGCATCATCGCATTCATGGGCGACGGCCTCAACGACGCGCCGGTGCTCGCTGCGGCCGATGTAGGTATCGCCATGGGCGGCCTTGGCTCGGACGCTGCCATCGAAACCGCCGACGTGGTCATCCAGACCGACGAACCTTCCAAAGTAGCGACGGCGATCACCATCGGGCGAATGACACGGCGGGTGGTGTGGCAAAACATCGGTTTCGCCTTTGGCGTGAAACTGATCGTTCTGGCGCTTGGTGCGGGTGGCCTGGCTACTATGTGGGAAGCGGTATTTGCGGATGTGGGCGTGGCGTTTTTGGCGATCTTGAACGCGGTGCGGATACAACGGATGAAGTTTTGAAATGGAATCAAGTAGCCGATTATGAAAAAACAACCCTCTACCATCGTCTTCGCAGCACTTTTTACAATAGCCGTGCTTATCCTGGGCTATATCATGTTAGGACTGTTGCCCATGTTCCTTTTCGCATTCGGCTTTCTGGGTGGGTTCGTCCTGTGGTTGCTTGTACCTACTCAGGTTTCTTTCGCATCGGTATGGTTATTTTCCAGGAATGGCCAGCGTAGTTTTTCTTGCCCCGCTTGCCTGGTGGGGAATGTATCGGCTTTCACGAAAAAGTGTATAGGATTAAACGCGCTCTAACTTCAACATTTTAAACTTTGTACTATGGGGATAGAATTAGAATTAGCCTTGCTCCTTATTATTCAGTTGGTTGGCAGTTCAACCTTCGCGAAATTTGAAATCGAAACACCCGCGATCAGAAAAATCACAAAATGGTTGCTGATAGATGCGGCAACTGTTGGACTCTATTATTGGATAGGCCATTGGGCAATGCTGCTTCCTGTCTTTATGGTAACGCTTGGTACCATCGTACATTTTAGGATTTGCAG
This sequence comes from Saprospiraceae bacterium, assembly GCA_016787415.1. GTDB lineage: Bacteria > Bacteroidota > Bacteroidia > Chitinophagales > Saprospiraceae > M3007. The sequence continues at coordinate 182,588 of JAEUUT010000070.1, read as the reverse complement.
GAAAAATGGTATCGACCCTCTAAAGGCTACGCCGAGAGAAGAACTTTATAAAATGAGGTGGTGGAAATTGGATTAAAGATTGTCACTATTTCCGTTGAAAACTGCAAAAAACAAAATTCTGCACCGTGTTGAACGGCGTGGTATGGTCTTCCTGAATACATTTGATCCGCTCGAAATTGATCTCGAATCGTGCCGACATCGAGGCTTCGGAATACTGTTTGATCTCCAGCCCGCTACACTTTTTGGGACCTTGCTCACTGAAGGTTCCGAGAATCAGATAACCGTTTTCCTTTACAGCGTCTTCTACCAGATCAACGTATCGGTTGATTTTGTCATCCGTTGTCAGGAAGTGGAAAGCGGCACGGTCATGCCAGAAGTCGAACTGAACCGGCGGCTGAAAATCAGTAACATCCGATACGACAAAATGCACCTTTGCCGCCTGGTCTCCCAACCGCTTTTGCAGATTTTCGATGGCTTTTCCCGAAATATCCAGCACCCAAAGGTTCTGATACCCGCGTTTCAAAAGCACATCTATGAAATGGCTTTCCCCGGCTCCCACGTCGATGATATTTGCCGTCAACGGGAGGTCAAATAATTCCAAAAATTCCACAGAAGTGGTAGGATATTCCTGAAACCAACTAACTTCTTTTTCAGCTTTGGTGCTGAAAATGTTGTCCCAATGTTCTTTTTCAAGACGCTGCATGCTTATTTCTGCTTTTTATTTAAAATAAAAGACCGTGCCGCCGCTGCAAAAAGTGGATGATAACAGACAGGCAACACGGTCAGAACAAAGATAATATTTTGATTATTCTTCTTACTTCTAAATATGCAGACACCACGATAACATCTTGATTTCATCAACTTTTTCATTAGTCTTCAATCTTTATCCGAAGCAGTTTAATAGAATTGATAAAAACCAGGGTATCGGGAAGCAGGTGAATCGCCGCCGCTTGTATCGGCCCGATAATTCTTAATAAAACCAGCGTAATCCCAATAACGTGAACCACCCCGACGCCTACAAAAATATTTTCCTTGATGGTGCGAAAAGCACGTTTACTAATAACACGGGCGCGGGCAATTTTCTCTAACTTATCCTGCATCAGCACAATGTCCGCCGCTTCCATCGCTGCTTCCGTACCCATTGCGCCCATCGCGATACCGATATTGGCCTGTACCAGTGCCGGAGCGTCGTTAATGCCGTCGCCTACCATCGCTACTTTTGTGCCGTCGTTTTGTAGTTCTTTAATGATGTTGATTTTATCCTCTGGCAGCAGGTTAGCCCTGAATTCGGTGATGCCTACCTGATCGGATACGTGTTTGGCTGTTTCAGGGTTATCGCCGGTAAGCATTACAATGTTTTTAATACCGCTTTTTTTCAATCCTGCAATCATTTCTTTTGCACCTTCCCGAATGGCATCAGAGACATAAAAAACACCCGCCAGTTTATTGCTGATAGCCAGATAGAGCGCCGTATCCGTCAGGTTTTCCGAAGTATTTACCAGTGACACGTGGTTTTCATCTATAAGTTCCTTGTTACCGAACAAAACGGACTTACCTTCTATGATTGCTTTCACGCCCCTTCCAGCCACCACTTCGAAATTTTCCGGCTCTCCATAAGATATATTCATTTTGTCTGCATGACTTAGAATCGCTTTTGCCAGCGGGTGACTGGAGCGCCTGTCTGCAATGGCTGCGAATTGTACGAGCTGGTGTTCGGTGTACTGATCATCGGTAATTTCCACACGATTTACAGTTGGGCTTCCGACCGTAAGGGTTCCTGTTTTATCGAAGACGATGGTTGTTATTTTGGCCAGCTCTTCCAGGAACAATCCTCCCTTTACTAAAATGCCTTCCCTGGCAGCGCGGGCGATAGCAGCGATGGTCACGAGTGGCGTAGCCAAACCGAGTTCGGCAGGGGAAGTAAAGATCATCAACGCGATAACCAGTTTAACGTCGCGGGTAAAGAAATATACGGCACTTACAAAAATGAATACCACGGGAATCAGGTACCCGGCCACTTTATCAGTAAACTTTTCAATAGGCGCTTGCTGGCTTTCGGCATCTTCGACCAGTGAAATGATACGGGAAAAAACAGTATCCTTCCCGGCTTTGGTCATTTCTATGTCGAGTGCGCCCAATTCCAGAATCGTTCCGGCAAACACAAGGTCTCCTGTTTTCTTTTCTTCAGGCACGCTTTCTCCGGTGATAGGGGCCTGGTTGACGGAGCCGGAGCCACCTACTACCTTGCCGTCGACGGGTATTTTTTCTCCTGCCTTCACCAATACAATATCGCCGATTTTCAAGTCATTGATTTGTACCGTTTCTTCCCGCCCTCCTTTTTTTACCAGGGCTGCATGCGGTACGGAACCGATCAAGGCTTTGATGGAAGCCCTGGCTCTTTCGCCGCTGGCGCTGGCGATGTATTCGGCAATCAGAATAATCATCAGCACCACCGAACCGGCTAAATATTCTTTACCGAGTACCGATACAATTACAGCCACCGTAATAAAAAGTTCCGTGCCTATTTTGCGTTCCTTCACCAAATCTACCGCCGCAACCCTGACCAAAGAATAAAGACCGAAAGCCATTGCCGCTAATAAAAACGGCAACGGAATAAACTCGAAATAAAATAACATGCTGGCTATGCCGACGGTAAGGATGCGGGCGACTTCCCAGAGAAATTGACGGGAAAAGAATGTTTGTATGAAGGTCATATGATTTGTTTAAAAGGTATTTGCCGGTTTATGGCTGACAAGGTGTTTTCAATAGGAATCCTTTGGAGTATATTGGAATTGCATTGAATGGTGGTATCATTCATCTGCTGTATTTTTCATTTTTCCCAGCAGCGCATAAGCGTTTTTAACCACAATATTCATTGCCGTAAAATCCGTGCCCGCATCCGTCGCCGTGATTTGGGTAAAATCTTTATCCATTACACCCGGTTGTACTTCCACGATTTCAAAATTGTGGGCATCCCTGGCAACAAATACGAAAAAGCGGTTCTCAAACCGCATAACGGCATCGTTCGGAACCGACAATGCGTTGGTTTCCACGGTTTCAATATCCGCATTCAGGAACATTCCCGGTGAAAGCCGGTGATCCTCCCGAACGAAATGACAGTGGACTTTCGCCGTGCGGGTTTCGTCGAGCGTGCGTCCGATGAGGATGATTTTGGCGGGATACGTTTGTCCCGGTACATTGGGTACGGTAACGTTGACCATCTGCCCGATGCGAATTTTGGGCAAGTCCTTTTCAAAAATGGTCAGTTCAGCATGAATGTCGTCCGGATTGACGAGCTCGAACAAGATGTCGGTAGGGGCGAGGTACTTGCCCGGATTGACGTTTATTTTTGAAACGAACCCAGTAATCGGCGACCGAAGCGCCACGACCCGCGTGATGTTTTCCGGTGTCAGTGCGGCAGGATTCAGGCCGATAAAGCGCAGTTTTTCGGCCAGCGATTTAACCGTGATCTGTTGCAGCCGGTAGTCCGACTGCGCTTGTTGCAGCACCTTTCCCGCATTGATGTTTTCTTTTGCCAGTTCCTGCTGACGGTTCAATTCCGACTGCGAGAGCTCCAGTTTCGCCTGCGCGGTCAGGTAATCCTGTTGTAGTTGTACATACATCGGGTCTTCGAGTGTAGCAAGTACCTGGCCTTTTTTGACGGGCATTCCCTCCAGCAATTCGCTGCTTTTCAGGTAGCCGCCGAGGGGAAAACTGACCGATACCAGGTTGTGCGGCGGCACGTCTACTTTCCCATTTACCATCAGGCTGCCCTTGATGGAACGTTGCTGCGCTTTACCCAATCCAATATTGGCCGTTTGCAACTGTTCGTCCGTCATTTGAACAGTATTATCCGGCAAGGCGGCTTCTGCGACAGGTTCAGAGGGAGCGGGTTTTTCGTTTTTGCAGGCGGCAAAAAGCGAGAAAAAGAGGGTAATTAAAATTATATTTTTCATGGAAAGACGTTGAATGCGTTGAAAATGAACAATTTGAGGTTTACTGATTGAATAAGGCGAGTAAGTCCAATACCACCGTATTGTGCCGTCGCATGGCTTCTAAAAACCCGTTTTGAATACCGACGTACTGCCCAAGGGCCAATGACCATTCTGCATACCCGATCTCCCCGTTCCGGCGGCTCAGATCGGCGATGCGCAGTACGTTTCGCGCCTGTGGCAAGGCTAATTGTTCATAGTATTCGAGATTTTGCAAGGCGATTTGGTATTCCTGCCCCCATTGCGCATACCGGTTTTGTAGCGCGTCAGTGCTTGCCTGTAAGGTCGAAGCGGCAATTTGTTCCCGGATGTTGGCCGCTTCTATACGGCTGTTGATGCCGCGCTTCGACAAGGGTATTTGTATGCCCAACTGGAGCGCCGAAAATTGTGGAACCGCATTGTACTGGTAATCTCTTCCGTCGAAAGTCTGCGTTCCGCGTATGGATTGCAGCGCATAGCCTACCGAAAACTCCGGTAATTTTTGGGCTTGCTCCAGTTGGGTCTGTCGTTGAGCGACTATGATTTGCTGATACAGCAGGGCAAGTTGAGGGTGCGCGCGCAATACAGCGGTATCAGTCGGCAGGCTGAACGTAATTTGCAAGGGTTTTTTTTCAGGCAGCAGCCATTGGTCGGTTTTGAGCAGGTATTGCAACCGGATTTGCTGAATCTCGATTTCGGCTGCAACCTGTCTTTGTTGTTGAACGATTTGCGAACGCTGCGTTTCCGCGCTCGCCTTTTCCAGGATGCCGCTTTCGCCTGTTCTGACGCGTATTTCGGCGGCGCGCAGATTTTCGGCATACAAGGAATCGTAGCGCTGCAAAACGGTCTGTTCTTCCTGTAAAAACAACAACTCATAATAGACTTCCCGGATTTGATTGCGCAATTCCTGCTCATTCAGCGCCAGTTCGCGGCGCTGGATTTCCGTCTGTGCCTGCAAAAGACCTGTTCCCGCCCGGCGGTATTTCGGAAGCGGAAAAGATTGGTTAACCATCCATCGCGTATCAATGGCGCGGCTGTTGAACTGCCCCGCTTCCACACCGAACTGCGTTTTCGGCAAGCCGCGCGCCGTTCCTTCGAGTGCGGCGCTTTCCGTGACCTTCAGCCGTTGCGTATGCAGCAGGAGGTTGCTTTGTATGCCCATTTCTACCGCTTTTTGCAAGGATAGTGGCTGGCTGCCGGGGTGCTGTGCGGATAGTATGTTCGTAGAGAATAAAAGCAGGACGAATACCGCCGCGCTACCGCTCATTCCTTTTTTAAAAGTTCTTTTTTCAAACCAAACGTACAAAACAGGCAGTACAAACAGGGTGAGAAATGTAGCAATGACCAGACCGCCAATGACCACCGTCGCCAAAGGGCGCTGCACTTCCGAACCCTCTCCCGTACTGACGGCCATCGGCAAAAAGCCGAGCGACGCCACGGCGGCCGTCATCAATACTGGACGCAAACGAATGTTCGTTCCCTGTACGACGATCCTTTTCAGATCATTCATGCCTTCCTTCCTCAAACGGTTAAATTCCGCAATCAGCACGATGCCGTTCAACACGGCTACGCCGAACAACGCGATAAAACCAATGCCTGCCGATATACTGAACGGCATACCGCGAAGCGCCAAAGCCAGTATGCCACCGATAGCGGAAAGCGGGATGGCCGAATAAATAAGCAGGCCGTGCCGGACGGAATTAAAAGCGAAATACAACATCAGGAAAATGAGTGCCAGGGAAACGGGAACTGCTATACCCAGTCGCTTTTTTGCTGCTTCCAGATTTTCAAAAGCGCCGCCATACGTGATGTAATAGCCGGGCGGCAGTTTTATTTGCTGCGCTACTTTTTCCTGCAATTCTTTTACCATGCTTTGCACGTCTCTGCCCCGCACATTGAAACCGACCACGATTCTGCGCTGCGCATCTTCGCGCTGGATTTGATTGGGGCCTTCCTGTATTTCCACTTTTGCCACCTGGTAAAGGGGGATTTGTCCGCCTTGCGGCGTGGGTATCAACAGGTTCTGCACGTCTTCCAGGTCTTTTCTTTTCTCCCCGCTCAGGCGTACAACCAGGTCAAAACGTTTTTCGCCCTCGAAAACCAGTCCGCTGGCCTGTCCGGCGAAAGCCGTATTTAAAACCCGGTTGATGTCGCTGATATTCAAACCGTATTGCGCAATGGCAGGGCGATTGTATTGAATCACGATTTGCGGCATACCCGTCACGGATTCCACGTATAAGTCACGCGCGCCTTCGACCGTATTGCTTACGTCGCCTAATTTTTTGCCGTAGAAAGCGAGCGAATCCAGGTTTTCCCCGAATATTTTGCACACCACGTCCTGCCTTGCACCGGTCATCAGTTCATTGAAACGCATCTGCACCGGGTACTGAAAACCAAACGTCACACCGGGCACGGCTTCCAGTGCGGCGCTCATTTTTTCGGTCAGTTCGTCGTACGTCTTTGCGGAAGTCCACTCATTTTTGTCCTTTAAAATCACCATCATATCGCTGGCTTCTATCGGCATCGGGTCGGTCGGAATTTCGCTGCTGCCAGTTTTGCCCACGATTTCTTCCACCTCCGGAAAATTAGCCAGCAGGATTTTCGATCCGGCTGAAATAGCTTCGGTTGACGTGTGCAGGTTGCTGCCCGTCAGCACCCGCGTTTCCACGGCGAAGTCGCCTTCGGGTAAAGACGGGATGAACTCGCCGCCCATTTGGCTCAATACGAACACCGCGACCGCAAACAAAACGATGGTGGCCGCAACGATTACTCTGGAAAAGTTCAGTACCTTTTGCAGCATGAACTGGTAGCCGCGTTCGATCCGCTCCATCATCCGGTCTGAAAAATTCTTTTGATGTTTTATTCTTTTGCTCAAAACCAAAGCGCTCATCATTGGAATGTACGTCAGCGACAAAATAAACGCGCCTAACAAAGCGAAGGCCACCGTTTGTGCCATCGGTTTGAACATTTTGCCTTCAATGCCTTCAAGGGTAAAAATGGGTAAATAGACAATCAGGATAATAATTTGTCCGAATACGGCGCTGTTCATCATGCGGCCGGCAGATTGTTTTACTTCTCCATTCATGTCTGCCTGGCTTAATCTGTCGATGCCGGTGAATCGTTTGCTGTGCGTAAGCGTGTGCATGACCGCTTCCACGATAATCACCGCTCCGTCCACAATCAGCCCGAAATCCAGTGCGCCCAAACTCATCAGGTTGCCGCTTACGCCGAATAGGTTCATCATAATAACGGCAAACAGCATGGCCAACGGAATAACGGATGCGACCAAAAAACCGGCCCTGAAATTGCCGAGAAACAAAACCAGTACAAAAACCACGATCAGCGCGCCTTCCATCAGGTTTCGGGACACCGTACTGATGGCGTTGTTCACCATTTTGGTGCGGTCAAGGAAAGGATCGATAACGACCCCTTCGGGCAAGGTTTTCTGGATTTGGGCAATGCGGTCTTTGATGTTACGAATCACTTCGTTGCTGTTCGCGCCTTTGAGCATCATCACGACCGCGCCGGAGACTTCGCCTTTTCCGTTGTACGTCATCGCGCCATATCGGGTAGCGCTCCCGAAGCGGACTTCCGCCACATTGCGGATCAGCAACGGCGTTCCGTCGGGAAGGTTTTTGACGACAATATTTTCGATGTCGCTGAAAGAACTGACTAAACCTTCGCTACGGATGAACAGGACTGTCGGGCCTTTCTCGATGTACGCACCGCCTGTATTCTGGTTGTTCAGTTCCAGTGCCGTAAACACCTCGTTGATGGTCACATTATTGGCTTTCAGTTTCATCGGGTCGACGGCGATTTCGTACTGTTTGAGATACCCGCCGAAACTGCTGACTTCGGCCACGCCTTTTACGCCCAACAGCTGTCTGCGCACGATCCAATCCTGAATGGTGCGTAACTCCATCGCGTCGTAGCGGTTTTCGTAGCCTTTTTTGGCGCGGACGGCATACTGATAAATTTCACCAAGTCCGGTCGTAACAGGAGCCAGTTCCGGTGTGCCGAAGCCTTTCGGGATTTGATCCTGTACCTGCTGCAAACGTTCCGTTACCTGCTGTCTCGCCCAATACACGTCTACGGCATCGTCAAATACAATCGTGACAACCGACAGGCCGAAGCGCGAAAAACTCCTGATTTCTTTTAATCCCGGTATGTTACTGTTGACCTGTTCGATGGGGAAAGTGATAAGGCGTTCCACATCCGGCGCTCCCAAAGCAGGTGAAATGGTAATGACCTGTACCTGGTTGTCGGTGATGTCGGGAACTGCATCGATAGGTAATCGGGTAAACTCATAACTACCGTATCCGATAAGGAAAAGGATAAATATCCCGATAATGAGTTTGTTGTTTATAGAGAACTCAATGATTCTGTTGAGCATATTTTTTCAAATTATGGAAGCAAGAGGTATGCGTACGGCATACCAGTGGAAAGCATGGAAAAAATTTGACGACATTTTAATACCGTTAAATCCATGCACAGGACAGTCGAATCAGAAAGCGAACGTGCCTTCTGCATATAAGAAAAATGCAGGGTAAAATCAGCCGATTTTAGGAGGCTGCCAGATAGAGGGCGAGAATTGAGAATGCCACTGTTCCACTAAGGAAGTCGGCAATGCAGTTGGCAAAATCTGCCAATCGATAGGTGGCAATTTCAGACCGGAAACAGTTGCAAAAGGTTGTGCGGGCCCTTTCAGACTGTCGGGGTGATGGCCTCCGAAAGGCAATTGATGATGTGACTGGTGTTCACTTGCATCCTGGTCATGGTGGTGATTTGAACCATAATGTTCTTGCAGGAAATCGATAACACTGCAACCTTCTTCCTTATGATGATGCAGGTAGTGGCTGACCAAAAAAGGCAGTTTGCATAACTCCGTAACTATCCGGCCCGGTAGAAGCAGGTGCAGGCAGAAAAGTAAAAGCAATGAGTTACGGAGCATATTCACGGCGGCAAAGATATAAGCCTAATGAACAAACCGGTTCTTTTTAGATGTTCACCTTCGATAAAACAATTACCAGTAATCGAAAGAGATGGTTGGTATTAAATATCCCACTTTGTGCTACCGATGAGCACACTAACGCTTGTAGAAGATGCGTTGATGGTAGCATTGGCGGGCTTTATGCTGGTGTCCATACTTTTGTAACGTTTTGTAAATATCTTTGTTAAACGGAAGTATTTTGCCGTACTCTCCAAAATATGCCTGTAAAATATCTTATCATGCGCTCTTTCTACCTGTTTGCTTTTCTTACCCTGATAACCGCTGTTAATATCTCAGCCCAAACGCTTACCGGTACGGTCAGGAGCCCCGGCGGCTCTCCAGTGACGAATGCCCGCATCACACTTTTTAACGCGGACACCTCTTTGTTTTGGGAAACACGTACGGATGTCGCCGGTCAGTATATATTTGAAAACTTGCCTGGCGGTGGTCCCTACCTGTTTTTCGGAGCAGCCAAACCGGGTTTTGCATATTTTCAAAACGCTACGACCGGCATTGTCGGCACGGTCGTTCACGATGCGCAACTCGGGCCGGAAACCGAACAGGGCCAGTGGGACATCATCATGGTTTCTCCCGAACCGCTCGGTGGCACCGATCTCGGCGTACTATTTCCCAACGGCACAATCTATTATTGCCATAGTACGAAAGACCCCTTCGCTTTCGATCCGATGGCAGACGATACCGTTACGATACCCGGCGATACTAAGGTACAGGGTTGCGTAGCGCCGAAACTACTCTGGAACGGCAAGGTCATTATGGCTGGAGGTACTGAAATGGAAGTATATGGCCCAGGCACACAAAAAATAAAGCAGTACGACCTTCTTACAAAGACCTGGCAACCGCTTCCCGATATGCTGGATTATCGTTGGTATCCTTCCATGACCCAACTGGCCGACGGGCGACTCCTCATCGTGGGTGGCGGCGGGCTGAACAATCCCCTCCGTGTCAACACCAGCGAACTGTACGATCCGCTGACAGGCCAAACCGAGTGGGCCGACACCGTTGCCATACGTATGGAACAATCGCCCATTCTTACGCTGTACAGTGGCAAAGCATTGATGACTTTTCGTCCGCCTCAACTCTTCGATCCTGCGACGCAACAATGGGAACTGGCCGCCGATTTTGTACAAGGCAACCGAATGCCCAACGGCGATCACGTAGACCACGAATTGATTCACTTGCCCGAAGGCGACGTGATTGCCATTGGCTTCAAACCCTTCCCTGCCGGCAGCGGAGGCAACCTGGTGGAACGTTACAACCCGGCTGACAATACCTGGACGCTTCGGGCAAATTTCGCGCCGCTCCGTTCCCGCGCGGAGACCGTTCTGCTGCCTGACCGCCATATTCTTACCCTCGCCGGATACAAAGAAGAGCCCACCGACCCTACGCCTGTAAACCAATGGGGGCACATGGATTTGACCGACTTGTACGACCCGTACGCTGACACTTGGCGGCGGCTGGCGCCCATGCCCCGGAAGCGCGAATACCACGCGCTGGCGATACTTGTGCCGGACGGACGGGTAGTGGTTGTGGGTGGCGAAGGGCAACCGGGCAATGAACCTCCACAGAGCATTATTGACGCTTATGAGCCGCCCTATTTATTTCGCGGCATACGTCCTCAGATTTTAAATCTTGAAAAAACAGACTACCAACGCGGCGATACTATCCGCTTCGACATCGGACGCAGCAACGCTCCTACGGCCGTCGTGATGCAAAGTACGCAGGCTGTTACCCACATGATGAACTGCGGAGAAAACCGATTTCTCGACCTGGACTTTTCGCAGGAAGGGCAGGTTGTTGAGGCCACTGTGCCCAATGATTCGCTACATTCGTTACCGGGATGGTATTTGCTTTGGGCGATGGTAGACGACATTCCTTCGGTGGCGCGTATCGTGCGAATTTTACCGGGCCAGGCGGCAGTAAGCACAACGGAGGAGCCAGGCCAGACGCCTGCATTCCGGGTATTTCCCAACCCCGTCGCTTCGGGTGGTTTGCTCACCGTCGAAATGGACTTGCAGCGAGCGGGAATGGTCAATTTTGAATTGAGCGATGCGGAAGGAAAAACAATTCGGGTATTTTCATTTCCTGAAAAAACGACGGGCAATCAAGTGTTCCATCTCGCATTGGAATATGTGCCTAGAGGTATTTATTTTCTGACGGCACGTTTGAAAGGAGATGTTTTGGGAACTGAAAAAGTGATCTTAAAATAAAATTATGGAGCAATAAAAAGCCCGTTCCATTTTATCGGCAAGTTGTCTCAAAAGGGTGCATTTCAAATTGTCGCAGATTGGTATAATGGAATGACATTACATGTCCCGGAATACCATTCCATGATACCAATCTGCGACAATTTAAAATGCACTCGATTTTCAATAAGTTACGGTCAATCCTACGCCAAGTCCCATATCGCTATCGTAATGGGTAGAAAGGCCTATGTTTTTGCTTACGATGTAGCGGAAGCCCGCCATGTACTCTTTGTCGGTATTGACCATTATGTTGAAGCGCAGCCGTTTGGTTAGCGGCATGTCTTCCCTGCCCAATTGGAAACGGAATTTCCCGTCACCATCTATTCTCGCATCTGCCACAAACAACATTGGCAAGGTGTACGCAATGCCCGCTACAAAAGTTTTGCGGTTGTTTTTATTGCTTATTTGACCAAACATATTGCGCTTTTCGCTGCCGAAAATATTTTTCGGGCTGCCTTCCAGGTTGAAAAAATTATCCGGCGCATTGCCTTCCACTTTGTAGTGGTAATCAAATCCAACATAAGGATACAGCCATTGCATTTTACCCAAAAAACGCCCAAACATAGTTTCGCTTTCAAAGCCATGCTCCGAGTGGTAGCCCAAATGCCAAAGGGTACTTGCTTTCCACCTTGTATTTGCGAACATCGCTTCGCCGTCGCTGCCGTTGGTTTCGATGCCCACACGGGTCATAAAGTGAAATTTTCGGTCGTCGGCAAACAGTTTGCGCTGCGCCAATTTCGGGTCGGGGATAAGTGGATTGGGCGATTGGTTTTCATAACTGAACACCCTACCCATGCCGCTCATCATGTGGTAAAGGATATGACAATGAAAAAACCAATCGCCTTTCACGTTCGCATTGAACTCCAAAGTATCGGTTTCCATTGGCATGATGTCCACGATGTTTTTGAGCGGTGCAAAGTCGCCCTGCCCGTTGAGCAACCTGAAATCATGCCCGTGCAAGTGCATCGGGTGGCGCATCATAGAGCCATTGTGCAGGACAATCCGCACGTTTTCACCTTCTTTGATAAGGATTTTGTCGGCTTCCGAAACCACTTTGTTGTCCAAACTCCACACATATCGGTTCATGTTGCCCGACAATTCAAAGCGCAATTCTTTGACCGGTGCGTTTTTGGGCAGCTTGGTTTTGGTGGGCGATTTCAGCATCGCATAATTTAAGGTTACGATGTCAGAAAGTTCGTTGCTGTTGTATTCGTCCGCCGACATTTTCATTTTGCCCATGTCGTGCGGCACGGCATCGCCCGTGATTTCGGGGTACATCACCACGTTCATGTCCATTTGATTGAGGCTCATTTGCATGCCCATATCGTCCAAATCGCCGTTCATTTTCATCATGCCGTTCATCATTTTCATGCCCTCGAAATATTTCAACCTGGGCATAGGCATGGTCAAATATTTAATGCCGTTGCCCAAAAAAATGGATGCCGATTTTGTGCGGTCTTCGGATGTTGCCAAAAACTCAAAACTTCCATTGTCGGCTGGGATAGTCACGACCACATCGTAGGTTTCCGAGACGGCAATGATTAGCCTGTCCACCTCGACTGGTTCAACATCGTTGCCGTCGTTGGCTACGACCGTCATTTTTCCGCCGCCAAACTTCAACCAAAAATAGGTGGATGCCCCGCCGTTCGATATTCGCAGCCTGACCTTGTCGCCCCCCTTCAATTGTGGGACTTGGCTTTCGTTTTTTCCATTTATTAAAAACCTGTCATAATACACATCGCTCACGTCCATGGCATTCATCCGTTTCCACTCGTTGTTGATTTTGGTCTTCAAATAGCCTTGCCTGACGGCCTCGCCATAACTCTGCGTCGTACCTTTTTTGATGGCAAACCAATCCGTAGCGTTGTGCAGCATTCGGTGGACATTGTTTGGATTGTAATCTGTCCATTCGCTCAAAACCAAAGGGATTGAGGGCAAATCGTCTATTCCCTCTCTGAAAGTCGGGTCATTTGCCCTTTTGTTCATGATAAAAGAGCCGTACATCCCAATCTGCTCCTGCAAACCCGAATGGCTGTGATACCAGTGCGTCCCGTGCTGGATGATTGGAAATTTGTACAAATGCACCTCGCCCGGCTTGATTGGCATTTGCGTCAGGTTCGGCACGCCGTCCTCTTTGTTTGGCAAAAACAGGCCGTGCCAATGCACGGAAGTTTCTTCCTCCAATTCGTTGTGGACATAGATTTCAGCCGTGTCGCCCTCGGTGAAAGTCAGCGTGGGCATCGGGATTTGCCCGTTCGTGGCGATTGCCCGTCTGGGTTTGCCCGTAAAATTGACCGTCGTATCCCGCATATACAAATCATATCGGACGGTTTTGGGCGGCCTCGCAATTTCGACGGGCGGTTTTTTGGGTTCGATTGGCATGGGCATTTTGCCCATTTTCAGGGTATCCATGTTGCCCGTTTCCATTGGTTTTGCTTCCGGGGCATCAGTTTTCCCCATTTTGCCCATATCCATGCCAGCCGCTTTTGTTGTGTCCTTTGTCATGGGCATGGGTTCATGGTTTTCATGTTCGGGCATGGGCTTGGGTTTTGCCTTCGCCTTTTTGCCTTTCACTTTGACCAAAGTCATACCGCAGATTGGGCAAGTGCCGGGCTTGTCGTTGTGGACTTTCGGGTCCATTGTGCAGGTGTAATACGAGCCGTCCGGCTGCGATTTGCCATTGTTTTGGGCAAAAACGGCGGTGGCATTGAATAAAAACAAGCCGAGGAAGAGTGCAGTTATTGGCAGCACTTTTTGACAAATATTTTTTTGAAAAGCCATTTTAGAAATTTCATTTTTTGATTGATTGAAAATAAGAAAATGTGCCAACGGCGGTATTGATTGACTGACTGACCTCGACGTTTTGAAAGCCCGCTTCACTGATGAAATCAGGTATCCGCCCTTGCACATTGTCATTCGTGGTCTTGAAACCGTCGAGCAATTGCACCAGCCCGAAAGCGAGGCGCATGATTTTACCGTCGGCTTTTCCCCAATCGGCAATGACCAATTTGCCGCCCTTTTTCAACACTCGGTGGATTTCGCCGAGGCAGGCAAACTTCGCATCGGCATCCAATTGATGAAAAACGAGGCAACTGTACACCTTGTCAAACCGTGCGGTCGAGTACGGAAACATCATGCCGTCGTACAAATCGAGCGGCACATACATCCGCTGTTTTTGCAGTTTACGGTGGGCGATTTCGTTCACTTTCGGGTCAATGTCGAGGCCACGCAGGTCGGCTTCGGGGCATTGTTTTTTTACCAAAAGCAAGTTTTGCCCAGTCCCGCAGCCGAATTCGAGGATTTTTTCGCCCGGCTGCGGGTCAATTTGTTCGACCAACAAGTCCCGGAATTTCTTTTCGGGCATGGTCAGTTTTATGGTCAAATCGTAATAGGTCGTCAAAAAATCGTAGCCTAATGCGGGGATGAATTTTTCGTTTGCCATTTCCGGTGTCAATTTTTGGATGAAAGGCTGTCCCTTGAACTGTTCGCCCAAAAGATGATTGCCTCTTTTTCGGAAGGCGACAAAACAGCGTTTTGGTGCATCAAAGTATAGGAAGACAAGGGCATGGCGTCGTCCTCGATTTGCTTGGCGATTGCATCCAATTTGCTTTCCTGCCTCCGTTTTGGGTACGAGCCGAATTCGTTGAAATTCAATTTCTCCTTTCCGTTCCGAATATGGTAAGCCATGAACCAGCCGCCGGGCTGGATGCGGGTGTACCATGGGTAGCGGGTGTGGTTGCTGTGGCAGTCGTAGCAAGATTTCGACAAAATGCTTTGCACACTTTCCGGCACGGATACCGTTTTGGAAATGTCCGTGTCCAAAACCTGCCCGCTTTCGTTGCGGGCAGGTTGGACAAACTGGATAAGCACAAAGATTGTGGCTGCGACGAATGCCGTTTTTTTCAAACGGGCCTTCATCATTTTTACTTGATTTCTTCTTTGACCTTGCCGCAGGTCAGCATTTTTTTGCCGTAATAAGGATTGGTGATGTCTTTGGTTTCGCTCAACCAAATCGCCCCCTTGCCCTTGTCGTACATCGGGCAAAAATCTTGGTACAGCGGCTGTCCTGCCGCACCGAAGGCTTTCACCAAATCGTAGATGTCCTTGCTCAACAGCGCAAAATGCTCGCGTTGATGTTCGATTTTGCCGCCGTTGGCACCGATGTGTTCGGCGTGTTCGGTGGCATCCTCGGCGATCTCATCAAACGCCTTTTTCTGTTCCGCCGTCAAAGCGGCTTTGTTGAAATCCCGCAACGTAGCCTCCAAAGCCTTTCCAGCAGCGGCGGCCTCTGTAGTTTTGTCGGCTGTGAAAGCGTTTTTCACAGCCAGATACCCGTCCACGATTGCTTTTATGGACACCGTGCCGCCTCCGGCTTGCCCCGCTTCGGGCGTGGCTGCCGGGGCGTTTGCGCTTATGGGTTCGGTCAATTCCATGCCGCATTTGGAGCATTTGTCGCCTTTTTTGCCCGTGATTTCGGGGTGCATCGAACAGGCGTACAGGGCAGCCGATTGGTCGGCGGATTGTGCTTTTGTGGCATTTTGTGCCTGATTGTTCTTGCAAGCGGTAAGCATCAAGAACATGGTGCAAAGCACCATTACTGTATTTTTCATTTTTTTAAATTTTGAAAGTGAAGATTACTGTTTCAAGACAATGCCGTTCGGCTTGCTGCCCACGGTGATGTCTTTGGTTTTGGTGTGGGTTGCAAGGCTGATGACCGAGACCGTTCCCGCACCTTGATTGGTGACGTATGCCTTCGTGCCGTCTGCGTTGAACGCAATGGCGTGGGCATCCGCACCCGTTGCGACTTCGCCGTCCTTTGTCCAAACGCCGCCGACCAGTTTGTAGAAAACCGCTTTGCCGTTGTCGGCATCGCTTACCCAAAGTTCGGAATGGTGGTCGCTGTACGCCACATAGCCGGGCTTGAAGCCAAGGTCTATTGTGGCGGTCACGACATTGGTGGCAACGTCAATTTCGGAAACGGTCTTGCTCGTTTCGTTGTCGGCGTACATTTTCCCGTTTTCGGCTGTCCAAGCGCCAACGGGGGCAAGCCCGACGGCAATATCCGCCAAGACCATTTTTGTGTTCGGGTTAATGACGGAAACCGTCGCTTCGTCCGTGTTTGCCGCATAGACTTTTGAACCGTCGGCGGAGAAAGTCACTTCCGAGGTCAAATGCCCGACCGTGATTTCGTTGGTTTTTGTCCAATCGGCGGTGCGATAGACCACGACCGTGCTTGGTGTGTCGGCTTGTGGTATCCAAAGTTCCGTTCCGCTTGGGTTGAAAACGGCGTTGTGCGGCAACCTCGTGAGCGCAATTTCTTTTTCAATCACACCCGTTACGGCGTTGATTACCTGCACTTTGAAATTGCCCGCAATGCTGCCATGCCCGCCGTGACCTGCGCTCAAATCGGTGTTGGTGATTGCCACCGCCAACTTGGACTTGTCCGGGCTGATGTAAATGTGGTGCGGGAAAGTTGCGCCGTTGAGGCTGATGTCGTGGACTTTGGTATCGTCCGTCAGGTCAATGACGCTGATGTTGTTGTCCGCACCGTTGACGACAAATGCCGCCGGGTGGGTGATATTAAGTCCATTCTTGTCTTTGCGGCACGATGCCACGATTGCCAACGTCGCAAAAAGCGACATTGACAAAATGAAATGCTGAAATTTCATTTTGAAAAATTGTTAAACCGTTAAATTCGAGTGAATTGCGAAAGCAAGGCGCTTTCGAGTAGACAGACTTGTGGCTGTCATATGGGTCTAACAACTTATTTTTGGCGGCAGCCAAATAGAAAGGTAAACAGCGCTTGGTGTTTTATTGAGATAGTACCAAGCCGCTTTTTTAGGCAGGCAATAAATGGGCAATGCTAATTTTAGGGGAGCTGCAACCGCTATTTGGCCATGGGAAAAAGTAGTCGGGCAATGACAGTTCTTTTTACCGCAATCTCCGCCGCGATCTTTTTTATCGTTGCAAGGTTTTGAATAGTCTGTTTCCTGGCTACAACAACTTTTTTCTTGACTTCCTTTTTGCTCTTCCCTTTTACCACAACTTTCACCACCGCCACAAGCAAAGGCATTGCTTGTGGGTGCTGCCAAGAAAACAAGCATCAAGGCAAAAGGTAGAAATATGGAAGATAGAAATTTCATGCTTTTCTAAAACATCTTTTTTTATGTTTTGTTTTTTATCGTATGTTTTTTTGCCTCCGGCAGAATAACTCAAACAGCCTCTTAAAGGAAGGATAGCCTACATCTTGTGCCCCGCCATGGGATCGGCTCCTTTCTTAAATACAAGTTCGCTTTGTAACAAGTAAGCCCCGGAAACAACCACCAACTCTCCGGGTTGCAGCCCATCGACAATTTCCGTGTAATCCTTATTGGCAATACCAATACGCACCATCCGACCTTCGAAGCCGCCTGTAGCGTTTTTTATCCAGAGTGTGACGCCGCGACTATCCTGAATGAGCGCATTGGTTGGCACGGCGAGCGCACGGCGCGTTTTGCCTTTTATGGTTATCCAGGCCTGCATACCAGGCTGGTATGCATTGTCCAGGTTGGAAAGTTCCACGCGGGCCAGCACAATTTTGGAAGAGGCTTCGAGGCTGGGATTGACAAAACTGACCTTGCCGCCAAGGATTCTTCCGGAGAAATACGGCAACGCGACCGATGCCTCCCGGGTTTGAGCGAGAAAAGGCAAATCACTGACGTATAATTGCGCTTCTGCCCAAAGCGTGCGCAGGTCGGCGAGGCGCAGCACGGGCGAGCCTTCCGCCACATAATCGCCCTCGGCGATACTCACTTCGGTAGCGATGCCGCTGTATTTGCTGTAAAAAGTGTGCGTGTTTTTGGGCGAGTCGCTATGTTCGAGTTCTCCGATTTGCGACTCGGTCATGCCCCAGAGCAAGAGTTTGTTGCGGGCGGCATCGGCGATGCGGGCAAAATTCGGCTCGGTTTCGCCGTAGCGTTTTTGACTTTGCCGAGCCAACAGGTAGTCTTGTTGCGCCGAAGCGAGATCCTCGCTGTACAATTCAAAAACCGCCTGTCCTGCCCGAACGGTTTCACCGACGTTGCGGACGAACAGCCGCTCGACCCTGCCCGAAATCCTTGCGGTAATCATGTTGACGAGGTTTTGGTTTTCCTTCAAGGTGGCGGAGAGCGTGATTTCTTCGCCGAGCGGTCGGAGACGCACGGTGTCGGTCCGGATGTTTGCCAGCCGGATTTGCTCATCGCTCAACTTCAACTCGCCGGTTTGTTGGTTTGGGTGCGTTTCCGTCCGTATCAAATCCATTTTGCAAATGGGGCAAGTGCCGGGTTGTTTTTCCATGACCTGCGGGTGCATCGAGCAGGTATAAAAAACGTTGTCCGGTATGGCTTCGGGTGCGTTTTTTTTGCAGGCGGCAATCACGAGCAAGAGGGCGAACAGGGCAATATTTTTTCCTAAATGATTCATCTTCAATCAATTTGATTTTACAAAACTCTCACTGTCCATGAGAAATTGGGCATTGGCGGCGATTTCATCCACTTCGGAAAGTCCCGATCGGACTTCAAGCCACTCGCCAGAAGCGTCGCCTGTTTCGATTTTTTTCGATTGAAAAACACCGTCCGTCTTCAAAAAAGCCACCTTTTGTCTGCCAAAATCGAGAGCGGCGGCCTTCGGAATCCACAGCCCCGAACGTCCGCTTGCGTGTACGGTGGCTTTGACGAGTGCGCCGGGGTTCAATTTAGCTCCAAGGTTTTCGAGATAGACCCTCGCCCGGAGGTTTTTGCCGCCCGGCCCGAACTGTGGCTCTATGTAGTTTATTTTTCCTAAAAAAGGTTTCTCAAATGGCTCGATGCGAATACTTACTGCCTGCCCGACCTTGACAGACGAAACATCGGATGGGTAAAATTCGAGCACCGCCCAAACCGTGGCGAGGCTTTGGAGACTGAACAACCGCTGTCCTTTTTGAACGTACATGCCTTCCTGAAGGGAAAGTCCACCCGCAGTTCCAGTGGTCCCGGTCGGGCTTGTTGAGCCGCTGGCGGAGAGCATTTCACCGTCTGCACTGGGCGATGCAGGAGCGAGCATTGCTTTTTCAAAAACAAGTCCGTCGAACGGGCTGAAAATGGACAGCGAAAGCGAGGGTTTCCGGGACTTCTCCACCTCCTCGATTTGAGCCAACGACAAGCCCAGAAGTGAGAGGCGACGGCGGGCATTATCGAGCAAAACCATATTGGTGGCATCGTTTTCGAGTAAAAAAATCAATTCTTGCTGTGCGGTGGCGATTTCGGGGCTGTACATGTCCAGGATGCGTTGCCCTTTCTTCACGGGTTGGTATGGGTATTTGACGTACAATCGCTCGATGCGACCGCCGAAACGAGCGGCGATTGCCTGCACTTTTCGGGCATCAAAGGCGAGGTAGCCGGGTGCTTCGATGCTGGCGGCGAGGGTTTTCCGCTCGGGGCGGACGGTTTTTATGGTGGTCAAAACGTACTCGTAAGTTGGTTTCAACAAAAAATCGAGGTCGGTGGCTGCCGTGTCGTGGCTGCTGTGCTCATGACTTTCGAGGGCAGTCGTCTCTTTTTTCACTAAATCCATTCCACAAATCGGGCACGTTCCCGGCTCGTTTCGCTGGATTTCGGGGTGCATCGGGCAGGTGTAAACTGCTGCCGCCGTGGTCATTTGCAAGGCAGCGTGGTCGTGTCCGGCGGGCATTTCTCCGTGCTGCGAATGGTCGGCGGTTTTGTTTCGGCAAGCGGCGAGCAAGAGCAGCAGGGCTGCGAGCAGGGCGGTTGCTTTACCGTATTTCCAGTTCTTTTTCATAAGCGATTTTGGCTTGCAAGAGTTGTTGAAGGAGATCAAGTTGCGCCAGTCGGCTCATTTTCAGTTCGAGCCAGGCATCAAGCGCCATAAACAACTCGTCAGTATTTTGCTCGTAAGCGAGCAGGGTGCTTTGAAAACGCTTGCGCTGGTTGGGCACGATGTTATTTTCGTAGCGTTCGATTTGGTTTTGGAGGGTCTGCATCATCACAAGACGGTCGGCGGCTGCGCCCCGGACGGCGTTGGCGATGGCGGCTTTTTCCCAATCGAAAGCGGCGAATTTGAAGTCAATGCCTTTGATTTTGGTCTTAATGTCTTTGTTCGCCCAGGGCGCAATCGGAACAGTCATCATGCCCATGAACGAGAACTGCCAGGGCGCACCTCCGAAGGCGAACATATGGTCGAAACGGACGCCAAACTCGGGTTTGAGTTTCGAGCGGTTCCATTCTTGTTCGAGGCGGGCGGTGCGGAGTTGGGCTTCGACCGCCCGGATGTCGCTTCGGGCGAGGATGCGGGCGGTGTCGGGGAGTGCGGGAAGGTTTGTCCAAAAAGTCAAAATGACGGCTGTGTCCACCTCAAAATCAGTTACTGAGGGAAATTGCATCAGGGCTTCGAGCATGGTTTTTTGCTGGCGGATTTCACCAGCAAACATGGCTTGCATCCGGTCGAGGTCGGCGAGTTCTGCTTCGGCTTTGTAGATGCTGCCGAGTTTTTCCCGGTTGTACTTATAACGTTCACGTGCGCTTTGGAGCATCAGCCGAAGGAGACTTTTGCTTTCTTCCACGACAGTGATCTTCTTTTTCAAAATCAGCCAATTGAAATAGGCGGTTTTCGCCTCGGCAAAGAGCATGTTCCGCATCACGCCTTTTTCCGCTACCTGCATGCCCGACATGGAAGCCATATAGCGGCCCTCCGCTTGCTGCATTCCCCGGTTGGGAAGCATTTGCTCGGCGGATACCATGAACGCGCCCATGCCCTCGCTCCACCGCGCGGGGTTGTACGGGGTCATCCAGAAACCACCGCTCACCCGTGGCGGGGGCAGCGAAACTGCACCCGTGGCATAGGTGTCGAGTTCCCGGATACGAGCGTCAACGACTTTCAACGCCGGGTGGTTGCGCTCGATACGAACGAGAATGCTGTCGAGCGGGAGGACTTGTTGGGCAAAGTTTTTTTGAAAAAAAACAACCATTACCACCAAGCAAATTTTGACCTTCAAATAACTATTCCTTGACATCGTATACTTCAATTTTTCCCTGTCTGCGCAACTCCCGCTCTTTTGTCATTTCAAAAACAACAGGCGTGATGAGCAGTACATACAGGGTGGATGAAATTGTCCCGCCAATAAGCGGGATGGTGATGGGCAGCATCATGTCGCTGCCCACGCCCGTTGCCCAAAGGATGGGGATGAGGCCGAACAGCGACACGGAAACGGTCATCAACTTGGGTCGTAGGCGCTTGGCCGCGCCCCAGATGACCCATTCCCGAATGTCGGCATTGGTGATGCTGTCTTTGGAATTACCCTTTTCGGCAACCAGTCGCTGCATGGCTTCGTTAAGGTAAATTGTCATCAGCATCGCCGTTTCGACTGCCATTCCGAATAGGGCAATGAAACCCACCGCAACTGCCACAGACAGATTTGCCCCATAAAAGTAGACCATATACACACCGCCGATGAGCGCAAAAGGCACGGTAATCATCGTGATAAGTGCCTCTTTTACAGAGTGATAGGTGATGTACAGCACGAAAAAAATGATGAGCAGCACGATGGGCAGAATGAGCAGCAGCGTCCGGCTCGCCCGGATTTGGTTTTCCCATTGCCCGCTCCATTCGATGTAATAGCCTTTTGGAAGTTGCTTCACAGCGGCGTCCAGTTTTCGCTGCGCTTCCTGCATGGTGCCGCCGAGGTCGCGTTCCCTTACGTTGAACAGCACCGTTCCCCGGAGCATGGCATTTTCGGAATTTATCATCGGGGGCCCTTCCGAGATGCGCACGTCTGCCACCGCCTCGAGGGGGATGATGCCGTAGCGGACGGTCTGCAATTGGAGGCGACGCAGGGCGTCGAGGTTGTTGCGGAAGTCCTGGGCAAAGCGGGCATTTAAGGTGAATCGTTGCCGTCCCTCAATGATGGTGGTCAAAACCATGCCGCCGAGGGCACTTTCGACGAGCATGTTCACGTCATCCACACTCAACCCGTAGCGACCTATTTCGTCCCGTTTCACCACGATATCAATGTATTTTCCGCCTGTGATAGGTTCGACGTAGAGGTCTTTCACGCCTTCGATGCCTTCGAGTTCTTTTTTCAACAGTTGGGCAACCGAGTAAATCGTGTCGAGGTTTTGCCCATAAATTTTCAGCCCCACGTCGGTGCGGATGCCTGTCGAAAGCATATTGATACGGTTGATGATGGGCTGCGTCCACCCGTTGACCACGCCGGGGATTTGCAGTTTGGCGTTCAACTCATTGATGATGTCATTTTTGGTCAAGCCTGCCCGCCACTCGCTTTTGGGTTTCAGCAAAATGATGGTTTCAATCATGCTGATGGGCGAGTTGTCGGTGGCTGTGTTCGCCCTTCCCGCTTTTCCTAAAACGTGGCTGACCTCCGGGACAGTGGAGATGAGTTTATCCTGCACCTGTAAGAGCCGCTTGACTTCCGAGTTGGACACGTCGGGCAAAGTCACGGGCATGAACAACAGGGAGCCTTCATCAAGTGGCGGCATGAACTCCGAGCCGAGCCGCATCATCATCGGGACACTGGCAGCCAAAGCAAGGAGCATTACCGCAAGAGTGGTTTTGCGCCAGCGCAAACAGAGTTTTAGCACAGGCGTATACCCTTTTTCCAAAAACCGGGTGATGGGGTTAGCGCTTTCAGGTTTCAATTTCCCTTTTAAAATCAGCGCAATCAGCACTGGCGTGAGCGTGATGGCGAGGAAGGCGTCCACCAACAGAATGAAGGTTTTCGTCCAGGCCAGCGGGGAAAACAGTTTACCCTCCATGCCCGTCAGCAATAAGACGGGTAGAAACGAAGCGATGGTGACAATGGTAGAAAAAAACACGCCGGGACCGACCTGTTTGCAGGATTTTTCAATCACCGAAAGCCGCTCGGCAAAGGTTTTTGCCCAAGTCGCCTCGGACAAATGCCGGTACGCATTTTCCACCATGACGATGCCGTCGTCCACTACTACTCCGATGGCGAGGGCGATGCCCGTCAGCGACATGATGTTGGAAGAGAGTCCAAACGCTTCGAGCAGAATAAAGCCAACTGCTACCGAAATGGGTAGTTGTATTAAGATAATGAGCGCACTCCGCCAATGAAAAAGGAACAGCAACACGACGATGGACACGGCAAACATTTCTTCGGTGAGTGTACCTTTTACGGAATCGATGGCTGCTTCGATGAGTTCGCTGCGGTCGTAACTTACCTTGAATTTCACTCCAGCGGGCAAACCTTTTTCCACCTCCACCATTTTCTTTTTCACCGCTCCGATGACCTGGTCGGCGTTTTCGCCATAACGCATGACCACGATGCCGCCGACAACCTCGCCCGTACCATCCATGTCGAAAATGCCGAGGCGCAAGTCGCCCCCCATTTGCACTGTTGCCACGTCTTTGACCCTGACGGGAACACTGCCGTAATTGCCGACGGGGACATTCTCGATGTCCTCCGTTTTTTTCATATAACCCAATCCACGAACGATGTAAGCCATGTCGCTCATCTCGAATTTGCGCCCGCCCACGTCGTTGTTGTTGTGTCGAACGGCATTGAGCACATCCATGAGCGGGACGTTGTAATAGTTCAGTTTATAGGGGTCAATGTTGATTTGGTATTGCTTGCCAAAACCGCCGAACGATGCCACCTCACTCACGCCGGGGACAGTTTGGAGGGCAAATTTGACGTACCAATCCTGTAAGGCACGCTGTTCACCCAAGTCCATGCCCGGAGCGTCGAGGTGGTACCAAAAGATATGGCCGACGCCCGTACCGTCCGGGCCGAGCGTCGGCGTGATACCTTCCGGCAAGAGGCGTTGAGCATAGTTGAGGCGTTCCAGAACCCTTGTGCGCGCCCAGTAGATGTCTACATTGTCTTCAAAAATGATATACACAAAACTCATCCCGAACATGGATGTCCCCCTGATATTTTTCACTTTCGGAATGCCTTGCAGGTTGGAGACCAGCGGGTAAGTGATTTGATCTTCCATAAGTTGCGGGCTTCGCCCCATCCATTCGGTAAAAACGATGACCTGATTTTCCGACAGGTCGGGAATGGCGTCAATCGGGTTGTTTCGCACGGAGTAGATACCCCAGGCAAATAAGCTCAGTGCAGCCACGAGCACGAAAAGGCGGTTGCGGAGGGACAGTTGGACGAGTTTTTCAACCATGATTTATAGTCAGGTTTGAGTGGTTTGAAATGGTTTGAAGGTTTAGAACCTTCGCTTTAAGGTACTTGCACTGATCTTTGGTTCAAAACCACTTTGCGTTGACTCTATATCAATTTTCAGAGGGTGTTCAGAAAAGTGTGGCACACCTAAATTATGGTACTGATAATCAGTGAGGTAGTAGAGGTGTGCCACACTTTCTTGAACACCCTCAATTTTCATATAGACAACAATCTTATTTCAAGCGCCTTTGACCTTGTTTGGATACACCGGAAATTTCGCATTTACCGCGCTACTGTTTTTTTGAATTCTCGTACAACCTGTTGATCCGCATCATTTTATGCATATCGTCGTACTTGGGCAGTTCTCCATCGGTTTTAAACTCGGCTATTATTGCATCGTGAAAAGCATGATTATCGGGAAAAGCGCCCAGCAGGTTACCTAATGTGAGCGGTTGAATAGACCAGGTAGCATCTTTGCTAAAATACCACGTTGTTTCAGCAGGCTGACCTTTACCCATTGGAAGTGTGGCAACTTTGTAAAGCAGAATATCCTCGCCCTCATTGACCATTTGGTATGCCTTTTTTTGATAAAGCCTTTGCACCACTCCGGAGCAATATCGAATGGCATACACACTATCCTTGTCTATTTTATAGGTTTTCCCTTCGTGTTTTACAATCACTCTGTTTCGTTTGAACAACGGGTCGGCTTTGATTTTGTGCGATTGGGAGTCGCATCGAATGGCATATTCTATTTTGCCGTTCTTAAAATCTTTTGCAGTTCGAAAAATGCCGCTGCTACCTGTTTGGGCACAAACGGTTGCCGTGAAAAAAACGGCAAGGAGCGATAGAACAAATAACTGTTTCATAAAAATCAAAAATTTGAGAATGAATTGAATATCGAAAGTTTACTGAAGGCATACGGTGGGTATGCATAGGTCAGTACAGCCCGTGCCGCAATCTTCCATTTCACGAAACTCCGTAAAAGCCCTCGCGAACCATACGTTAAATGAGATGCAGATGCCTACGATGACTTTCGTAAACCCCTGGTTTAGTTATTGAAAATGGAATCTGGCAAATGCCGCCAGGGAATGGCAGCAGGAGAGCAATCTGTCTAATTCCGCAGAACGAGATACAGGAGAAAAAGCGGAATGTCCGGGCATCTTCGCCAACCGGAAACTGGAGATTTGAGCGAAGGTTCAACTATGAAGGCGGTGAATATATAACTGCCACCGGAAGGCACAACCGCAGCTACAAACTCCGATAAAACGGGTTGTGTAAGCGTCGAAAGAGCCGGTTTGTAGCCATCATCCGTTTTTGAAGAAAGCACTTTGTGCGCGCAACAACCCGAGTCTTTCGACTTTGCCCCACAAGGGCAGGGGTTCTTGCGAGGGCTGTACAAATCCATCGAAGCCAGTTCTCCGCAGCAGTAATGGTAGTGAACAGTTACCCCCGATACTGCGAGCAGGTAATAAGCGCAAAATAATATGATGGAAATGCGTTTCATAGATCTTTACAAAGTTAGCCCGACCAATACAGTCGAATAGTGATTGTCATCAACACAGGAAGTGATATTTATCAGATGTTCCACCGCCCAGTAAAAAAGATGAAGACCATTTCTACCCAAACTTATTATTTTTTCACTTTCAACATACTCGCATTAATAGCCACTACAACCGTGCTCACGGTCATCAAAACTGCCCCGGCAGCAGGGCTTAATAAAATACCTTGTTTATAAAAAACGCCAGCGGCCAAAGGCAGCGCAATAATATTGTAACCCGTTGCCCAAATCAGGTTTTGAATCATTTTACGGTAGGTCGCTTTGCCAAATAAAATCAAACTTACAATGTCTTTTGGGTTGCTGTTTACCAAAACAATACCTGCGGTTTCTGCCGCAATATCGCTGCCGCTACCAACGGCAATCCCAACATCTGCAATCGCTAAAGCGGGCGCATCGTTTACGCCATCGCCTGTCATGGCTACAAACTCACCTTTGCGTTGCAGTTCTTTTATCTTTTCCAGTTTTTGGTGCGGCAACACCTCGGCGATAAAACTATCCATGCCTAGGGTTCCGCTGACACTCTTTGCTACCTTAGCATTATCGCCTGTCAGTAAAATTGATTTAATGCCATTTTCCTTTAAGGTTTTAATAGCTTCGGCAGATTCCGGGCGAATTTCATCAGACAAGGCGATGAATCCGGCCAGTTCTTTATCGATCAATAAAAACACGACCGTTTCCGTATCATTGGCGGCAAAATCCTTTGGCAGAGCTATTTTGTTTTCAGACAAGTAACCCGGACTGACCACTAAAATCCGCTTGCCTTCCACAGTTGCTTCCACACCTTTTCCAGTTATCGCCTGGAAGTTTTCAGTGGATGGAATAGTTATTTTCAAATCCTTTGCTTTTTGCAATATGCCCGTCGCGATGGGATGCTCGGATGCCTGTTCCAATGCAGCGGATAAACGGATGATTTCATTTTCATCCAAACCTTTTGAGAGCGGGACGATATTTGACACCTCAAATTTACCGACAGTGAGCGTGCCTGTTTTATCGAAAACCATCGTAGTTATCTTTCGGGCATTTTCAAATGCGGTCCTGTTTTTAATGAGCAAACCGTTTTGAGCGGATAAAGCGGTTGATTTTGCCACGACCAAAGGGACAGCCAGTCCCAAAGCGTGCGGACAACAAATAACAATGACCGTCACCATTCTTTCCATGGCGAATGCCAGCGTTTGCCCGGTCAGGTACCAATATAAAAACGTCCCAATACCTGAAACAATGGCAATGACCGTTAGCCATTTTGCTGCTGTATCTGCCAATAATTGCGTTTTGGATTTTGATTTTTGTGCATCATCCACCAATTTTATCACCTGCGAGAGATAAGAATCTTTTGCCGCATGAGAAACGGTTACTTTAATGGACCCATTACCGTTGATAGAGCCCGCGATTACCTTATCACCTTTTGTTTTTTGTACAGGTTTTGATTCGCCGGTGAGCATGCTTTCATTCAAATAACTTTCACCTTCTAATATTATACCATCTGCTGCCACTTTTTCTCCCGGTTTTACAAGGATAATATCATTCGCATTCAGGGTATCGGTTTTTACATCATGCACCATATCCGGCATGACCATGTGGGCTTCTGCAGGCATCAATTTTACCAGTAATTCCAATTCTCTGGATGCGCCCGCGATAGATTTCATTTCTATCCAGTGCCCCAAAAGCATGATTAAAATCAGCGTTGATAATTCCCAAAAGAAATCCATACCCTGCAAACCAAACACAACGGCTACACTGTAAGCATAAGAAACGGTTATTGCGAAACCTATTAAAAACATCATGCCCGGGTTCTTTGCTTTTACCTCCTGCACCCATCCTTTTAAAAATGGCAAGCCTCCATAAAAAAACACGACAGACGATAAGGCAAACAGGATATAATTGGAACCCGTAAACTGCCAATTGACCTGCATAAATTGCTGTATCATAGGCGATAACAGCATGATAGGGATGGTCAGGAAAAGCACCACATAAAACCGTTTTTTGAAATCGGCAATCATCATGGCGTGGTGATTATGGCCTTCCATGCCCATTTTGGGGCTGTTGCCGTGTTGCATTTTGCTGTGGTCCATTTTTTCGGGAACCGCGACAGCAGGTTCGGCATGCTTTGTTTTAACAGTCATTTTAGTTTTCAATTTGAAATCTGGTATTTGCCGCCAACGCCTCCCAATGCTTTTTGCAGTTCGGGCAGGCCGATATGCTGGTCCATCGAGATGGTCGCGCTGTCCTCCGCCTTTGAAACTTCCACAGAAGTTACGCCCGCGACCGTCTGCAAACTGTTTTTCACGCTCGCCGCGCAACCGCCGCAAGTCATGCCAGTAACTTGATATTTGTGTGTCATTGCTCTTGAATTTGAAAGCGTTTATTGTCAAAGCCCAAGTTTGGGCATGAGTGGATTTTTTATTGAAAAATGATTTTTGGGGATAGTGCTTGTACCTACAACTACTTCTTTTTCTCCATCTCCATGCCCCTCATGTCGCACATCTCGTGCATGGATTGCATCATTTTAGGGCTTCCTCCCATCGAACCCATCATCATGTCGCATTTGGATTGGTCGGCCTCGCACATAGCCGCTGTTTTGTCCATCATCATTTTGCACATGGCAGTATCTGATTTGCACATGGCCATCATTTTATCCATCATCCCAACTTGCATCGCTTGGTCATTTTTCGCCATGGAAGCACCATGCCTTGTCTGCATGGAATCCATAACTTCGTTCATATAAGCATCATTGTTCATCAGTGAGGAAATGAGTTTCCCGCGTGTGGCTGGATTGGTGCAAAGATTTTCAGGATCGGTGTTGTTGCATTGCGTGAACGAAATCAACGCTGCAACGGAGAGCAAGAGAATTACTAGATTTTTCATTTTTCTTAATTTTGTATTATGAAAGGTTTTCAAAACACAAAAGTGCAGACCCTGCAACCGAAGGTCCGTACACAATTTTAGATAAAAGTTACATCATTCACACATTCATAGTAGTATATGGAGAATAATGCGGAAGCGAAGAGCAAGATTGGGGTTACAGTAACCTCCAAGGCCTTTCGCCAATGCTGCCTGCGATCTGCTTTGAACTGCGTCACGCGTCATTGCTTCACAAAAATACCCGTATAGGTTTTGCCCTCTAGCAGTATGCGTACTGCATAAGACCCTGCAGGCAAGGCTTCCGTTTCGATACGACCTTTTCCATTTAAAACCGGTGCCGATTGCTCCGAAACCACTTGCCCCAGCACGTCCGTCACCTGGCAAACGGCGCCTTTAGTTATGTCTTCATTTATCTCAAAAAACACGTTCCTGCCCGCCGGGTTCGGATAAAACATCAACCTGCCGGGCACTGATTCAACCGTTCCGGTGGCAGGAGCAGTCACGATAAATTGTCCCATCATGCCGTCGTCTTCATGGCTCAGGATGTGGCAATGGTACATATAGGGCATATCCGGGTCGCTGAAGTCGTCGTATCGGACGACAATTTTGACACTGCCATTCATCGGAGGCACCACCACTACGTCTTTCCGGCCACGCATATTGGCAGGCGGCGGGTTGCCACCGACAGAAACCACCCAAAATGAATTGCCATGCAGGTGAAACGGGTGCGCCATCATCGTCTGATTGGTCAAAGTCCATATCTCGGTTTTGCCTTGTTCAACCGAGAAATTGATATTTTCCATGTCGAATTTCAAGCCGTTGAGGAAAAAATTTGTCATGCTCATCATCGGCTGGGCAGTCATGGCGAGGCTGCGAGGCGTTGCACCGATTTGCGAAAGTGGGGTATTGGCCACTAAGACCGCCGGGATGCTTGTCACTGGATTGGCCGTCTGGGCGATCACTGAAATAGTCATCAGATCAAAATCAGTATCGTCCAACGGACCCATCATATTACTTCCGCCGCCCATGTTCATCATCATTCCGCCGGGATAGCCCTGTGGGAGTTGGCTGCCGAATTGTTTCAAAATCAGGGTTTGCCCTTCTTTTCCAGTCAAATCCAACAAAATTTCGGCGCGCTCGCCGGGAGCAAGCATGAGTTTCGACATAGCAACCGGCGCGTCGAGCAGACCGCCATCGCCGCCGATTTGCTTAAAATTCAGGTTATTGGCAAATCCAAAATCAAAAAAACGATGGCTCGAACCGTTCAGTAATCTCAGCCGCACCACTTGCGCGGGCATTGTGAGGGTACTGCCGCGAAGCACGCCATTTACCAGTACTTCGTTATCTACTTCATCCATTTCCACGATTTGCTTGTCGGCGCTGAAGGTTTTCCATTGAAAAACAAGCGGCACGTCATCCACGCCGTAAGTCCGGGGCAGGTTGAGCGCTGCCTCCTCGTCGTCACGGACAATGATAAAACCGGCAGCCCCTTTCACGACCTGATTGAGCGTCTTGCCATGTAGGTGTGGGTGATACCAGTATGTCGAGGCGTGGTCAAGCACTTCAAAAGAAGGCGACCAGTCCGCTCCCGCCAGAATGGGGTTGTGTGGGCTGCCGTCGTTCGACGGAGCGAGGTGCAGGCCATGCCAATGCACGGTGGTGGTGTCGCCGAGTTGGTTGTGGACATTGAGCGTTACTGTTTCACCTTTATTCAAAATCAAAGTCGGTCCAAGCATCGCACCATTGTAACCGATAGTGTTGGTCTGGATACCTGAAAAAATTTCACTCGTGCCCTGCTGTGGCGTTAGGTTAAAGGTCATGCCTTCGAGGGTCGGCGGTATAGGGATGGTAGTTTGGGCGACGGCATTTGTCCAAGCCAGTACCGCCAAAAAGAACATTGATATATTTTTCATTCTAAAAATTTGAACCGTTGAAAATGGTTATTTCTGATGGAAATTTGAATTGGGTTCAGAGCGAGTGCTATTTTTCTATTCAAGAAAAACAGGCAGGCAGTTGCCCGTACGGGAAATTTCCATCATTTTAATTTCATCAACCGAAATGTCATTACTTGTCCACCCGATTCGATACTGAAAAAGATAGGTCCCGCCGGAAACGCTGCAACGTAGAGAGCGTCGGCGGAGTCAGGGCCGTAATCGTGCAGCAAACTGCCCAACGCGTTATATGCGCGGACGTGTATCGGTTTGCTCCAACCGGCTGCTGTTTGCACCCGAACGAGGTCAAAAGCGGGATTTGGGAAAATCTGAACAGGCCATGTGGAATGTTCCGGCCCATGGGTAGCCGTCACCAGGCCGCCGTTGATTTGGATATCGTCGAGGTACATCCGGTTGCCGCCGTCCGTCACGTTCACAAAGCGGATTTTCACGTACTGTTCGGTTTTGTACTGAAAAAGATTGACCGTCGCTTTTTGCCATTGTGCTGGGGTAGGAATAAACTGCGTGGTTTGTGTGGGGCCGGTGGCCAGCGCGTTGCC
Source organism: Saprospiraceae bacterium (assembly GCA_016787415.1). GTDB lineage: Bacteria > Bacteroidota > Bacteroidia > Chitinophagales > Saprospiraceae > M3007. The sequence goes on along the minus strand of JAEUUT010000070.1, from coordinate 151,287 downwards.
TGATTTGGTAAGGATGTTCGTATAATTCACTCCGCAGTCTTTGGAAATCTGCACAATAAGTTCGTCAGAATAATTAGCGTCCGACCGCGCATAAGCCCACCAAAAGGTCAGCAGCAAGGCAGAGTCGGGATTGGACGTGCTCAGGTCGAGAAATGGCAGCACGATTTCATCGCGAGTGCCATAGTTGATGTTTATCAGATTGTCAATCCGGGCAGAAAAGGGTGCGGAATGTGCGCCAAGTGAATCTTTCTCCCAGGAAATACCCAAATCCGGGTTAAAAATATCCGTACCGACCGGCGGGAAAACACCGTCGTCGAAATTGGCAATAAATGGTAGTGCATGCCCGATGCCCGGCTCGGTGACGCTGATATAATTTTCAACCAGTAGCGTATCAGCTCCCGTGCTGTTGGCAGCAATCAGCGTAACCGGGTAAGCACCCAGGGAATCGTATTGAATTGTCGGATTTTGCAAAGTCGAGGTTGCCGGATTACCTCCGGGGAACGACCATTGCCACGAAGTAGCCACATTGAGCGAACGATCCATAAAATAAACCTTTCCGCCCAAGCAAACCGCCTGAGTCAGCGTTACGAAATCAGCCGCTAGTGAACATACCACCGGAGGCTGATAGGTGCTGTCGCAACCGGTGGCCGCCAAATTGTCGAATGACCAGATGAGTGTCCGCACCGTGTCGAGTGTTGCCATGATCCGGTCTTTTTGTCCCTGTGTGAATAAGTTTTTGCAATCATCGGGCGTATAGTCCATGTAGTTGCGCACCTGGTCGGGCAGGTTGGGACTGTCGTTGGCGCAGGAGTTGGCGCTCAGGTTGCAGGAAAAGTTAGGATTGACCACCGGCGGCGTATCGCACACAAGGTCGCCATCGGTGCAGGTGTCCTGCCCACAGCCGCCGTTGAATGTGTGGTAGAGTCCGAACCAATGACCCAATTCGTGTGTCGTTGTCCGTCCACCTGAGGCCGCTGCCGTACCGATGTCACCAAACAGGTTGTGGCGTACCACGATGCCATCTTCGTTGGGTGGAGCATAAGGGAAGGAAGAATAACCACCCACATTGCCGCTAATCGTCTTCACGATGTATATATTCAGGTAGCGCGTATTGTCCCAAAATGACAGGTTTTTCAACGTAGCCCTGTCTACCGGCTGGTGGTTGGTCAAAGTAGTTTTGAGCCGCACGATGCCGTCTGTACAACGCCCCTGCGGGTCTGTTTTTGCTAAACAAAAGCGCACGCGCGTATCCACACCGTCGCCGTCGCCCGGGGTGCCGGGCAGTTTACCATAGTCTTCATTGAGAATCTGGATTTGCCGTTCAATCTGTGCTTTGCTGATGTTTTCCGAGCCGCCATTGTGGATAATATGCACCACAACCGGGACTGTTCGGATTTCAGGACCAGTCTCGGCCTGATCGGCCAATTCTTCCCGGCTGATGGCAGCACGAATATGCGACTCCGCCGCTTGGAGCGTGTGCGAAGGATGTAATTCATCAAAAAGGCATGGCCTTTCGCCGATGGTTATTTGAGCCGACAAGCCGACCTGAATGCTTAAGAAAAGCAGGGACAAAGCCTGTTTTGGAAAAGAAGAACCGTATGACATCATTCATTTTTTGACCTCCGTTTAAAATTACTCCGGCTTGGCAAACGCTGTGTTCGCCAAAAAGGTGGGATCGGACAAGGTTTTTAAAAAAGCCAGCAAGTCCGCCTTGTCCTGCGCCGTCATTTGCAGCCCACTGGGTTGCAGGTTGTATTGAAGGATAAATTCGATGGTCGAGGAATTTTTTACGCCATGGTCGTAGTGGTCAATAACTGCTTCCAGCGTGGCAAAGCGCCCATCGTGCATGTAAGGGGCGGTATGCGCTACATTGCGCAGGGAAGGCACTTTGAACCGGCCCCGGTCAGCAGGGTCGTCCGTCACTTTTTTGCGGCCTTCGTCGGTCATGCTCTCGTCGGTATCGAGGCCGTTGTTCATAAATTCGTCGTTCGTAAAATTATTTCCCGCGTGGCAGTGGAAGCATTCGGCGCCTTTCGTACTGCCGAACGGGTCATATTCAGTAAAAAAAATTATCCTGCCGCGTTCTTCGGCAGGCGTCAAAGCAACCGTGCCGCGCAGAGACTGGTCATATTTAGAGTTATTGGAAATCAGGGTCAGCATGAACTGCTCCAAAGCCAGGCTCACCCGTTCTGAGGTAACAGCAGCATCGCCAAATGCTCGAATAAACTGATCCGTATATTTTTTGCTTGCTGAAAGTTTTGCCACCACGTTGGGTAACGTCTCGTTCATTTCGAGTGGATCTTGAATGGGTTTCAGGGCCTGGTCTCGTATGTGTGGCGCGCGGCCGTCCCAGAAGAAGCCGTTCTGATGCCAAGCCAGGTTCATTACCGGCATTGCCTGGCGTTTGCCAAGGAGTTTTTCTACCCCGATGCTAAACTGACGGATGTCAGAAAAAGCGTCTTGCTGTTTGTGGCAATCAGCGCAGGCTTGTGAGCCGTCTTTTGAGAGCATAGGTTCATAAAAAAGCATGCGGCCCAATTGTACCCCGGCGATAGTCAATTTATTGTCGGCGGGTAGATCAGGTGTAGGGAAATCGCCGATTTTCAAGTCGTATACTGTCGGGTCGTAAGTAGCGGGCGGCTCTACAGGCTCTTTCGGGTCGCAGGCGACAAAGAGAACGGACAAAGAGAAAAGGATGTACAGTATTTTTTTCATAATTACTTGACTGTCATTTCAAAAGTTGAAAAATGGTAGCACGGATCAGAGTCTGAATTCCGGGTTGGTAATAAATTTCTGGTCCGTCAAACTACCCAAAAATGCTAACAAATCCGCCCGCTCCTGTGGCGCGAGTACAAAAGGTTTGAGCAAGGGGCTTTTGTTTGGGTGCGGCTTTCCGCCCGTTTGATAATGATCAATAACCGCTTCCAGGGTAAGCAAACTACCGTCGTGCATGTAGGGCGCAGTCAGGGCGATATTGCGCAGGCTCGGCACTTTGAACACCGCCCGGTCGCTTTCCTGTCCTGTAAGGCGGATGCGCCCGGTGTCAGGATAAACCTCGTACAAGCCGTTGTTTGTAAATTCCTGGTTGGTGAAAAGGAACCCCTCATGGCATTTTGAGCAGTTCAGGCGTTCACTTTGGAACAAATCAAGGCCCCGTTTTTCGGAGGAAGACAATGCATTGGATTTTCCTTGAAACACAAATTGGTCGTAAGGCGCATCTCCGCTGAGCATCGTTCGTTCAAAAGCCGCGATGGAGCGCGTGATAACAAAGGCATCGGGCGCACGTCCGTAGGCTTTTTCGGCTTGCGCCACATAATCCGGCATCCGGCTGAGTCGCTCCGCCACAAGCAAAATATTAAAATCGAACTCGTTATGCTCCTGAATCGGCACAAGGATTTGCATTTCCAAAGTAGGTACTCCTCCCTCGCGCAGTAGCTTTTTTTGATATGCTACATTCGCCAGTGTGGGCGCATTACGCGTTCCCGGACGGTTTTCAATACCAAAACTGACTGCGGTACTGTCTGAAAATGCGAGATAGGCAGCATGACAGGATGCGCAGGAGCGCGTGTTGTCGGCAGAAAGCACCGGGTCATAAAACAGTTGCCGGCCCAATGCCACCCGGCTCTTGGTCAGCGTATTGTCTGCCGGAATATCGGGCGCTGGAAAACCCGCAGGAATACGCAGGACATATTCATCTGATTCCGGCAGCAATACGGAAGGTTGTTCCTCCTTCCGGCAGGCAGCCAAAAGGAGGAACAGAAAACCGATGACAAACGGGACTAATCGCATCAGTGTTTGACGACCAATTGTTTGCGTGCCAATAAATTCCCATTTTCATAGAATACATACTGGTAGACGCCTTCGGGCAGTGCGGCGCTCTCCAGACGAACCGTACCGGAAGCCGATAGACCGGTGTAACTGCGCACTGTCTGGCCAAGCGTGTTGGTCAGCAGCAGGTCGAGTGCAGCAGCAGATGGAAGGGTATATTCCAGCAATGTTTCGGTATTGGCAGGGTTAGGCGATGCTTTGATGTTGAGCGAATTGATCTCTACCTCATGCGTGGCAGTCACAGTGGCCATTGTAAGAAAATTCTCTGTGGCTGCATTGTTCATCATAGCGGCGTTCATGGTAGCGCTTCCATGCTGGATGAGGTTACCTGTCATCGCCATGTTTTTAAATAATTGAGCGTAGTCCAATACAAAATGCAGGTGTACCACTCCGTTTTCTGCATCTACTGTACTCGTTAGTTCGATGGTTTTGTACAGCGCATCGCCGAGGTTATGAAACTCGAAATTCGTTTCCGGTACACCATCGCCATTGTTGTCTACTTTACCCTCGATGGCCATAAAGCGATAGCCTGCCGACCAGCCCCATTGCATGGAAGGGTTTTGAGGGGCGAGCGGATGGCTCGCCGGATAAGATGCCGGGTCATTGTGGTTGACCGCCTCCGGAACGCCGAGGTGCAGGGTCACACCGTGTGCTGATTCAACCGGCCAGGCTCCCAAATCAAATTCAGTAGCGGGCGCATTGGCATTCACTAGCAGATACTGATCGGTGAGTGGCATCATCATTCCATCAGGGTGATGAATTTCAACTTCGGAAACATAAAACTCCGCACGGGTTAGTTTCACCATTTTATTGTTCCAAATAGGGAAAACGGTATGACCAAGGTCCATCAGATTGGCACCGGCTTTATGATCAAAAGAGATTATGACTTGGTTAGTCGTTTGAGTAAATGAGGTTGCAACAACAGCAATGAAAAGCAAGAAAATTGTGGACAATTGTTTCATTTTAAGTCATTTATATAATAAAAATTGTGTGTTTCTACAGTGTTCATTAATTTTTTGAGCAAATCATTTTTCCAGAACAACCTTGCGGGTAGTCGAAAATCTTTCGTTGGAAATAGACAACAGGTAAATTCCATTGGGCAAGCCGCTCAGGTCGAGTTGATGCGTATTTGAAATACCCTGTAAAGCCATCATTTTTTTGCCTGCGAGATCCGATAATTCCAGTGAAACATTGGTAGAAAACGCTGGCAGTCGCATGAGCAAATTGCCGGAAGTCGGGTTAGGCGATACTTGCAGCCCGGCAGCCCAATTCTGTTCATCAGTGCCGGACACTTCGCCGGGGATGATTTTTTTCAAGGTGTTTTGGATCCGATTGGTATACCAGATACCCCCGTCCGGTCCAATTTTGATACCTGAAATACCGGCCTGACCAGTGACAATGCGTCCTAATTCGGCGAAGCCGTTTTCCATATCATAGACAACAATATCGCCGTTCGCGTAGTCGCTCACCATCAGGCGATTTCCGATGACCTCGATACCGCAAGGGCGGGTCAATCCCTGGCTGATGATTACCTCCCAAGTCACATTGGCCATTTCGGAATGCTCGGCAAGTGGCTCGTTCAGGAGCGGCAAGGCATCTGCAACGGTACCAGAATGTATGTCGAGGCGCAGCACCCGGTCATTTCCATTGTCCACCACGTACAGCCAGCCACTACTTTTATCCAATACCATATGGCTTGGCACAAAACCATCTCTTTTCACCGGTATTTCCAAATAGCGGCGCACAATGCCATCGCTGTGGTCATCATTGCCGGGACCGTGGTCTTCTCTGAAGTCATAGCGCACGATGGTTTCGTTCCAGCCGTCGAACACCCAGAAAACATTCTCTGCTTCATGTGCGATCCCCATGCTGTAAGGACTGCCGTGCAGCATATCAAGGTGGCTGCCATTGCCGCCCGATGGTTGGGCATAAATAGCAGGATCGCTCGACCACAACGCGGGCCCTGTGAATGTCCCCCCGTTGTGGTTGGCATCTTTGACACCCGGAGAAGTAGCAAAATTAAAATTATCGTTGCTGAATGCAATCCCGGTGGGTAGTGACATGAAGTGCCAGGCATTGTCATCTACCCGATTCAGAAAAGTTTGGTCGGGTTGACCGGCGTCGTTAATTGTGAGTGTACTGCCCCCCAATGCTTCTGTGCGTTCATTGACGACCCATAGTTCATTTTTTGCCAGAATCGGGAAAAAATCCAAGTCGTTTGGTTTGTTCAGTTGATTGGAAGAAGTAGCAACAGTGGTGTAAACCGGGGTGGCGAGTAAGAATTGGTCCACAATATTGGGAGGCACGATATTGGGGAAAATCTCAGTTTCAAAAGACTGGGTGTTATTATCAGCATTTTCGTCAATCAAACCATTGACAGCAGTAACAGACACTTCAATATTGTGAACACCAATTATAGACGTCCATGGGGTCGGGTGCTGAAACTCATAATACTCAAACGGAGCAATGTTCAAGCTGTTCAGGATTGTTACAATGGAGGTGCCACCGTCAACGGTATAGGCAATTTCCAATGATGTGATGGGCGTCACACCGTTGTTAAAAACCCTGCCACTAACATTATTTTCTTCCATCTCTAACCCGTAGAGTTTGGTATGGAGGTCTGTGAGCGCGGCATCCAACGTTGCCGGAACTTCTATGATCACATTGTCAACGGCCATGCCATACAAAAAACCCCCATTGTCATCGTAATGGAACGCCACATAGACGCTATCTTCTCCGGCATACGCGCTGAGGTCTACGATGTGCTGATCCCAACCACTGTGTCCATGCAGCACTGCTACTTCCATCCAGTTCACTTTATCAAGTGACACCTCAATAGTACCCCGCTCCGTGATACCCTGATAATTGCCTGCACCAAAAAAAATATCGGCTTTCAATACAGCAGAGGCTACTGTAGAAAGATTTAATAGCGGGCTTATGAGATAATCCATGCTTTTATCGCAATTGCAGTCATCATCATTTGTACCAGCCATGCGCTGGGAGCCATTACCTTCAATAGTGAAAAATTGACTGGAAAGGGCAGCAGGTGTAGCAATTGACCAACCTCCGTCTGTAGCCAGAGTAGTAACAGACCAACCAGCTGGAAGGCCAACGGTTTCAAAATTTTGCTGAAGAAGAATTTGTGCCGATAAGGAACAGAATCCGCTCATCGTAAAGAATAAATAAAGTAGCAAATGCCTCATTATTAACATGGTTAGGTGAAGAAAAACAGAACACAATTGCCAACAACACATTGTTTGTCAGGCCAGTGTACCCGTAAAAAATATTTTGATTAGTTATTAAAACAGCCACACCAATCCCGCCCGGACACCTGTCAAATCGGGCGCAATACTGCTCGGCTTCTTCCACTGACGTTGGTAGAATCCTTCTATTGTCAAGTCAAAGCGGGGCGCAAGCGGAATGTCCAGCCCCGCACTCAAACTGATCATATTGCGCAATTGTGTTCGGGTAATGACCTCGAAAACTTCCTTTTGAATCACCCCGGTCGGTTCGTGCTGGATTTCGTATGCTACTGTGAATGGCAGGAGGGTTTGGCCGCCCCAGCCAAGGCCCAGGTAAGGGCGAGGTTTGCCCGGTTGGGCGAATGTGTAGCGCAAACCGACGTCGAATTGCCGGTTTTTTTGTCCTGTCACATCCAGTTCAGCGAAATGCTGATCCATGTTAGGGAGCATGGGGAAATCCGGTGTACCTAAAATGGCTTCCGGCGTATGGGCTTTGTAGTGCAACCTGCCCATACCAAAGCTCGCCGTCACGCTCCAATGCCGCGTCAGGCCCATTTCACCGTGCAGGTTATAGGAAAACCCGCCTTCATGCATCAGCCCGGAACTACTGGCATATAACCAGCCGATATTACCGCCTAACTTGAAAAACTTGGGTCGCAGGGTTTCCAAAAGGCTCCGGCCAAAAGGCTCGGTTATTGTTTCTTGTTTCAATGGGATGATGATTGGGATTTGGGGCAGTCGGATGGCACGTTCAGGTATTTCGAGCAACGCAATCCGGGGTATTTTCAAAACTGAAAAATCGGCCAGTTGTGTTGTGGAATCAAGGGTGCTCGATCTGTAATCAGCCCTTTTGTGGCCGCTATCCGCCACAACTATTTCGCTCGAATCTTTTTGTGATCTGGATGATGGCTGCACCACAGCATTCACACTGCCTAAATTCAGGCCATTCATAGTCAAGCCAGGATTCCGTCGCAGGCCAGTAGGAGCAAGATCCGCCGTGTATCGGGCTTCAGATACCACTCTTGGCTGTGTTGTATTTTTGAAACGGCTTTCCAGACCACTGGGCACTTGCCGCACATATACTGTGCGCCAGAGTGTATCGTGCAGCACTTTCGATTGCACCATGCCCCGTGTTGCTCCCAACGCTGCAAAGGATGCCTGCAAATCCGCCACCTGTACCTCCAGCCGCGTCATATCTCCCTGGTCGCTGCGGCTGGATTGCCACCACGCTGCATTGCTCAACAGCAAAGCACTGAGCAGCAACAAGGGCAGTATGATCGTTCGTTGCCGTTTACGGGGCTTTTGCGGCAGCGCAACATTCAGGCGCTCGCCCATCGCAGCCCAGTCGTCGCTGCGATGTATTTCGGAAGGCCGCAGTTCGGCTATTTTGTCTTTCAACAGGTCAAAAAAATGCTTGTCTGCCATATTTTTCAGTTGCCGTTTATCAATTCACTGGTCATCAGTTGTTTCAATTTGGCCCGCGCTTTAGAGAGGTTTGACTTGGAGGTACCGACTGTAATACCAAGCATTTCAGCGATTTCCGGGTGCGTGTGGCCTTCCAATGCAAACAGGTTCAGGATCAGGCGATAGCCTGGTGGTAATTTCTGTATTAATGCTACCACATCGTTTGCTACCATTTTAGATAGAAAATCATCATCCGCACTTAATTCCAGCCCTTCATTCATGTCGTACAGTACAATGTCATTGATGTGCTTGTGGTAATGATTGATGGCTGTACGCACCACTATCGTCCGCAACCAGGTTGTGAATAAGAGCGCCTCATCGTAACGACCGATACCCGTAAAAACTTTAAGGAAAGCATCATTTAGCACCTCTCGGGCCTCTACTTCGCGGCTGCAATAAGGCAATGCCACAGACAGGGCATACCCGTAGAAGCGGTTATACAGTAGTTTCTGGCTGCGCCGGTCATTGTTCCGGCAGCCATTCAGGATATGCTGCAATTCCTCGTTTTTCACAGTCTCTATTCTATTCAGGAAAATAGCGGCAAGGGTTGCCAGGTGGGAATAAATATAGCAAAAAATGGATATGCTGATGAGTCTTTAAGACATACCTGGGAATTTGTCGCCTTATTTGGCGTCCCGATGAAGGGGAAATCAAGGCTGAGTCAGGGAGCATCGGCAGCAGATTGCGCAGTGGCATCAATCGCCGCCATACGCAAAAGTGAGTGCTCTAATGCCGAAGTCTATGGGTGTTGTAATAGCCACATGGCGGTGTGGGGCATTTTTTCCTGTTTGTTATCGGGTTTCTAACTTTTATCCTTCTAATTTATCAAAAGGCTTATTCAGCAAAATCTCTAATTGTTTAAACCATGTTTAAACCGCCCAATAAAAAAGGGTTCACGCTTACGCGCAAACCCTTGATAATCAATGTGGAGGATAACGGATTCGAACCGATGACCTCTTGCATGCCATGCAAGCGCTCTAGCCAGCTGAGCTAATCCCCCTTATAAATGGAGGTGCAAATGTAAGAACCCTTGCACCTCCACCAAATCAAAATTAATCTTTTTTCTCTTCTTCGTCGGTAGCCGGTGTTTCGTCGGCAGCAGGTGCTTCTTCGGTGGCTTCTGCTACTACTTCCGGAGCGGCTTCTTCGGCCACTTCAGCAGCGGCTTCCACGACAGGAGCGGCTTCTTCTACCACTTGTTCTACTACCGGTTCGTCTACAACTGGTGCAGCAACTTCTTCCACCACGTCTTCTACGACGGCTGGGGCCTCTTCTACAGCCGGAGCGGCAGCAGCGGCTTTGCGAGCGCCACCACGACGGGTTTTCTTCGCAGTTTTCACTTTGCCGGCATTCGGGTTGTACACTTCGTTGAAGTCGACGAATTCGATCATCGCCGTTTCAGCGCCATCACCGCGGCGGAAGCCGAGCTTAATTACGCGGAGGTAACCACCCGGGCGATCAGCAATTTTGGAAGCGATCGGGCCAAACAGTTCAGTTACAGCTTCTTTATTTTGCAGGTAACTGAACACTACGCGGCGCGAGTGTGTGGAGTTGTCTTTCGATTTCGTAATCAGTGGCTCGGCGTAGCGACGCAGTGCCTTGGCTTTAGCCAGCGTGGTGGTGATACGTTTGTGTTCGATCAGCGAAATCGCCAGGTTGGCCAGCAGTGCGCGGCGGTGCGACGCGGTGCGTCCGAGGTTGTTTACTTTATCTCCGTGTCTCATGGTACGGGTACCTTTTTTGTAGGTGGCGGCACCGGAGCAGCGTATTAAGCGCTCATGCGGTTACCACACTTTGTTAGAGTTATGAGTTATGAGTTATGAGTTATGAGCATGGAGGGCGCTATGTAGGCCACTCATAACTCATCACTTATAACTCATCACTCGTTTTTTATTCTTCGTCCAGTTTGTATTTCGCCAGGTCCATGCCGAAGGTCAGGCCCTTGTCTTGCAGGAGTTCTTCGATTTCCACGAGCGACTTTTTACCGAAATTGCGGAATTTGAGCAGTTCATGGGTATCATAGCGCACCATTTCGGCCAGGGTATTGATCTTGGCGGCTTTGAGGCAGTTGTAGGCGCGAACGCTGAGGTCGAGGTCTTCGAGCGACGTTTTCAGCAGTTTGCGCATGTGGAGGATGTGTTCGTCCACTACATTTTCCTCGCGGCTGGTTGGCGTATCGAACGTAATATTGTCGTCGGTGATCAGCATCAGGTGCTGGATCATGATCCGGCTGGCTTCGCGAATAGCGTCTTCCGGGTGGATCGTACCGTCGGTTTTAATATCGATCGTCAGTTTTTCGTAGTCGGTACGTTGGCCTACACGGGTATTTTCTACTTTGTAGGACACGTTTTTGATCGGGGTATAGATCGCGTCGATCGGAATAACGCCGATCGCGAGGTCTTTCGGTGCGCCATCGTCGGCGGGCTGGTAGCCGCGGCCTTTGCTGATGGTCAGTTCCATTTCGAGGTTGATGGTCGGCTCCATGCGGCAGATGAGCAGGTCCGGATTCATCACCTTAAACACGTTGTTGAACTCTTCGATCATACCTGCGCGGAATTCCTCGCGGCCGCTGATGGTCAGGTAGATTTTTTCCTGGGGGTTTTTATCATCCTGAATAACTTGTTTCAGGCGTACTTGTTTCAGATTGAGTACAATATCCACCACGTCTTCAACTACGCCACGAATGGTTGCGAACTCGTGATCGACGCCACCGATACGGACGGCGCTGATAGCATAGCCTTCCAGGGAAGACAGGAGGACGCGACGGAGCGAGTTGCCCACCGTTTGGCCAAAACCCGGCTCCAGCGGTTTGAACTCGAAGGTGCCTTCAAAATCGGTTGCTTTTTGAAGCAGGATTTTATCAGGCTTTTGGAAATTGAGAATACTCATATTGTGGAAGTCTCCTTAAAAAGGGTGGGAAAACAAAATTTGGTTATCGGGCGGGGTTGGCAGGATTGGAAAGCACAAACGCGAAAATGGTTGGCGCCGTAACCGTGCGCCAACCGTTTCCTCGTTGCTGTTGTTATTTCGAGTACAACTCTACGATCAACTGTTCGTTGATCTTTTCAGGTATCTGGTCGCGCTGTGGATAAGCGAGGAAAGTACCCTGCATTTTGTCGGGGTTCCATTCCAGCCATCCGAACTGGCGTACATTGCTGGTTTTGGCGCCTGCGTGGGTGGTTACCACTTCCAGGCCTTTCGATTTGCCGCGAACCGCTACTACGTCGCCCGGTTTGAGCGAGTAAGACGGGATGTTCACCACATTGCCATTCACCGTTACGTGGCGGTGGCCGACGAGTTGGCGAGCGCCGCGACGGGTTGGGGAGATACCCAGGCGGTATACCGTGTTATCGAGGCGTGCTTCCAGGAGTTGGAGCAATACCTCGCCGGTAACACCGTGGCGACGGGTAGCGCTGACAAATGTTTTGCGGAACTGACGTTCCAGTACGCCGTACGTGTACTTGGCTTTCTGCTTCTCCGACAGCTGGAGAGAGTAGTTGGAAGCCTGTTTTTTCTTCCGCGACTGGCCGTGTTGGCCAGGGGGATATTTACGACGTTCAAAGGCTTTGTCAAACCCGAAAATCGGGTCGCCGAACGAGCGGGCTTTTTTTGTAGTAGGTCCAGTATAACGAGCCATTCTTTACAGGAATGTGTTAGGATTCGACAATAGTTGTGAAGTGAGCGGCAAATATTAAACGCGGCGGCGTTTTGGAGGGCGGCAACCGTTGTGCGGCATCGGCGTTACGTCGTTGATGACGGTCACTTTGATACCCGATTGGTCGATTGCGCGGATAGCCGCTTCACGACCGGAGCCCGGGCCCTTTACAAATACCTCGGCGGTACGCATGCCTGCTTCGAAAGCCGTTTTGGCGGCATCGTTGGCAGCCACTTGCGCAGCGTAAGGGGTATTTTTCTTGGAACCACGGAAACCTGCTTTACCGGCAGATGCCCAGGACACGACTTCACCTTGCTTGTTGGTGATAGAAATAATGATATTGTTGAAGCTGGCCCGAATGAAGACAATTCCTTCGGGGGAAATTTTCACTTTGCGCTTAACAACTTTTTTTGCAGCTCCTTTTGCCATCGTATATGGTAGTGTGCTTTAAAACTTATGTAAGAAACCAGTAGCAACGGAACAGGGCTCCGTGCAGTCTGATTACTTGGTTGCTTTTTTCTTGTTGGCCACCGTTTTACGTTTGCCCTTACGGGTACGCGCATTGGTACGGGTGCGTTGACCACGCAGCGGCAGGCCTTTACGGTGACGCAGACCGCGGTAGCAGCCAATGTCCATGAGGCGTTTGATGTTCAATTGCACCTCAGAGCGCAGTTGACCTTCCGTACGGTAGTCGTCGGCAATGATGCGGGTAATGGACTTGATATTCTCGTCGGTCCATTGATCCACTTTTGTGTTTTCGTCAATACCTGCTTTTTCCAGAATGTCTTTTGCCGAAGCAGGACCAATTCCGTAGATGTAGGTCAGACCGATGAGCCCTCTTTTATTCCGGGGCAAATCCACACCAGCAATACGTGCCATATTCTATTGTTGATTTGTTGTATCCTTGATAAGGTGCCAGCAAGTGCCAACAGGCACAAACCGGGCGCCGGGTTTTAGCCTTGACGCTGTTTGAATTTCGGGTTTTTCTTGTTGATTACGTAGAGTTTGCCTTTCCGGCGAACAATCTTGCAATCAACCGAACGCTTTTTGATAGACGGTTTAACCTTCATGTCGGGCGTATTTTCAGTTTGCAACAATTATATTTATCACCTTGACTATTTGTATCGGTAAATGATGCGGCCCCGCGTCAGATCGTAGGGCGACATTTCAACCGAGACTTTGTCGCCAGGCAAAATCCGAATGTAGTTCATGCGCATTTTTCCGGAGATGGTAGCCAGAATGACGTGACCATTCTCCAGGCGCACTTTAAAATTGGCGTTGGAGAGTGCTTCCGCTACTTCTCCGTCTTGTTTTATGATGTCCTCTTTTGACATAGAATGCCTTTTCAATTTTGGGCTGCAAAGGTCTAACTTTTTGGGGATATTTCCCTCAATGAATTGTTATTTTTTACAGCGTCCAAAATAAATTCATGTGTCGAGAGAATATCTGCTTTTCCTTTTTGTACGGCTACCGAGTGTTCGTAGTGCGCGCTCGGCTTTCTGTCTCTCGTATGGATGGTCCACCCGTCATTGTCCTGATACACATCTTTGACACCCATATTGACCATCGGTTCGATGGCGATAACCAGTCCTTCCATCAGTACAGGTCCTTTCCCGCGTTTTCCGAAGTTAGGTACTTCGGGTTCTTCGTGTAAGGAACGTCCGACTCCATGGCCGACCAGGTCGCGCACTACGCCGTATTTATGTTGGCGTTCGCAGAAATCCTGAACGGCGAAGGAAATATCGCCTACTCTTTTCCCATGCACGGCTTGCTCGATGCCTTTGTAAAGAGAGCCGTAGGTGACGCGAAGGAGTTCCATCGTGGCTTCGTCGACCCCTGCAAAAGCGAAGGTAAACGCGGCATCTCCGTAGAAGCCCTCCAGTTCTACCCCGCAATCGATGGAAGCGATGTCGTTTTCACCGAAAGCGCGGTTGCCCGGGATCCCGTGTACGACAATGTCGTTGTACGAGATACAAAGCGAGCCCGGGAAGGGATTGTGTGGCGAGCCGTAGCCTTTAAAAGCAGGCCGGGCTTTGTGGTCGCGGATAAACTCCTCAGCGGCTCTATCCAGTTCCTTGCCGGTGATTCCCGGTTTGAGCAACGTTCCCATGTATCCCAGTGTTTTGGACACCAGCATGTTGGCGTTGCGCATCAATTCAATTTCTTCTTTGGTTTTATAGAAGACTCTTTTGCCTTCCTTACCAGAACCGAAAAGTCCCATGTAGTTGTTACTGCGGCTGCCCTACCTGGAGGCCTTGCGTAGCACGACCCTGGATGCGGCCCGATTTGATAAGACCATCGTATTTCTGCGTCAACAGGTAACTTTCGATGACTTGCAGGGTATCGAGTGCAACACCCACCATGATCAGCAGCGTAGTACCACCGAAGAACAGGGCGAATTGCTGGTTGATACCGAAGGTAGCAGCGATAGATGGCATGATACCGAGGATACCGAGGAATACAGCGCCCGGCAGTGTAATACGGGTCATGATATTGTCGATATAATCGGAGGTTGCTTCACCCGGTTTAACACCCGGAACAAAAGCATTGTTGCGCTTCAGGTATTCAGCGTAATTCTGCGGGTTGATCATCAGAGCGGTATATACATAGGTACAAACCACGATCAGCAGGAAAAATGCGACATTATAACCCAAAGAATAGATGTCGCTGAACATGTGTATGCGACCGGTGTTGGCCTGGGCGCCTGCTACATACTGGTAGGCAGTAGCGGGCAGGAACATCAGTGCCTGAGCAAAGATGATCGGCATTACACCGGCAGAGTTTACTTTCAGGGGCAGGTAATCGCGGGCGCTGGCTGCCGGCATAGAACCACCAGAGCGGCCCACCATACGTTTGGCAAACTGGATCGGGATACGGCGCACGCCCTGAATAACCAGGATAGTAGCCAATACGATCAGGAAGAAGAATGCCATTTCGATGAAGAACAGCAGCAGTTTGTTGTCGCCGAAGAGTTTCTGGAACTCAAATACAAATGCCTGCGGGAGGCGGGCGATGATACCGGCCTGAATGATCAGGGAAGTACCGTTGCCGATGCCTTTATCGGTGATCCGTTCGCCGAGCCACATACAGAATACGGTACCGGCGGTCAGGATAATAATATTGGTAAACCAGAACAGGCCATCAGGAATTTCCGGTGTAACGGCGCCTGGTGTGCTGCGGATCAATTGGAGGTAACCGCCACCCTGTACCAGCGTAATGGCTACGGTAAGCAGGCGGGTGATCTGATTGATCTGTTTGCGGCCACTTTCCCCTTCTTTGGTTTGGAGGCGCTGGAAGTAAGGTACTGCGAAGCCGAGCAACTGCACGATGATGGAAGCCGTGATATAAGGCATTACACCGAGTGCAAAAATAGCGGCATTGTCGAACGCGCCACCTGTGAAAACGTTGATCAGACCGAGCAGGTCATTGGAACCGCGGTTTTGTGCTGCTTTGTCGAGCGCTGCCGGAACAACCCCCGGCAATACCACAAAAGTGCCCACACGGTATACCAACAATAAACCCAGCGTAAAGAGGATGCGCTGGCGGAGTTCTTTGATACTCCAGATATTTTTGAGAACCGTAAATAGTTTCATTGCCGAGAAGGATGGATTTAAACCAGTTCAACACTGCCGCCAGCCGCTTCGATGGCGGCTTTGGCCGCTTCAGAAACTGCATGCGCTTTGATATTTACCTTGGAAGTCAGCGTGCCGTGGCCGAGTACTTTCACCTTGTGGCTGGCTTTTGCCAGGCCTGCTGCTACGAGGGCAGCGATGTCGAGGGTGGAGTTGCCGGATTTTTGCACATATCCTTCGATGGCGCTCAGATTGAGCGGTACGTATTCTTCGCGGTTGATGTTTTTGAAGCCGCGTTTTGGCAGACGGCGTTGCATAGGCGTCTGGCCGCCTTCAAAGTGGCGTTTCTCTTTCGAGCCGCTACGGGCTTTATCACCTTTGTGACCGCGTGTGGAAGTACCGCCGCGGCCGGAGCCCGTTCCGCGACCAATACGTTTCGACTTTTTCACAGAACCCTGTGCCGGACGAAGATTATTGAGTTCCATTGCTGTGTTTTATTCGATATGAAAACCCGGTGGGGGTAAGACCCTCAACAGGTTTTTGATGTTTGGTTGAAACAGCCCGTCAAATCAACGGGCCATTATTGCTTGTTGCGGTTTGCCTTGTTAAAATCAGGCATTTTCTACCTGAACCAGGTGGTGTACTACCCGGATCATTCCGTTGATCTGAGCATTGTTTTCATGCTCGACGGTTTGGTTCACTTTGCGGAAACCCAACGCGACCAGCGTGTCTTTTTGCCGTTTTGTTTTATCAATCGGGCTTTTGACGAGGGTGATTTTTACCTTACTCATGTCTTGTTATCAGTTATCGGTTATCAGTTATCAGTTGTTCTGATGTTGATTAACCATTGAACAGTTTTTCCATGGAGATACCGCGCTGACGAGCGATTTCGACCGGGCTACGCAGGCTCGACAGGGCCGCGATAGTGGCTTTCACCACGTTGTGCGGGTTGGAGGAACCTTGCGATTTTGCCAACACGTCGTGGATGCCCGCCATTTCCAGTACGGCACGCATAGCGCCGCCGGCGATTACACCCGTACCGTGAGCGGCCGGCTTGATCAATACGCGACCTGCGTCGAATTTGCCGTGGGCTTCGTGCGGGATGGTACCGTTGAGCACAGGCACTTTCACGAGGTTCTTTTCCGCATCTTTCACCGCTTTGGCGATTGCTTCGGATACCTCGCGCGCTTTGCCCAGGCCCTGACCTACGCGGCCTTTACCGTCGCCTACCACTACTACAGCGGCGAAGCTGAACGTACGACCACCTTTGGTTACTTTGGCTACGCGGTTGAGCGCAACGAGTTTTTCTTTGAGACCCGAATCTTCGGAAGTGCGGGAATTATCTCTTTCTCTTTCTTGCCGTGCCATTTTTGACGAGCTATGGTTGAGATGTTGATGTAATTTTTATTCAGCAGGCTGGGTATTCGGTATTGCCGCTTGCCCTTTGCCTTTTATTTCATTTAGAACTGCAGGCCACCTTCGCGAGCGCCGTCGGCCAGCGATTTAACGCGGCCATGGTACAGGTATCCACCGCGGTCGAATACTACGGAGTCGATACCGGCTGCTTTGGTACGTTCAGCGATCAGTTTGCCTACTGCTACTGACTGTTCCTGCTTCGATCCAGTAAGTCCGGCAGAAGAAGCCGAAGCCAGTGTGTGGCCTGTCAGGTCGTTGATTACCTGGCAGTAGATGGATTTATTGGAGCGGAATATGCTCAGGCGTGGGCGCTCGGCTGTACCGCTTACTTTTTTGCGGATACGCAGGTGAATGCGCTGACGGCTTTGCTTTTTAGTGCGTTTCATTATTTTTATTCATTTACGCTTTCCCGATTACCGACCGGGAAAACAATGATAATTGCAGGAACACAATGACGGGCGGAAGGCAGACCAACCAGCCCGTCGGGTTGTTATTACTTCTTGCCGCCGGCAGTTTTACCAGCCTTGCGACGGATTGTTTCACCTTTAAACATGATACCCTTTCCTTTGTAGGGCTCAGGTTTGCGGAAGGAGCGGATTTTAGCGCATACCTGTCCGAGCAGTTCCTTATCGGAGCCTTCGAGGCGGATGAGCGGAGCCGAACCTTTTTCCATGGCAGTGGTCACCTTGATTTCCGAAGGAATGGAGAACATAACCGGGTGGGAGTAACCGATGGTGAGGGTCAGGAGGTTGCCCTGATTCTCTACACGGTAACCTACGCCGATCACTTCCATCTCGCGGGTATAACCTTCACTTACGCCAGTAACGAGGTTATTGAGGATGGCGCGATACAAGCCGTGCATGGCTTTGTGCCGCTTCTGATCAGTTGGGCGCGTCACTGTGAGGGTACCGTCTTCGACCTCGACTTTGATATCGGGGTCTACTTTTTGAGAAAGGCTGCCTTTCGGGCCTTTTACGGTAACCGTGTTGTCGGATGCGACCGAGACTTCCACTTTTGCCGGAATTGAAATCGGCATTTTACCAATGCGTGACATATCGCAAATAAGTTCTTATTTCTAAGTGTTTGACGCTTAGTTGATTAGGAAACATAGCAAAGCAATTCGCCGCCAACGTTCATTTCACGGGCTTTTTTGTCGGTCATGACGCCTTTAGAGGTCGACACGATCATGATGCCCAGTCCGTTGATGATGCGGGGAATATCGGTTGCACCGGAGAATTTACGCAGACCCGGGCGGCTAACGCGCACGAGTTCGCGAATAACGGGCAGTTTAGTAGCCGCGTCGTATTTCAGTGCAATTTTGATGATGCCCTGTTTATTATCAGGTGTTTTTTCCTCGAATGTGTATTTGAGAATATAACCCTGATCATACAAGATCTCGGTGATTGACTTCTTCATGCGGGAAGCCGGGATCTCGACGATGCGATGGCCTGCCATCTGCGCGTTGCGGATGCGGGTCAAATAGTCTGCTATCGGGTCAGTGACGTGCATTGTATCTTCTCGATTGATTGTATTCTAAAAAGAGTTGTGTTTCAAGTATTTTCGTTTTTTAGTGTTTTTGTGTTTTTGTGGGTGACACTCAAAAACACTAAAACACCAAAACACCCGAACACTTAAATTTTACCAGGAGGCTTTGGTTACACCTGGAATTTTGCCGTACAGAGCCATTTCGCGGAACTTCACACGGCAGATACCGAACTTGCGCATGTATCCTTTCGGACGGCCAGTGAGCAGGCAGCGGTTGTGCAGGCGGATTGGGTTTGCGTTGCGTGGGAGTTTATCCAGTGCATCGTAATCGCCGGCTTCTTTCAACTTCTTGCGCAGGGTAGCATATTTAGCCACCAGGCGTTCGCGTTTTTTCTCACGGGCAATGATAGATTTCTTAGCCATTTTGCGCTATATCTGATTGAGTGTGAGTTATTTCTTTACAAATGGAATTCCAATTTCCTTCAGCAGGGCGTATGCTTCTGCATCGGTATTGGCCGAGGTAACGAAAGACACGTCCATACCCATGATTTTCGACACTTTATCGATGTCGATTTCCGGGAAGATGATCTGTTCGGTGATACCCATCGTGAAGTTGCCACGGCCGTCGAACGATTTGTCGTTGATACCACGGAAGTCGCGTACACGAGGCATTGCAATGGAGATAAAACGATCGAGGAATTCATACATACGCTCGCCGCGCAGGGTAACGCGTACACCGATTGGCATACCTTCCCGAAGTTTGAAGTTCGACACCGAGGTACGAGCCTTGGTAGGTACTGCTTTCTGGCCGACGATGGTAGTCAGTTCGGTAGCAGCCGTTTCGATCATTTTTTTATCGCCCGTTGCATCGCCGATGCCCTGGTTGATACAGATCTTCAAGAGGCGTGGCGCCTGCATGACAGAAGAGTAGTTGAACTGCTTCATCAGCGCAGGCACTACTTCATTCTGATATTTTGTTTTAAGACGAGGTACGTATTTCATCACTTAATGATGTTTCCGGATTTTTTAGAAAAGCGAACCTTTTCGCCGTTAGATTCAACGCGGCGTCCGATACGTGTGGCTTCCCCTGATTTGGGGTCCACATGTGCGAGGTTGGACAGGTGGATGCTTGCTTCCATTTGCTGGATACCGCCTTCCTCGGTTTGAGAAGCCTTGACGTGTTTGGTCACCATGTTAATGCCTTCAACGATGGCGCGGTTTTTAGCAGGAAAAACCTGGAGCACCTGGCCCGTTTTGCCTTTGTCGTCGCCGGCAATTACCATCACTGTATCGCCTTTGCGGACGTGCAGTTTAGGTGCGAAACGCTTTACATTATTTTTCGTAGCCATTTTGAAAATGCGCTAATTTGAAATTGCTGATTAGAGTACTTCAGGAGCCAATGAGATAATACGCATATAGTCCTTGTCGCGCAGTTCGCGGGCAACTGGTCCGAAGATACGCGTGCCGCGTGGCTCATCGGAAGCGTTCAGAAGCACGACTGCGTTGTCGTCGAAACGGATATAAGAGCCGTCTTTGCGACGAATTTCCTTGCGGGTGCGAACGATAACGGCTTTGGAAACCGTACCTTTTTTCACGCCGCCCGGAGAAGCGTCTTTCACCGTTACGACAATCTTGTCGCCCACGCCGGCATAACGCTGGCGGGTGTGGCCCAGTACGCGGATGCAGAGCACCTCTTTGGCACCGGAGTTATCTGCCACATTCAAACGAGATTCTTGCTGAATCATAATCTTTATTAGTTATGAGTTATGAGTTATGAGTTATGAGTGTTTGAAACCCACGTCTCAGAACTTTAAATCATTTCGCTCTTTCGATGACTTCAACCAGGCGCCAGCGTTTCATTTTGCTGAGCGGGCGCGTTTCCATGATGCGCACGGTGTCGCCAATGTTACAAGTGTTTTCTTCGTCGTGTGCGAAGAACTTCTTGGAACGCTTTACGAATTTTCCGTACAGCGGGTGCATCAGGCGGCGCTCCACCTTAACGGCGATGGTTTTATCCATTTTATTGGAAACCACCACACCGGTTTTCTGCTTGCGAAGATTTCTTACTACTGCTTCCATCTATTGAGATGTAATTGAGTTGAACGCTTTTATTTCTGGCGACGGCGACGAGCCCGCAGTTTGGAACGCAGTTCCACTTGTTCGGGGGTCATCACGGCTAATTCGCGTTTGCGGCTTTCCGTCAGGATGCGGGCGATATTGCGGCGAACATCGCGCAGTTCCATCGGGTTGGCGATGCCTCTGACCGCATGGTCGAATTTCATTTGCTGATATTCGTTTTCCAGGCTTGCCAGTTCGGCTTGCAGGTCGGCGACAGTCATGTCAGCAAGTTCTAATTTCTCCTTTGCCATTGTTTTATGTTTGTGTAGTTTATCAGTTGAGTGGTTGAGGTGCTGAGGGTTGTGTATCCCAACTTCAAACTTCTCAACTCTAAACTATTTAATTATCCTTCAAAATCGTAGCGGGTGACTGCTTTGCACAACACCGGCAGTTTTTGTGCGGCGAGGCGGAGCGATTCGTAGGCCAGTTCCTGGCTTACACCTTCCACTTCAAACAGCACGCGGCCTGGTTGTACTTCGCAAACGTAGTGGTCGACGGCGCCTTTACCTTTACCCATACGCACCTCGGCTGGTTTGGAGGTCAGGGGCTTGTCCGGGAAAATACGGATCCACACTTTACCTTCCCTTTTCATATTACGCGTCAGGGCAATACGAGCGGACTCGATCTGACGGCTGGTGATCCGGCTGAATTCCAGCGATTTCAGGCCGAAAGAGCCGAAAGAGATGGAACTTCCTTTATGAGCAAGCCCGCGGTTGCGGCCTTTGTGTTGCTTGCGATATTTTTGACGTTTTGGCTGTAACATCGTAGGTCAATTTAAAAGCCTGTCAATCAATGTTTTATATTGTCACCTTCACAATTTTCCGAAATCGGGCTGCAAAGGTACGACACAATACAAGATTATCAATGGTTGGCACTTGTTAATAAGAGGCAATTGGAGCGAGCATTTGTTTATTTGCCCCTTTTCTTTTGCCTGATTTATCTGCGTCCGCCGCCACCGCCGCCGCGGTTGTTGCCGCCGCCACGGTTGTTGCCACCGCCGCGGTTGTTGCCGCCGCCTCTACGGTCGCCACCGCCGCCTTCACGGCGTTCACCACGTTCGCCGCGCTCTCCACGGTCGCCGCCGCGACGATCGCCACGATCTCCACCACGGCGATCTCCGCCACGGTGATCACCGCGCTCACCATCCCGACGGTCGCCGCCGGTGCCTTCTGCTGCTGCAAATGGCGTCAGTTCGCGTTTGGTGAGGACTTCGCCTTTAAACAGCCACACTTTGATACCGATTTTACCGTATACGGTGTGGGCTTCTACCCAAGCGTAGTCGATATCGGCACGGAAAGTGTGCAGGGGCGTACGACCCTCTTTATATTCCTCGCTGCGGGCGATCTCGGCGCCGCCTACACGACCGCTGATACGTACTTTGATACCTTCAGCGCCGGCACGCATAGTGCCCTGGATAGCGCCTTTGATAGCACGGCGGTAGTTGATACGCGCTTCGATCTGTTTGGCGATTTGTTCGCCAACGATGTTAGCATCGAGTTCGGGCTTACGGATTTCGAAGATGTTGATTTGAACATCTTTGCCCGTGAGCACTTTAAGTTCTTCTTTAATAAGGTCAACTTCCTTACCACCTTTACCGATAATGATACCGGGGCGGCTGGTGTGGATGGTGACGGTAACGCGCTTCATGGTACGTTCGATCACAACACGGCTGATACCGTTTTGCATCGGTTTGTTGCGATCGCGCGGGTCGGCCGTAGCCGTTTTCGGGCGGCGTGCGCGCAAGTAGTTGCGAATTTTTTCGTCTTCTACTACTTTAAGACCGTAGTCTTTATCGGCATACCAGTTAGAATCCCAACCGCGGATAATGCCCAGGCGGTTACCAATCGGATTTGCTTTCTGACCCATATTCTGAATGAGGATGTGCGAATGATTGAAGTCTATGAGTTTTGTTCGCTATCGAGCGCTACACGGTTGGCTACCACGATGGTTACGTGGTTGCGGCGTTTGCGTACCCGGTATGCACGTCCCTGTGGGGCCGGAAGGAAACGGTAGATAATACCGCCTGGATCCACGAAGGCCGTTTTGATGTAGAGCTCGTAGTCGTCAGCAGCGCCGGCCTGTTCGGATTTCTGCTCCCAATTGTTGACAGCCGACAGGACGAGTTTTTCGAGCCATACAGCTGCTTCTTTATTGGTGTATTTCAGAATGCCGAGGGCATCAACCACCTTTTTACCGCGGATGTTGTCTACCACGAGACGCATTTTGCGCGGAGACATCGGACAATTTCTCAGTTTAGCTACTGCTTCCATTGTTTATTTTAAATTTGAAATCAGGTAAAAGCCTGATGACCAATTACTTTTTGTTACCGGCGTGACCACGGAAGTTACGCGTCGGAGAGAATTCTCCGAGTTTGTGGCCTACCATGTTTTCCGTTACGAATACAGGTACAAACGTTTTACCATTGTGCACAGCGATTGTTTCACCGACCATATCGGGAATGATCATTGACGCACGGCTCCAGGTTTTAATGACCTGTTTGCGGTTGCTTTGTTTGGATTTGGCCACTTTTTCCAGCAACGTGTGGTGGATGTAAGGACCTTTTTTTAGTGAACGCGGCATATCTCGGTTACGAGTTTGAGTTCCGGTTAAATTTTATTATTTACCCGTTTTGCGACGGCTGATAATCAGTGCATTAGATGCCTTGGTGCGGCTGCGCGTTTTAGCGCCTTTTGCTTTCAGGCCTTTGCGTGTACGTGGGTGACCACCGGAAGCGCGGCCTTCACCACCACCCATCGGGTGATCGACGGGGTTCATCACCACCGGACGCGTACGTGGGCGCCAGCCTTTCCAGCGCATACGACCTGCTTTACCCAGCACTTCGAGGCTGTGGTCGACATTACCTACGATACCGATGGTAGCGCGGCAGGTCAGCAGGATGCGGCGGGTTTCGCCGGATGGGAGTTTCACGACGGCATAGCGGTCTTCACGGCCCATCATCTGGGCGCTGTTACCGGCGCTGCGTACGAGAACGCCACCCTGGCCAGGCTGCATTTCGATATTGTGGATGAAAGCACCCAGGGGTACTTCCGAGAGGTAGAGGCAGTTGCCCGTTTCGGGAGCGACGCCGCGACCAGAGTAAATTACCTGGCCGACGGTGAGGCCTTTCGGAGCAATGATATAACTCTTTTCGCCGTCTTCGTGTTGGATGAGAGCGATGTGGGCGCTGCGATTCGGGTCGTACTGAATAGATTGAACGGTAGTGGCGCCTTCTTTATCGCGTCGGAAGTCGACAAAGCGGTAACGGCGTTTGTGACCACCCCCGCGATTGCGCATGGTGCGGTGACCGTCGCTGTTGCGACCGCCAGTGCTACCGATCGTGACCATGAGCGATTTCTCAGGTTTGGCGCCCTTCGTCAGTTCATCTTTCGTAACGGCTACCCGGAAGCGTTGTCCCGGCGTCAGCGGATTGAATTTCTTAACTGCCATTGTTTTATTTGTTATCGGTTATCTGTTATCTGTTATCAGGGGACTTTGCCTTTGTATTTCGGATACCGAGTGTTTTAGTCCTGATAACCAATAACGGATAACTATTAACTTATTCTTCTGTGCTGCCGAAGATGTCGATTGTTTCGCCTGGAGTGAGGGTAACGAATGCCTTTTTGTAGGAGGATTTCGTACCGCGCACCACAGCCGTCTTCGTGCTGCGTGATTTTGGTTTGCCTGGCATCACTGCCGTATTTACACAGTCGACCGACACATTGAATTGTTTTTCGACAGCGTTTTTGATTTCGATTTTATTCACGCCTTTGGTCACCACGAAAGCGTAGGTGTTGCGCTTGTCGGCGAGTTTCGTCGATTTCTCGGTGATGACCGGCCGGATGAGAATTTGCTTAGCCATAACGTTGTTAGTTATCCGTTATCTGTTATCTGTTATCAGTGCTTGAACGGGTGTTTCCCAATAACTGATAACTGATGACTGATAACTTATGCGCAATTTTCTTTAATTTTTTCAATAGCGCTTTCAGCGATCACGAGGGCGCCAGCCTGTACGATCTGATACGTGTTCAGGTCGGTAGCGGGAGCGATGGATGCTTTGGCGATGTTGCGGCACGACAGGTACAGTGTCTGGTCGTAAGCGCCTGTAACCGTCAGCGGCTTTTTATCAGCCACGTTCAGCGCTTGCAGAATAGCCAGAAACTGGCTGGTCTTGGGAGCGTCGAACGAGAAATCTTCCACAATGAAGAGGTTACCTGCTTTCGCTTTGGCCGACAGGGCACTGCGACGGGCCAGGCGGCGCACTTTGGCGTTCACCTGAATATCGTAGTTGCGCGGACGCGGGCCGAATACACGACCACCGCCACGGTACAGCGGGTTGTTGATGTCACCCTTACGAGAGCCACCGGTACCTTTCTGCTTATGGAGTTTGCGGGTAGAGCCGCTGATCTCGCTGCGTTCTTTGGATTTATGCGTACCCTGGCGTTGTGCCGCGAGGTAGCGTTTCACGTCGAGCCATACGCTGTGTTCGTGTGGTTCGATGCCAAAAATCTCATCCGGGAGGTTCACTGACCGGCCGGTGGATTCGCCTTTGATGTTATAGACCGAAATTTGCATTTCCGAAGAAATTAGTATTGGTCAAAAAATTATTTTTCAATCGTTACATAAGCGCCCTTGTGGCCAGGGATAGCACCCTTAATCAGGATGATATTCTGCTCGGGGAACACTTTGATAATCTGCAGTTTGCGTACTTTCACCTGAGCAGCGCCCATGTGACCTGCCATGCGCATGCCTTTCATTACTTTGGCAGCGAAAGACGAGTTACCGAGCGAACCCGGAGCGCGCAGACGGTTGTGCTGACCGTGGGTTTGCTGCATCACACCGCCGAAGCCGTGGCGACGAACAACACCCTGGAAACCTTTACCTTTGGAGGTGCCGGTTACTACTACTTTATCGCCTTCTGCAAACACATCGGAAACCGTTACTTCGTCGCCGAGATTTTTTGAAAGGCTGGAGTTGCGGAACTCCTGCACCTTGTGCAGTGGTTCTTCAACACCTGCTTTTTTGAAGTGGCCCATGAGGGCTTTCGGTGTATTTTTTACTTTGCGATCGCCGAAAGCAAGTTGGAGGGCAGAGTAGCCATCCGTTTCTTCCGTGCGAACTTGCGTTACCACGCAGGGGCCTGCCTCTATGATCGTGACAGCAACGTTCTTACCGTTGTTGTCATAGATGCTGGTCATGCCGATTTTTTTGCCAATCAGACCGTTCACTGTTTTGTCGTTTATGGAATTGAACGATATGTATGAATTTCTTTCAAGCCGCGTTTCGAAAAGTGCCGACATGCGAAAAGCGATCTTCCGTGTACCGGAACCGCTTTCGAATGTATTCAGTTAGTACGTAAACGCCACCACTTTGAATACCTTCGGAAACAACAGACTTGACTCCTTAGAATGATGCGAATTAGGTGAGTTTGACTTGAATGTCAACACCGCTCGGCAGTTCCAACTTGGAGAGAGCGTCCACCGTTTTTTGCGTCGGTGTGTAAATTTCAATCAAGCGCTTGTGGGTGCGCAACTGGAACTGCTCACGAGCCTTCTTATTCACGTGCGGAGAACGCAGCACGGTGAATATTTCTTTCTCGGTCGGCAGCGGAATCGGGCCAGTTACAACAGCTCCACTCGCACGTACAGTCTTCACGATTTTCTCGGTAGACTTGTCTACCAAGTTGTAGTCGTAAGACCGGAGTTTGATGCGAATTTTTTGATTCATTACCCTGAAAAGAATTTAAAATTTCAATTTCAACACTTCGAAGGAGGCGAAACAAAATTGAATTTTGTACCCCTTGCTTCAAAAGCGCCCGCAAAGGTAAGCACAAGGGATTTGAAAAACCAAATAGAGTTGAAAATTTTCTTGAAAAAAGTTATCGGTTATCTGTTATCCGTTATTAGGGGTGGTAAGGAGACCATCTACTGATTTGCTTGGTAACCCGATTCATTGATTATCAGTCAGGGTAGTGTTGAAAAGTCTGATGTAAATTTTGTTGTCGGAGCGGAAGCCAGCAATGGTCAAGAAAGGTTCCGCTTGTGCGTACATCCATCTGTATTAAACTATTTGGCCGGGCGCCTATTTATTATTGTCTGTCTTTTTCAAAATTATGTCCGCCAGCCGGCTTCTCAAAGCAACGGCTATAACAACAGCACAGGCAATACCCTCTACGGCTGCCCTCAGAAAAAACGACAAGGAAAGCGGGTCGTCCAAAGCGATTTCTAGTGCGACGCGCAATATGAAATACCTGGCAGCACTTTTTAAAACAAATGGCAACGTAATCATCAGGTTCACATATTAAATTACCCTCCCGGCATTCTACAGGAAGATTGAGTGCATTTGACGCATGCTTTTTTAAGGAATCTTCGGCTGTCTCCCGTTAAAAGCGCTTTTATGCTAGCAAATGTAAAAAATCTACATTCCACAAAAACTAAAATATCCAGCAGAAGCACCTTTAACAAGTTGGGAACGATAGATGAGGGTTGATGAGGTTGATATTCAGCCGCTCGATGAATTGAGCAATCCATCTCTTACTCCGAGCCGCCAATCATCAACCTTATCAACCTTATCAACCCTCATCAACCCTCAACTCAAAACATTTTATTTAAAATTACTTCCAACACTTGCCGGACGGGCGTACCTTCGCGATATAAAGCCGCCACATGACATATCTCGACGAACTCAACCCGGTACAGCGCGCAGCCGTCACCACGACGGAAGGGCCCGTGCTGGTGATTGCAGGCCCGGGCTCGGGCAAAACGCGGGTACTCACCTACCGCATCGCGCATTTGCTTGAAAAAGGTATCGCACCCTGGGAAATCCTGACCCTGACGTTTACCAACAAATCGGCGCGCGAGATGAAAGACCGCATCGAAAAGGTGGTAGGCCCCAAGGCGCAACAGGTGTGGGCGGGCACGTTCCACTCGGTATTCGCCCGGATTTTGCGCTCGGAAGCCACGCGCATCGGATACCCGGCCTCGTTTTCCATTTACGACACCGATGATACTACGAGTGTGTTGCGGTCGATCATCAAGGAAATGAACCTCGACCCCAATACCTATAATGCCTCGGCTATCCGCTCGCGTATTTCGCTGTCGAAAAGCAACCTGATTACGCCGAAAGCCTATCGGGAAAACGCCGATATGATGCAACAGGACCGCGCCGCCAAGCGCCCCTACATCGTAGATATATATGAAAAGTATGTGGCGCGCTGCCAGCGCTCGGGCGCTATGGACTTCGACGACCTGCTGTTTCAACTGTACCGGCTTTTCCGCGACAACCCCGACGGCGTGCTGGAAAAATACCAGCGGAAGTTCAAGTATATCCACGTCGACGAGTTTCAGGACACCAACTTTTTGCAATACGCCATCCTGCGCAGACTGCTGAAATACCCTGGCAGTACTGAAAATGTATTCGTCGTGGGCGATGATGCGCAAAGTATCTATGCGTTTCGCGGCGCTACCATCGACAACATCCTCGATTTTGAAAAGGACTACCCTGCCCTGCAAACGTTCAAACTCGAACAGAACTACCGCAGTACCCACCACATCGTTTCGGCCGCCAACGAGGTCATTTCCCACAACCGCCGGCAACTGCCCAAAACGATCTGGACCGACAAGGAAGACCGCCACAAGATCAAACTGCTGAAATGTGTGACCGACGACGAGGAGGGCCGCCGCGTGGCCGACCTCATCCTGGAACACAAACACCGCTACCACCTGTCGAACGCTGAAATCGCCATCCTGTACCGCACCAACTCGCAAAGCCGCAAATTCGAGGAGCACCTGCGCCGACTGAACCTTACCTATCGGGTATTCGGAGGCATGTCGTTTTACCAGCGCAAGGAGGTAAAGGATTTTGTGGCCTACCTGCGCCTGGCGGTGAACTCGCGCGACGAGGAAGCATTGCGGCGCATCATCAACTTCCCCACCCGCGGCATCAGCGACGCTACAATCGACAAACTCAGCGCGCTCGCCGGTCAGTATAACCTCACTATGTGGGAAGCCATGATGCTGCCCGATCTGGATGTGACCGACCGCGCTCGAAAGTCGCTGGCCAATTTCCGCCACCTGGTGGAAGACTGGCAGCGCCGGGCCGATACGGAATCGGCATTCCGGCTGGCATCGGATATTCTGCGGAAATCGGGACTGTTTGAAATGCTGAAAGGCGACACCAGCCCGGAAGGCATTGGCCGCCTCGAAAACGTGAACGCCGTGCTCGATGCCATTTCTGAATTTACGGACAACGCACCGGCTTCCAATACAGAAATTGTGCTGCCTGATTCGGATGGCGTGGATATGGGCCATTCGCTGGCGGCCTACCTGCAAACCATCACGCTGCTGACCGATGCGGATGAAAAAAATGACAGCGGCGACCATATTACCTTGATGAGCGTTCACGCGGCGAAAGGCCTGGAATACCGCAGCATTTTCGTGACGGGCATGGAGGAAAACCTGTTTCCTTCCTTTATGTCGATGGAAGACATGAACGGGCTGGATGAGGAACGCCGACTTTTTTATGTGGCGATTACGCGGGCCAAGGAATTTCTCACGATTTCATTTGCACAAAACCGTTACCGATTCGGGCAAATACGGGTGAGCGAGCCCTCGCGTTTTCTGGAAGAAATCGGGTTGGAACACTTTGAATTTCTGGGCGGCATCGGCCAGGCGCGTGGGCAGTCGATGGTGCGCGAGCAGGCGCCTGCACGTGCCAGTATCAGCGGAAATTTCGCGACGCCACGCCTGCGGCAGGCCAAAAGTGCTGCGCCCACAGTAGCGCCGAGCGATTTCAAGGCCTCACCGCCGGAAGCCATTGTTCCGGGGGTTACTGTGCTGCACCTCAAATTCGGGGAAGGCAAGGTGAGCCATGTGGAAGGGCCCAAAGACAATAAGGTGGCCACGATCCAGTTCAAAAACGACGAGATGGAAGAGCGGCGGATTGTGCTGAAATTTGCGAAGTTGCAGGTGGTGGACGTAGAGTAGTTTTCCGAAGAGTAGTTTTCCCGCAGATCTCGCAGAATTTACCGCAGAATCCGCAAAATGTAGAGTGTGCTTGAACTCACATGTAAGAGTAATATTGTCTACTCTACGTTCTGCGAATTCTGCGGGAAATTCTGCGAGATCTGCGGGAAATTAGAATCTACTTCTCCACACTTTTCCCTTCAAACAAGGCCAGAATAATATTGCCCATATACACACCCAGCGCCGACTCGACCAGCGTGAGGAACATGGTCATATCCTGAAAATTGAGCACATTGGGCGCCAGTGCTTTGATCGTAATCAGGGTAAGCACCACGATAAAGTGGCCGTGTACCAACCATTTGACAAGGCTGTTGATCGGAAAACCGTTCTGGGCTGCCAGGTTGGGTTCTGTGATACTGCGGCCTAGAAACCGGAACACAGCGCCGCCATACAAGGCCGTGATCGGCGCCAGCACCCCCATCAGGGACGTAAATTCCTCAAAGTCGAACCCGCGCAGGATATAGAATACGCAGGAAACACCAATCAGAATGAAGTGGTAAATGAGAATAAGCCGCGCGATGCGCGTACGGGGCGACAGTGGCGCCGCCGGGGCTGTGTTGGTTGTTGCGTCAGTATCTGCCATTGACCTGGCGATAGTGGATGTTTCGGAAGTTGTCATTGGCGAAGGTAATCCGTTAATTTTTTAAAGAGCCGCCTTTGGTATTCCTCCAGATTGCTCTTGTATTTCAGGTCCATATCCTTGTAGTCATTCTTTCGGGGCGGGAAAACGATGCCGGAACCATATTTGCCCTGAAATTCCCAGGAAAGTTCCACATCCTCACCCTTTTGAAGACCCTTGACGTAAATTCGGTGGTATTCGAAGTATCCGTCCGGACAAATTTCGTAACTTAAGTGGGTTACTTCCAAAATAAATTCGTCGTAGGCGGTATAAGAACTATCCACTCGGGCTTTCCACAAAACGGGTGTTCCCTTGCCTTTATATGTGTTAACCAAAAATCGGCGTGCCGTATTGCATACAGCCGTCACATTTTTACCTCGTACCAGGGCTTTGTTGTCGCCGATGTTGACGTCCTGCAAGGAAACAGGGGTGCTTACCTCGGCCACTGCGGCCGAACGGATGCTGCGTTGTTCTACGGGAACCTTTCCATTTTTGGAATACACTTTGGCCATAAAGTGGGCCGGATCGTGGCAGCGCACCACTACTTCTACCTGGTCTTCCCGCACTTCTGCTAGGAAAGCCCATTTGTGCAGCAATCGTTCGTGGAAATATTGCCCGTTCACCCGGCGGTTGTCCTGCTCGAGTTTGTCCCAGGCGCGCTGGATGGAGTCGCACACATGCGCGCCCTTGTACTGGGGGCGCAGAAACAGCGTCACTTTCTGTGTGGAAACGGATACGCTGTCAGCAATGAAAATTCTGTCGAGTTTATTCTGTTTGAGCCACTGCCCGAATTCTCCCTTTTTTTTCTGAAAAAAACTTTTGTCCTTCCGCAGGTCTTGAGCCGAGGTGGAAGCGACCGAAAGCAGGTAAAAAAGGCAAATCAAAGCGGATAACCGGAAGGGGTTGTTTGCCATTGAGGAAGGTTTTGTTTGCGGGTAGAATACGGAACAAAAGGATTACATATTTTTAATGGTTTCAGATTTAACGTTTTATGTGGTAGAGGGATTGAACCAGGATTTGGAGGATTGAAAGGATTAGAAGGATTCCCTACGGGATGTCGAAATTATTTCAATTAACCTAAATAAGACATCTGTACACTGCAATCCCTCTAATTTCGACATCCCGTAGGGAATCCTCTAATCCTTTCAATCCCCTAAATCCTGGTTCCTCTCCACCACCCACCAAAAAAATTCCCGCATGCTTCGCGCGGAAACATGCGGGACAGGAAGTATTGTTTCATTCAAGTGTACAGGCTTAAAGGAAGGCTGGACGCAAAACATCTCTCACCTCTCACTTCTCACCTCTCACTTCTGTTAAGCGTACACAGACTGCTTGCCCAGTTTCACTACCAGCAGGTAGTAGAAAATAGCGCGGTACTTGTTGCGGTTGGAAGAACCCAACTGATCGACCACGGCCTGGATAGCATCGTCGAGTGCGGGGCCGTCGGACAGGCCGAGTTTGCCGATGAGGAAACTGTTTTTTACACGCGCCAGTTCGTCCGGGTCGGAAGAAGACACACGGGAAGAATCGTCGTTGTAAATAGCAGGCCCCAGACCTTTGGCTACTGCGCTGAGCAGTGCTTCATCATAGGAAATGCCGAGGCTGTCCATTTCGGCTTTGTACTTGTCTAAGGTTTCAGCAAATGTTGCCATAATAAAAGGTTGTTTTAGTAGGCCGCTAAGATGGGGCTTTTTGGGAAATCGAAAATCATTTTGCACAATTAATTTACGGTATATTTCCGTGGGGCGTTGTTATTGGTTGCCCCAAGGCGTTGCCGTTGGTTGCCGTTGTTTTCCTTTGGTTTCCCCAGGGCGTTGCCATTGGTTGCCTCAGGGCGTTGCCCTGGGCTATTGCATGCGCCCTTTCAGGGCTATCTCGTGGTGGTGGTTGCAGGTGATGAGTGACCTCTCGCCTCTCACATCTCGCCTCTCACATCTCGCCTCTCACATCTCGCCTCTCGCCTCTCTCACTCTCTATCTCACCACCCGCATTTCAAAACCGCTCCGGTCATTGCCAAATCCGGAAAGCGAATAGGCAAAACTGAGCATGAAATAGCGGCTCAGCGAGACGATGCGTTCTTCTTCCAGGTAGTTGAACTGGCTGCTGCGGGAGATGCCCAGGTTGCGTTTGAGGAGGTCGGCCGCCGAGAGTTTGAGTTGGCCGCGTTTGTTTTTCAACATATAGCGGGTGATACTGGCGCGCCAAAGCGGAATCGAAGTTTCCTGTCCAAACGCCTCGGCAGAGTAAATGGAGTAGTCGAGGCCGGTGCCGATGGCCCATTTTTTATCTTTTCCGGGAAAAATGGTCACGTCTGCGTGGTATTGCTGGTTGAGGAACTGCTGATTGAGCGCTTCACTCACCGAGTAGCGGGTGCTGTTGAGCAGCAGGCGGGCTCCCGCGCTCACGTCGATGCGCTCTTTTTTGCGGTTGTCGAGTTCGAGGCTGAATGTATGTTGCCAGCGATCCGTATTGTTTTCCACTTCATTGACGAACAGAATACCTCGGTTGTAGGTACTGCTCAGGCTCAGGCTCAGGTTGGAACGAATCGGCCGAATGGGTCTCCCAAAATTGAAATACCCATTCAGGGTAATATCCTGCGCCACGTTGACAGGGCGGATGCTGCGCCGAAACAATTCGTCGACGGTGGAAGCATTGGTGATCCGGTTGGTGACATAGGTAGCCGCCAGCGTGGCAAAAAAACTGGTCATCGTAAACTGGTCGAAACGCATTAGGCGCAATTCCAGGTTGTGCGCGTACTCCGGTTGCAGGTCGGGGTTGCCGGTATAAATGTTGAGCGGGTCGCTGTTGTCGACAACCGGCTGCAATTGTTCGAGCGAGGGTTCGCGCAGATCGGTAGTGTATTCCACGGCAAAATTTCGGCCCATTTGAGGTTCGTAGTTGTAAAACAGCGAGGGCATCACACGTGTAAAGTGCCTGCTCAATGTTTCTTCCGAACCGGCCAGGGTACCGTCCAGTACCGAATTTTGCAGGGCAGCGCCGGCAGTCAGGTTATATTTTTTTCGATTGCGCATGTAATTAAGGCCCGCCCGGTCGTAGCGATAGCCGCGCCGGAACTGATTGCTGAGCAATGGGTTGAATGCTTCTCCCGGCGTGGGTACTTCCACCAGGTCGTAAAAGTCCTTGTCTGTATTATTGGTGTACTTCTGGCGGGCGGCGCGCAGTTCGAGGTACTGTTGTTTGCCCAGTGGTTCGGTGTACGATACCGAAGCGCCGTAATTCTCGGTTTCGTTGGCGTATTGTTGGCGCTGGCGCACATATCCGGTACTGTCCTGCCCGCCGGTGTAAAACGTATTTGCAGCCGTAAGGCGCGCTGCGCGGGTGTCGTTGCCGGTACGGTAACTCAGATCGGCGACGAGCGCGCGGCCTTTGCGCCCGAAACGGCGGCGGTAGGTGAACGTCGCGTCGCCGCGCAGGTTATTGCCCTCGGAGTCGAACAGGCGGGTGCTGTTGTTCTGTAAAATATCGAAGGCATCGTAGGTGCGGGCATTGAGGTCGCTGAGCAGCCCGGCGTCGTTGAACGACAGGCTGGTGCGGGCAATAATATTCTGGAACGAGTCGATTTTATGGCGCAAGGTCAGGTTCAGTCGGTGGTTCATGTTTTCGCTGTTGCGCAGTTCATGGTCGCTGGAACCGAAATTGCCTATATCCAGCAGGTTCTGGCGCGTAGCGAGCCGGTCGAGGTCGTTCTGGATTCGATTGAAAAAGTAGTGGCCGTTGAGTTCTGTTTTGGGTGAAAACTCGTAGTTCAGGTTCAAGCCTATGGCCTGGTTATCCGTAAATCCGCGGCTGACGTTTCCGGGCAAAGGGATACCCGAATCTTCATTGATTTCTATGCGAACCCGGCCGCTGCCGCCGCCCGACATGAAGTTGGACAGCCCGCCCATGACATTGATATAATCTTCAAAGGAAAATGCCTGCTCGTTGATGTTGTTGGCGGCGCCGATGGCCGACAGTTGCATTTTTTTGCTGAAACGGTTGACGTTGAATTTGCCCTGGTAGCGCTCTTCGGTGCCGTATCCCGCACTTACATTGCCAAAATAGCCCTGTTTTTTGTCTTCCTTGAGTTTCAAGTTGATGGTTTTCTGATCCCGGCCGTCTTCGATGCCTGTAAACTCTGCCATCTCCGATTTTTTGTCGAACACCTGCACCTTATCCACGGCATCGGCGGGCAGGTTTTTGGTGGCGATTTTAGGGTCGTTCCCAAAAAACTCCTTGCCTTCTACCAGTACATTCTGCACAGTTTGGCCCTGTGCCTTGATGCTGCCATCTTGCTGCACTTCCACACCGGGTAGTTTGCGCAGCAGGTCTTCCACGACGGAGCCGGGTTGCGTTTGAAATGCACCGGCATTGTACTCGATCGTGTCTTTCCGGATGCGAAGCGGCGCCTGTTGGCCAGTAATGTCCACTGCATTCAGCAGTGTACTGGACGGGGTTAGGAGGATGCGCCCCAGCGAAATTTTGGGCTGATCGGCAGGCGCCGAAACCCGCTGGTAATGCGTCTGATAGCCGAGGTAAGTGATTTGAAGTACATACTCGCCGGGCGTCACGCGTTTGATCGTGAATCGGCCGTCTTTATCCGACAAACCAAAGGCATGCATCACCGAATCTGTGGGTTGCAACAACACCACACTGGCAGAAGGCAGGCCGATTCCACTTGAATCGGCCACGATGCCTTCTACCAGGATGTTTTTGTTTTGGGCAAAAACAGGGAGTGTGAGGAAAAGGAAAAGGTATAGGAAGTATTGTTTCATAGCAGAATTTAGTTGAGTTGGGAGTAGACCTCACCCCCCGGCCGCCTCTCCAACGGGAGAGGGGTGACTTCACGCTTGGCTTCCTTTAATAAGGAATGCCAGGGGTACTCGCCCCTCTATACATTGGAGAAGGGCCGGGGGGTGAGGTTCCGCCTCCTTAATTTCTAATAATCATCCGCACGCCACCGCGGCCACCTTCTGCGCCCATTTCCTTGAGTTTTTCGTCCATAATTTTCTGGAATTCGGCACGGGTGACCGATTTGCCTTTCGATGGCTTTTCGATGGCTTTTTTTGGCAGTGCCTTCAGATCGACTTTCGTGGCTACAATGCTGCGGTCTCCATTAGAAATTTCAAGAATGAGGCCGGGCAGGTCGGCAAATTCGCCGGGGCCGATCGACACGGGTATTTGAGGCGTAAACCAGGCCTCCACCTTTCGGCTGGTGTCCTGCAAGGTGGCTTTCTGGCAAGGGTATCCGAGAATCGTTTTTTGTTCGCCGCTGAGTTTCCAGTTTTTGCGGACCGAAGCCTCGTCGATCAGGAAAAAACGACCCATAAATTCGCGGCTTTCCACCATGCGGTCATTTTCCAGGTCGCGGTAAAATTTGTTCTCCGGGCGCATGATCTTGATTTGCATATCCATGCCATCCTGTTCGTGTTTTACATCTACGGTACCTTCGCCTGCCTCCTTGTCCTGGTACAGGCATTCTTTTTCGGAAAACAGCAGCGAAGTAGCAGCACTTTGGGATGTCGGAAGCATTTTCATCATTTCCCGGTCGCCTTCCGGCACGTCAATTTTCAATTGAACAGTTTCGGTGTACGTCACCTCTCCTTCTGTCGCTTGTGCCGCCAGCATCCAGGGCATCAGGCATACAAGTGTCCATAGCAAGTATTTCATGTTGTTTTAAATTTTTGAATGGTGTAAAACGATGCGGCAAAAGTAGAAGCCCGTTTTTCAGAACCCGGTTAAACAACCTTGATGTAAGGTTAATTAAGGTTAATCGGGTGGCTGGGCCGGGCGAACGCGTGTATCTTTGTGGGGTTGATGAGGTTGATGAGGTTTATAAGGTTGATAAATGTTGATGAGGGTTGATACATCTACGCTTAGGCAGAGTGGTACACTCTACGAACTCTCACATCTCTCACTCTCTCACCACTCTCACCACTCTCACTCTCACTCTCTCACCTCTCACCTCTAAAAATGAGACGTCTCGCAATCCTCCTCATAACACTCGGTTTCGGGCTGCTGCTGGCGTTTGTGTACCTGTTTTTGAAAAAAGTATGGGAAGATGAGGTCGACAGCCTGAAGCAGCAAACCAACTTGCTGCTGGTGAATGCCGTGCGTAGCATCGAGCAAAATGCCTTCGACAACCTGATTGTGAGAACCCTGGATGTGCGCGACGACAGTGTGCAGGTGCGACTAAATTTGCAGGGCAGCGCATCCTATGATTCGTTGATAGAACGTGATATTTCAATTAAGGACAAAACCCGTTTCGAATACAAGCGGATTCAAATTGGCGACAGCGTGCAGGTGTGGGAAAGCAATACGTTGCCCAAAGAAGTGCGAATACAGCCCGGCGGTACCGTAGGAAGCCTTTCCATGATTGTGGCCATTCAGGGTGATTCCATGCATACATTGATGAAGGAGTCCCTCAAAGACCCGGCTGCCAGGCAGGTGTTACCCCTGCTCAAAAAAAAGTTTGTAGAGGCCTTGCAAGCGGAAGGCAATCCGATACCGGCGCAGATGGTGCAACTAAAAGGCGACTCGACTACGAGCGGGCTTTTGGCAGCCACCTACCTCGACGCCCTGAGCGGAGAAAAATACGGCGCTGTGATTGACGGTTATCAGCAAATAGTACTGAAAAGGATGTGGCCGCAGGTGTTGTTTTCGCTGCTGCTGCTGCTCTGCGTTGGGCTGGCGTTTTTATTCATTTACCAAAGCCTGCTGCGTCAAAGCCGTTTGACGGAACTGAAAAACGATTTTATCCGCAACATGACCCACGAACTAAAAACGCCCATCGCCACGGTGAGCGTGGCCGTGGAAGCGCTGCAAAATTTCGATGCCCTGCAAAACCCCGAACGCACCCGGGAATACCTCGACATTGCAGGCATCGAACTCAACCGCCTCTCGCTGCTCGTCGACAAGGTGCTGCGCGTGTCGATGTTTGAAAAACAGGAACCCGAACTCCGCCGCGAACCCCTCGACCTGCAACTGCTCGTGCAAGACATCCTGCATTCCATGCGCCTGCAATTTGAAAAATGCCGGGCGCGTGTGCAGTTTCAGCCCGAGCCCGGCGGATACCTGGTGTCGGGCGACCGCCTGCACCTGAGCAGCGTGGTATACAACCTGCTCGATAATGCGCTGAAATACGGTTCGGAACATCCAGAAATCGAGGTGCAGTTGTCGCAGCAGGAAGGGCAACTCTCGCTGCGCGTACGCGACAACGGCATCGGCATTCCGGCGGCTTATCAGGATCGCATCTTCGAAAAATTCTTCCGCGTGCCCACCGGCGATGTGCATACCGTAAAAGGCCACGGCCTCGGACTGAGTTATGTAGCGGGCGTGGTGCGCCTGCACGGTGGCAGCATCGGCGTGGAAAGCCGCGAGCAGCAAGGCACTACGTTCACCATTCTGTTACCATTGCAACAACCGGCTGCCTGATGCAAAAAATCAAAGTGTTATATGTGGAAGATGAGCCTTTTTTGGGCAAAATTGTGAGCGAAAGCCTCGAAAGTCGCCAGTTCGAGGTGCTGCTGGTGGCCGACGGCCGCGAGGTATTGCCAGCCTTTGAAGAATTCCGGCCCGACATCTGCGTGCTGGATGTGATGCTGCCGCACCGCGACGGTTTTTCGCTGGGGCAAGATATTCGGCAGCGCGACCCGCATATTCCGATCATTTTCCTGACGGCCAAAAACCAGACGCAGGATGTGTTGCAAGGCTTTGAATCGGGCGGCAACGATTATATCCGCAAACCGTTCAGTCAGGAAGAACTCATCGTGCGTATGCAGAACCTGCTGCGCATCCGCGGACTGGCCGCTCCGGCGACTGCCCCTGCCGATAGTACGATCCGCCTCGGGCGCTATCGCTTCACACCCGCCCGTCAAGAACTGGCACTAGATCAGCACCTGCGCCTCTTGTCGCACCGCGAAAATCAATTGCTGGAATTTCTGGCGTCCCGCCCCCACGAAGTGGTTTCCCGGAAAGATATTCTACAGGAAGTATGGGGCAACGACTCGTTTTTCAACTCCCGCAACCTCGATGTGTACATCACCCGCCTGCGGGATTATTTGAAAGAAGACAGCAGCGTGCAGATATTGACGCTGAAGGGAGTAGGATACCGGATGGTATCTTGAAGTCCTGAGTCGACAGTCCTGAGTCCTGAGTCTGTAGAGTGCGCCTGATTACTTTTGGCTTTTATTATTTAGGAAGGCCAGGGGTGATCAGGTGTACGCTACGGACTCAGGACTTTCGACTGAGGACTCAGGACTTCAATTACGGCGTTACCACCTTCACTTTGCCCATTTTGCCGCCTACGGATTTGCCCATACCGGCTTCGCGCCAAACGGCTTTTTTGTTCTTTTTAGCCTTGGTTTTTTCAGCCATTTCCACCGCGCCGACAGCGCTGACGATACCGCCGCTTACACAGAGTTCGGTGAAGGCTACTTTCTCGGTGGTGCCGGGTTTGTACACTTCGCCTTCCTGTTTGGTCACGGATTTCTCCATGATGTCTTTCACCTGTACAGCCGACAGTTCGGGGTAGTACGAGCGAATGATGGCGGCTACGCCAGCGGCAGCAGGAGCGGCCATGGAAGTACCTTGAGCATTGCCGTATTTGCCATCCGGAACAGTGGAGTAGATCGATACGCCGGGCGAGAACAGGTCGACGTTTTTCTTGCCATAGTTGGAGAAACGGGCTACGCGGTTTTCACCGGTTTTCCAACTCAGGGCGCCGATTTCCATCCAGGATGGAACGTTTTTCTCTTTTTTGAACAGACCTTTTTTCACCGTTTTTTGGTACATATCGTTCGGGAAATTCGGGTCGGTGTCGTTGTTTTCGGAGTCATTACCGGCAGCGTGTACGAGCAGTACGTCGTGGTCGGCAGCGTATTTCATAGCCTGGTCGACGTACCATTTTTGCGGGCTGTAACTTTTACCGAACGACATATTGATGACGCTGGCGCCATTGTCTACTGCGTAGTAGATGGCATTGGCCACGTCTTTGTCGCGTTCATCGCCATTAGGCACGCAGCGGACAGTCATGATGCGTACGTTATCGGCTACGCCGCGGATACCGATGTTGTTATTGCGGTTGGCAGCGATGATGCCCGATACGTGGGTGCCGTGGAAAGCGTCGGGGCCTTCGTAGTCATTGGTGCCGTAGTAGCGGTTGGTCAGGTCATTCGGGTCGTCGCCCACCACGGAAGCGCGCGGATCGAATTCCGGGTTGAGGTTGTAGTTGAGTTGGTCGTAGAAGTATTTACCGGCTTCGGTTTTTGCCTCTTCCAGGTCTTTGCGTGTGGCAATACCCTGAGCCATTACAGCCTGCAGGATCTGGATGGATTTTTTCAGGTCGGCGTCGCTGCCTGCATCCACTTTCGCCAGTTGTTCGGCCGTGATGTCTTTGATGCCAGTGGCTTTTTCCACCTTGTCAAAAGCATCTTCGATCGGCTTCAGTTGTTTGGTGGCATTTTCCATGCCCGACTGCGCGTCTTTGCGTTGCGATTCGAAGTCGGCTTTTACCGACTCGTAGTATTCGTACTCTTTTTTGGCTTCGCCGTACAGATTCTTCGGATCGGTACCTTTGAAACGTTTGCTCAGGCGCACGTATTCGCGGGTCAGTTCGAGGGTTTCATTGTCGATATTACCGCCTTTGCCGCTGAGGAAGTTCCAGCCATGCACATCGTCGATATACCCGTTTTTGTCGTCATCGATACCGTTGCCGGCGATTTCGCCGGGGTTGGTCCAGATAATGTCTTTCAGGTCTTCGTGGTCGACTTCCACACCGGAGTCGAGTACGGCAACGATGACCGTCTGGCCTTTTTTACCTTTTTCTTTCAGGCGGCGGAGCGCTTCATCGGCGCCGGTGCCTTGAACTTTATCTTTGGTGGCATCAAGTGTGAACCAGTTTTCTGGCGCTTTGGTCTGCGCTGAAACGGTAATCAATGGCAGGCACAGAGCAGCCGCCACAACACATTTTTTCAAAACCATGTTAAAATTGAAATTTGAATGGAAAAAATTTAAGCAGAAAGAATGAAATGGTGTCAGATGGATTAAAGACCGCAAAAGTACGATTTTAGCCTGCCAAATCCGTCAAAATAGACAAAAAACAGGCCTGGAAGGGTGAGCGTAGGATAACGATAAACAAACTGAAATAGTTGTCATCTATACAAGAGAATAATTACAACACAATTTTCTGTTCAAAAACCCGTACATTTGTATTAGTTCTCGGGCTGCAAGGCCCATTTTTTTATTTCAATTTTTTTTTAAATGAACACCGGAACAGTAAAATTCTTTAACACTACCAAAGGTTTTGGCTTCATCGTTGACAGCTCGACCAAGGAAGAAATCTTCGTACACGCCACTGGCCTCGTTGATGAAATCCGCGAAGGTGACACGGTCACATTCGAAACTGCCCGCGGTAAAAAAGGCATGAATGCAGTAAACGTCCGCCTCGCCTAATCGGCACGGACTTCCGTTACATATATTTATGCGAAACCCTCGGCAGGCCTCTGTCGGGGGTTTTTTTATGCCTCAGGCTTCCTACCTTTGCGGCTTCTTGTCACCCGGTTCAATTTTTCTGAAAACAGTGGAAGCACTACCTACGGTCGAAACAGCCAAAAACCTCGGTATTACACCCGATGAATTTGAAAAAATCAAGGAAATCCTGGGCCGCGTGCCCAATTTCACCGAACTGAGTATCTACTCGGTCATGTGGAGCGAACACTGTTCCTACAAAAATTCCATCCTGCAACTCAAAACACTGCCCCGCGACGGCAAACGCCTCCTGGTAGGCGCCGGCGAGGAAAATGCCGGACTGGTCGACATCGGCGGCGGATTGGGCTGCGCATTCAAAATTGAAAGCCACAACCACCCCTCGGCCATCGAGCCATATCAAGGCGCAGCAACGGGCGTGGGCGGCATCCA
This sequence comes from Saprospiraceae bacterium, assembly GCA_016787415.1. Lineage (GTDB taxonomy): Bacteria > Bacteroidota > Bacteroidia > Chitinophagales > Saprospiraceae > M3007. The sequence goes on along the minus strand of JAEUUT010000070.1, from coordinate 109,954 downwards.
CCGCGATATTTTTACGATGGGTGCACGACCCATTGCGGCACTCAACTCCCTGCGCTTTGGAACGCCCGATACGCCGCGCATGAAACGCCTCATTGCAGGCGTGGTGAAAGGCATCGGCGACTACGGCAACTGCTTCGGTGTGCCTACCGTCGGCGGGGAAGTGTATTTCATGCCTTGCTACAACCACGATATTCTCGTGAATGCCATGTCGGCCGGGATCGTAAAAGCGGGTGAAACGGTAAGCGCCACTGCTGGCGGCCCAGGCAACCCGGTGTTTATCGTCGGTTCGTCTACAGGAAAAGACGGTATCCACGGCGCCACCTTCGCCAGCGCCGACCTTTCCGAAGATTCGCATGAAGACCTGCCTGCGGTGCAGGTGGGCGACCCGTTTCAGGAGAAACTCCTGCTCGAAGCCAGCCTTGAAGCCATACAAACCGGCGCCATCGTGGGTATGCAGGACATGGGCGCGGCTGGTATCACCTGCTCTACCTCGGAAATGAGCGCCAAAGCAGGCTGTGGCATGCGCATCGACCTGTCGAAAGTGCCCACACGCCAAGCCCACATGAAAGCCTGGGAAATCCTGCTTTCCGAAAGCCAGGAGCGTATGCTCATCGTGTGCAAGCCGGGCCGCGAATCGGAAATCCTGGCAGTTTTCGACAAATGGGATCTGCCCTGCGCCGAAATCGGCGTTACCACCGAAGGCGGTCTGCTGGAATACTTTTACGAAGGCGAACTTGTAGCCACAGCGCCCGCCGAAACGTTGGTACTGGGCGGCAGTGCACCGGTGTACGTGCGCGAACAGAAAGAACCGGCGTACCTCCAGCACGTCCGCGCGTTCAACCCCGATCAGATAGCCCAGCCTGCCAATTACCGCGAAGCCGCGCAAAAACTCTGGCAATCGCCGAACCTGGCCTCCAAAAACTGGATCACCCGCCAATACGACAGCATGGTGCGCACCGGCACCATGACCACCAACCGCCCCAGCGACGCTGCTGTGGTGTATGTAAAAGGCACGGAAAAAGCCCTGGCGCTCACAACCGACTGCAACGCGGCCTATGTGTACGCCGATCCGTATCGCGGCGCCATGATCGCCGTAGCCGAGGCCGCCCGCAACATCGTATGCGCAGGCGGCGAACCTGTAGCCATCACCAACTGCCTCAATTTCGGCAATCCCTACAACCCGGAAGTGTACTACCAGTTTGCCGAAGCCATCCGGGGCATGGGCGCCGCCTGCCGCAAATTTGATACGCCGGTGACGGGCGGCAATGTGAGTTTTTACAACCAGTACACACGCAATGGCGAAGTTATTCCGGTGTACCCTACCCCGACCATCGGGATGTTGGGGCTGCTCGACGACCATTCGCAGATGATGACGCTGAATTTCAAACAGGAAGGCGACCACATTTACCTGATCGGCACGAGCCGCAACGACCTCGGCAGCAGCGAATACCTGCGCACGGTGCTGCAAGTGGAGTTCAGCACTTGCCCGCATTTCGACCTGGAGGAGGAATATTTCATCCAGCAGGTGGTGAAAAAAGCCATCGGCCTGCAACTCCTGCAATCGGCGCATGACATTTCCGACGGCGGTGTGTTTGCAGCGCTGCTTGAAAGCGCCATGCCCGACGGACTAGGCTTCGAGGTGCGCTCCAACTCAACCGTACGCAAAGACGCCTGGCTGTTCGGCGAAGCGCAAAGTCGGGTAATCGTCTCGGTGCGGACAGAACAAGTTGCCGAATTTGAACGTTTTTTGCAGGCGGAAAACGCGCCGTTTGAAACGCTGGGTGTTGTGAAAGGAAACTCGATCAACTTAGACGGCGAAAACTGGGGTAATACGGACGAGTGGAAACGGACGTATTCCAGTGTTTTAACTGAAATAATGAATTAAGGTATTTAACGTCGGCCGCGCTTGAAGCGCGGCCGACGTTGGAACGCTGCCGACGTTAAAAAACAATTTTTTATGAAAAAAATATCATCATTCATTCTGCTGCTCCTGCCAGCCTTGGCCATTCTTCATGCCTGCAATGGACAAGGCAGCCATTCCATCAAAGGTGCTATTCAGGGCGCCTCCAACCTGCAGGTGCTGCTCGAACAAGCACATTTCGACCGCTCCAGTGTGGCATTGAACCGCTCTACCTGCGATGCATCGGGCAATTTTGACATCAAACTGGAAAAGCCCTTCGAAGCAGGCTTGTACCGCCTGACCATCGGCGCCAAAAAGATGTTTTTCATCCTCGACGGTACCGAAAACACGGTCGATATTAAAGGCGATCTGAAAACCATCGATCGCATGGATGTACAAGTGACTGGTTCGCCCACCTTTACCTGCTATGCTGATATTATCGGCGGTTTGCTGAAAAATCAGGTAAAAAGTGTGGACGAAGCCCGAATGGTGGTCAATAAAGGCTGCAATCCGCTCATGAAAGCATTCCTGACCACGCAGGTACTCGGCCAGAATGCCGGGGCTTTCATGGACGATTTCCGTACGGCCGCCGCCAACCTGAACACGGCCATGCCAGACACCAAATATGCCCGGGATTTTAGCAAAATGGTGTCGGACATCGAAAAACAGTCGGCCCAGCAATACGCCGACGAGGTTATTCAGGTAGGCATGCCCGCCCCCGACATCAGCCTGCCAGGCCCCGACGGCAAGGTGCACTCGCTCTCTTCGCTGAAAGGCAAGGTGGTGCTGCTTGATTTTTGGGCTTCCTGGTGCGGCCCCTGCCGCAAGGCCAACCCGCACGTAGTGGAAACCTACAACAAATACAAAAGCAAAGGTTTCGACGTGTTCAGCGTATCGCTCGACCGCCCCGATGGCAAGGAAAAATGGATACAAGCCATCAAACAGGACGGCCTCATTTGGGATAACCACGTGAGCGACCTGAAATGGTGGGACAGCGCTCCGGCCGCTACCTACGGCGTACGCGCCATCCCAAAAACGTTCCTCATCGGAAAAGACGGTAAAATTGTAGCCATCAACCCCAGGATGAACCTGGAGGAAGAGTTGCTGAAGGTTCTCTGAGTTGGTTATCAGTTATCTGTTATCAGTTATTAGGGGTGGTAAGGAGATTGAATCAGGATTTTAAGGATTGAAAGGATTAGAAGGATTCCCAACAGGATGTCAAAATTATTTCAATTAACCTAAATAAGACATCTGTACACTGCAATTCCTCTAATTTCGACATCCCGTTGGGAATCCTTCTAATCCTTTCAATCCTTAAAATCCTGATTCAATCTCCTTACCACCCCTAATAACTGATAACAGATAACTAATCCATCATGCGCTTCAATTCCGCCCGCTGCACCTTGTAGTAGTCCCAATTGAAGCCGCCCGTGCTTTCCAGGCCTTCTTCGCCTGCTTTCGGGTCGGGTCCCATGAAAAATCGAGCCGCCGCTTCGGCGCCCCGCCGGAACAATTCCAGTTTTTCCGGATCGGAAATATTAAAATTCAGCCAGTTGATTCCACCCACATCGATGCGGCCGATGGTGCGGTTGAAATCGGCATTTTTCAGCAAAAATTCCTTGTCGTAGTGGGCGCGCAGGGTACTGAGCATGGCGCTGGCAAAACTGCCTAGGGTTTTGTATTCCACGGCAGTTGCCGTATTTTCTCCACTACTCAACATGATGCCGAATGTAGGCAGGCGCGGTACCGCTACTTTGGGGTTGAAAAACACATTGATCGGGAAATTGGACAGCAGTCCACCATCGACGAAATGGGTGGTAGCCGGAATACGCGCCATGTCTTCAATACCCAGAAACTGCCCCCAGGCTGGCAACACCCGATCAGGCGCAATATCGCGCACTACAAAAGGCCGGAAAAAGAAAGGCACGGCCATTGAAGCGCGCACGAAAAACGCCGGATTTACCTGCTCTGGGTCGTGCCAGTAGAGTTGCCACATGCGCGGAAATTCCACTTTCATGCGGTTGGTGAGATCTGAAGTGACGATGCTAAGAAAATCTTCCAGCACGGGCTGATTGAGGTCGGACAGGTCTTCGCTTTCTTCCTTGCGCATGAGTTGGAATCCGCCATCCGGCACCTTGGCGATGTGTGTGCGCAAGTCGTTGAGGTTCCAAATACCGTATTGCTGCAAAATGCTGCTGATCCAGTCTTCAAAATTGCGACCGGGGTTAATACCAAATTCGGATCGGTAGAATTTTTTCCGATTGACCAGCATCCAGACCACCAGGTACAACAAAAAACCGCCTGAGAGCGCCACCACAGCCAGCGACAGCCATAGCAGCCAGTCGTAGGCGCCCTTGCCAAAAGAAAATGCGAGGGTTGGCACGGCTACTACAAATGCAATCAGCGATGCGATAATCAGTTTGAACAGTCGGCTGAAATAACTTTTGGAGGTAATCAGCCGGCGCACTAGCGCCCGGGCCGTGGAGTTACCATCGACAAAATCGAACAAAGGTTTTTTGTTGACGTGTTCGAGGACTTTCAGCGCTTTGGGTTCTTCTTTTGTGCCCACGCAGGTCATCAGCATGGTATTGATGGCGCCGGCGCTGGTGCCCGCCATTTTCATAAATCGGATGCCCATTTCTTCCAGCACATATACGTAGCCAAGCAAAGCAACGCCCAGCACGCCCCCGCCCTCCTGCACGAGGTTGACGTACTGGTGGCCTTGTGCATCGCGGATATCGGATACTTGCGGGAGGTTTTTGCCGAATCGGGCGCGGAGTTTTTCGAGTACAGGCGCGGCGGCGCTTGTAAAGTCGTCAGTTGTCAATGGCATGGGAAAATTGTTTGATGCAAGAAGAATTTGTTCGTTCCTGCCTCCAAAATTATCCCTTTTTTCAAAAAAGAATAGACGATCCGGGAAAAGGGCACTTTTTTTGCGCTTCCAAACCGAACATATCCAGATTATGAAAGGAATTATCCTCGCCGGCGGGCTTGGCACCCGACTTTATCCGCTCACGTTGGCCGTGAGCAAACAATTGATGCCGGTTTATGACAAGCCGATGATTTATTACCCACTGTCGACGCTGATGCTGGCGGGTATTCGTGATATCCTGATTATTTCTACGCCGCAGGATTTGCCAAAATTCCAGCAACTGTTTGGCGACGGCCACGAACTCGGCATGAACTTCTCCTATGTGGCACAACATGAACCGAACGGCCTGGCGCAGGCATTCGTGCTGGGTGCGCCTTTTGTGGGTTCGGATTCGGCGTCGCTCATTCTGGGCGATAATATTTTTTATGGCGCCGGACTGGGCGAAATGCTACGCTCCTGCATCGAGCCCGAAGGAGGTATCATTTTTGCCTATCAGGTGGCCGATCCGGAGCGCTATGGCGTGGTAGAATTCGATCAGCATTTCAAAGCGCTGAGCATCGAAGAAAAACCTGCGAAGCCGAAAAGCCACTTTGCGGTGCCGGGCATTTATTTCTACGACAACAGTATTATCGACATTGCCCGCGACCTGAAACCCAGCGCCCGGGGAGAATACGAAATCACCGATGTCAACAAAATTTACCTTTCACAAGGCCGCCTGCAAGTGCGCGTCATGGGCCGTGGCTATGCCTGGCTCGATACGGGTACGCACAAAAGCCTGATGCAGGCCAGCCAGTTTATCGAAACCATCGAAGACCGGCAGGGGCTAAAAATCGGATGTATCGAGGAAATCGCCTGGGAAATGGGCTTCATCAACGACGAACAACTGGAACGCCTGGGGCACAAGTACCTGAAAAGCGGGTATGGGGAGTATTTGTTGCGGCTGCAACACGGATTGCACGGAGGTTGACGGATCTACACGGATTGGATGGCAAAGTTGAAAAATCTCCACTCTTCCGGAATCCAATCCGTGTATATCCGTACTTTTCCGCGCAATCCGTGTTGCCTTTATCCGCGAAAATCCGTTCCCTCCGCGCAATCCGTGTTGCCTCTATCCGTGAAAATCCGTCAACCTCCGTGCAATCCGTGTTACATTTCATACTCATACACCTCCGTAGAAAACGCCTCCTCCATTTTATCCCGGTCGAATTCGCCTTCCAGGTTGGCCAGAAAAATGGTAGCCACCCCGTTTCCAATAAAATTGGTGATGGCGCGCGCCTCCGACATAAATCGGTCGACGCCCAACAGTAGCGCCAGCCCTTCAATGGGGATCACCTGCACTGCCGACAAAGTGGATGCCAGCACAACGAACCCGCTGCCCGTGACCCCTGCCGCGCCTTTGGAAGTGACCATCAGCACACCGATAATGGTAAGCACCTGGCCCACTGTCAGGTCGATGCCGTACACTTGCGCCAGAAAAATAGTAGCCATCGATAGGTAAATGGTCGTGCCATCGAGGTTGAACGAATAACCGGCCGGGATCACCAGCCCCACCACGGGTTTGGGGCAGCCCATTTGCTCCAGTTTTTCCATCAATGCCGGCAAGGCTGCTTCGCTGGAAGAGGTGCCCAGCACGATCAGGAGTTCTTCTTTGATAAAATTCAGGTATCGGAAAATGTTTACCCGGTAACGCCGGAGAATCAACATGAGCACGCCGAAAATAAAGATCGTCATGGTGCTATACACCGAAACCATCAGTTTGGCGAGCGGCAACAGGGTTTGTACACCGTATTTCCCGATGGTAAACGCCATGCCTCCGAATGCGCCGATGGGCGCCAACAGCATCACGCCGTGCAATGCTTTGAACACGTATTTCGATATACGGGCCAACAGGCGTATAATGCGCTCCTTGCCCGAAAAGCGGTTGAGGCCGATGCCCAGCAAAATGGAGAACCCCAGCACCTGCAAGGTCAGGTTTTCGCGCAGGAAATTCCACCACGTAAAATTGGCGGCGCTTTTGGTGTATTTGCTGATGTCGACACCCGCTGTTTGGGCCTGTACGCCGTATCCCGGTTGTATGAAATGCGCCACCACAATGCCGATGAGCAGTGCCAGCGTGGTCACTATTTCAAAGTAAATCAACGCTTTACCGCCCACGGCACCTACTTTTCGCAGGTCGCCCATACCGGAAATGCCCAGGGTAATGGTCAGGAAAATCAGTGGGTTGATAAATACCTTGACAACATTGATGAAGTATTTGCCCAGCGGCTCCATCCGAACGGCCGTTTCAGGCGCAAAATGCCCCAGCAGGATACCCGCCACAATGGCAAGCAACACCCAGGTGGTGAGGTTCGTAACGATTTTGCGCATGTGTGCGGCGGTCTAGGTTGGACGAGAGTGGCAAAGAAAAGAAAAAGGAGGGATTGGACACCTGTTTATTTAGGTCTACACGCCCTCCATCTTCTGTTTGAATGTCAACACGATAAACTCTGCCGGGCGTATCGTCGCTACCATAACTTGCACGATCATATTTCCTTCCTGAATATCCACCGGCGTCATGGTAGAGCCGAGGCCTGCCTGTACGGAAAAGGCATCCTGCGGATTGCCGCCCGTGAGGCCGCCCTGATTCCAAAAAGTTTGCAAAAAATTGCTGACCATCGAAACGGCGCTTGTCCAGGTCTGCTGGGTATTGGGCATAAAGACGTATGGCTGCAAAGCGTTTTTGATGGATTGTTCTATATAAATGATGGTGCGCCGCACAGAAATATAGCGCCAATCGTTGCTGTTGCCATCGAGCGTACGGGCGCCCCAAACCAGTATGCCTTTCCCGGTAAAAAAACGAAGCGCATTGACGGCTTTCCCGTCGATCGGCACATTCAGGTCTTCTTGTTGATTGTCATTAATCGATACGGTAAGGCCGGTAGCGCCTTGTACCGATACATTGGCAGGCGCCTTGGAAACACCACTGTTTTGATCCACATAACAATAAATACCGGCAATGGCCCCGGAGGGCGGCAGCCTGTTGGAGGGCAGTCCGGCATCGGGGCTCACTTGCAGCCAGGGGTAATAAGCCGCGCCCCATTTCAGTTGATCGGGGGCGTTCATGGCAGCACGAAACGCCAGGATCACATCACTGGTATCGTTGGTTCTTGCGAGAAACCCGTCATGAATGTCGAGTATGGCAAAGCGGTTTTGCAAACGAGCGCATTGCGCCAGCATCAGGCGCTGCACCTGAAAACAATCGGCAGCACCGAGCAATACGGCATCTGGCGCTACGAGCAAAGTCGGCTCCATCTCATTTTCCAGCGCATCCAGGCCTCGGGGTTTAGAGGTGCGGGTATCGCCGGCCGCCGATTTGTTAAAAAAGTCGCTGGCAGCGGGGGTGGCGCTGTAAGTTCCAATGGAGACGATGTAACAGCCGATTCCGCCATTGTCAAAATACATGACCATGCTCTGATACAGAAAAAACCGACTGCCCGCAGCAGGTGCGCCGCCGAAAACAGCCTGAAATTCGGCCAAAGAAGTAACTCGAACAGGCGTATTGGTTACGTTTTGCCCGTCTTTTATAGCGGTTTGGGTATAGCCAACGAAAGCCGGCACCGATGTATTTACTGGTACTATGCTGTTGGGGAATGTGTTTTTTTCGAGGATGTAAACGCCAGGTGTTTTCATTTTTTTGGCCATGCTGCGCTGGTTTTGAATTGGTTGATCTACAAATGTAAGGCGAGGAGAATAAAAAAAAGCCGCTCACCTTCCGGCGAGCGGCTCTAACAATGCTTATTTTACAAAACTGTTCTTGGTTTTTAATCTTTCACCAGCAACTTTCCGTTGCCAACCAGAGCGCCCTGTTGATCTATTTTGAACAGGTACATGCCAGCCGACAATCCGGTTTTCCGGAGGGTAAATACAGGGCTGTTCGACACCTTGTCTATCACAATATTTCCTTGCAAATCAAATACTTGCAAATGCAAAGGAGCGTCATTTAGCAGGCCTTCCACCTCCAGCGTGGCCGTTTCTGCCATCGGATTGGGCGACACGAGTACCTGGTATTTCGGGCGTTGGGGCTGCCAGGTATGTACGGTAAGCAGGAAGTTCTCGCCCAGTCGATGCCGGGTAGTGTTGGTCATCACCGGCTCATTGAAATCAAAGTAAATAGCCGCGTTGTTTTCGATCAGCGTTTCCAGCGGCGCCGAGGCTTTCGGGTAAATGCTGAATTTGACAAAACCGTTGGAAGCAACCTGGTTGACATTGCTGTCGGGCAGCAGGATATTTTCATATAAAAACTCCACAATGCCAGGGCCGGTCAGGTTAAATTGATACGAGTGGCTGCTCACACCCGGACGGATCGTAGCCGGATCGAGCCAGGTCGACAGCGTATCGACAATACGTACGGTGAAGGCCGTATCGGTGCCCGTATTCTGGAAGCGGATCATGTACTCCAGTTCGGTACCCGGGCGGATGTAGTGTTCGGGGCCGTAGCCGAAGGGGAAACCCTGTTTGTCATTGGGGTCGTAGGAGCCTGTATTTTCCGTACAGTCGATGTCGATCCAGGGGTCAGCATCGTCGGTAGGGAATTGCGACACATATCCGGTAGAGAACACCGGTACGGCCGAACAACCTTCCACGGAAATGGATGGCATGGACAGGCCCGGGTGAAATGGCACCTGCGGCACTTCCATACGCCAGGTGCTGCCATTGGCTGGGACGGCCAACTGGGTCGACATACCCATGCCCAGTTGGAACGGCGCTGTCAACAGCATGACGGCATCTTCCACCACAATGTAGTCGGCACTTTCCAGCATATCGCCCACACCAATATTTTCAATAGTAAACCGCACCGAATCCTGCGTACACTGGCTGCTGATACGCAGGCTGGCGCCCGACCATTCCGGATCAGAAGGGATGCAGTTGGCATCGGGATAAATATGCGCTTCCGTGCAGTGGGCTTGGCCCGGTTCTGCATTACAACTTACAGATACACGCAGTGAAAAATTGCCGCATGCGCCGATCTCTACATCTCCCACATCAAATCGCAACATACCATTGCCAAAATCGGTATAGGGCACACTGGACGACACCGGGGTAAGGAAAGGATCGAGTGTGATCAATATGTAGGCATCTGCTGCCGCTACGGTACCCTGGTTGCAGTATTGCACCTGGTAGTAGTTGTTGCTGAAACAACGGCGCAGTTGATTGACGCCGATATTTACCGATAAAGAAGGGCACTGATACAGGGCTTTTGCAGGTATAACGGCTACTTGTACTGTATCCACTGGCGTGTCAACCGTGACGGATGGCGCTGGTGCGCAAACCTCCCAAAGCCCGTTGGGCGGCAGTGCTTGAATGGCATATGTGCCGGCCGGGGCATTGATCGTGTATTGCCCCGTAGCGTTGGTTACTCCGTAAATGGTGTCGGTCGCATTTTCAGCCCGCACCAGCCAGCCCGACAAACCAGGTTCGGCAGCATCTTCGAGGCAATTTTCTACCAGATCGTACAGGATATGGCCGCTCAGGTAGCCGCAATTGCCCTGGTTACCGAGGGTCACTTCCAGTGCGGCTTCGGCTTCACAGCCGTTGGCATCGACTGCCGAAACAAGAAACAAACCGGATTGTGAGATGTTGATACTCGTATTTTGTTCAATAGTTGGAACCCCGGGGCCCCACCAGCCCAGCGAATAAGGAGGGGTGCCACCCAAAATATCTGCCGACAAAACAGCGCTGTTGCATTCTATGGAAAGCGGTTCGATGGAAACGGTAAAAAACGGCGATGCTACAATGATGTCCGGTGATGTGTAGGTGCATGCATTAGCATCCGATACCGTCACCCGATAGGTTCCTTCAGGTACATTTTGCAGGTTTTTGGTTGTCGCACCGGTCGACCACAAGTAGGTGTAGGTAAAATTTGGGTAAGGGGTACCGCCATTTATACTAAGCGTAATACTGCCATTCGCTCCATTACAGGAGGCATCATTCACATTCCAGGAAGCGGCAATAGGAGGCGGTTGGGTGATGTTGAATGTCCTGGACTGAGTGCATCCGTTGGCATCCGTAACGGTGACGGTGTAGGTACCTGCGGGCAGGTTATTCTGGTCTTCCAGGTTCGAACCGTTCGACCAGGCATAACTAAACGGCGGAACATTCCCGTTTACGGAAAGATTGATAGATGATGTGCCACCATAACACGCAATGGGTGTAGCGCCGCCCTGAACGCTCAGGCCGCTATTCGTCATGGGTTGATTGATCGTGATGGTGGCACTGGCCGTACAACTTGAACTGGCGGTGACCGTTACGGTGTAGGTGCCAGCCGGAATATTGGATAAAAACTGGGACGTAGTGCCCGTCGACCACAAATAATCCGCTCCGGACGGGCCGCCATTGATGATATGCCCCGTAAGCCCTCCTTCACAGGGAGCAGTACCATAGATGTTGATGTACGCCGAAACGGGCGACAGGGGATTCACCGTTTGCTGTGCCATTGCCCTGCATCCCTGGGCATCGGTGACAGTGACGGTAAACGTACCACTTGCCAGGCCCGTCAAACTTTGCGATGATGCGCCGTTCGACCAGGAATAGGTGTATTCCGGTGTGCCGCCTGAAGCGTTGGCGCTCAGGTTGGTCAGGCAATTGAAAGGCGTGTAACCGATAGTGAGGGCAAAATCGCCCACGCTACGCGTCCTGACAGTGCTGCAACCATTGGCATCCGTCACGGTAACGGTGTAAACGCCTGCACTTACATTGACCAGGTCTTCGGCAGTAGTGCCATTCGACCAGACGGTCTGGTAAGGCGGAACTCCACCTGAAATAGAAAGATAGATGCTGCCATCACTGTTGTTGCAGGAACTGGAAAAAATGGTGGGTACTACAACGATGATGGTGGGTATAGTCACTGTGATGGAGGTCGTTTTTGAGCAACCTGTTGCATCCGTCACGGTGACGGTGTAGATGCCACTACCGACATTGGTCAAGTCCTGGGTAGTGGAGCCATTCGACCATTCGTAGGAGTAGAGAGGTGTACCGCCTGATACACTCAGGTCGATACTGGAATAGGTAGCGCCTGTACAGGCCACGGGCGGCGTGGTAGCCGTCAGTACCATGGAAGAATTCCCACTCACCTGGGTCGATGCCAGATTTGTACACCCACTGGCGATGCTGGTGATCGTTACCCGGTACAAACCAGCGGTTATGCCTGTCAGGTCTTCTGTGTTGACGTTGTTGCTCCAGTGAAATAAACAAGGTTCAGAAACGGTCAGGTCGATAGCCCCGGAATTTGCCACGATACAATCTACAGGCGTTACCTGCATACTTACCACCTGCGGTATTTGTGGCAACACAGCGGCGGAAGTGGTGGCGGAACATCCGTTTGCGTCGACCACCGTTACCGAGTAGGTGCCCGCAGTAAGCCCTGAAATGATCGGACTGGCAGACGCGCCTCCCGACCAGGCGTAGAGGTATGGAGGCGTACCTCCTGTTACATCCAGTTGTATCGAACCTGTATTGGCCGGGCCTGTACAAGAGGTGTTTACTACTTGTGTTTCTATGACAAGCGGCGTATACACCTGTATAGTAAGCGCCCCGGAAACAGCGCCCTGGCAGCCGGTGGCGTCTGTCATATTGTTCAGCAATACGACGGAGGATTGGAAAAAATCATCCAATATCAGGTTATACGTCGTTTCCGAAGTAGTAATCGGAGCGCCAGACACCCCGTTCAGCGAAAAGGAAAAGGTGTACGGGGCAGTGCCCGTAAATGTAACCGGAATACTTGCCGAAGCGCCCGGGCAAACAAATTGCTCGCCGGATGGGATACCTGCCGAGCATTGCGACCACAAGCGAGCGGCTGTGAAGATCAGCAATAAGCCCGTGATTTGGATGCTTCTTATATATTTGGAAAGTAGAACTTTATGCATAAATCAGATTTTAAAATACAAACCCTGATTGTAGGATTTCCGGCAAACAGGCACACCCTGGCTGTGGGGGAAAGTGCGCCATTCGGGTGTGTCTGTATTACCGGTTATGCTGTCAACTATTGTTTCACTACCAGTTTCCCGCTACCAATCAACCTGCCTTTCTGATCGAGTTTGAACAGGTACATGCCAGCCGGCAAACCTGCTTTGCGCAGTGTCAATACCGGGCCGGGGGCAGTTTCTTCTGCTACGATTAATCCCTGTAAATTCATCACTTGCAGGTGTATCGGCGCACTGGATTCCAGGCCTTTAACTTCGAGTCGAGCCGTTTCCGTCATCGGATTGGGCGACACCAACACTTCATATTGGGGGCGTTCAGGCTGCCAGAGCCCTACTGTGACGAAGTTTTCACCCAGGCGGTGGCGGGTGGTATTGGTCACGACAGCCTCATTGAAATCGAAGTAGATATGGGCTGTATTTTCAATCAGCGTTTCCAGCGGCGCATCGGCTTTCGGGTAAATGTTGAATTTTACAAAACCGTTGGAACCCGCCTGGTTTACATTGCTGTCGGGCAGCATGATATTTTCAAACAGAAATTCTGCATAACCAGGCCCGCTCAGGTTGAACTGATACGGGTGGCTGCTCGCGCCCGGCCGAATGGTAGCTACATCGAGCCACGTCGACAGGGTATCGGCAATTCGAACCGTGAAGGCGGTATCCGTACCTGTATTCTGGAACCGAATCATGTACTCCAGTTCGGTACCGGGGCGGACATAGTGTTCCTGCCCGTAACCCAGCGGGAAACCTTGCTTGTCGTTAGGATCCCAGGAGCCTACGTTCTGGCGGCAGTCGATGTCGATCCAGGGGTCCTGCTCGTCGCTGGGAAATTGTGTCACAAAGCCCGTGGTAAACGCCGCATTATTGGAACAACCTTCAACCGACAGGGCCGGCGCCGACAGTCCCGGGTGCAGGGGTTCCTGTGCTACCTCCACGCGCCAGGTGCTGCCATTGGCAGGCAACGCTACCAGGGCCGAGTCGCCCGCTTCCAGTTGGAAAGGCGCCATCATCAGCATAACCGCGTCTTCTACCACGATATAACTGGATTCGGTGCTCATATCGCCCGTACCCACGTTTTTGATCGTAAATCGTACAGAATCCTGTGTGCAGCGGCTCGTCAGGCGCAGGCTGGCGCCCGACCATACCTGATCGGGTGGGATGCAGTTGCCATCGGGGTAGATATGCGCTTCGGTGCAGTGCGTTTGTCCCAATTGGGCATTGCAACTGATGGCAACCGTTACGCTGAAATACCCGCATTGGCCAGGTGTGAGAAAACCAATGTCAAAACGCAGTATGCCATTACCCAGATTGCTATATGGATGGGTCGACGACTGTACCGTCATGAACGGATCGAGCGTCAGCAGGATGTAGGCATCTGTAGCCTCGATGGTGCCTTCATTGCAGTAATTCAAATAATAGGTACCCGTATTACAGCGGCGCAGCAGGCCCGAACCAAGCGAAACCGAAAGCGAAGGGCACGTATGAATCACTTTCACTGGCAGGTCGATGCCGTGGATGGTGTCACCCGGAGCGGCAACTGAAACAGAGGGCGCCGGCAAACACGTTTCCCACAAGGCATTAGGCTGAATAGTCACCACATCATAGGCGCCTGTCGGCACACCGATGACGTACACGCCTTGCATATTGGCCACCCCGTAATATACGCCGGAGGCGTTTTCGGCGCGCACCAGCCAGTTGTTCAGGCCAGGTTCTAGAGCATCGGCCACACAATTATTCGAGGTATCACGCACCACTCGGCCGCTGATAAAGCCGCAGTTGCCTTCATTTGCCAGGTCTATGGTGTAGGAAGCCGATGCCGTACACCCATTGGAATTTGTTGCCACCACGGTGTAAGTACCTGAAACGGTGACGGTCAGGTTCTGAAGCGTCGATGAAAATACGTTGGGGCCTATCCATTGGAATGCAAAAGGCGCAGGCCCGCCCGAGGTATTTACCGTCAGAATAGCAAAGGCGCATTGTTCGGATAGCACCTGAATGCTTGCAGTAAATGCGACAGGTTGTTGTACAGTGGAAGTGTAGGTTCCGGTACAACCATTTGCATCCGTCACAGTTACCGTGTACGTGCCTGCCGTCAGGCCTTGAAGGGTTGAAGAAGTGGATCCATTGCTCCAAACGAAGGTATACGGCGCAACACCGCCGGTAGTTGTCAGCAAAATCGTACCGGTGGCGCCTCCATTACATCCGTTGTTGATCACTTGTCCTGTGATGTTGATGGGGGTGGGTTGCGTCAGGCTTTGGGTGCGGGTTATTGAACAACCTTGCGCATCTGTAACGGTCACGGTGTAAAAACCTGCCGGCAGGTTCGAAATGGTAGGCGTAGTACCCCCCAATGTCCATTGGTAGGTAAAGGGCGGACTAAAGCCGGTGACCTGGGCAGTGAGCGATCCGTTGCCGGCGCCTGAACAAGATATAGGCACGGTTGCGATATTCAGGGTCAGCAATGAATTGCTCAATGCCTGCGTCGTTGTAACCGTAGCCGTGGCCGTACAACCGCTGATATTGGAGGTAGTAGTAACAGAATACGTACCTGCCGAAATATTAGAGATCAGGCGAGTAGTTTCGCCGGTAGACCACAGGAAAGATGTGTTATTGGGCTGCACACCACTCATTTGGGCACTCAAGCCGCCTGTGCAGGGGTTGGTCAGTTCGGTTATTGTTGCAGATGTGGGAGGCAGAATAATACCCGCAGCATTAAAGGTAGCCGTACATCCCGACGCGTCGGTGACGGTAACGGGATAGGCCCCCCCCGGAACGCCGGTCAAGGTCGGCGTAGTGGCGCCATTTTCCCATTGATAGGTAAATGGAGCCGTCCCACCTGTGATATTCAGGCTGATATTGTTGAGGCATCCCACCAAACTCGCCGTAGACGTGATAGAAAACGGCGTAAGCGTTCGAGTCAGCGTAGCCGTACAGCCCACGGAGCCGCTGGTAACCGTTACGGTATAGATGCCGGTACCTATATTGCCGAGATCTTCGGTAGAAGCCCCGTTCGACCATTGGTATGAAAACGGGCCTGTGCCGCCCGTCACCAGCAGGTCAATACTGCCATCAGTGTCATTGCAGGTCGGCTGATCGACGGTAGCCGTTATCGAGACATTGTTGAAACTGGTAACATTCCCCCAAAACGTATTGGTACATCCTGCTGCATCCGTTACTGTTACGGTATAAGTCCCCGGGCTGAGGTTATTAATTTCAGCCGTTGTAGCACCGTTCGACCATACATACGTGTATGGAGTAGTGCCCCCCGTAACGCCGACACTCAGGATACCCAATTGCGACCCATCGCAACTGGCTGGGCCATTGGTGCCCGACTGGATGGCTGGCGCGCTTTCCGGCACTGTGATGGTTTGAATGCGCGTGCAGCCAGTCGTAGACTCTGTCACTACAACCGTGTATTGTCCTGCCGTTATCCCTGATATATCTTCCGTGGTAGCGCCATTCGACCATACGGCAAAGGCAAGCGGCCCCATAGTAAGGTTGATAGCGCCATTTGACATGTTACAGGCCGAAGGTGTAACGGCAAATTGGAATACAGGCGCCTGATAATCAAGGATATAGTTATAATCCCGTGTACAGCCGGTGGCATCCGTTATTGTCACCGTGTAAGTACCGGCTGTAAGCCCGGTTGCTGTAGCCGTATTTACACCTGTCGACCACTGGTAGGCAAATGGAGCAGCGCCGGCAGTAGGAAAGACCTCAACAGAGCCGTCGTTGTCGGTGGCACAAGATGGATGTGTGATGTTTGAAACAGCACTCACCGACTGAAATGTTTGTACAATGGTAACACCCGTACCCTGCGTCTCACAGCCGGTAGCATCTATGACCGTACCCAGGCTTACCGTCATGGTTTGTGTCACATTGGGTATCAGCAAACTAAAAACAGGGCCCGTCAAGTTGACCGGTGGTAATGGCACACCATTTATCTGATAAGTAACCGTGTAGGGTGCTGTGCCCGTGAGTGTTAGTGGCACAGATACATCCCCGTTGTTACAGGTGCCCACCGTACTTACAGGCAGGCTTGCCGAACACTGTGCATGTGCCTGTCGGGCTGTTGCAAAAACAAACAGGAATATCAACAGATAAAAACGAGCGGAAAACATGCGTAATTTTTTTTTCATGTGACTTGTTTCTTAAATCCGGGTGAGGTAGCCTGCCCGAAGGTATGTACCGCAGGGCATTCTTTGACGATGTAAAAGTTCAGGGTTTTGTATACTGGAACAAGGACAAATTTTTAAGTTTGTATTTTAAAATCATGGTGTAATATTTTTTATATATTGATTATCAATTATTTAAAAAATATTTGTAATTTTCAATTTCCAACATGGCTGAAAAAAACCTGTTGCACGAGGCGCTTTCTACCCTGTCTGTGGTAGAAATCAGGGAATTCGGGAAATTTGTGCGCTCGCCTTTTTTCAATACCCGGCCACAGTTGTGCGAATATTTCGATGCATGGGTGCATACGCACTCCTCCGGGCAGCAAGCACTTACGAATACGCGAAAAGCCGATGTTTCCACGCGGCTCACACATTCGGCTTTGCTGGCATTGCTGGAAAAGTACTGGATGTATTGCGAAAAATTTGACGACACAGAACGCGCCAAAATTCGCCTGGCAGCCGTGTACCGCAAGCGCAACCTGCCCAAACATTTCCGTATTACCCTGCGTGAAGCACGGCAAAGCCGTGAGCGGCGCCCCTGGCGGCATGCCGATTATTACCACGACCTTAATTTGATAGAATGGGAACAGTATCAATACGATACGGCGGCCCGGCGCACGGAGTCGCTCAACCTGCAATCGACCTCCGACCTGCTCGACACGGCTTTTATAGCCCGCAAACTGCGCCTGGCCTGCCTGGCACGTTCGCACCAGGCAGTATATCGTGCCGACTACAAAATGGGTTTGCTGGATGCCGTGCTGCAATATGTGGAAACGGCCAGGCTATTGCATATTCCTGCGATTGGTTTGTATTTTCATTGCTACCGTTTTTTAAACGATTCGCAGGCGGTATCGCATTTCGACTCCTTTAAAACAATGTTGTTCGAACATGCCGAGTCCTTTCCGGTCGAGGAATTGCGCACGCTTTATCTGCTGGCTATCAATTTCGGGATCAAAAAAATTAATGAATCAGCGGAAGGCTGGCTTCGCACCACGCTCGAACTATACCAAAGCGCCCTTGAACGCAAGTTGCTGCTGGAAAACCAGCATCTTTCCCGTTTTGCTTTCAATAATATCGTAGCCATTGCCCTCCGCGTGGGCGAACTGGACTGGACCGAACAATTTATCCTCGACTATCGATCGCTGCTCGAACGACAATGGAGAGAAGTTACTGCAAGCCTCAACCTGGCCAGGGTGGCCTACATGCGCCACGACTACCCTACTGCGCTGCGGCACCTCCAGCGCTCCGACTACAAAGACCTGCTGAACAACCTGATTGCGAAAACCCTGCAACTGAAAATCTATTTTGAAACGGATGAATACGACCTGCTCGACAGTCACCTCACCAGTATGTCTACCTTTATCCGTCGGCACACGGCTATTGGCTATCACCGTACCAACTACAGCAAAATCGTGTATTATACGCGTCAGATGATGGGTTTGAATTTCCGCGACCTACAGGCAGTTGCAGAAATGCAATTGCGCATTGAACAGGAAGAAATTTTAACGGAAAAGGAATGGCTGTTGGAGAGAGTGAGAGGTGAGAGAAGTGAGAGGTGAGAGGGTGAGAGGTGAGAGGTGAGAGGTGAGAGGTGAGAGAGTGAGAGGTGAGAGAGGTCACTCATTACCACCACGGAGAAGCCCTGAAAGGGCGTATGCAATAGCGTAGGGCAACGCCCTACGTATTCGTTCCAAACCCGTACAACCCGCTTTATTCCGAAACAGCGAATACCCTCCATAAAGTATCTTTGCTGAAACATCAATAAAATTCGAAATGCACATGAAAAAAACGTTCCTCCTGTTTGGCTGCCTGCTGGCGGCTATTGTTGCCAACGCTCAATATGGCCCGCGTCTGTTTCTCGACATTCCCAACATGTCATTTTCAGTGCCCGATGTAACAGAACCCACTCAACGCATGGGTTTTGACCTGGGTACAGCATTCAATATAGGTACCCACTGGTCGGTAGCGCGTATTGGTGGCGGCGCATCGTTTTCCCTGAGTCCTGATGCGGAAGATGTGGCAGAGTCGTTCCAGATCAACCCATTCTTGCTCGTAGAAGCAGGCGCTGGCATTTACCGCTCCAATGGCAACAAATGTGCACGCACCCAGCAAAATGCCTTTACTGCCATTGCCAAGGCCGGGGTGTTGTACACATTCTATTCCAAAGACGAAAAGGCTTTGCTAGATGAAACCGGTCAGATCGACTACACCATCGGCGGCGAGTTCGGATATTTCTTTATTCGCGATGTATTCAAAAACTACGAACTGTTTCTGAGCCCCAACTACCACATCAAATCCAAGGTATTGTCGGGCAACCTGGGCTTCAAACTGTTCCTGAACCTGCGCGCAGACCGAGATTAGTTATCTGTTATTGGTTATCCGTTATCGGTTATTAGTTATCAGGGGTGGTAGGGAGACCATCCGTACTAGTTATCCGTTATCGGTTATTAGTTATCAGGGGTGGTAGGGAGACCATCCGTACAAATGTTTGGCATCCCTTACCGATTAGCCAAAAAAGCGTACGGATGGTCTCCTTACCACCCCTGATAACTAATAACCAATAACGGATAACTACCTTAACACCCCTGATAACTAATAACCGATAACCGATAACCAAATTACATCTGGTATTTCACCTCTTCCTGCGTTACCGTTGTTGGTGGTGCGGTAGGTTGTACAACCTCTTCGCCGCCGACACTTTCGAGGCCCTGGTTGTAGTCGACTTCCGGAGCGGCCACGCCACGCGGCTTGAATGGCATCACGAGCGGGTTTTCCTGGTTGTCGAACCAATTAATGAGTTGTTCTACCGTAATATTGGGCGCTTCATGGCCTTCGTACGATTCGAGGTCGGTAACCCCCAGCACATCAGCGCCAATATATTGCCCCAACTGGTAATAGGCTTCCCATTGAATTTCATCAAAAAACTGGTCGCTGGTAGGCTCATGCGGAAAGTCGGCGTGGTAAATCTTGTACTTATAGGTGCCGTATTTCAGGCGGTCTTCCTGCTCTGACAGCACGGGTTTGCCTGTGGGAGCGAGTACCGACGATTTCACATAAATAAAAGTACCCACTTTGCGCGGTTCGGCAAAGTTGATGACACAGTTCATCTCCTTTCCGGTTTTCGGGTCTACAGTTTTGTTGTCTTCCCACCATTGGTAAATATCGGCAATGGCGAAGCGTTTTTTTGAATACACCTGCGAGGGGCGCGGGCGGATCAGGTCTTCCGGCTGCTCATTATCGCGAAAACGAATTTCGAGGCCGAGTTCGTTGCGGACGCGGATGATCAGGTTGTTCAGATCGAAAAACGTGTACAATTTATCTTCTCCGGCATCGAATGCCACCACTAAGCGGCAGCCGCGACGCAGCAATTCGTACGCGCCCAGGTTTTCGATGTGGCCGCCATCCGAAATGTTGATCATTTTGTTGTTGGAACCGATACGCCCCAGCAGTTCCCGGAAAAAATATACCGGCCACCAGGGGAAAGCGCGGGTTTTTACCAGAATACGCGGATTGGAAATCCAGTAGCCGAGGCGCGCATTCAGCAAGGTCATGGCTACGCTGAGCGCCTTGTTGGAATACATGCCCATGCCGGGATTGACAGCCGCAGCGGAGATCGTTACGGCCGCGGGCAAGGTCATGCGCTGATAGTCCCAATAGCGGTCAGTAGGCACATAACCTACCAGTTTGGAGCCGCAAAACAGCGGACTCAGCAAAAAGTAATCACTCGTTTTGGTGCCTTTAAACACATCGTCGCCCGCCGGATTGAGCAGGTTCAGGCAGGTATTAATAATAGGATAAGGCGCGAGGTAATCGACTTCCTGATTCGACTGTGCGTTAAAAACGTTTTTTAGTGAAATATTGCTGTATTTCCCCGAAAACCTCAAAAACAGGTCGGCCAGTTGCTTGCGGTAAAAGCGGTGAAAACTCAGCGCATTCGGGTTGGTAAAATACCCGATGATGAACAGCAAAGCGGCATTGATGGCATAATCGAACAAGGTGTGCCCCGACTGCGCATCGCGGCCGCCAAAGTGGACGATCAGGAACCAGCAATACAAAATGATAGCCACCGTGACGATCAGCGCTTCCAGTCGGTTGAATATTTTGGAAACACCCAGGTTGAAACTCAGGATGATATTCACCACAAAATGCACGCACACAATGGTAGCCACCGTGCAAATGCCCCAGAATCCCACATCGTGTCGGGCAAAGAAATTCAGGCTTTGAAACGGATTTTTTCCCAGCAAACCCGTGATAATCAGGTACGCATAATACACAATACCCGTCACGATCAACAGGCTGATGAGCGACATGACCCAACTGACAAGAAAAGCCACCGTCAGCAAAAAGGTGTTGTAGTTTTTCCACAGTCCCTGCCCGGGAATCAGGTATTCCCCGTGCTGGCGCATCGCATTAATCTGATCGTCAGTAAACAGGCATTCGTACCCACCTTCCTGTTTCAGGGTGCCCTGAATATAGGAATGGGTATATCCGCCGCCGGATACGGTACTCAGGTAGTCGGCCCGTTTGAGGATTCCAAACTTGTTGAGGGTTTTCAGGAAACCCAGGTTGATGGTAGCCGAGCGAATACCGCCACCTGAAAGCGCAATACCAAACCAGTTTTCCTGTTCGGGTGTTCCTTGTTCCAGGCCTAATTTCTGCCGGCGAACCCGCAGTTGTTCCTTTTCCTGTGTAATGACGTCTTTAAGAGAAAGTGTATTCATTGGAATGATTGGATACCTTCGTGGTGAAAATTGCAATTAATTGCCGTTCTTGGCGCAAGATATAAATAAGTCCTGAGTCGTACTAAGTCCTGAGTCCCAAGTCCTGAGTCCTAAGTCTGTAGAGTACACCTTGTTACTCACACTATTATTAATAACTTAGGCCAAGCGCAATACGGTGTACTCTACGGACTTAGGACTTACGACTCAGGACTCAGGACTCTTATGCAAGTTGTCGTTTTTGGCAAACAACTCAAACAAAAAGACCTGCCCCAGGTGCAGGAGGTGTTCGACGTGTTGTTCCGTGAAGGAATCACGACGTACATCTACACGCCTTTCCTGCAACAGTTGATCGAGGCGAAAGTACGCTTGTCGGGGCCGCATGCATCTTTTGACGACCACCGTTCTTTTCGCGTACACCGCATCGATTTTGTGATTACGCTGGGTGGCGACGGCACCATGCTCAATGCCGTCACGCTGGTGCGCGATTCGGGCGTGCCCATGCTGGGTATCAACCTCGGCCGGCTCGGTTTTCTGGCTACCATCGATAAAGCCCACATCAGCGATTCCATCGAAAAACTGAAACGCGGCCAATACATCATCGAAGAACGCAGCACCTTGTATCTGGAAAGCCACCCCGAATTGTTTGGGGAAATACCCTTTGCGCTCAACGACTGCACCCTGCTCAAACGCGACACGTCTTCGATGATCACCATTCATACCTTTCTGAATGGCGACTACCTCAATTCCTATTGGGCCGACGGTATCATCATTGCTACGCCTACCGGCAGCACAGGGTATTCATTGAGTTGCGGAGGGCCGGTTATTTTTCCCGATTCCGGCAATTTCGTGCTCACGCCCGTGGCGCCGCACAACCTCAATGTGCGACCCATCGTGCTCTCCGATGAGTCGGTCATTTCCTTTGAAATTGAAGGCCGCGCCGACAATTTTATCTGTACCCTCGACTCCCGTTTCGAACTCATCAATGCCCACCACCAACTTGCCGTACGGAAAAACGATTTCCCGATCCGTTTTGTGCAATTGCAGGATGTGACATTTTTGAATACCATCCGGCAGAAACTGGGCTGGGGAGAGGATGTGAGGAACTAGAGAGGTGAGAGGTGAGAGGTGAGAGGTGAGAAGCGAGAGGTGAGAGAGTGAGAGGTGAGAGAGTGAGAGGTGAGAGAGTGAGAAGCGAGAGGTGAGAGAGTGAGAGAGTGAGAGAGGTGAGAGGTGAGAGGTGAGAGGTGAGAGGTGAGAGTGCGTAGAGTTGACCGCTCCGCCCAAAAAAAAATTCCTGAACCACAAAATAGCCCTGAAAGGGCGTATCCATTAGCATAGCGCAGGGCGCTATGTATTCGATGTATTCGTTATTTTCGTCATGTTCGTTGTTTCCGATGTTTTATAAATATCCCCCCCTCCATCATCATTAACCAAATATTATTTTACATTTTTTCCATTTTGAATAAATTTAAAAAAATTGAACTATACAGATACAAATTCCGACAATTAAAACAAGATCAAAACAACACAGCAATAATCTCAAAAAAAACAAAACACCACCTCGCACGCCCCTCTCCCAAATCCTGACTTTTCCACACGATCTCCACCCCTCCCCATTTTTTACAGTATAAAATTCGTACCTTTGCGGCGTTTTAGAGAGGGACAAGGCTTCCGTATGTTCGTTTTTCTGACCGCCCGTCCGGCGGAATGTGTGGGAAAAGGAGAGCAGAGGGTGCTGGCAGCCCATACCCTCGTTCACCATTTTTCTGATTTATTCATTTTTGAATGAACGCATTCCAACAACTGGGTCTTTCTGAAGACCTCTTGAAAGGCATTACCGCCTTGGGTTTTGAAACCCCTACTCCCGTACAACAATTAGTCATTCCGGTCGCCCTCGAAGGCAATACCGACCTCATTGCTCTGGCTCACACAGGCACCGGCAAAACCGCCGCATTCGGCTTGCCGCTGCTGGAACGCATCGATCCAACGGAACGCGGTATTCAGGCCCTGGTGCTGTGCCCCACGCGCGAACTCTGCGTACAGGTGGCCAGCGACCTGGAGAACTACTCCCAGTTTGCACACCAGTACAAAGTAGTAGCCGTGTATGGCGGCGCCAGCATCGAAACACAAATCCGACAGATCAAAGCCGGCGCACAAATCATCGTAGCCACCCCCGGCCGACTGATGGACCTCATGACCCGCAAGGCTGTGCGCCTCGAAACCGTACACCGCGTAGTGCTCGACGAGGCCGATGAAATGCTTAATATGGGTTTCAAGGAAGCCATCGACTTCATCCTCGCCGCAGCCGAAGAGCGCGAGTCAATCTGGCTGTTTTCCGCTACCATGCCCAGCGAAGTGCGCGCCATTGCAGCACATTACATGGACAACCCGCGCGAACTCAGCACGGGCAACCGCAATGAAACCAATGCCAATATCCAGCACCAGTTTTACCTGTGCCGTGCCGACGATCGTTTCGCTACCCTGAAACGGGTGGTCGATGCCAATCCGGGCATTTACGGACTCATTTTCTGCCGCACCAAGGTTGAAACCCAGGAAGTAGCCGAACAGATGATCCGCGACGGCTACAATGCCGATGCCCTGCACGGCGACCTGGCCCAGGCCGACCGCGACCGCGTGATGCAACGATTCCGCGAAAACAACCTGCAACTCCTGATCGCTACCGACGTGGCAGCGCGCGGACTCGATGTGAGCAATATTTCACACGTCATCAACTACGGCTTGCCCGACGAAGCCGAGGTGTACACACACCGCTCGGGCCGTACCGGCCGCGCCGGCAAACAGGGTATTTCCATCAGCATCATTACGCCGAAATATGAGGAAAAAATCCGCCTGATCGAGCGCAAAACCAAAGCGCAATTCACCCGCATGCGCATTCCTACGGGCATGGAAGTATGCGAACAGCAATTGTACCACATCATCGACAGCATCAAATCGCAGGAAGTACACTACGACGAGATCGAGCCATTTATGGCGCACATCCAGGAGGAACTCAAAGACCTGAGCAAGGAAGAACTGATCAAACGCTTTGCCAGCGTAGAGTTCAACCGATTCCTGGCGTATTACCGCAACGCGCCCGACATCAACATTCACCCGAAAGGCGACCGCCGCGGCGACCGCCCCAAAGTGGAAGGCAGTGGTAACGGCCAGATGCAGCGTCTTTTCATCAATGTAGGCGAAATGGATGGCGTCAATAAAAAGGATTTCCTCAAACTGCTCTCCCGCAGTTTCGGCGTCCCCAGCCGCGCTGTAGGCCACATCGATATGAACCGCGCCTACATGCACTTCGACCTCGACAGCGGGTTTATCAATGTAGTGCGCAAAGGCCTGTCTGAATTTACCATCAATGGCCGCCGCATCCGCGTAGACGACGCTTCGCCGCAAAAAGAAAAGTCTTCCGCCCGTGAAAACCGCGTGTTCGACAAGTTCGAAAAAAAGGGCGGCAAGGGAAAGAAGAAATGGTAACTTTGTAATTGGTTATCTGTTATTGGTTATTAGTTATCAGGGTGGTAAGGAGACCATCTATACGCTTTTTTGGCTACTCGATAAGGCATGCCAAACATTTGTACAGATGGTCTCCTTACCACCCTGATAACTAATAACCGATAACAGATAACTAATACGCTTTTCCCAGCCATGTTCCGCTCCACCATAAAAACGTGTATATCCATTTTTTGTGTTCTGTTGGTGTCCATCGCAGGTGCGCAGGCCCAAACGGAGGCAGTGGCTACATTGGACAGTGTGGTGGAAACAGGCGACCCTTTTGTACTCCAACTACACCTGCCCGATGTGTTGGGGGTAGTACCGGAAGCAGTCGATTTTAGTCCCTGGGACAGCATTTTCCCTGCGGAAAACATTCTTTCGCAAACCGCCTGGGAACATACCAGCCGCGGATACGACAAAGCCGTTACACTCATCACCTTCGACGGTGATTCGGCCGTGCAACTGCCGCCGCTGAGCATCGCGCTCAAAGGAGGCGGACAGGCACATACCAATCCGCTGCAACTTACCATCCTGCCTACGCCCTCGCCCGACGACCTGCGCGATATGGCCGACATCAAGGACATCCGGCGCGAAGAGTTTAGTTGGAAAGCATTGTTGTATGCCTATCGCGACTGGCTGATTCTGCTGGCCGGCGTACTGGCCCTGGCACTGATCGTGTACCTGCTTTTCCGGCAGAAATACCGCAGTGATGCTGCCCTGTCGCGCAGTGTACAACTACCGCCACACGATTACGCGCAGCGCAGGCTGCAAGCCCTGGAAAAACGCCAACTCTGGCAACAAGGCCAACTAAAATCCTACTACGCCGAACTCACCCACATCGTGCGTGAATACCTGGAAAAACGCTACCAGGTTCCTGCTCTGGAATCCGTGTCAGATGAAATTGTACGCCAACTGCATGCCACCGAATTTCCCGCATCGCTCCTGGCCGACCTGCAACGCCTGCTGACAGAAGCCGACCTCGCCAAATTTGCACAATCGGCCCCACCCGATTCATACCATGCCGAAGCCATGCGGACGGCCGGGCAAATAGTAGCGCAAACCATTGAATCACAAGCACCTCAACCCAATCAGGCATCGTGACCTTCGCACAACCGATCTGGCTGCTTTTACTACCCCTGCTCGTTTTTTTTATTTGGCTGGCAGGCAGGAAAAAACGCAACGGCGCCCATGAGCCTGCCATGCGGCTGTCGCAGGCGCCCGATCACGCTCGCACCTGGCGCGCCCGTGTGCGCAGTGGAATTCCTTTTTTGCGCTGGGCTGCCCTGTTTCTGCTAGCGATCGCCATGGCACGCCCGCAACAAAAGTGGCAGGAAGAAAAAGTAAAAGCCGATGCCATCGACATCATGCTGGCTATGGACATTTCTCCGTCGATGCTCAGCCGCGATTTTGACCCCGACCGCTTGTCCGTCGCCCAAAAAGTCGCCATCCAGTTTGTAGAAAAACGGCCGTATGACCGGCTTGGGCTCACCGCGTTTTCTGCCGAAGCATTTACGCAATGCCCACTCACGACCGACCGCCGCGTGGTGCAGTCGTTTATTCAGCAATTGCAAGTAGGCCGCCTGGAAGACGGCACTGCCATCGGCATGGGCCTGGCTACGGCTGTCAACCGCCTGAAAGACAGCGCCTCCAAAAGTAAAATCGTGATCCTGCTTACCGACGGCGAAAACAATGCCGGCTACATCGACCCCATGCAGGCGGCCGACATCGCTCATACGCTCGGCATTCGGGTGTACACAGTCGGTATCGGCACAGAGGGCATCGTGATGTCGCCCGCTCAGCGCAACCCCGACGGTTCGTATATCTATGCACCCCGCGAAATGCAGTTCGACACGGAACTGCTGCAACAAATGGCCGCTGCCACCGGCGGTAAGTTTTACAGGGCTTATTCTGAAGACGACCTCGAAGGTATTTACGCTGAAATCGACAAACTGGAAAAAACCCGCATCGAGGTAACCACGATCCAGCGCACAAAAGACTTTTTTCACTGGCTGCTCGGCGCAGCGGCAGTATTGCTGGTGCTGGAAATGCTGGGCAGGTGGGGCGTTTTCAGGTCGGTGTTGCCAGATTAGGGCAGTGGCGTTTCAGTGCTGTGTTTGCTTGTTCTTCTCCAGGCTGTCTATCAACGGTTGTGCCCCGGGGGCTGACAAGTGTTTCATTTTGAAGGCATTAAAACCAGAAGTCATCCCGAACGATCTCTAGACATTCGGGATGTACTTCGGTCATGTGAAATATATTCAGGGTTTTACCTTGAATTTCACCGTTTTCGTGGTGGTGTGGTCGCTGTGGTCGCTTACCGTAATCACCAGCGTAACAGGCGTTTCACCAGTCAGGCCACTGGGGGTAAAATGCTCGTCAAAGGAGTAGTCCGTTTCGTCGTGTACTTCCGGCGTCACATGCAGGTACTGCGAGCCGTCGCTGTCTTTGGTTACGGTAATGTCCATTTCGTGCAGGCTTTCGTCGGTCACTTTACCCTCGATGTGTACCTGGCCGCTGATGCTTGCGCCTTCTTCCGGTTCGTTGAGCGTGAGCACTGGTGCGTTGGTGTCTTCTTCGTCGTGGTTATGGCAGGAAGCCAGTGGGAGCAGCGTCATGGCTGCCAGTAAAATGTGGTACAGTTTCATTGTTCATTAAATTTAAAGCCCTTCGTACATGATTCGATTTGGGCCGGGTGAAAAGATGTTGTTTTCTAAGAAATTATGTTGTTGAGCATGTGTCAATTATCGCTCACAAACGTGAACTGTGTTTGGCCCCTGCGATGTAGTTCATGCCGGATACCTTGCAACAACTGCTGGTTGCGCTCCGCATCGGGAAAAAGCAACCCGTACAGGCAAAGCCAAAGCAAAAAAGCCAGCAGAAAAGCGCCTGGCATCATCATCACAAATATCATGGCCATATGAACAGCGCCGGCCAGTCCCAAAACCACTGCTACACAGAACCATACAGGGCCGCTCACAGCCACTCCGGCTATTCCAACTGTTGCAAGGCGGAGCATTCCCTGCCGTGCTGCCAGATACCCTTCAAGCCGATACAGGGTTTCAAATGGAGTGGTGCGGATATTCAACCGCAGGGTATTGCTGGAAGGAATTTTTATTGTCTCCATCACAATCTGTCCATTTTGCTTAGCAATCGATTGATTTTAAACACATTAACAAACACCGTCAGACAAACCAAAAATGCAAGCACCATGAAAAATGGCAGCAGCCTGAACAATGCCGACAAAGCGATGAGCGCCACGGCAATGCCTGCATTTCGAGCCATAGAGCGTACGTCGTCTACATCGATGGTCAGGTGATCGATGCGGCGCAGGTAAAGGTTCATGAGGGCGCTTGTTGCCAGCAAAGCGAAAAAAATGGCTACAACAAGTGATATAATTTGGGCATATTGCCCCAAAACAGTTGGCATATCAATAATTTGAAAAAATGTGAACAACAGGCAGCCACAGGGCATGCCTTACATGCGAGGCATTCAGAAAAAGGCCATGCTGCCTTTTCCGGCACACACTGTGGCATGAAGAAAAATTGGTGCGAGTGCGCTTGTACCAGCCTGCCGGTGTCCGCTGGAATGCGGACAAGCCTTCACCCCGCGTTGCAATAACGCGTGCGCAAAACCATACAGGCTCGTGCGATCTTAGAAGTTGTTTGACTTAATTTGTCGAGGGCAGAAAGAGCGGATTTTGTTGGCAGGCAAGGCTTATTTGGAGGGAATAGCCGGAGGCTATTGCCGAGAAAAAAGCCGAAGCATGCCGACGAAAGACGGTTTTCTGCTCCGATGAAATTAAGTCAAACAACTTCTTAACTCATCCGGGGAGGATGGAAAACGCCAGTCAGCGCGATGGACGGGCGTATTTGTTCACAAAATGCCGGTACTGCGGCACAGGCAACAGGCTCGGGCGCCTGCGCGGGGAATCGGCATACGTCTTCGACGTAATAGACTACTTCTTTTTGTTCTTTCAGTTTCTGAGGCAATTGTTTTCCACTTTGATCTTCGTCGGCCTTGATGCGTTCGTCCAGAAAACATTTACCGCTACACATCATTTCGGGTTTATCCCGGTTGATACAAAGTACCTTTGCGATGTATTCCTGGTTGAGTTTGAACGACACGATGATCCACACCTTGCTGAAAGATTGCAGCAAAATGAGCAACACGAAGAATATGGAAACAATGTTTTTCACGTTCTGAAACTGCTGCAAAAATAGCAGGAAGTTTTGTCATTTGCAGCCGGTAATTGTTACAACGAACTATCTGTCCGTTTTTTGCATATGTTCCAATTTGAATTTACCCGACACCTGTACCTGCTGGCAGCCTTGCCGGTGTGTGGCTTGCTACTGTGGGCATACGTACGCTGGCGACCAAAAGCGATGCAAAGTCTGGGCGATCCGGCCCTGCTCAACAGGCTGCTGCCTACGTTTTCTACAGGCCGGTTCTGGGTGAAAAACGCCCTGTTTGCCGTCGGGCTGGCCCTGCTGGCCATTAGTTGGGCCAATCCGCAACGCGGTGCCAAACAACAGAAAGCCACCCAGGAAAGCGCCGACGTGTTTATTGCGCTCGACATTTCGCAAAGCATGCTGGCCCGCGACGTGGCGCCGAGCCGACTGGAATATGCCCGCGTTTTTTCCAAAAAACTGGTGCAGGCACTGGAAGGCGAGCGCATCGGCCTGATCTTTTTTGCCGGCGATGCCTTCCTGCAAATGCCGCTCTCGACCGACTACAATTTTCTGATCCAAAGCCTGCAAAATGCCGAGCCCGACCTGATCAGTGAGCAAGGTACGGCCATTCCGGCGGCCATCGAACTGGCTATGAAATCGTATGGCGACCAGCCCGGTGGCGGGCGGGCGCTCATCCTCATAACCGACGGTGAAAACCACGACGACGATGCCCTGGAACAAGCCGAAACTGCGTATGAAGACGGGATCGTCATCAGTACAGTAGGCGCAGGCACCACCGACGGCGGGCCGATTCCGACGGGCGGTTCCGAATTTTCGGAATACAAACGCGACGAAAACGGCGAGGTAGTTCGCACGCGCCTCAACCAGCAATTGCTGGTGGATGTAGCACGCGCCGGAGGCGGCCAGTCGTTTAATATCAAACAAAGCGACGAAGCCATCCGCGCCCTGAAAAACATGGTAGACGGGCTGGAAAAACGGGAGGTGACGGTGCGTTCCTACACCGAATTTGAATCGTATTTTCAGTGGTTTCTGTTGCCAGCGTTGCTGCTGTTGCTATTGGATTCCTGGATTCCATTTTACAGAAAAAAATGATGCTATGCTGATGAATAATATTCAAACTTGGGAGGATGGAAAAACGGATGAAACGGTTTTTTTCGGATTTAAACAGATTTTCAGGAATATCACATGCCGAATTATGGATGTCCTGATGAACTCCAAAAAATCTGTCCTCCAGTCTTTTTTAGCAGTACTCTGCCTGCTCACCTGCGCCCCGCTACACGCCCAAACTACCTACGAATCGCTGCGAGACGGAGATGCCGCCTACGACCGCAGCAATTACAGCAAGGCGGAGCCGCACTACCGCCGTGTGACTGAAAAAGAGCCCTCCAACTGGAATGCAGCCTATAACCTGGGCAATGCGCTGTACCAGCAAGGGAAATACGAGGATGCAGGAAAAATATTCGAAAAAGCGGTGGCCAATGCGCCCGATACCCGCGCCAAAGCCGACGCGCTGCACAATGCGGGCAATGCATTGCTGAAACAAAACAAATTCAAAGAAGCCGCCAAGGCTTATGAAAACAGCCTGCGCCTGCGACCCGGTGATGCCGACACCAAAATGAACCTGCAAATGGCCAAGAAAAAGGATCAGCAGGAACAACAACGCCAGCAGCAAGAACAACAGCAACAGAACCAGGAGCAAAATAAGCAGGATTCTAACCAGCAGAACCAGAACCAACAAAACCAGAACCAGCAGCAACAAAACCAACAGAATCAACAACAAAATCAGCAACAGTCCCAGCCCAACTCCAACCAGAAAAACACGCCTCCTCAACAACCGCAGCAGCAGCAGGAATCACCCTCCCAACAACGCCAACGCATGAAAGAAGAGGAAGCCCGTCGACTGTTGGAAACATCCATCGGCCCCGACGATAAAAAAAATGCGCGCAAGTACCGATCGGCACAGCAGCGCAAGCGGCCTGCGGTAGGGAGGAAGGATTGGTAGAGCGTGGAGCGTGAGAGCGTGAGAGAGGTGAGAGGTGAGAGCGTGAGAGGTGAGAGGTGAGAGGTGGGAGGTGAGAGGTGAGAGGTGAGAGAGTATAGCCAAATTGACCGTATTTGCTTAATTTTGCCTTCCACATTTTTTTCATTCCCCGAAGCCCCCACCATTGCTAACCACATTAATACGGAACAACTATGAAAGAAAAAGGGATACCAACCGTCGACCTCTCCAAATACGTACATGGCACTGCCGAAGAAAAAGCGCAGTTTGTGCAAGCCCTGGGCCGCGCCTTCCATGAAGTCGGCTTCGTGGCTGTCGTCAACCACGGCATTCCCAAAAGCCTGGTAGATGGTTTTTACAGCGCTTCCAAAGCCTTTTTTGCACTGCCGGAAGAAGTAAAAAGACAATATGAAATCGCAGGTATGGCAGGCCAGCGCGGCTACACCTCCTTTGGTAAGGAACACGCCAAACAATCGAAAGTGGCCGACCTGAAGGAGTTTTTCCAGATCGGGCAGGAAGTGCCTGCCGATCATCCGCTCAAGGATCAATACCCCGATAATGTTTCGGTCAAAGAAAGTCCGGGTGTTTCGCAACAAGGCAGCGAACTCTACCGCGCTTTCGAAAAAGCCGGCGGCCAACTGCTACAAGCCATCGCCGAATACCTGAACCTGCCGACCGACTACTTTAACCAGTACATCACGCACGGCAACTCCATCCTGCGCAGTATCCACTACCCGCCCATCACACAGGAGCCAGCCAGCGCCATCCGCGCCGAACAACACGAGGACATCAACCTGATTACCCTGCTGGTAGGCGCCAGCGCCGGTGGCCTCCAACTCCTCAATTCCAACAATGAATGGGTGGCCATCATGCCGGAGGCTGATGAAATCGTGATCAATGTCGGCGACATGCTCCAGCGCCTCACCAATAATTACCTGAAAAGTACCACGCACCGCGTCGTCAATCCGCCCCGCGAGGAATGGCACCTGCCACGCCTCAGTATTCCTTTCTTCCTGCACCCGGTAAGCGCCATGCGCCTGGATGCGCTGGAAAGTTGCGTGACGGAGAACAATCCGCAGCACTACGCGCCGATCTCTGCTGGTGAGTACCTGGACGAACGGTTGAGGGAGATTGGGCTGAAGAAATAGTGAGTGGTGAGTAGTGAGTAGTGAGTAGTGAGTAGTGAGTAGTGAGATTTAATTGAAAATAAATTTGGTTATTTCCCCTGAACGATATTACCTTTGCGCCACTAAATCGCGGAGTGGAGCAGTTGGTAGCTCGTCGGGCTCATAACCCGAAGGTCGTCGGTTCAAGTCCGGCCTCCGCCACAACCTGTTACACAACTAATTATATTTCAATTAGTTATGTCGTTTTTTTCTCTTTGGTGTGCCAAATCATTTGGCACACCAAGAGCAAAAAAAAAATGGGTAAACTTCAACCTCTCCTTACGCCGGTTCTTAAAAAAGGCGCTCGTTGGTTCATAGAATGGTACTTCGAGCGCGATGGAAAGCGCATCAGAATCCGGAAATCAGCATGTGACGGCATTGAATTGAACAGCATTCCCGACTTAAAAGAGCGGGAAAAAGTGGGCGTTGGTATGCTGAAAGACCTGCGAACCAGGTTGCTGCCCGCAGCGCTCGAACCCGAGCATGAGGTTTTCTCCACGGCGCTGCTGAGTGCGGTCGAATTGAAGCGCAGCACGAAATTCAAAACCAATAAGTCTTTTTCAGAGGTGGCCAGGTGGCTGCTGGAGTTCTTTGCGGCCAAGGGCTGGAAGCATATTCGCTGCAATCAGGTGACGCAAGCGCACATTCAGGCGTATTTCGATCACTGTATCGTGAAATTGAAGGTGGCCAACACCACACACAACACGAGGAAAAACAACCTGCGATCGCTGTTCACGGAGTTGGTTACGCGCAGGCATTTCCATGAAAATTATGTGTCGAAGGTGCCTGAAAGGGTGGAGTGTGACCCGATACGCCGTGCATTATCGGAGCAGGAGAAGCAGATCATCTGGAACTACATACAGAAAACAGACCGGGCGCTCACGCTGGCATTTGTGCTACTGTGCTACATGGCTATTCGCCCGGGTGAGATACGCGATTTGCGTGTGGGTGCCATCGACTTGCGGCGCGGGGTGGTGCGGTTCCCTGGGCGCGACTCAAAAAATAACAAGGATTCGGTGGTGACTATTCCCGAATCCTTGTTGCCTTACTTCCAGTCGCTTGGGCTGGAACATTACCCACCGACATACTTCCTATTTGGCCAGGCGAAAGGCAGGCACAATGCGAATATGCTGCCACAACCGAACAGAATCGGCATTAATTCGCTGTCGGGCCGCTTCCGTGTGGCTGTGCGCAAACTGTACCAGCAGGGTGCTCTGAAAGACATTGCTGGCATTCAGTTCTACTCGCTGAAAGACACCCTGGCTATTTATCTACTTGATAATGGCGTGGACGTGGAGCGTGCCATGCGGCATTTTAGGCAGCACAATCTGGATGTCTTTCAGCGGTATGTGAAGCGATTGGGGGTGGTGGATGAGAAGATTCGGGAGTTGCCGATCGATATTAAGATTTAGAAAAGACCGATCCCGCCAATTTTATCCGGGCTTACAACAATGCTATGCCCTTTCGTAGTCGACTTCGCATTGCAAGGAGAATCTGCCCACAGCGGGTAAAGGTCAGCATTTGCGTTCAAAAATGCGGCCAATTCGGTGAGGTATTGCCGACCGCGCTTTTCTGCGCGTTCGCCCAGGGCGATGATAGCACTCTCGTGGACATTGTTGGTCTGGTTGCGCCGGTCGTCGAACTGGTCAGTTTGGCTTACTACTCGGAAACCATCGCCATCGATGACGATTCGGTGATGCGGAAGCGCTTCTACGAGGCCTAAGTTGGCCACGACTTTGCGGACTTTTTTCAGCAGTGCCATCCCGTCGGCGGATAGGTTCGCGGCCTGCAGGGCTTCGAATTGCTCGGTGCAGAGCAGCGGCAACAGTACGTCCTCTTCCACATCGCGCATGTATTTGACCAGGCTCACAAAACTGCGCCGGCTGCGCTGGATGTTCAGGTACTCGTTCAGGTCGGATGTATGCCGGAAAAAAGCGCTGGTTTCGACTTTGTAAGCGTCAGTGTCCTTCCATTTTTGGACAAAATAGGTAATAGGCGTTTCCCGGCTGACCAGTCCCTCCAGGTAATTGAGTAGCGTATCCAGGAAGGAATCGCCATTTTCCAGCGCACTCCAGCGTTTTGCTTTCCAAGACCATTGCCCGACCGGCTGGCTGCCACCTTGCGGGTTCTGAGTTACCACGCCCATGGATGCCAGTACGCTATTACGCTCGGGCAAAACGTGGTAAATTGTGTAATAGGCCACGCAGTCTTGAAGATACTCCAGCACTTGTGCCTGTTCAGCGCTCAGGGCCTCGTCATTCTGGAACATGTCCGCCAAATCGTTGTACAATGCCTCCCCAATATAGGGGATTACAAACTTCTGTGTGGCCTGCCGGATACCCGGTGTCAGGTCATCCCACGCCATATTCATGTTTACACCAGTATAGTGCTGTTGAAAATTGGTATCTCCAACTTGCGCTGGATTGTTCGGACTTCCAGCAGTGATTTTGAAAATTAAGTCCATAAAACCAAGATTTTTGCCTGCAAGGCTTTAATGTTTAAAGGTTTGTGAATCAGTTTTTTGGGTTTCCGCCGCCCGGATTTTTACGACAAATGCTGTCTATCAACTGCTGGCGCGGATTCGCTTTTTCTTAATTAAGTCCTGGAAAATTTTCCAGGTTATATGAGCGGCCGGCTGTCATCTCACCCCGGCGCTCAGCGCGGGGCGATTGCCTTTCTGGCTCACTCTCCATCCATGTTTCTGCATGAAGTAATAGTCGATCAGGTCAGTGAAGTGCGTGGCCTGCTCTTGTGGAAAGTCACGCTTGGACTCCAGGGATTTGTCCTTCTGGTAGTCAGCCTTGACTGAGGTAACCTGCATGGCAATGATCGCATCCTTGCAGGTCTGGTCATTGAGACGCAGCGCCGGTAGGGTGGTGTTCTCTGCCAGCAAGTCGTTCATATAGAAGTTACGCTCTTTGTGTGCCTTGACCTGGCCAGGCTTCACCCGGATCTCCACGCGCCAACCATTACGCACGAAGCGCTTCTGTATTTGTTGGAATAGAGTTTCAGGTGTATCGGGTTTCGGGTCGTGGCCACGTGGCTCACCCCATAGCCTGGCCACCTTGTTCTTGTGGTCTTTATAGTGTTCGCATATCTTGTCTACCAATTCGCCGACCTTACCATCCTCCTGCTTCACAAAGAATTGATGTAGCCCATATTCGACCAGGCGCTTCACGCCACCGGTGGTGTCCCATCCGTCCTGGAATGCGATGGCACAATTAAACCATCCGCTGAAGTCGAACGAAAAGTCCAGGGCGCCGGTGCGGTCATAATGCGGATCCGCTATGCCGTTGGTGATGATACCGCTTTCACCCAGGCCGTATAAGTATCGTACGGTGTAAGAGTGCTTATCCGCGTCGAACTTGTGATAAAAGGCATCGCGCACTTTCCGAATGCGCTGGTTCATCACCTCGACCAGGAACTCCAGGTACGGCAATTCATCCTGCAGCATCTGGATATACTCCTCACCAAGCACCAATACATTATCGTAGGCGTTGGCCTCAATAAATGCGTACTTATCCGGGAAGGCTTTCGCTTTCTCTTCGTAGTCCATTGTCCAGTAACCAGACGGCTTCCAGGGGATCGATGTATAACCCCGGAAACTACCCCACCTGGGGTGGTCTCCGAAGTCAAACCGCCCTAAACGAATCGAGGGAAGGAGTACCCGCGTCACATGCTCGAGGGGCACGAGGGCAGCCTCGTCCACCGCGCCGTCGGTAAAGGATCCACCGCGCGCCAGATCCGGGCGATCCATGCTGAGCAGTTCGATGCGCCGGCCGTTAGAAAAGGAAATGATGTTTTCGTATTTCTCCGGCTCCTCTATGCTCCTTTCCCAACTTTTCGGGGGCCGAGTACCGACCACGTAGTCCTCATATTTTTCCATGCCCATTTGTCGCCACTTAGACATCAAAGAGGGCAGAGTTTTGGTCAGCAACTGATTGTAAGTCGTCGAAGACAGAAAACCCTTGCTACGAGGCATCTGAGTGGCAAAAATGTATTGCTCACCGCCCTCTACCGTGGTCTTGCCGGCGCCACGGCCGCCCAAGAACATTTTACGTTTCTGAGTGGCCTGCAGGAACTTTAATTGCTTCGAGTTCCAGTAAATCGGCCGATTCATCAACGTACTCGACATCTTCAGCATCTTCTATGCGGCTCGTGAGCACTTTTGGGTTATCCGTGAAAATTACATTTGCATACACCCGTTTGGCTTTCGGCTGACGGGCTTCGATTTTCTCAATTACCTCCTCGGCAGCCTTGAGGTTGTTTTTTGCGCCGGTGTAATCTCCAGCCAATTCACAGCGCTCAGCCAGGGCAAAATATTTGTCCCGGAGGATGGCCAGTTCGATATCGACGTCCGTTTTCAGGATGTCACCAAACAGGTACTTGGCGTCCTCCATATAGCGCTGGATTGTGCGCTCACTGACCTGGAATACCTTCCGGAGCACCTTCATCCTTCGCCACATGCTCTGTTTGGAGCACATCACCGCCCAGGTTTCCCGCAGCGCCTCCAGCCGAATCTCGTCCGGAGCGTTTAGCGGAAACTCGTCGGGCTGCATCAGGTGGATATACATCCGTTCCAGTTGCGAGGCTTCCGTCCAGTCGTCAATCGTAAATATCCGGTCGGGCTTTTTGCTCGGCATGTCCTTTATAGAGGTTTAAGTAAGTGAGCCTTTCTTCTCCTTCCTGGATTCGCTTTTGTCGCTCCGGGTGCTCATCGGGCAGTTCGGCGGCTTCCCGCAGCGTCTTCTTCGCCTGGCTGATCATTGCCCTGATCGATGCGATCTTTTTCATCAGTTCGATTGGATACTCCGGAAGCGGAAACTTTTCGTCGGTGGCCACCGATGCCACTTCGCCAGTAGTTTCGTACTGCCGGATGCGCTCTTTTACGGCTACTATTTCTTCCCATTTTTTCCCGATTGCATCGCTGTTTGCAGCGCGATCGGCGTCGGTAGTGCAGTCGTGGAAGTGGTTAGACATCCGGTTCATCTCGCCGAATAGCCTGGTGCGCTCAGCCCACAAAGCCTTAAGTGTCTCATCGGCATTTTTGGATGGTACAGTATCCTGGCGCGCTGGCGCTGGCGCTGCGGCTTCCACCTCTGCAGGCAGCCGCTTCAACGCTGCGGTCAGGTAGATAACATTCACCCGGGTGAAGCCAGTGCGCAGCGCCGGCAACAGCACTTCACCCGGATTCCGATCCTCGACCTGGCGAACACCTTTCCTGTATTCCGCTTCCGTCATGCCGCAACCGGTTGTGTACGCTCCTGCATGCCTGCGCCATTGCTGCTCAGCGCGGTCAGTTCGTAGTCGCGGATTCCGTAGAAAATATCGGCTGGCCAGGCGTTTATTTTCTTCACCAGGTTGAGCGGATCCAGCATCATTTTGCGGGCGCCTGGCGTATTGATAATCAGCCACATCAGGAAGGCGTTCCTGATCTCCGTTCCGCTGGCCAGCCTGCCTTGCGTTTCGATGTTTGCCAGCGTCGGATGTATTCCCTGGCTGGAAATGGCAGCCTTGAGGGAGTTATCGTGCAGTTTAAGCAACGATTCATCCTTCATATCGTACTCCAGCGGCTTAATTTCAATGCCTGGGTACTTTTTGCCGCTTGCTTTGTCCCACTCGAATTTTGTCCAGACGGTACGTCCAGCGTTGGCAATGCCGGCCAGGAATTGATTCACGTCGTCCATGAATTGCTGTTCCCGGGCATTTGCATCGGCCTGTAGTTGGGCTTTCTCATCGTCACTGGAGGCGGCGTTGTACTTTTCGTAGTCCAGGAAGTAATCTGCCGGGATTTCGATGTGCCAGCGCACGTTATACCCGTTTTTCAGATTAGCCTTGTGAAACGGAGCGATGAAATTGGCCATCTCGATCCAGTCTTTGGATCCGCACCAGGTCGCTTTGGGATAGTACCCATCATTAAACAGGTAGTTGCCTACAGGTACGATGAATTTTGCCTGCTTTTTCTCCTCACCAGTGTAAATGTCAAGTTTGGTGATTTTGCGATCTTCCTCCTTCACACTGGAGTTCCCACGCTTCGACCAATGGCCGCTCCAGTACCAGGAACGCACCCGGCCGTTTTCCTTTTTGCCGGCGCGCATGGTTTTGCACTCCTTGTTCTCGACCGATTTGATCTTTTGGCCGTCGCGTTTGAACCGTACAAATTCGGGAATGATGAGGGAGTGTTTCACGAATTCGCCTGCGGCGCCGTCCAGGTATTTCCAAAAATTAAGCCCGTCACCCCAACCCTCGCCATCGAGCCAGTCTTGTACTTGTGTCGGCATTTCCACCTCTTCCATGATCCGCTTTGATTCGCCTTTCTGGTTTTTCTCATAGCGGATTTTGTATGGCATCAGTCCGTTACCAACCAGGATGCTCTGTTTAGTGGCCATCAATGCCGGCACGATCTCGTTGGCAGAAACCAGGTCTTCCATGACCTGGGGTAGATCGTTATTCCTTCCCCATGTCATAATTTCAACCTGGCCACTGTCGCCAGGAAGATTCACTTTTTCAATTTTTCCCTTGTCGACATCAGGGTGCATCGTGCTTTTGAACGATACAACCGCCTGAGATTCAGGCAAATAAAAAGTATGCGCTCCGAGGC
The DNA here is from genome assembly GCA_016787415.1 of Saprospiraceae bacterium. Classification (GTDB taxonomy): domain Bacteria; phylum Bacteroidota; class Bacteroidia; order Chitinophagales; family Saprospiraceae; genus M3007. The sequence goes on along the minus strand of JAEUUT010000070.1, from coordinate 70,877 downwards.
GCTTTATTCCTTTGCTCTTCATCAATGAATGACCTTTTTCCCGTTGAAAAATAAAATATGGCTTATGAATGGAGTAAGCGGCTGCCGTGTGCCGAATTCCGTCAGCGGCAGCGTGTTGCTCTCCAGGTGCGACGTGCGCTCCTTGCGCCGACGCTCGCCCAAAGTTGGTGCCTGCGGATCCTTTGGATTTGGCATACCATAGTAGCAGACTGCCTCCCGTATCTCTCCCACGTGTTTACCCTTGGCACGAACGAACTTAATCCGGAACGGCCGCTCGCCACTTTCCACCACGTCGGCCAACATCTGAGATTTCGATATAGTATCCATTTGGCAAAGGTGCCCACCGCTTAATTAAGCGTGTAGGACACTCTACACAGCAGCGTCGTTCTGTGCCGCTTGCAGGTCGGCGCCTGCTTCCTGAATATCCTGGTATACTACTCTTGATTTTACTTCTCGCGGAATCAAGGCGGCAGCCTGTAGCATTTTATTTGCTGCTCGTTCCATCTGATCTGCTATAGCCGCACTTTGCAGCGGCGCGATCGCGCTGAATGCCGCTGCCGACGGCGTAGTGTTAATGTCCGTCAGTCCGCCTGTCTCCAGGCGTTTCAGTCCACCGCGTTTGTAAAACGGCACCCCATGACCACCCAGCGAGTTTATGTCGCTCAGCAGCCGCAGCAGCGGAGCATTGCGTTTGTTTACCACCGCGAAAGCCTCGTCTTTTTCGACCTCGATGGCAGTGCCATCGTCAAAAAAGCCTTTAGTGCCGCCTTGCGAGTGTGGCTTGCCGCCGAAAAACCCAAATTTTGCCACACCTCCCTGATGAAACTTTTGCGAAGCAATCACCGCCACCTGTGCCGCCGTAGCAATAGCCACGCCAGCCGCCGCGAATGGTCCACCGGTGGCCAGCGCCCTGATAAATGCCAGCGCACCCTGTACCACTGCCTCTTTCAGCGCCGTGCCCTGCCTTTTACGAGCAGCCTCCTTTTCAATGGCTTCTTTTTTCTGCTCCAGTTCGCGCTGTAGTTTTTGCTGCAAGGCGTTGTTGCCCTCCGCAGCGGCAATTTTTCGCCTGTAGTCCGCTTCCAGGGCCGCAATCGATTCTGCCGCCCGCTGCTCATTGTTGGCGCGTTCAATACCGAATATAGCACTGGCCACATCCGATGCCGCCTGTAGTTCGAAGTCGCGTATCTGCTCAGCACGTTTTGCCGCGTCTTCAGCATCCTGTTCGCGCCGGGCGCGGTCTTCGTCCGACAACCCTTGCCGCATGGCGTTTATTTCATCGATGGTCAGTTTCTCTTCTTGTATTTTGAAGTCACCCGCCTCTACGATGGCCAGGCGCTGCTCATCTGAAAGCCCCTGCTCCTGAAACAACCCGCCGCCCAACTCCTGAAATATCTGTGCATCCGTTGGCAACACATCCACCTGCCCGGCGCGCAGCCTCGCTATTTTGTCTTCCAGGTCTTTCAGTTGTTGCTCCGCCTCCTTCAGTTGATCTATGAGGGGTTGCAGCACCTTGGTTTGTCCGGGCGCGTTTTCGAGTTGCTTTTGAAGTTCGGATACTTTTTGGCGCAGGTATAGCAGGCTGCCTACCGCCGCATCGGCATCCACTTTTGCTTTTTCAATCCGGCTGTTGCCTCCACCATTACCCCCGCCGCCGTCATTATTATTTCCCTGAGCGGGAGCGTTCACCTTGTTTAGACTCGCCTCCAGTTCATTTAGCGTTTTGCCATATTCCCTCAACGATGTAGCATTTGCCGTGTCGGTAAGGCTATTAATTGACTTTTCGACGACTTGTATTCTGTCTCTAATTGCCTGTACTGCGATATCAGCATTTACAGCAACATTAGATGCTGCGTTCAAGTCCGACGCCTCATTTCGAATTGATCCACTTCGTTGACCGATGCCCGATTTTCGTACCTTTTCCTGCTCTATCAGGGCTAAGGTCAATTCGTTGGTTAATTTTATTTTTTCTTTGGTAAGCGCAGCACTTTGCTCCGCAGTAGCCTCCAGTAAAATCCTTTGTTCAAAAAGTTTATTACCCTCCAGCAGCGTACGTGCCAGATCAAGTTGCCCCTGCGCGTCATCGCCTACAAATTTTAAGTAGCCAGGATACTCTTCTTTCAGTTTCTTGATAACTGCTTTGCGTTCATCCTCCCTTGTGTTGGTGTTTTGAAGCACGCCAATCAAGGCATTAAACTCCGTTTGCTGTTCCCGTAGTTGCTGCGATACTGGAATGGATAAAACATCTGTTATCGCGTCGGCCAGTTTTTCAAACTGACCCAATACAGAAGTAATGATTGGAGTCAGCCTGCTCAGTAGAGAAATGAAAGCCCCCCCAATCGTTTCTTTCAACTCCCCAAACCGCTTCACCAATTGCTGATATCCCCCTGCGCCCGCCTGTGCCGCGGCACGCGCCGAACCTCCAAATTCTCGCGAAAGTTCAGCCAGAATAACGCGCTGAGCGCCCGCCACGTCGCCCATTTCTACCAGCGTAGCGATGGTGTTCTTTTGTTCGGCGCTGAATGTAACACCGATACGGCTCAGCGACTTCAAACCCGCTATAGGGTCGTTGAGCGCCTTGCCTACCTGTATGGCCGATGTGCTTACATCCTGTTGCATGGTAGTGCTCAGGTCGAGCAATACAGGGAGCGTTTCGTCGAATACTTCCGATCGGATATTCGTGAAGGTCAGCAGCAGTTCCTGCCCCCGCTTTATTTGGTCGTCATCGAACAGCGTCACCTGTGCCAAGTCTTCAGCCGCGGCAGTGAGTTCCTCAAACGAGCGTTGCGCCGCGCCGTTGGTGCTTTGTATCCTCGATTTGAGGGCTGCATCCTGCTTGGCTGCTTCGTCGGCAGCATTGAAGTATTCCGATATGCTACCCAGCAGGCTGCGGATACCGTTTTTGATAACATCGAACAGCGCCACGCCACCCGCTACGCCGAGTATGCGTTGCAAAAGCCCGCCTTTCCCGGCATCGTCGCTCACACCCTTCGCAGTGGCCCGCAGCGTAGCCAGCCGGTCATTGATGGACTTATACTCCGCATTCAGCGCCTGGTATTCCGGGCGGCTTTGCGGTATCAGATCAAGCACCTGTTTTAGTTGCTGTGCCCGGCTGATCAGTTGCGCCGGCGCAAGTTTGTCGAGCGGTATATTGGCTATCTTCTTGCCCGATTCGGCCATGTCGCCGATCACCTTGGATAGGTCTTTGCCTTCCTTCTGTGCGGTTTTGATGTCGGCTATAAACTTCTTGTTTTCCTCGATCAGTTTTGCGTACGCCTTACTCTCATCGGTCAGGAATGCAATACTGATCTGCACCGAGTCTTTACGTGCTGCCATGCTTGTTATTTTGATTTGAGTTGATCTACCAGGTCGGTAGCAGTGATGTCGAGCAACCCTGCGGCCACCCGATTGAACAGGTCGGTAATGCCCCTGCTTTTGGGCTTATTGTACCACGTACGCCGCCTCGGTCGCCCCAGGCTACGCTTTTTGATAATGCCCCATGCAGCGCGGTTGAGCACATCTTGAGGCGCTTTGTTTAGGTTGTGTCTGCGCACAAATCCCGCTATAAAGCGCTGCTCCAGCCCTTTTCGCTGCATCCATTCTATCAGCATATTCAGGTACTCGCCGCCACCGGCAGCGGGTTTCAGGCGGCGCATATCGATGTAGCGGCCATGGTCGGCAAACTCCATCAGTATTTCCACTACTTCGCCCTGCACCTGGTCGTTTATTTCCGACTGGAGGCTACTGCTCAGTTCGCCGCTGGCGTCTATCTTTTTGGATGCCAGCCATGAACGCCGAAACGCTATGAACTCAGCGGCCCATTTTTGGCCCTCTTCGCCTATAAATTTCTGAATGTGCTGGATTTGCTCTGTGGCCATAAAACAAAAGTCCTACCGCGCACACTGGCACGGTAGGACTTTGAATTTCGCCATAAACAAACTACTACTTATCAACCTCATTTTCTGGAAACGGCAAAGCCGTTTGTCCAGTGAACCGATTCATCCGTATATCTTCAATCGTCGTATCTATCTCCTTTGCCCTTGCCTTCAACTCCTTTACGGTTTGCATGGCCACCAATAGTTGTTCCTCTGTTTGCTCTTTCAATGTCAGCAGTTGTTGCTCATATTTATTTTCCTGTATCCATACGTCCACACTTTTGTAAACATCAAGCATCTTTTCACGAAGCCAGACCAAAAGGCGGTACTGGCGATCAATTGAACCAGGTTTCCGGTTATTCAATGTCACACTTGAAACCCATGCATAGAGGTCAAAAATTGACAGACAGTTCATTTCCCGTTGCTTATTATCAGCCCCAACTGTATAGGCTGGCCTATATAGTTGACTGAAAAAACGGTGGTCTTTTAGCCAACTATCTTGTGTTTGAAAGTCAATATCAAGTATCGTGCACACTGTTTTTACTGGTACCATACGGTGCCCATCCTCGATGGGGCAGGTAAGTTTTGTTTCCTCGAAAACAAGTTCGGCTGGTGCGATAGTGAGAGCAGATTCTTCTTTCATAAGTTTATAGATTTATATCTCCCGTATTCGGGTCTTCTACTGAAATGTCATGCAACCGCTGAAGCAATTCAAGCGTAAAATACCAGGCGTTGGTAGTTATCGCGGTTGGGTTAGATTCGTCTGATCCTGCAAACCTGGCAATGCTAAGCCCAAGTGTGGTATTCAGATAAGTAAAAAGACTTCCGGCCTCTAAATGGCTGGCAAACGATAGCAGCGCATCCTGTGCCGGTGTGATTTTGCGAGTAATGGTGGCTGCCGAATCAGATGTGGATTTGCCTTGCTGTTGTTTCTTTCCGTGTTGCATGGGAAATATCATTTAAAAGGTGAAAAAACCTGGGCGCGGGTTGCAACACACTCACCACTGACAATGCAGAGGGAAGCCACCCTTCCGGGTACCGCGCCCATTTATTTGAGTTTGAAAACCTTTTAAAAATGCTGAGCATTGTCAAATGAAGTAATGAGGTGAATGTGTTGCGCTACAAAGGTAAACGCACGTGCTCCAGATTTGCAAATAAAAAAACGCCCGGCACCGCATTCGGCACCAGGCGTTTCTAATCGCATGAAAAAAGATATTCAACATGCATCACCCCCCACCCGCAGCCGTGCAGTAAACTGCCACCCGGTGTCATTGTCGCCCGAGTATTTCAGGATCGGCTCTCCCTCATCCTGGTTGCGCAGGAACTCAAACAAACCCTGCTCTTCACCGGCTTCGATTAATGCCCAGGCTTTTTCTGCGATCGTCAGGGTCATGCTACGTGCAGCGCGCTCATCCTTTTCGTTCTGCCGGGACACGTTTTTCAAAAAAGTGATCTGGTAGCGCAGAATTTTGGAAGGAGGATCGCTGATCGGCGTTACGAATGGCGTTTCCACCCACATGCAGGGGTAGATGATATTCGAACTCTGCCGGTTCGCTATGGCCTCCTCGTCGCCGAAAACAACCTGTTTGATTTCAGGGATATGGGTCGAGAAGGTTTCAAAGAACGCTTCTACTTCAGAAAGTGTCATGATTGGGAATTGAGTTTGGCGCGCTCGCGCTCGAGCGCCTGTTTTTGTTTTTCCTGCTGGTCGTGCTGCTCCACCAGGTGGACACATATTTTGTGTAGCCGATGCTGCAGCACGTCGTCATACGAGCCGTACAGCCGGTCCTTAGCCACCTGCATAAAGATGCTCCACCACCCGAACCGCGGGCCGGATCCGTCACTCTCCTGGTCGCCGCCATCCTCCTGTTTTTTAGTATCCTCAAAAAGCATCCAATATGTGTCGGCGATGTACTTTTTCACGCCCAGAAAGTACAGCAGCACGGCTGAGGTAATGGCCGGATCGAGCGTGCTCAACTGCTGAGCCCTGTATTCCACCTCCTCCTTCTGGTGCAGCGTCACACGCTCGTCTCCGGTTTTCAGTGCTTCCTGCAGGTCGGTTTTGGGTTCGCGGCAAAGGGTGGCCACTATGCGAAGGAGCGCTGCGGGGTCGCCGGTTTCTACAAAGTCTTCGTAGTATCCGTCGGCCAGCACAAACTCCAGGCAGGTGCCGTTTTCAAACTTCGGGCGCGGAAGCAGGTAGTGCCGGCCTCGATGGCGGAAATGCTCCACCGGCAGGTTATCGCAGCCGGGCGCGGGTTCCATCCAGTCCAGGCATTTCAGCAGTGCGCCTTTTTCCGCTGCAGGTAAATTTCTCCAGACGCGCTTCGGAAGCCGCAGGCAATCAGGCAGTATCCGCAGGGGCGCGGCGTCCGGATCCTCGATCCAAAGTTTCCACCACGCCAGGCGCAGGTTTGCGGGTGCTTCCTTCCAGGATACTGGAAGCGAACGCCTGTAAACCCGGCGCCCGGCGTGGATAGAAACTTCGAACATTACGCAAATACCTCTTTCCAGTCGTGAACCAGGTCGAGCGCTTCTTCTTCCAGGCGATAGGTGCGAGCGGCGAGTTTCAGCACTTTGCCGGCTTTACCGATGACGGTGCCGTCGTTTTCGATACCGAGTTCCGCGCACACCTGATCGGCAACAGCGGTTGCTTCGTCGGCGTCGAGATCCTTCAGTTCCGCCAGGGCGGGCCGGGCTTCCTTGGCAATCGACTTGAGTTCGTCGGAATTCTGAATCAGGGTCAGGCCGTCAGGCAGCACCTGGAAACCATCCGAAAGCGCTTTGCCCATCGATTGCCCTACTTTGAACGCGGAAACCAGCAGCGCCGCCAAAGCGACCGTGCCTAATTTTTGGCTATTCATAATTGAGTGAAAATTGAGTGAAAATGAACTTAAAAGTTAATTAAGCCTCAAATTTCATGGGCCACCGGTGGGCCAGGTAGGACATAAAAAAAGCCCGACACAGTAGGCTGCGTCGGGCTGTATAAGGTGGGGGCAATGTGGTCAGGAGGTGGCTACCTTCGGCGCCGAGTTGGGTTGGAATTTTACTGTCACCAGTTTGCCGGCTTTTCTCCGGGTACCAGTCACAATACTGATAGCGCCGGTGGACGTTTCAGATTTGTCGATCAATCGTTGTGCAGCCCTTTTCCGCATTTCCAGTGCTTCGGCCGCTGCCTTTTTAGTGCTCATGATTTTGCCAGTTTTTCCGCTATGATGCGGGACAATTCCTGCACCTGATCGCGGAGGTTATCGATTTGATTGGTGGCGCCGTCGATTGCCTTCGCTGTGATCTTGTCCACTTCCGTGCGTTCGCGGGCATCGGCGCGCCAGGTGTGCCAAAGGTAAGTGAGCGCACTCGATAATGCAAGAATCACAGCGCTGCCGAAATACAGCAACAGGCGCAGTATCTGATTGTCGATTTGCTCGTAAGCGAGTTTAAGTTGTTCCTGATCCATACTCATTTTAAGAAAAATTCCCGGCCACGTTTTACGGCGGCCGGGAGGGGTTAACCAAACTGCATTACACTTCCTTCCACACTTTCCCCCGCAGTTTGGTCCAGCGTTTCACATAGGCATCGATATCGTCATCGGAGATTGTAGTCGGGTTAACTATCGTAGTCAAGTCCGGCAGGCAAATGCCTGTTTGGAACGCTTGTCCGACATATTTCCACCGACGCTTCGGTTTGCCTGTATTGCCGTCTGGGTCTGCATCTGTGACCTTCTTCTTATTATCTTCCACTATTGTGTAGTAGTTTGAAAGTGAACGATTGCTTACGTCGGCAGGGTCGCGTTGTACCAGTAAGGCAGGTGCCCTACTTCCCACTCGATGGTGCCGTTGTAGCCGTTGTAGTCTGCCGTTTCTTCGCCGATGCTGATCTTGGCGCCGCGGCCCATCTCGCCGATCAGGCGGTTGTTTCCGTTGTTGTCGCCCACCACGCACAGGAACTCGTGACCGAGCGTCTGATTGATGATGTACGAGCGGTCGGCCGTGATGCCGTAGATGACGATCGGTACCGTCACTTTGTACGAGCGGTTGTCTTCGTCGCCCTGTGGTTCCACTTTCCAGGAACTTTTCACAGTGGATACTTGCCATTTCCACCACTGGCCTGCAGCGATAGCAGGTGGGCCAGTTACGGCCGACCGGAAAGTGACCGGGTCGTCGATGTTCAGCGTGTCAGTTTCCGGCGCAGGGATCGCGGTCACCTCAGCCATGGTGGTGAGAAATACGTTGGTTTTGATCCCTTTAATGTAGATCGCACCGCAATTCTTCTCGATTTTGTCAATTTTAGGTAGGCACATAGCGCTTTCTCTTTACCAGATGAATTGAATAAGGTTAGTAAGGCTCGGTGTAATACGTGAAGGTGTACAGCGTCGCGTCGGAAAATGCCGTGGTCTGGTTGGTGAGCACCAGCGTCGTAGTCGTGGTCGAGTACGTCCATCGCGAGTCGTGCGTCTTCGAAATTCCGCTCAGTCCGCTTACCACAATCCGGGTGCCCGTCGGTGCTGTTATCTTCAGCGTTACTGTAGCCAGGGTGCCGGTGGTTGCACTGGTGCCAGTAGTGATAGAAATAACGCCGCTGTACGCATCGCCCGAAACCGATACCGTAGGCGAACTTCCGGCTGCAGCACCGGCAGCGATGGTAGCAGACACCGCGTTCGGCAGGCAAAGTCGGTCGCGCCACTTATTCACCTCGCGGATCCAGGCCAGTTTCGCTGTGGATCCGGATAGGGCGCCAACCTGCAGGCTGTCGATGCTGCCAAACCAAAGTGGCTGTTTGTTCCGGCCGTGCTTAATATCGAGGCGGTTGGTCGCGCTGGTATAGTTGAATTCCACGCTGTTTCGCCCGATGAAAACTCGGTATCCGCTGGTCGTCGTAGCCTCCAACATCAGCGTCCGGAGGAAGGCGAGTTTTTGGGAGGCCGTGCTGGCGCCAGAGATCGTCACGGAGTCGATATCGCCACCCCACACCTTGGAAATTGTTTCGGCTGTCTGGATCTCAAACGCGTCATTGCTGGCGCGGTAGATGATCCGCATATCCTGCAGGGCATAGAATTCGCGTTTGGTGGTGCTGATCACTTCGGCGGAGTTGGCGTTGATCGTCACGCTGGTGGCCTGAGCAGTGCTGAAGGCGAACAGGAACAGCAACCAGGCGGCTACTTTTCGGATCACCCCGAAGCGACCTTTTACCAGTTCTTTTTGCAAATCCTTATCGGCCAGGATGTCGGCCTCCGTGATGTCTTTACCGTTGTGGTTGATGACCGGAACGACAACCTTGTATTCGCTTTTATCCACAATGAAGGTTTCTCCAGTAAGCGTCGGTTTGCCACCGACAGGAGCTGATTCCGCCAGGTCAATCTCGGTCTGACCGGCTACGGCTTCCAGGGCTGCAACTTTTGCTTCAGCGACATTCGCTTTTTGCTCTGCTGCTTCCAGGCGTTTCATGATGTCCTCCATCGAGGGGACTTTGTCTTTTACATCTGACATGAGTCGTATAAAATTTTGGGGCGGCGGGATAGCCACCCCGTTGTGATCGTTTATGGTTCGTTCGTTGCCTGTTGGCGGCTATCAGGCCGCAGCCATCAGCGTCACCAGTCGGTCGTTGATCAGGAGGAACTTCGCTTTCTTCAGCAGTATCTGGAAGCCAACTGGGAAGGCATTGAGTGCCCAGGTTTCCCAGCCATGTTTCTGGATATCCCATTCGCCCGATTCGTTTTCGTAGTCGAAGCCGTAAGCCAGGAATTCGGCGCGGGTTGCGATCAGCATATCGTCGTCGCCCATGCCTGGAACCGGGATCAGGAAAGAACGTTTGCCACCGATGCGCAGCGGAATACCCTGGAGGGTGTAGCCCACGCCTTTGATCTCCTGGAGTTGAGTGTCGGCGCTGGCATGCAGCGTCAGCAGGTTCTCCAGATAATTGTCGAAGGTGGTGTAACTGCAGTAAATGTGGATGCCCTTCGTTTTCATGGTTTTGTGGGCAGCCTTGTACATCAATTGCACCTTCGTTACAGCATTCGTGTTGTCGATCGATCCGGTGGTTACTACGGTCGCATCACCGGCCAGGGAGGCGTTATAGGCGATAGTGGCATATCCATTCACCCGGTCACGCAAAACACGGCTGCCGACGCCGTCCGACTTTTCTTTAGCAAGCCACATGGCGTCTTCAAGTTCTTCCATGCGTTTTTCCTGCGGTGTCATCAGCAGGTATTCGATCAGGGACAGATCATCAGAAACCAGGCCTGCGCCTTTCAGATAGGTTTTGTAGGCGCGAACCTTTTCGGCCTTAATGACGAACTTCAGTTCCGTTTTCATCTCGGCCACCTCGAGGCGTACTTTGCGCACCTCGATGGCGTCTTCAGTGAATCCGAGCACTGCGTTCCATTCCTTGATCAGGTCTACGGTCACGTCTTCCTCAGCCAGGTCGAGTTTGTCCGTCACGCCGTCAAACTTGCGCACCATTCCTGCCGACACGAAGCCGTAGAACATTTTTTTAATGACCTCTCGGCCTTTCTCGGTGAGAAACTCCTGTACGAGTTCTTCACTCATGATATTTACTCCTTCCATCGTCGTTACTCGTTATGAAAATTGATTGAAAATTGGTGAGTTGTGCGGCCTATTCAATGCCCCACTTTTGTTTGAATGCTTCCCATTTCGGGGTTTTGGAATCAGTCGTCGTCGTTTTTTCTGTTTCGATCTCGCCGGTAGTGTGGTCAGCGGCGCCCTCCTCTTTCAGTGCGGCGATTTCCTTGTCCTTGGCAGCCAGTTCGGCACGCAGTTTTTTCTCGGTCTTTTCCAGCGAAGCCACTTGGGCGCTTAGGGCGTTTACACTCTCCTGGAGCGCTTCGTTCTCCTCGGATAATTTGGTGTGCTCGGATTTCACGCCATTGAGATCGTCCTTCAAGGCGGCCATATCATCGGCATCGGGTTCGGCGTCCTGCTTTTCGCCGGACAGCCACTTGGCAAATGAGAACTTCTTGCTCATCTTTTTCTGTTGTGGTTGTGGTATAGAAATACCCAGGCGTTGCAGGAAGCCCTGCACCTTCTCCGGGTGTTTTTTTACAAATTCGAGAATGTCTGGATTGTCGTCCAGGAAGAGGTGGGCGCGGCTCACCAGAAAGTCAGGGTTGGCCTGCGTACTGAACAGGTTTTCGGTGGCGGCACCGGCTTCTACGAGGTCGGTGTAGAAGTGTTGAGCGCCTTTCCTGTCGTCAAACTCCACGAATACTTTTTCCTGTGGATTGTAGTTGGAAAAATACTCATCCAGGATCACCTTCTTGCCGCGATTATCGTACTGGTAATAGGCACTTGCGCGGAAAACAATGCTCGACATAATGAAGTCGGGCCGCTCCTGTGCCATTTTGAGTACCCACGATTTCATGCCGGGATGCGTGGGCGACACTTCTGCACTGTCGAGTAGTTGGAGGTCGGCAATTTCTTCCAGTTTGTCGCCCGTTTGGCGCAGTCTGAAATGCGAGAATATGCCTAACTGCGTGCCCATGGTTTCGCTGCTGGCAGATGGATGCCCGAAGCGGGCTTTCAGCCCTGTTTTGCCGAAATACTTATCGTCGTATCGAGTGATTTTTTCGATAAAGTCGGCTTCCAGAAAAACACCGTGGCCTTTTGCTTCGCCCTCCTGCACCATCACTACATCGCGAATAATACCAGCCTCCACATCGATCTTGGAAGGGTCGATATTCAGCAGGGTTGGATTCGATCTGAACCACCGGACGTTTCGCAGTTGTGTGTAATCCATGCCACAAACATCAGGCCCGATATATGGAGGCAATAGGACGCAAAAAGCCCGAGTGCTTTTCAACACTCGGGCCAATCTACCTTATCAAACTTTCAACATGCTTACAATGCAGCCATTCGGAGCAATACCAGTATGGCAAAGAAAATAGCCACGACAGCGTATTCAATACGCTTGCCGCGAGGAAGGCTCATGTACCATTCGCGCAGGTGGCCGAATTGGGAGACGGCGAAGGCGAGAATGGTGGCGGCGAGCGCGGCCATGATGCGACGTTGGCGGTTCATCGGTATAGCGCATTAAATGTGATATAATTCCCGGCGCTGTACGCCGCAAAACTGATACCCACATCTAACGCATAGTGCCACCAAGGCCGCTTATCCCCCAGGGTGATACACGCGCCGGCGCTGAAGGCGCTGACTTGTGAGACGCTGGCCAGCAGGTGTTTTGCATCGGTGAAAAACACCGGCACTCTGCGCCGGGTTTTGTCCTCCGGCCAGTTGCGGTATTTATTCGTCCAGGAAACTGCCGGGTTCCAAAATTTCGGATTCGCGCCCGGGAAACGATCCTGAAACTGTGGCCAGTGGTGCATCGTTTTTTCATGCAGCCCCCATGCACCGCCCGATACCAGGCTGAGCGATGCCGGCGCTATGGCGTGGCGCCAGTTGTATCGCTGCTGTGCAGATAGGCTGCACAGCAGGAGCATACAGATAGAAAACAGCACGGCTCTCATCCTTTCTTTTTTGTGGTGCCCTTGGTTTTCTTCACCTGTGGCTTTGGTATCAGTTTTTCACCGTCCCAGATGTACTCGCCGGGAACAAGTTGATCGGGCTGTGCGTTGGGTACGGCCACCATTACCGGCTCCTTCAGTACGGTTCGAGTGCCTGGCTTCCCAGCGTCTTGACCTTCCAGTTCTTTTTGGATGCGCTTCAATTCTTTTTTTGCATTGGCCCGAGTCACTTTCTGGCGCTCGATTTCGAGGTCAGCGTTGGAGTACACATTCTCGATGGTTTTCAGGTAGTTTTTCAGGCTGTCGACGCCTACGACAGGCACCCACAATTCTTCTACTACAATGCGGCCGTCTGGGAAAACGCGCTTGGATGAGTCGACCAGGAAGATGGTGTCGCCGCCTCCTTTTTCAGTTCGGAGCGATACGATAGGTGTTTGAGCCTGAGCGGCCAGGCTGAAGAGCAGTGCAATGATGACAGTGATGTTTCTCATGTTTTTGTATTGAAAGTGAATTATTGAATGAAAATGTTATTTCCGAGACGGCGGATCGTGTACACCTTGTAAGGGGCTTGAATGCCCGTTCCTGCGCCACCCACCACAAGGCTGGTTGGTGTGAGTGAGGAAGATTCGTCGATGTCAAATGTGCAGGCGCCGCCAGCGCTGAAGGTGATGGTGTTGGTAGCGTTTCGGCGGCATTTCACCGTGTAGTCAATGCCTTCGCGCATGGTAGTGCTTAGCGTGACGGTGACGGCGCCCGCATTGGCATCTACTATTTCGGTGAGGTTGTTGGTATTGCCCAGCGTGAAGTTGCTGGTGCGTACGCTGAGTGATTCTCCAATGAAATCGTACTGCCGGAAGGCCACATTTTGCGATGCGCCAGCATATTGGTACATCAGTTCGTCGGAGGCGTTTCGCCACATATCGCCGCCATTTGGCGAAGGTGTTACGCTGGGCAGGCTGAATGTGCCTTGTGCTGCCAATATGGCTCGTTTGCCACTTGCTAAGCCTCCTGCTTGCAGTTCTACGTCGGTATTGGCTACGAGGCGAATGTCATTATTCACCGACTGTAGTTCTACGTCGGTGCCTTGTCCCATAATGCGGAATCGCTCGGTACTGAAATGGTCTTTCCCCACCAGGTAGTAGCCGTTTGTAGTGCCGTCGTTGAATGTCTGTACCGCCAGTGGCTTGTAGGCGCTGCTGCTGTTGCTGCCGAGGATGGTAAGGGTATTGCTGCCCTGTGTGAGGGTGTATGCGCCTGTGGCTGTGAGGTTGGAGGTGGCGATGTTGAGCGGCGTAGCCCAGGAGCCGTCGCCGCGCCAGAATGTGGTACTGCTGGCGCTGGTGCCGCTGTTCAGGTTGTTCACGGACAAGTTACCTGTCACGGCAGCACTGGATGCCAAGTTGATCGCTCCAAATCCAAGAGATGTGCCCGATCGGCGCAGCACCTGGTTGTCAGATGCGGCCGCGATGTCGGCGACGTTGGCCGTAGCGTTGGTACTATTTCCCACCACGCTCAACGCAGACGACTGGCGAAAATCGGCGTTTGCGACTACGTTTGAGCCAAGTTGGATGTTATTATACACGCCGCTCACGTCGCCAGAAAAGGATGTGGAGGTGGTCAGTGCGTTTCCTGCGGAGAGGATGGAGGCAACAGAAGACCAGGCAGTAGCGCCGCCTGTGGAGGTGAGAATGTTTCCGGAAGAGCCTGCGGAGTTGGTACCGTCGTACAGGGCGCCTGTGAGGCGGGCGTTACCAGAAACGTGGAGTTTTTGTGTGGGTGCAGAGTTTCCGATCCCTACATTTCCTTCAACAATAAGGCCATTTGTTGGCGGAGATGTAATTGCCTTGTAAGACTCTCCGATGGTAACTGGATTACGAAAAATTGAGCGCCCCATGGTAGAAGAAAGAACGGATGGCACGGTTGACGTTGGAACACTCATGCCCGTCCCACTTGTAGACAATACGACCGGATTTGACAGGTTCGTCATATTGTCAGAAAAGTAGAATTTCACGGTCACTGTTGCATTGCCATAGTCGAATGGTGCACCACGAATCTCCCCGCTTGTTACAGCCATCAATCGGAATTCGACTGTACTATTGTTTGCGCGAATAGCCAGTTTCCACTGTGACGTGAAATTATCACCCCAAGATCGGCCGTATGTTCCCTCCTCAGTAAGTAGTAGCCAGACATTATTGGTGACTCCTGAATAGCCATACGAATTCCAGTTGTCGTTCGAATAGCCGATGGGAATGTTATACTCCCTGAAACTACCTTGCGCATTTCCAGATGATTCAACCACTATCCGGGCTGACCCAAATTCGAATGCTGATATTGAACACAGATCGAAATAGTCGCCAGCGTTCCAATATGTGTTTTGCGAAATAGACAGTGTATTGATTGTTGCCTTCTCTATCGTTTTGGTCGGCCCGAACTTGATAATATCCTTGTTTGTGTAGTAGAAAGTTCGATCAGATAAGGCTGAATAATTGATGGGAAACTTTATGCCTCCTGACACTCCTATTTCGAGCCGCTCTCCTGGAGATGATGTATTCACGCCGATATTAGTTCCGTCGTTGTACAGTATAGAATTAGCAACCCATGCCGACCCATTGTGCCGCAATGTCTGCCCTGATGTGCCCGACGGTAATAACCCACTCGGCGTTGCCCACGTACCATCCCCTCTCCAAAA
The DNA here is from genome assembly GCA_016787415.1 of Saprospiraceae bacterium. Taxonomy (GTDB): domain Bacteria; phylum Bacteroidota; class Bacteroidia; order Chitinophagales; family Saprospiraceae; genus M3007. Next base: position 55,837 of record JAEUUT010000070.1, on the reverse strand, counting down.
CGTCGAACTGCTCGCACTCGTACCGCTGTTCAGATTATTCACCGACAGATTCCCCGTCACAGCCGCGCTACTCGCCAAATCAATTGCCCCAAACCCCAACGATGTTCCGTTCCTGCGCAGCACTTGCTTGTCCGAACCGGCCGTAATATCTGCCACATTCCCAGTAGCGTTCGTGCTATTGCCCACTACGCTCAGCCCTGCCGACTGCCGAAAATCAGCATTGGCCACGCTGTTATCCGAAATTTCAGAAGTACCTACAGCCCCCGCAGCAATCTCCGTAGCCGTAATGGCATCGCCCAGAATCGTAAAACGGATTTCTGTTTCGTCGCCTGCTCCATCGTCGGTTAGCGCGGCATTAATCTGGCTGGTGGTGATGAAATTCGCGCCAGTGCGGGCCGTCATACTCACCCCGTCGTCTTTCAGGGTGTGGCCGCTCATGCTTGCGCCAGCGTCCGTGCCAGGCGCCCAGGCGCTGCCGTTCCATTTTAGAATTTCGCCTGTACTGGGTGCTGTGTTGGCTACCGATCGGCCTTGTATTTTCACTACTGTGGGGTTTGGAAGTGTTCCACTGAGGTCGCCGCCCAACGTGGTGGCAGTGGTGATGTCGTCGGAGGCGTTGGTGTCGCCAGTGTTCGTAATAGTATATACGCCTGCGCTGGGCGATACGCTTATGCCGGTACCGGCTGAAATGCCCACCACTGGCAGCGTGACGGTACTGGCATCGTCGGTAAGCGAAAGTGTTTGGCCGCTGAGCGACAGGTCTTGTAGTTCGTTGGTGGCGCTCAGGTCGCCGGTGTTGGCCAGCGTAATGTTTGGCCAGGTGCCAGTTTTGGAAATTCCGGTGCCGGCTATGATATTGATGCGGTCGCCAGTGACAAAATCGTACACCGTTTTGGCGTCTGTAGCCTGCCTGTATGTGCTGGATGAGTTGATGATGTGCGACATCGAGGTGTAATACAACGATGTGTCGGTGCCAACGTATAGCCGCTTCTTAGCCGTTTGGTAGTCTTTTGTGTCGGTTGTCAATGCCTGCCCGGACACAAAAAACGGTACCACGCACATCAAAACAAGAATTACCCGAGTAACCATAACTTAATTGTATTTGTGCCTGTAAGGCCGGAGAAGTAAATAGGCGTAGAAGTAAAAGTTGGAATCATGTTGGCATTGCCCGCCCAAGATTGCAAAGCAGCCAGGTCGACTGGCCCGCCGAGTTCGGTGCCTCCGGATGTAAGGCCGAGAGATACACCCGACTGGTCGTCGTCGCTGCGGAGTTCCCAGCCTACCAGCCATTTCCCGACAGGGATGGTGTAGGTGTAGGTGGATTCGCTGGTAGAAATAACTACAGGCTCTACACCGGTGGTTGGCGTAGTGCCGCCATCGCCGCCGCTTTCGCCCGGTGCAGTTTCTATATTGCCGCCGATGCCAGGGCCTGGCATGATCAGCCGCGTGTTGCCCACGATCTGGTAGCCTTGCTTATCTGACCAGGTAGTGCCACTGTCGTCGCGGATTGCCAGCCGCATGTACGGCACCAGGCGTTTCAGATCGTCCTGGTAAGTGGCCACCAGGTGAATGCGGCGATTGCGCACTTTTGCGCGCAGGCTTTCCATGGTGGGCCGTATGGCGCGCACCGAGGCCGATAGTTTGTAGGCAAAGTAATCTCCCGCAATGCTGCCGGTATCGTGATCGCCTTCCAGCCTGCCAGAAAGAATATCTTTTTCAAAAGAATAAGCCGATTTTCCAGGCAGAAAATCAAGGCTATCCAGCGACATGGATACATTCCATGCCGCTGGTGTGGCCAGGTCGCGCGGATCAATCAGATCAATCCGTTTCAGGCCACCGGGCACACGCTCACACGCGCGCTCGATGCTATGTAGTTCGAACATAGTGCGAAGTTGTACGGGTTACACTTTCTCAGGTAGGGCGATAGCCTCCTGCATCAGGCGGGCTATCGTAGGGTTGCGGTGCATTCTGTTTTGCAGGCTGTGCAGGCTGCCCCACACCGTGGCCTGGCTACGGTGTAGTTTGCGGGCTATGTCGCGGGTGCTCAGGCTTTGCATCTTCACATAGGCATACATACGCGCCTGCGTGGGTAGAAACTTTGGGAGGTGCCGGAAGCACTCTGTGTAGGCGGCAAGGAAACGGGAAACGGCCAGTTCTACGGCAATGTCCGACCAGGTGTAGGTGTACGCTTCCACTGGCCGCGCAAGTTTGGCACGGGCGCGTTTTTTGGCGGTCATTTCAGCGCCCGGCTTTCCTCGCAATCGACCGCCAAAAAGCCTGTTTTTTTTGTCAAAATTCCAGCCGAAACGCTGGAATAGTTTGTACGCGGAATCGGTTCCGTACTCCGACTCATCCACGTCGTGCAGCGTGAGCCACTTCTCTACGGCAGGCATGGCGTGTCCTTTCCCTTTGGCGCCCACGTGCCCGAGCACAAACCAGCACAGTTGCAGTTTGTGGTGTTTCAGCAGCCGAAGCCCGACCTGAACGGGCCGAGATGCCAGGTGCGCGGCCGTCTCGTCGTTGAGTGAAAAAGTGATCTGGGTAGATAAGGATTCTTTGTTCCGGATAGAGGTGTTGCGCGGGGTGCAGATGATCTCGAACAACGGATCGTGGTTATCCAGAATGATAGGCTCGGCGCCATATTGCGCCAGCAGAACCTTGCGGCTCATCGGGTGGCATGGAATAGTGACAGATAGCATATTTGAAACGGAGATATACTACCGTTTGTGTCCAAAATCGTGCCGTTACTTTGAAAAACAAACTATTTTGAATTACAAACTACGTTTCAGCCAAATCGTTGGCGCTAAAACGCTTCCGGGCGTTGCTGTCCTGGCTTCCACAATGCTATCACAATGGAAATATACTTTCCAGCGGCGCTCCATATTCAAGCCGGATCCGCCGATGAAAACCGTATCGTTCCGCGTGGCATACGTGTATGTCTGGCTGCTGAGCACGGTGCCGAAATTGGTGTGTGTTTGCGTCAGAAACCCATCTTCGAAAGAGTATGCCCACTCCGGATTCGATGGCAACAACGACTCCCATCGGCCCTCAATGCGCGAGGCGTCTTTCGGGTTTGGCTCAGGCATTTCTTTTTGGCACTGCAAAAACAGAATGGGGAGCAGAATCAGATACAGGTGTTTCATATTGTACTTACGAGGTTGGCCTCCACCAGCACCAGGTGATTGCTGAGGAGTTGTTTGATTTTGATTTTTTTCACAAAGTAATCCATCGACCCGGCGCGAATTTTTTCCTCAAACGAGAACTGCACCAGTTCGCTCACAGGTATCGAAAACTGCTGGATGGTAGATTTTCCATACCGCAGCATCTGGTGCCACTGCTTCCAGTATTGGTTGTAGATGCCGCGCTCTCCGTCCATGTGCAGGCTCAGCGTATCGATGAGCGTGTCGGCTTCTTCGGCAGTATTGCCGAATGGCGCTGCGGATGCCTGCGGGTAGTCGCCGCCCATGAGGGTATTGATGTACATACCCCGATACCAGAGCATGCGCTCAGAAGGCGTATTGCTTTGGCTTATCACGTTCCCATCCGGATCAATGTATTCTACCGTGCCAGGCATGTTGCACCAGGGTATTGGGCTGCCCCACGGCTCGGTGGTGACGCCGGAAACGATAGAAGGATGGTTGTCGAATAATGGCGGCATGGGCAATTCCAGTCGAGTGCTGCCCTGCCCCGGCGCCCAGCCCAGGTAGAGGTATATGAGCACGTAGGGCGATGCGCCCGGATTGAGTGCGTAGTAGTAAGCATGGCGGGCGCGAATGAAGTAAGAGCCAGCCGCGAGTCCTATGTCGTCCAGTTCGTCGAGGGTATCCAGTTCGCCCTGGTAAAAATTGGGAGGCAGGGTGCGCTCCGGATACTTGGCAAACATGGCATCCTCTTCGGGAATGCGGTAATACACGTTGTCGGGGAATACATCCCTCGACTCGATGGTTTCTGCACCGACTCGGTACGCCGTCCAGTCGCGTTTAGGTGGCTGCGTAAGCAGATCGCGCAGGGGTACGATGCTGATGGTGCGCGAAAAGATGTTGGTGAATACCCCGAGCGCGAAGTTCTGGAGTATGTCTTTCAGTTCGGCGGTGGCAAGCCGATCGGGCACGTGGCGGCGTAGATCGATCGTGGTCGGCAGACCTGATCGTGTCCACATCGAGGTGCCGTTGTAGAGGCACAGCCGGCGCAGTTCGTCGGTGGTCTGAAACCGGTTGTTGAACGTGAATGCCAGCGGCGCAAACATCTGTTCGAGCAGGTATTCCAGCCGAATAAACGGCATAAATGCCGGGTAGTCGTGGTCGACCTCAAACTGATCGGTAGATAGGTTCCAGTAGTTTTGAAACCGCGCCCGGTCGTCGATATACCCGTTCGACAGGTAGCCGTCATTCAGTATCGGAAAAAAAACGTAGTCGTAGTCGACTGGCGCCGTAGTGGTGGCCTTGGCATGTGCCAGCATGGCCGTGCTGTCGCCGATGGATCGCTCTTCGCCCAGGCCGAGGTCGCGCAGTTTTTTATCCTTCAGGTTGCCGATCGGGTTGGCCGTCAGGCTGATTTTTACCTTTGAAGGCGTGGCATTGGTGATGCGCAAATCAGCCTGAAACAACGGCACACCGTGCGCGTATATCCAGCAGCCTTCGTACTTGCTGAATGCGCGTGAGTTGTTGACCAGGTGCGGATGATCGAGCAGCACCTGGTTGCGCGGGCTGAGCGGAATATCTACCGGGAAGGCAAAGGAGCCGGGTAGAATAGAATTGTCGTCCGTGCTGAATATCTGGTTATTCAGTTCGAACGACAGCGCCGGTACGCTCTCCAAAAAGTCGCCGGTAGGTAACTGTATTGACCACATGACACAAAAAAAAAGTCCTTTACCTGTGTGGCAAAGGACTTTCGTTCAACTAAACGACGCACCTGCAGTGATTCAATATTCTTCCGTCCGTTCCGCAGCAATATCATGCAGCCGCCGGATGACTTCCAACTGGTAATACCACGATCGAAGTGTCAATTCGGACGGTGTGCTATGCTCGTTGTTGGTGAAATTGAGGATACTCTCACCCAGGGTATCCATCATGCAGGCGCAGAGGTTGTCTGCATCGAGGTGGTTAGCAAAGTCAAGTAAGGCCCGCTGACACTGGGTGACTTGAACGGTGATTCTTTGGGTGGGCGGTTCGTTAGATTGCATAACGAAAAGTTGTTTAAGGGGCGGCACCTGGAAGGCAATCCCTTCAACCGCCGTAGCAGATGAATGGCAACCAGGCACCACCTTATTTTAAACAGACTTGTTTTTGTCGGGAGAACCGACGATTGAAGAGATTGCGCGTCAAAGATATGCGTCTACTTACGAATTATCCAAGTTTTTTGTTACACGTTTGCGTCGCTGTCTTCCCAGGCAGCGCGGATTTTGAATGACAGGTTGTAGATTGTTTCGTCATCCTGTCGGATTTCTATTTCACCTGGCTCTACAATCACCCGCAGGAATTTTTCACGCTCCAAGTCGACGATCCACGCGTCGGCCAGCGGAAGTTGGCGCAGGTGCTCCAGATACGCCGGATCGGAATACCACCCGGTGTTCACGTTCCAGCCTCGACGGCCAGCCGCTGCAAGAAGCGCGTAGTCGCCATCCTTGGCCGTCCAGCCTTGCGCCCGCGGGCGCTGGTATTCGTCGGAATCGGCTTTGAACATCTCCGCGTTTTTGCCCAAAAAGGCAACAGACTCGCAGCCGCCCATGCCGTTGGCAAACATGAGGTACAGATCGGAGAAATAACTGTACTGCATTTCGTAGGTGACGCTATGCACCCCGAGCAAAAAAGAGCCGGTGGTGAGGTTAGCCCGGTAGCCTACCAGATAGGTGCCGTCGGCAGAACCTACGGGAGGGTCTTGCGCGCCAAGATTGAGCGCCTGGTAGCCTGTAGCAAACCAGTACATCACATTGGCATCTACTGCCAGTTTGGTAGTGCCGAATGGCTTATAACTGGAAGACGTGCCATCGCTCCAAAAACACTCTACGAGCAGATACACCCCATCGCCGATGCCCGATGTGGGGCAAACCCAATACATGTAATCCGGCTGCTGCGTGGTGATGGGCTTTGTAAGTATCTGGCTGTCCCGAGTCTGGTAATTGTGCCGCAGTGGAGTGGTGGCCAACGCTTTCGAGTCGGCACTGATACTGCCATGGTAGCAGTAGTAGCGGCTGGCGCTGCGCTGTAATGCCTCCGATATGGCAGGTGTGCCGTACTTGTCGGCATAGCGCAGGTAGTATTTCAGTTGTGCGTCGGTGGCTTCGCCCCAAATGGGCGAAACTACCAGGCCTGGCACAATGGTATTCTCTGGTGGCAAATGCGCCGCTACAGAAGCAAAAGCCGCATGAATATCGATGGCTGCCGTGCCTGCCGGCAGCAGATAAGGCGCATGCAGGGAAGCGAGCCGAACGTCGGTGCCCAGGTCGCTGGTGTCTTTCCAGACTTCTACCAGGGCGCGCAGGTTGTCGGGGCCGGTGGTGGTAACATCGGTGACGGTTTCGGCCACATCGCTCAGTCCATTGGTAACGGTGATGGTGACCAGCGAAAACTGGCGCTGTGTGAGTATTACTTTTTCGTCGTCGTGGCTATCGCGGCTGACAGAAAAGTAATTGTGCAGCGTCTCGTTTTGGGCAAATGCTTCGGCCAAATTGTCGACGTATGCTACCAGTGTGTCCGAGCCTTTTAGCGGAAGTTGCAGCCCTGACGCATCGGGCGTAGTAGCCGCTGTAAACTCCAGGCTATTGCCATCCCATTCTATCAGTATGGTTTCGCCGTCGGATGGTCCAGACATGGAAACGGCCAGTTCTATGGATGCCAGCGCAGGAATGGAGGCATCTGTAGAAAATTCTACAAAACACTGATTGCGGCTGAGCACTCGAGCCGCTGGTTCTGTTACGAGTGAGATCATACCGCAGGTGTGTTGACGGGTTGCAGATACTTGGCGTTCACCCAGCGCCCATAGCCGATGTGCGCCCAGCCGTCGGTGAGCGAATACACGAGCACACGCTCGCCCGGAAGCAGGGTGTGTAGCACCGGGTTGAATGAGGTGGCTGATGGCCCGCTGCGAACATTGAGCACATCACCAGGTGGCACTGCCACCACGGCCGGATAGGATACACTTTCAATGAGTCGGCCTTCCTGCGCTACTACAGCGCGGAATTCATCCCAGGCGCTTTGCTCCAGCATAGGGCGCGGGCAAGCCTTGCCTGTGATGTCGAAGTGGCGGTACAGGTGATTGATGGTGAGGCCGTGCATGTAGATCAGTTCAGCGGCTAAATATGCTGAGTGCTGGTAGGTAAGGTTCCAGTCGCCGTCTTTATTCACGCACATTTCGAAGCCGACGGTGAAGTAGTTGGGCGTTAGGCCGCGGTAGCCTTTCATCATTGCCAGGCCTGCGGGCTTGTACTTGCCCAGGGGCTTGTCGCCTACGTGGAAGCCGACTTCTGTGTCGGGCAGGCACTGGATAACGCCTTTGTCATCTACGATGTAGTGTGCCGACGCGGCTTGCGGGCCACGTGGGCCAGGGCTGCCCTGGTTGAAGTAGTTCCAGTTGGCGCGCGCATCGGCGCCACGGGCTTCGTTGGCTGTCCAGTGGGCTACGATGCCGCGCACCTGGCGCATGGCGTAGTTGCCCTTGGGGCGCAAGGCGGGCCGGTTGATTGCCTGGGATAGCAGGCGGCGTTGAAAGGTGGGTTCCATGGGGCGAAGATGGGGGGGGGGAAAAGGAGGGGAAAGGACACAAAAAAGCCCACGCGGGGGGGGCGTGGGCTGTGGTATCCCCTGATTAGGGGGGGGGGCTAACTGTCGCCTGCCGCGGATGCTCGCTAAACGCGAGCAATTCGGCAGGCTTGGAGTTATGCGAAAATTACATTTCAGACTTTGGAATTGGCATTTGCAGGTTCTGTTTGGGGTATTTTTCAAAAGCATCCTTTTTGGCTGCCGCAATTATGTCATTCAGTTCTGTTCCGTTTATTTCAACTTGGAGTCCGTCTGTCTTTGATTTCCTGAATTGGTGAAACAACTCCAATAACCTGCCATGCAAAAATTCAATTGGTGCAGGCTCGTGGTTTTCCCATCCTTGTGTCATTTTTATTTGTTTGAGCGGGGTTTTAAAATCCGCATAACGCCGCGCCCCTGTAAAACTGCGTTATGCGTCGCGCCCAGCGTGAGCGCATTCAGTTAGCCGAATTTTGATGGTTAAATCGCCAGTGTCCTGGATAGTCACTTATTACCTTGCCTTGTCTTGACAGTGTTTTCAAGTATCCATACACTTGTTTCATCCGGTGATCGCCCGGATGCAGAATATATTTTGCGTGGTTTTCCCTAAAAATCTGGTTGCAAAGGAAACGAGTAGATGCACCGTATTGTGCGTGTTTTAATTCGGCCAAAAGCCTATCTTTTACTTCTAAGGTTGTCATTTTTTAAAATTGAATTGTGAAAAAATTGACTAACTCAGCACTTCCGAAAATGCTGCGGAGGGCAGCATTTCGGAAGGCGGGGAGTTAATCTTCAACTTCAATATCCGGGTCTGGATCATCACAATCCACGGTTACCCCGCAGAAAGATTCAGGATCAGCGCACGTTCCGTTCAGCATTACATAGCCAACGCCTTCGATACAGCGTCCAGCGCCGCCGCGCATAAGGTTGTAGGCAATGTGCTGCAACATATCATCGGGTTTTGGATCGTCATTGCCATAGGTTTCTCCATACTCTTGGAGTGCATTTTTGAATACTTCTGATTTGGGATCGAAGGTCATTTCGATGGCGTATGAGAGTGTTACAGTTTTGGTTTGCATTGTATGTGTTTTAGTTGAAAAGTTGTGGTTGTTGATCGTAGTTGCGTCCGTATTGCTTAGAGCGCACTATTTGCCGCATATCATACCTGAAATGGCAGCGCTGGCATTTCGCGCCCAGGTTTTCCCGTTCGTTGTTGCCCGGATCCCGATCGAGGTGAGCGGTGCTGATGATGACTTTTGTAATGCCATGAAACCTTCGGCGCTTGGCTGACAGGCTGGACGCCAGAACTTTTTCGCCGTTGGTTTCGGTGATCTCTATAACCACTTCCCAGTCCACCAGGTATTGCCCTTGCTGCTCTGGACGACCTGTACGCCGGATGATCTGGAGGTGACGCGCGCCGCAATCCTGGCAGCGCCAGTCTGCAGCAGCGCGCACCTCGTTGGAAATACGGCGCCAGTCGGTTGGGTAGAGTTCTTTACGGATAGGCATGGGTTAGAATGGTAGTGGTGGAAAAAATATTCTATGTGGGCACGGCCGATCGCACAGAAAACGACTTTTTACCCAGTGGGCTACATCTCCTTGCCATACTTTTTGCCCTTTTTTGATGTGCATCATTTGTTTTTTTAGTTGTTCAGAAGGATATGGGATAGGAGCATCAGGATTGCTCGCCCAGTAATTGTTTTCCCAGGATCGCAGGTTGATTAGCATATCAATTAAGCGTGGCATAGGATTGCCGTTTTTAATACGACGATGTGATGAAAGCGCGGCTTTGTAGCCTCTACGGAATTCAGTTTTAGATTTCATTTTTAAATCCGATCAAATAAGTTTTTCAATAAGCGCACTGCCATGGCGCCGGTATGGTTGGCCTCTACGCTGACCTGGTGCAGGTCGCCGTCTTCGTATTGCCATTGCAGGCAGGCGCGTGTGAGTTCGCCTGCCTCTTCGCTTACGATGGCTGACTGATGAATGAGGTCTTGTGGCCACTCAGGGTGTTTGCGCTCGGCGGCTACGAGGTTTTCAAGAATGCCGATCAGAACGTCTTCGGTTCCAGTGACGGCAATAAGGTGGACGAGGTGTTGATTCATGATGAAAGTTGATTGAATTTTTCAACCTCCCTGGCAATCCAAGTGAGTTGTGGTTGGTGAAGAGATCGTAGTCGCTCACAGTCGCTGTCGGCCCTGCTGACCTGAATGGCTATGTAGTCGGCTACGGAGGTGATAGTGCCATGCGGCCCGAGGCTTAGTTGCTCGGGCAAACGGATGGGGCATGGTGGCCAGGTGACGAATTGGAGGACTTCGAGAGCAGTCATGTCCTCCTGAATTTTAGGGGTGACTGATCTGGGTAAGGAATGTATGTCTGCAATTGAAAACCATATTCCTCACGTAGTATCTGTACATATTTTGCGGCTATCGGTTTCAATGACTTCAATTCATTTTCGTCGCGTATTTGTATCGATTTTGTCACCTCGTCTACTGGTATTCCACAGGCGCGCAGGCGATGGCAAGTGTTATACCTGCGTTTCTTATCTGCATTTGCCCGAGGCACATCGTTCGGTTTCAGCGTGGCATACGTCATCTCATTGTCTTCGTGGATTTTCCAGCCTGGGAGTGTTGAAAAATACAGGAACGTATGGCTATCAATGCTGTACTGCTGTGTCAATTTCCCTTTGATCCACACCTGGAATTTCATCTTCCAGAAGAAGTCGTTCTTTTCATATCCTGGTGGAACCAAGCGCGTAACCCGAAAGTAGTTTTCAGGCTGGTTTCTTTTCAGCCACCAATATTTCCAGGCAGGCAACTGTGCGTATAGCCAGTGAAACGATGTAATTTTTTGCGCTTCCATTTCGGCGTCATGCTCCTGAGCAATTGCCTCTCCGGTACGCTCTATTATTTCTTGAATGGTAGGCATGGCTTCGATATTTACCCCCCCCTTCTACAAACAGCCATTTTTTTCTGGACTTTTGGACTATTGCCCTTTATTTACTCGCAAAGCATCTGATAATCAGTGTTTTATGTCAGTCCATAATCAGTCCATTTTTGAAATTCGTTTGGACTGAAAGTCCGAAGTTTTGGACTAATGGACTTTTGGACTGAAACGGACTGATTGTGGACTGAAATTTACTCTTGTAACTGTGCTGATAATGAGCAAATTACACATATTTAGTCCAAAAGTCCAGATGCTTATAGTAAATTTTAATAGGGGCTGTTTGTAAAAAAAAGAGAAAAAAAAGTAAGTATTATAGGGTGTGGGCTGTTTTCTGGACTTCTGCCTCTGCCAGTTTGCTGCAAACAATCGTTTGACTACGTTCGGAAGTCCTGAAAAACAGCGTTCTCCCCCCTCCTACAATAGCCTTTAAGGTTTGCTCTGAAAAAGGCGCTGCACCTTTTTTCAGGTTTATTGTCAGTTTGAGTGCGTCCGGGTATTTCTCTTGAATCTTTTTAAAGTTGAGTGACATGGTTGATGAATTTTAAAAGTTAAGCGATTTTTTCATAATTGTCGGCGTTGAACTCATGATCCGCAACGATCAGGTATTCCGTTCCATTGATTTTCAAGCGTCCGTCGGCACCGTGGATTGGATTGAACTGGAGGCCTTTGTACTTGCAGAATAATTCGACCTTCTCCTTGATCTTTTTCGCATTGATGTAGGAGCGGTCGGCCTTGAATTGCTCCAGGTAGTCGTTCAGGATTTTGGTTTTGCTGACAGCCGCATTGCGGAATGGGCCTGCGTGTGCATCGCCCTGGCCAGGCGCATGCGGATCGAACGGTGCAGGCTCGTCGTCTTTGCGGGCAAAGTAGACCTCGGCGAATTCAAGGAAGTTTTCGCCCATTGCCTGGCGGATCCGCCGGCGCTCCAGGTCGGCTTTCGGAATGGTGTACTTTTTCAGGTCGGGAAAGCGCAGGAATACCTGGATACAGTTTGCCAGGTAGTTGTAGTACAGGTTCCACTGGTCGGCATCCCAGTCGGTAAACATGGTGTGCCCAAACTCGTCGAATGGCGTACGCTCAGCACTGAAATAATCGGAGAAGGCTATAGGGTACTGCCGGCGCGTGAATGAATCGCTGTCGCCGTTGATAGCGTGGTTGGTGACCACCCAAATGGGCAGTGGCGCCACACGGAACTGTTTGATGTTTTTGCCGTTGACTTCGACACCGGTGGTTATTTTTGAAAACAGCCACTCGAAGTTGAAATTTACTTTGGTGTCGTCGAAAATGATGGCGCCAGTGCGGTCGTCGACGCCCTCGAAAATGAACGGATCGCGCTCGATGCCGTCTTTTTTGCCGTCGATGACGAAGGTATGAAAGACGTTCTCGAACTGCGTGGCCACGATGGATTTACCTGTGCCGCCCATGGAGCGGCCGACAGCACTTTCTACGCCGTCCATGGCCACGATGGCCTTGGTTTGTGCTTTGTCGCGGTAGCCCTGGAGTGTGTAGCCAATGGCCAGCATTTTGCATACCAAGTGTGTGCGCATCTGATCGATCTCTTCTCGTGTGTATGCTTCGCGTTCATCCTTCGACTTTGGTACCCATTTGTTGAGGCCGTCCTCTCCCTTTTCAAGTTTGTATTCTTTACGCCACCAAAAATTGGAGGTGGCCAGCAGGAGGCGGTAGAAAACACAATCGGAAGCGTGGCGTTTGGTTTCGCCTTCTGTCCACTCGCGCTCTTTTGCAGTCCACACTTCCTCGCCATCACGCATGGCCCGGCCCACCTGAAGCAATGGCGCTCCGAGGTAGCGCGCATCGAATGGAATTATTTTCTGTTCCCAGGTGAACTTATCCAGTTCGTTGAGCGGCCGCTCCTCCACCCCATCGGCAGTGATGCGCCAGTAACAGTTTTGGAATATCATGTAGGTGCACTCCTTTTGAGGCTGCATGAATTCCGGGGTGATATAGTGCAGATTGCCCAATTGGAATGGCCCCATGTATTGCGAACCACCACGTGCCAGCATGTTGAGGATGGGGATACGGCCAGGGCCTTCCAATTCCTCAACGAATGTTTTGACGTATTGCTGGATGAAATGGGCGTCAATTTCGCGCACGATCTTGCCATCCAGTTTGATGATGCGGTACTGGTGCTGCTTTTTATCGAACTCGTAGAGCCCGATGCCACGGTTGCGGAAAAAATTCCAGGATCGGTAGTAGTTGAAGGTGTACTTGGTGCTCGATTTGCCCCGGGTTTCGATTACCTCTTCATCCCAGAACTTTTCAGACTCCAGTATTTTCTCTACCATCTCGAACTTACCATCCTGTTCGTTCCAGCGGTAGCGGAGGCGTTTCACTCGGAATTCGCGCCGGGTTTTTAGTTCGGCTTCGTGTTTTTCAAGGAAAGCCTGAGTGTCATGCAGGCAAAACATTTCCTCGATCTTGTAATCGGAGATCGTGGTCATGTTCACCACGTCGACGTGGGCGCCCTGCCCTTCCCGATCGACCATGGCAAAGTTGAAATCATCGAGCAGTTCTTGCTCTTTGGCCTGGAGGCCGCGGGTGAGCAAGTCGTCGAGACCTTTGAAGGCTGTATCCTTGCCATAGGCGAAGTAGATGTTCATTTCCAGCCCGCCGTTCTTGTAACCGTAGAAATAGTCCCGGAACTTTTTGAGAGCGGAGAAAAACGACCGCGGGCGGTAGTCTACGTCGTCGCCTTTGGATATGTCCTGCCAGTCGGAGTCGACTACAAATACCACGTTTTTCACCTCACACTTTTTGATGATCTGCTCAAAAATGGAGGTCATACCCTCGTAGTTGAGGTTGTTGATGCCTTGCAGTCCGCAGGTGTACATATCGTGCAGGGTCATCTTGTCGGCCTTCTTTTCGCCTTCCGACACAAAAAGTGTATCGAACTTGACGCCCTGGGCGTAGGCTTTCAGCAGCCGCTGCGGCAACCATAGGGCGGATGGTGATCCGGGCAGGCTGCGGTACTTGACTGGTTTTCCGTCTTTGTCGAGGTGAAGATCGGGGCGCTGGTAGCGCACCCGGACGAGGTATTTGTCGCGCCCAGACTTGTCCTTGTACATCATCGGCTCTCCGTTAAGGCCGATATAGTTGAGTAGCATATCATCGCCATCGGTGGTGATGCGCCACTCGGATGTGATGGTGCCTCGTTCGTATCGATCGCGTTCGACCAGTGTGGTCGATCCGCGCTTCTCCTGCCACTTTTGCTCGGCTTCGGGTATGCCCGATTCAAGCAGTTGCAAGTCCCGGAATGATTTTTTCAGGGAGGCTCGCTCGGCCGCGATCGCGGCGCCTTGCTCGGGTATGGTAATATTGTAGTGCTTTGCCAATGCTTCGAGTGCTTGCGGATAGGTTTTGTTTTCAACCTTCATGTAGAGCGATACGCCGCCACTCCCCTTCTCTTCGCATACGAAGCATTTCCAGCCACCCAACTTCATGATACTGAACTTCTTTTTGCCCTGGCAAAACGGACAGTCGCCGCCGGCGCCACCGGTGCTTTTGTCCTTCAGGTGTAGATTCAGCACGTTGCGCGCGACATCGATGGCGTCGGCGGTGTTGTTGATTTCAGTTACCGTTTGTTCTGGTATGTACATATGGATTAGACTCAGTGGTGGAAAAATGTATTGATTTCGTTGGTGGTTTTCTCCAGTTCCTGGCGCAGATAAGCATGCAGTGGCCACTGTGCATTGTGTAGCACCTGGTGCGAACAAGAGAACAGTACTGGCCCTGAGCAATCGTCGGAAGCATAAGCAGCGGCGTAAATGATTACGTCGACCTGGTTGGTACGGAGTTGTGGCAGGGCATTGGTTTGGGCGAAGCAACTGCGGGCTTCTGAGTGGCCACGCAGGGCAGCCAGGAATGCATCGCAGGTATCGAATATAGGTGGCGCTGGTGGCTGCGGAGTGCGGCGCCGGAGGAAGCGCTGGAGGATGGTTAGCATGGCCTGAATATTTTGTGAGTGGCGAAGGTGTGTCCTGTGCCGTGGCTGGCACAGGACGTGAGGCGGCTATTCTTTCATTGCCTTTTTACCGGCAATAACTGTTTTTGCGATGTCCGTAACGGCTTTGGATATCTGCACTTTGGCGCTGGCGCGCCTGGTGGCGTCCTGTAGAAATTTAGGATCCTTGCAACCTTGTATTTCGCGGAAGGAGGTCATCAGACCGGCAGATATTTCAGCAAAAACGCTGGTTTCTACGCCTGGAATAGCCAGGCCTTTGGCCGGCAGACTGTCAACAGGCAGGAGATCAGCAGCAAAAGTTTGTATCTCTGCCATGGGGATCGTAATAGACTTCACATCTGTAGAAAAAATGATCTTCTCCCCTATTTCGGTGAAGTCGTTGATGGTATAATTGGTGCCTCTGTACATCCATGTTTTTTGTACCAGGCTTTCGAGTGTTGCTTTATCCTTGAGTGTCATGATTTGCGACGCTGTTTTATATTGAGTAATGTTTCTGCTTTGGACATTTCAAGTAGTCCAGGGTTTTGGTTGATCATCCGGTCTGTAATTCCTCTGTGGTTGAGGCGAGCGCTGGCTGCTCTGCCAGACATCAGGGAGTATTCGGATGGGCCTCTGCCGTGTCTGTTTCTGAATACGAGTTCCTTGCGGGTAATCAGTTCGAAGTTGGCCGGATTGAAGTTGTGTGGATTGCCATCTTTGAAAATGACCAGATAGCCTTCAGGTATTGGCCCGTTGCGTTGCTCCCAGAGTAAGCGGTGCTTGAGCACCCATTTTTTGTGTGCAACTTTTATCCACCAGTATTCATCTGTTCTGAAGGTTTCGGTACCAATTGGGACGGTGTTTGCTGGCAAATGGCCTTTTTTGAACATCGTGGGCGCTGCCTTTGCGTATGTATCGGCACTTACTTTTTTGCCTTTATTGGTGGGTATTTCACCTTTTTTTCGGCATCCAAGTTTTGGCCCCAGGTATTGAAGGCCCATAGCCCTGGCTTTCTGGCCAGTCATAGTTCGGTTGCGCTCAAAGCCCATGGCCATTAATGCCTGTGAGCACCAATCAGCGCCTTTGTGTAGGTAGTGTTGAAGCAAAAAGGCCTCCTCTTCTTTGCTCCACAGTTTTGGATTCCCTGGCATTGTATTGGAGTTTAAGAGCGTTTAAGTATTTCTTTCAATTCTTCGACACCCATCATCTCCACCGGTGTTTCAATCTCTGGCACCAGTTTCTTGATGGCCAGGTACATATTCCAGGCGATGGCGCCGCCGAAGGAGCACACGCGGAATGAGCGATTGTAGCATATTACTTCCTCAATGCTTTCGTCGCGGAGGTCGATGTGCACCAGGTCGAATTCTGCCGCCGGGGTAAACTGCTGGATAATGGCGGCGATCTGTACTTCCAGTGCTGCCGGTATGGTGATGGTGATTTCTTTGCGGGTGTCGCTATACTGCAGTTGCATGGTGTTGATATTTGGATGGTGAACAGATTGGGCATAGCCTTTTGTGGTTTCTCCGGGATTTGAGTAGTTGTTCCATGTAGTAGCCTCCTTGCATGGTTCTTACTATTTTGTAGGGTACTGCTTGTTGGTTGCAGTGTGCCAGTATTCGGGCTCCGTTGCCGGATTTATGTTGCTGCAGGCGGCTTTGTACGTGTTGAGTGCCGCCATCGACGTATCCGAGGTAGTGCTGCGCCTTGTGGCGCTGGCTCCCGATCGGTTGATCGAAGTGGATCAGGTAGATCATTGCTGCTGTTAGAATATTTATAGTCCTCTCCCACCCCGTACCGGCATTGCTGCCGGCACGGAAATGAGAAATGAAAGTCAAAAAAGAGTTTGAGAGCGCTCGAGAGCGCGTGTAGTGTCTGTTTGAAGTCTTGCCTGAATAGAGTTATCAGGGCTAAGAGGAACGCGAGGATAACCATGTCGGCAATGGTGTGTGTAAGTATTGCCGGTTATCGAATGGGATTATTTAGAAGCGGTTTTTGAAGGTGGCCAAGCAAGCCAGATGAAGTATGCAGTAACTAAGATGAGAGGCCAGTCGCTCATAGTATGTCGAATAATTGATCCATACCTATAATTGCAGCCAGTACTATCCAGTGCCAATACTTTTCCCAGAAAGTCTTTTTCACGAGAAGATTATGTTCCCGAATCACAGTTGCACCTTTAATCTCGAACTCCTCTGTTTTAATATGATATGACTTGTAGCCGGCAGGTGTCAGGTCACTATCGTTTCGTTTCAGGGTGTCGCTCATAACGAAACCGTTTGAAGTGTTTCAGTTTCTGCTACCCCACCCTCAAATAGGGAAATGGCATAATTCCACTTGGCCAGCCCTTGCTTAACAGCCTCAGATGGGGCCTCTTCCTTTGCCCGGCGCTCGTATATACGCTGCTGGCCTCTTACCGTATTTATATCGTAGGTAGTCCATTCTCCATCGCCTTTCCGGTATTTCACACCTATCACTTTGCCCGACTCGTCCAAAAACGGCTCGAAATCTTGTTTAAACAAATCAGGATTTTGTTTAAACAAATGATCATCTTTTTGGGCAGTATCCGGGTATGCAGGGGCGTGTAGCAGCGCTGTGCTAAGTTTTTCGAGGGGCGTCCAGTGCTGGCGATCGCGCCGACGCACCTGAAATACGCCATCGATAATGGCCCATTCGAGGTTAAGGCGATTGCCTTCTACTACGATAGGGTTGTGAGGCTGAGAGAAAGAGGCGTTGATGGCTTTTGCTTCGGCGTATCGGCCGGCGCGGTAGTCGTCGTCATGTTGCCGAAGCATGTTTTGCACCCGGCGCTTCCAGTCGGATAGCCGCTCATGGTATGGTACTTCTTCTGATGGTAGCGCCGAAGGGGTAGGGTGGACCTGTTCCAGTGGCGCGGAGGCTGGTGCAGGCTCAGGCTTTTTTTCGCCACCAATAGGCAAGTTCTTGTATGATCCATTGTGCTGCTGTGCTAATTCAAGTTCTTTTTGCAGCAACTGGTCTGTTACATCTTTGGCATCAAGTTGACCTGTAGTGATGGCAGTGGTGATTTTGGCGGCTACTTTATCGCGGAGCGCTTGATCGTTGTCTACTTTGGGAGGAATGAAGCCTGCCGGCGTGTTGTACTCACCCGGGCGCGCTACTACTGTACCGTCGAAAGTGGTGATGGCTTGACGTGGCGACAGTGTACGGTGCAGCCAAACGGCCAGTTGCAGGCCTCGGCGGTTGATGGCATCACTGATGGCCGTCCAGATGCGCTCAGGAAGAGAGCCATGCGCATCGAGCACGGTGTAGTTTCGCAGGGGCAAGATGCCGCTTTTCACGTTGATGCGTACAACTCGATAAGAGAGAGAGGCAATGAGCAGCAACAATAGTACAGATGTGAGCCACGACCAAGTCCAAGTTCCTTTGAGTTCGCTGGTATAGCGGTTGTTTTCGGCGGCATTGCTTTGGTCGATTTGCTGCACCAGGTTGGTGCGCCGCTGTATCTCGAAATTTTTTCCATCGGTATGCATAGCCAGCGCTTTTTCCATGGCTGCGGCTTCGGCATCAAGTATAGGTTGTAAAGCCTGATCGCGCTGCGCCCTTAGCGAAGCAACTTGTCGTTTTTTCTCAGCACGTTCGGCAGGGGAGTCAGAAACCTTTTCAGTGAGGCTCCTTATTTTGTTATCAAAACGCAGGGAAGCGGCAGCCTTCTTTTGCTTGTAAACGGTTTCGATCTCACGTTTCTGTTTTTCCCAGGACTGGTCATAGGTTGAAATAGTAGTGGCATGTGCGGCATCAACTTGGTCCGTAGCCTGCGCTACGGCCGGCTTTACCTGGCCTTCCAAAAACTGCTGCACGCCGATCACTTCGGCAGCCAGCAAGCAGCAAATGATGAGTACAGAAAGGGAGAGGGGAGTGTCGGTGTTAGGGTCGTCGTCAAGTTTGTCGTACCAGTAGGTTTCCCAGTTCGTGCGGAAAGTTGAGTGCAACAGCACAAGTGCGAGAATAGCCAGCACTGGCGGCATGAACGAAAGTGTAGGGAACTTCTGGAAAACCCAGGTGAATATAGCATCCCAGGCAGCAAATGCCAGAAATGCATGTACGATCTGGAGCAGCGTAGCCACTATTCCATACATGCGGCGCTCTGCAGCATGCTTACTGTAGTAGCGATGCTGCTCATCTGTTTTAGGTTGACTCCACACGGTAGTTGAGTTATGGCCTGAAATTTGTGAATTTGATGCGTTTAGCATACTTTTACCGGAGTTTTAGAGTGATTCCGCGGCGCATTCTTCGCGGGATAGGCCGCGGATCACTCGATTAACAATGATTTGAATACCAACCCGATCGCTTCGCCCGCGGTCGGGTATTTTTTTTGTGTTTCAGTGAGCCTGGGAGATAACCCCGACGCTCGTTTGCGACGGGGCCGATTCCCATACATAATCTCATGACAAGTTCGTGTGACAGAGCGGATTCGAACCGCCGACCAGATTGCTGTACCGAAGTATCTATGCTCTTACTCTACCACTGAGTTACTGTCACCCACCCAGCCTAATCGGACGCTGGGGTACTTCTTTACATCGGCCTCCTCCTGCGCTTTCATCCTTTCAAGTTTGCAACCTCTCTGGAACTATCCCTTGTACTTCAGGAAACGCAGGATTCGGCCTTCTCAAAAAAAATATTGCAGCGAGTTCCGGCCTCGAACCGGTCTTGAAGCGCCACCGCCTCGCTGTTTTGCCCCCGATTTGCATCGGGGGCCAGAAAACAATAAACAGCAGGATAGTCCCTGTTTTCATTGTGTTTCGGGGGCAAAGCGCCCGGCGACTTACGCCACCAGACGCTGTTAAACCCCAAAAAACCAATTGAAAACTATTCTTTGGCTTCTCCTTGCCCCTACCGCTGGCTCAGGGTAGGGGCGTAGTTCGTAGACCATAATACGAAGGAGAAGGGTGTAGACTGTTTTTTGAAAAAGCCCGGCACACGTTTGTGCCGGGTGACACGCTTGTTTTGAAGGTACACTGAAACTTTTTCCAGCGGGATTATCCTTTGCGCTATTGCAGCGCGAGGTACCAAAGTTCATGTTTCTTGTTTTGGGGTGGTTATGCTCGCTCCTGTATGTAGGAGGCGTTGTCGTCTGTGAAATAAAGTTCGCCAACAGACACTCCAAAAAAATTAGCGATGATGAGCAGTTGAGTTCCAGAAGGATCGGAGTCACCCCGAATTATTCGATTCAGTTGCGCTATGCTTATGCCTAACTGAGATGCCAGTGCTTCTTTTTCTGCGCTCAATCGACCATTTGGTATATCTGCTACGTATTTAGCGATGGTATAAGTCGCTTTTTTCATACGTTGAGTGCCGGTTAAATTTGTCATGTTGCTATGTTTGTGCGTTAAACGCTCACAAATATACTCCAAATGATTTGAGGAAAGCAAGAAATTATTTGAGTTTTTCCCGATTACACTGAACATTTTTTTTATGGAGATATATTTCGGCAAGAATATCAACTTCTTGCGCAATCAAAGAGGTATGACGCAAGAGGCGTTGGCGCAGGTTTTTAACCTCGGAGATACCACAATTGGAGGGTGGGAGAATGGTTCTTCGTTCCCTCATTTCAGAATATTAGTGGCAATTCGTGAATTTTTCGAGGTTGACCTCGAACGAATTGTGTTTCACGATTTATTGCGCGAAACAAATGGATATGTAGCGGAACGGGATGTACTTTATACCCGGCCGGATGATGAAGTTTCTAAACTGAAGGCGGAGATAGAGGCGATGAAATCTGCTGTAATGAAGTTGGGGTTGACAACGGACAAACTGCAATCGATGGAGATGCGGATGGCTCTTGCGGAGAAGGAGATAGGGATATTGAATTCTGAAATTGAGCGGCTTAAAAAGTGATTGTAAACCTTTAAATTATACACATGAGATACGTTTCTATTGCTCTATTGATTTTCACTGCTACTGTTGTGCAGGCACAAAAACTCAGTTTTGGTATGGCTGTATATCGTACAGGGTCTGACCTTACGCACAAGAGTATCAATTTCAGGAGTGCGCAGGGCTGGGCTTTCGGCGGCTGGATCGAGCAGGTGTACAAAAATGAAGTACTGGGCATGAAAACGAGCATTAATTATATGCAGCGCAGGACAAGTTTTGAAGGTCTGGATTTTCAACTGGATGTGGCTCAACTGGAAGTGATGCCACGCCTGCACATTCAAGACCTGGATCACGAGTGGGCAAAGTTGGTTTTTGGCGCGGGGCTGTATGGCCAGTTCCCTAAAGGGGAGCGACCAGCCTTGTTCAAGGAATACGACATGGGCATGGTGTTCGAATTGGGCTGGGACTTTCAGGCGGTGATTGTGACCGCTACTATGCAGCGTAGTTTTCTGGATGTGAGTGTACTGGAAAAGAGACAGAATTGGGTTTCGTTTGGGATTGGAGCGCAGTTTCGGATGCTGAATGATTGATTCAAAGCAGGTTTAAAAGCAATAAACAGTTCATAATGTGCAACTTAACGTTGACACAAGTGTGCCAAATGGTGTGCCAAATGGGCTTTTTTATGGCACACTGGATGGGCATCCAGAGCAGGAATAGATGATAATGGGTGTGTAGATGGGGGTAGGGTGGGTGTTTTTTGGGAGTGGGGTATCCGGCCTCCGCCACACAGAAAAGCCCTCGAACGGAAACGTTCGGGGGCTTTTTGTTTTTTATGCTATTTATGTATACGGTTTACCTGATGAATTGTGCTCTGAGTAAAAGGAGCATCTGTTTTCACTTTTGCCGGTCTGCTACATTAAACTAATATTACACCCCGGCAGCGCCGCCTTCAGCGCTTTTACTTCTCCCGGCAGAATAGGATTATCAGCCAGTTGCAATTCTCTTAAACCTTTCATTCGGCTCAACACCTCCACTGGCAGCCGGGTAAAGCGATTGTTTCGCAGATCAAGGCGGTATAGCCCGGTGAGACCGGCCAATTCAGGCGGTAGGGTATGCAGTCGGTTATGCGCTAAATCAAGAGACGTCAGTTTGGGCAGTTGACCCAGGGCAGGTGGCAGTTCCGTTATTTGATTGTGGCTCAGATTCAGGGTGGTGAGTTTGGCCAGGTTACCCAATTGCGCTGGCAGTTGTTCAAGCCGGTTATGTGCCAGGTTCAGCACCGTCAGGTTTTGCAGCGTTCCGATTTCAGGCGGCAAAGTGGTCAGTCGGTTGCCTTCAAGTTGCAGGATGGCCAGGCTCTTTAGCTGACCTATATTGGGAGGCAGACTAGACAGCCGGTTTCCCTGCAGATGGGCATACTTCAATTTATCAAGCTGCCCCAGTGTGGCCGGGAGGCTTGTAATTTCATTCTTCTCCAATTCCAACGTAACCAGCGCCCTGAGTTGCCCGATTTCTGTTGGCAGGCCGGATAATTTATTGTTATTGACCTTCAATGTCATCAAGCGGGAAAGGGCTCCTATACTCTTCGGCAAGGCGCTCAACTGATTGTTGTTCTGGTATAATTCCACCAATTCCGTGAGTTGCGGGATCACTTCAGGCAGAACACTAAAAGCATTGTCGTCCAGGTACAATGTGGTCAGTTTGCTCAACTTCTCGAAGCCGAGGGGCAGGCTG
This sequence comes from Saprospiraceae bacterium, assembly GCA_016787415.1. Taxonomy (GTDB): domain Bacteria; phylum Bacteroidota; class Bacteroidia; order Chitinophagales; family Saprospiraceae; genus M3007. Next base: position 33,613 of record JAEUUT010000070.1, on the reverse strand, counting down.
CTTAAACGGTTCGCCCCCATGCTAAAACTAGTGAGATTATGCAGTTCCAGGACAACTGGCGGCACCGCCTGAAACTGATTCATCGACAGATTAAGGATTTTTAGATTTTGCAGTTGTCCCATTTCCGTCGGCAGTTCAGTCAACTGGTTGATCCCGAGATCGAGGCGTATTATGGCACGCAGCCGCCCGATGTCGGGTGGCAGGGTCCGCAGGCGGTTCTCAAAAAGATCCAGTTTTTCCAGACGTTCCAGTTGTCCGATTTCCGATGGCAGCACAGTTAGTTCATTCCGCATGAGTCTTAGCTGTCGGAGGCTAACCAATCCGCCAATTTCCGGGGGCAAACTGCTCAGTCGGTTCTGTGTCAGGTCTAATTCTTCCAGTTGGGCCAACTGTCCGATTTCCGGTGGCAGGGTGGTCAACCGGTTATCCATCAGGTTGAGGTTTTTCAGATTGACCAGTTTGGCAATATCCGCCGACAGGGATGACAGGCCCCGGTGTGGCCAATTGAGGGTCGTTATCAGAATATATTCATCATAATTATCCGTTAGCTTTGTCTTTGGTTCGGGCATTGATCCGATGTCAATCAGTTGTTCCACCTGGGAAAAAACGATAGCCGGAAAAATGCTCAGCATCAACAGGAAAAGTATTATGGGTTTGATCATAAAGAAGTTATCACGTGAAAATAAGAACTTGAATTCTACCCTTCGCTGGCGCCGAGGCTGTTCAACCTGTAACCCGAACAGCGCTACGGCTGATCCGGCCACGCTGAGGCGTGGCAAGTATAGTATATAAAACACATTGACTTCTCCAGATAGCAAGAACAAATTCTGTCAATCGCCTTAGATATCCCAAAACGGCTTTGCCATGAAGGTCAGTACTTGAGTTTCATAGCAATCCTTTTCGACCATGACAGGATCGATGGCTATTTGTCCTGCCACCCCCGTTTTGCGGTACCCAAATAATAAGAGAAAGAAACAAACATGTAACTTTCACACTTAAAACTTGGTATACATGAAGAAAAGAGGTGTCCGGCCTCCGCCACACAGAAAAGCCTCGAACGGTAATCGTTCGGGGCTTTTGTTTTTTGGCGTGGCTGTCGCCCTATAAAATCAAAAAGCCCCCGAAGCACATGCTCCGCGGGCTTTTCAGTTTACCGGTTGGTTCAGCAGGATTCTGGTTGCTTTATTTTCCGGCTTTCGCAGCGTTCTTTGCTTCCAAAACTTCCTGACGCATAGTCTGTGCCAATTGCTTCAGTTCCTGCATAGCCTTTCTTACACGGCTACCAGCAGCACTGTTTCCTTGAGCGAATTTGGCAACATCTGCTTCCGCTTCCGCTACTTTTTGTTTGATCGTTTCAAAAATCTGGCTCATAAAAATATGGAAAAGGTTAATGAATGAGCGGCAAAGGTATTCGAATTAATCTATTTTGCTACAAAAAAGTAGTCTTTATCTTAGCCGCAGCAAAATAATTTTAAAACAAACCATGCAGGCACAGTCCATTCAGGAGGTTATCCATTTCCTCGACCACATAATATTGCAATGCGAACAGCAGGGCTCACGACAGGCATACTTTGCCATTTTATATCGGGAAATGACCGTGGCCGTTCGCGACGCCATTCAGGCCGGCGCCTTCGAGAACCCGGAACGAATGGAGCGACTCGACGTCATTTTTGCCAACCGCTACCTCAGCGCCTGGCAGCAATACAGCCTTGCACAGCCCGTTACAGGTAGTTGGCAGGCGGCATTCGACGCCTGTTCGGACGATGCGCTCATTGTATTGCAACACCTCGTGCTGGGCGTCAACACCCATATCAACCTCGACCTGGCTATTGCAGCCGCTACCACGGCGCCCGGCGAAGAGATTTTTGCTTTACAGGCCGATTTCGAACGTATCAACGATATCATTGCATCACTGACTGATGGTATGCAGGCTCGCCTGGAACGTATCTGGTGGCCCATGCATTTCATCCGCCGTATCATGCGCCACCGCGATGAAGCGGTGATCGAATTCAGCATCAGCAAAGCCCGGCAGGCTGCCTGGGCTAATGCCATGGCCCTCGCGCAATTGCCCGACCTGGGCGCCGCAGCCTACATCGAACAAATAGATAACGTGGTAGCCACAGTGGCAGGCAACATACGCCGCCCGCATGGGTGGGTAGCATATGTGCTGCGCCTGGTGCGCTGGTGGGAGCCCAAAACAGTAGTGGAAGTGATCGGGTTGTTGCGGTAAATATGCCTAAAGATGAGCAGCGTCTTGTTTTTCAACGCTCCCTTCCCTATATTTGGACAATGAAAACGACACTTCTCCTTCCACTGCTCCTTTTCCTCGCGGCCCTGAGCGCCCGCGCACAATCAGCCGCCCCGCGCGACACTTCGGGCGTACGCGTCATTCGGCCGGGACTGGAAATTTCCGGCGAAACAATCATTTGCCCTGGCTCGCTTACAGCCCTCAAAGTGGAAGGAAAATACGCCTCCTATCAATGGAGTACGGGCCATCAGACACCCAACCTCACGGTGTACAAACCCGGTACGTATTCCGTAACGGTAACCACCTCGGGTGGCTGCGAACTGACGGGATCGGTAACAGTGCGGCACAACCCGAATCCGTGTTTGTAGGAAAGAGGGGCCGCTTCGCCCCCCAAATCGCACAAAATCTTATAAAAAAAACAGATCTGTAGACAACTATATCAAATTAATGATATGTTTGTAGCGATTTATCAAGCATCACAGCGATGATGTCTGGCATATCTACTGTTTTGAAGCCCCCGTCGTGTACCAAAATGATATTCCCCGCACCGTTCTTCTTTCCGCCGCTTTTCAAGCATCCGCATCAGGCATCCTGATTTCTATCACTTTACCGGTATTTTTCTGCACTTTTTGTCCTTTCCCAAAGGAGCACAAATCCAGCAGTATCATTCCAGGTATTTTCAAGGTGTTTTATTCTGTAGTTTCCTTTCGAAGGTAGTTAATTGAGTGTTGCTTTCCGCTCGTAATCTTTAACCCACCTCGTACAATGAACCTGTCAAAAACCCAAGTAGCCATTTGGCTCTTTATTTGCCTTTGTGTAAGTTTTGAATATTGCTTAGACAAGCCAAGCGGCCTGATTAATGCTTACATGATATCCTCCAGGGGGCTCCCTGTGAGAGACTTGCCTTTTACCTATTTTATCCTTTTTTCCGGTGCAGTCATTTTATTGACGACCCTGCTGGTACTTTACCACCTTTTTTTGGAAAGAAACAGGATAGCACAGGAAAAAGAAGAACAGCAACGATACTTTTCCAACCTTATCCATGAAGTATTGAAAGGAGAGGCACAAGCGATGTTAGTAGATGCCATGGCCAATCAAAAATTTCATGAACGGCTCTGTGAGTTTGTCAAAACCTGCGAACTCGGTCAAACATTTGTAGACTGTGATAACAACGACCTGTATGATTTAATGAAAGGCATGGAGTTTATCTATTCCAATCGCCTGCATTCCGAAATCAGCGAACAGTATTTTTATTGTGAAATTGACCCAGCCATAAAAGGCCTGAAATTGAGTTATAGACAGAAATACGAACTAATTTTTTTGCTCCGGGAATGTCTCAACAACATCCGGAAATATTCCAGATATAAACACACCGGATTAAAAATATTCCCCGAAAAACCGGCTCATTCCCAGCGGTCGAAACGGGCAGTCATACTGGAAATCATGGACGATGGAATAGGGTTACAGAATACGCTGGGTATCCCAGAACCGCAAATAGAAATCAATGCCCGCAACCTGAGCCATTTTCAGGAACGATACCTCAGTGCGCGCCGCTGTACCGGTATCGTAGAAATTTTTCGGAAAGCAGCACGGATGGATGGATGTCTTACCCTCCAAACCATTCAGGACCAGGGCACTTCCATACAACTGCGTTTTTTTCCGAATTCAGGATAAGTGCGCCGACACCAGGTATTTACCTTTGCCGGAACACCAGAAATTTTTGTGCTGACTCCCTGATTCGTAAATTCCGGCATTATGATAGTCTTTTTTGAAGACAGCGAGTATTTCTATAAACTGACCCAACTCTTCGAACAACATCAGATTCCGGCTACAGGCTGGAGAAACTACGACCGACTGGTGGAGGTTTTACGCGAAACTACCCCCTCAGTAGCCTTGCTTGATATTGAAATTGGGGAACAAAAGGAAGCCGGCCTGGAAGCACTCAGCACCATCAAAGCCCGCTTTCCCAGAATAAAAACAATCGTACTGACAGGTCACCCCGAATATGTTTTGAAGGCCTTCAGGGCAGGCGCCGACGGCTACCTGCTAAAGGAAGAAGTCGCCCATGCACTCGAATACATCCAGGAAGTGATCCGCGAGGTGATGCACGGAGGCATCTATATGTCCGGCGAGGTACGCAAAATCATTGTCGACTCGCTGACGCCCTTTGAGAATGTGAACCTCAACACCCGCGAACAGCAAATCATTTGCCTGGCAGCCAGCGACAAAACCGGGCCTCAAATTGCGGAAATACTCTGCCTGAAATCTCAAACGGTAGAGACTTACCTGAAAAATATCAAGACTAAACTCAACTGCCATACCATACAAGGGGTTGTGGCAAAATCTATCCGCAACAATTTCATTAATTGGGAAGAATTTATATCCTGAATCCGGGATATTGATTTACCGGATTCCGAATAGTTCTTTCAGCAAGGTCATGAGGCTTTTTTTCCGTTTTTTTTGCATATTAATTTGCATGCAAAATTGCCTACATGATCCACCATGCACTTTCACTTTTGTCTACAGAACTGGAGAATTATTTCCGTGCCAGGTATGCCGTAAACAATATCACCGAGTTTGTAGTACTCGGTAATGTTGCACAGGCGGACAATGACAAACAACAAGGGTTGGATCAACGGATTGTTATTTCACTCGTCAACCTGGAAGAAGAAAGTACGCTCAAAAACCTGCCAGGCTATACCCGCACAGTGAATGGCGGCGTACGGTATGAAAAACCGCCTGTTTACCTCAACCTCTACCTGCTTTTTTCTGCCCATTTCCCTCCTACCGTTGAATCTTATTTTACCTCCCTGCAATACATCTCCACAGTAGTCGAGTTTTTTCAGGGGCGATATGTTTTCAACCTGCAGAATGCGCCCAATTACGCAAGTACATCATCTGCCGATGAGCCCGATCTGGCAGACCTGCACCTGATTTTAAATATGTACACGCTGACATTCGAACAGATCAATCATTTATGGGGCTCGTTGGGTGGAAAACAATTCCCTTTCGTCCTCTATAAAGCCAGGCTGGTACGTATGGTAGATCGCAGACAAACGGGTTCGGGTGCATTGATCGAAGAAATCAACACCCTTTCCAAAGTTCCGGCTGGCTCCTGACAAGAAAACCCCATCACATCCTAAATCATTTGAAATATTCCCCTGATGTCTGACATTATCTTTAAACGATTATTCGAAGTACGCATCCTGCACGGGTACTACCTGGATAACTGGTTTTCCGATAAATCGGGCAAAAAGGGTATTTTTCAGGAGTTTGGCACCAGTGCACTTACTCGAGCAGAAGATCAAAACTTCATTCTGGAATATAAATACGATATCCTGCGCGACCTGATCATCGAGCCGGCGCCTGAAACCGCACAGTTTATACGCGACTTTCGGATGCGCTGGCGCACCACCCCCGGTGGTTTTATTGCGGGCATCGAAGTAAGAAAAGATGGGGCTGGCAATGCCACCCGCTTTTTCCCAAAATACACGCTACCTGCCGATGCGCGCTGGACTTTCTTGCTGCGCGCCAGAAACAAACACTTTCTTTCCTTCACCAACCATGTACAGCGCCCTTCGATACCGGCCGCCTATTATTTTACCAACCTCATACCGGCAGGCGAAAGCAAAACCTTCCCTTCTCTTTCCAGGCACCTGCCCCTGTTTTCAAGTATTCCGAACCGCAGCTGGGAAATGGGTGAACTGGCTCTTTCAGGCAGTCAGGTTCGGGCGGCGAAACTGACCACCGCTAATGGTACGGAGTTTACACAAGTCTTCGATTTCAATAATAACTGGCATCATTTCGCCCATTCATTCGACCGGAAAGTGTTGCCCAAATCATTTCTATATCGTTTAGACCCGGTTTCCAATACGGTCAATACGGCGCAGTTTATTCTGAAAGACACCAATGGGAATCAGGTTAAGGAAATCCTGAACACCTACACAACAGCCGCACCGGCACCGCTCGAAATACCCCTGCGTTTTACACATCAAAATATTCCGCCAGGCGCCAGCGAGTATGAGCGGCTACATCCGCAACCTATCGCCGACGGCTGGTATGATCTGGTGGTCCGCATCAACAATGCTGCTTTCGAGACACGCCGCGTTTGGTTGCGCTCAGACCTGGATTCCTTCCAGTCGCTGCTGGGCCTGGTCGACATTTCCGCTCAGGCAGATGCGCCTTTATACAAACTGTTTAACAACGATGGGTCGCTGAATGCAAACCAGGTTTCCGGCACCGATCCTCAACGCTGGCAAGGGCCTGTATTTGAGATCAGGCTACTGGGCCGGCTGTCATACTGGCAATATCAGTTGTCGAGGCCGCTCGGGAGTGCGCCGGCCGGCTTCGAATTTATTGGCAACAACAACAACACTATCCGCACGCTGGCGCCGCACCGGTTTACATCCCTGCGATCTACCCTAAAAATCAATGTGTCGGGCACCGACATTTTTTTGCCGACACCTGACCCGGCCAATCTCAAATACGATTTCACTCAAAAAAAGTACTACACCGAAACATTTTTGTCCACTCTTTAACTCAATAACTGGATATGGATTATAAAACACCAGGGGTTTACATCGAAGAAATCCAAAAATTTCCGCCTTCCATTGCGCAGGTAGAAACTGCAATTCCGGTTTTCATCGGATATACCCAACAGGCGCGCCTGGATGGTCGCAATGTACATATGGAGCCCCAGCGCATTTCTTCACACCTGGAATTCCAGGAAATCTTTGGAGAGCCCCAAAGAGAGGAGCAAATCGTCGTGACATTTGATCGACAGCAAGTCGGCACACGTGTCATCAAAGAGGTTGTAACAGCAGATTTCGACTGGACCAACGGTTTGACACCGTCCAGACACATCATGTATTATGCGTTGCAGGCCTATTTTGCCAATGGTGGTGGCCCTTGCTGGGTTATTTCCGTGGCCCCATACCTCGACTATCGTGCGCCCATCCCCGCTAACCTGCTCACACAGGGGCTGGAATTCGCAGGCCGATTGGATGAACCGACACTGATTGTTTTTCCGGAAGGACAAGGCATGGACGTAGACGAATATCACAGCCTGTTACAGGCTGCTGTATCGCAGGCAGTAAGATTGGGTGACAGGTTCGTCATCATGGATCTGCACCAGACAGGTCGTGGATTTACCCGTACGCAACAGATCATGGATGCGTCTTCGGAATTCCGTCAGGGCATTGGCAATCTGACGGTTGAACAGGCCAAATACGCGGCGGCATATTTCCCGAATATTGAATCGACTGCTGACTATGCTTTCAATGAAAATAGCATTATTGTCAGAAAAGTCGTCAACAATACGGCCCAGGGCGACTCTGCTTATAGCGACCTCGACAATCTGGAGAAGGCGCAGGCGCAACTGGCAGTACGCAAATTGGGCATTTCGCTGCCTCCTTCTGCTGCCATAGCAGGTGTATATGCACGGGTCGACAGCGCTCGCGGCGTATGGAAAGCGCCTGCCAATGAGGGCCTGTTTTCGGTGTCCAATGTACATGTCAACGTTGACGACGAGCAGCAAAAGGACCTCAATGTCGACACAGGTGGAGGGTTTTCCGTCAATGCTATCCGCAAATTCACCGGACGCGGTATTCGTGTCTGGGGCGCCCGCACCCTGGCTGGCAATGACAACGAATGGCGCTATGTGCCCGTGCGGCGTTTTTTCAATATGGTAGAAGAATCTGTGAAAAAATCCACATACCAGTTTGTTTTCGAACCCAATGATGCCAATACCTGGGTGCGTATCAAGGGAATGATTGAAAACTTCCTCGTACTTCAGTGGCGTGCAGGCGCCTTGCAAGGCTCCACACCTGAAAAAGCATTTTACGTAAAAGTTGGTCTCGGAGAAACCATGACAGCGCTCGATATTCTGGAAGGACGCCTGATCGTCGAAATTGGAATGGCCGTCGTTCGGCCTGCAGAATTTATCATCCTCCGCTTTATGCACAAATTGCCGGAAGCATAGGATCGAATTGATTGCGCCGAATCGAACGATTTTTTCTCACCATTTCTAAATCAATAAAAAATCATGGCCACTCAACTTGAGCCCAAACTTGATATTGTACCTACGCCTTGCAAGGAGACTACCAAGCATTTCAACGATTTCCGGGAACTCCTGCTCAAAACCAACGCTGACGACAAAACCGTTTTTTGCGAAGGTGATGGCTATTTCAGCAGCAGCCGGGAAGATGAAATTTTTAAAGGAACACCGCCTACTACCGGCGAGATTCCGGCTGCCATCGCAGAAGAGTACGTACAACTCAACAATTACCACCTCCAATTAGAAGAGCGACAGAATATACAAACCCTACTGTGCGGCTCTACGGAAACTTGGGAAGCATACATTTATCTGTCTAATCATCTGACCGTGATGATGGTACAGGAGGGCGCCGACCTGATAAAACTCGTTGGTGAACTTGCCAAAACGACTGCGGCCTCCGGCAAAGAATTCAAAGGAATAGCCGAAAAAATTAAAAAAGCCTACGATCAGGCAGGCACTGTGCAGTCGGCTTTCCACGATCTGAAACAGAATCTGGAAAAGGAATGTAATTCCGACGAATGGGACAATAATGACAAAATCAAGGAAGCCAAACTCAAAGAACAACTCGACCGAATCGGCAAGGCCGCCAACAGGCTTTACCGGCAAGCCGCCCAGGCACATATGTCGGTTGTACAGGCTGCTTCTATTTATGCACTCAACGATGTAGCAGGCCTTGATGCGATGGTATCAGGATTGAAAGCACCCACCGAACAGTTCAAAAAAATTACTGACGGCAATACCGATGCCTCGGCTAAAATGATTGCCATGTGGCAAAAGAAATATTCGGAAGCCATTGCTGCCGAAACAACGGCCAGAGGCGAATATGGAAAGGCCTCCACCAACAAAAAAGGCAAGGAAGCGACCTTCTGCTTCATGACAAAGCGCCCGGAAGATATGCAATCTCAAAAGCAGGACCTGCTGAACATTTTTAACCCGAAAGCCAAAAATCCTGCTTCGGGCTCACAATCGCCGTCATCCAAGGGTACAAGCCAGTCTGAATAACCTGCTTCCAAGCACAAAATTTTAAAAAATGACCAATATTCTTGAATATGTAGAAGACCTTGAAAAAGGCAAATCAACGGCCGAGCGACTGTACAAACAACGCAAAGCCATCTGGGATCGTGCCACGTCTGCTTACGGAAAAGCCCAGTTATTCGAGTCGACCTGGAAGGATTTTTATGACGGCAGTGAAGCGACCAGCAAACTCGCCATGTCCATCTACGATGCCATGTTCCGCGCTGTAAAATATGGTGACGGAGTAGCCAGTAGAACCGCAGATGCCAACAAGGCCGTGGAATTGCTGGCATACGATGTGAGAGACATCGCTTGCCAGGCAGAATACCTGCAAACACTGGTGGATGAATTTAACACAAGCGCCAAGGTAGCACTAGGCAAAGATTCCAAATGTGAAAAATTCGTCGCTGATTTCATGAAAACCCTCCCCGACGTTTCCAAATTCGCCATCGACGCACTCGACAAAACGCTCGAACTGGTCAAAACGACTGATAGCGTTCACGAAGCCATCAGTGGCAACTGCGGCATCAATGCCCGCATCCTCGACGTGATGAGCACTATCAAAGCCGTCGGGCTGCTACACCAACTTGACCCAAACAGCGAAACAGCCAAACAAACCGCCAACCTGCGCAAAAAATATACTTCACAAATCACAGAGGTCGACGACCTCAAGGATGATACCTGCGACACTGCTTACAAGGCTTTTAAAGGCCAGAAAGGTGCTACCTGTGCGAATAAAGAAAACGACAAATTTGACCAGTACGTCAACTGGAGCAAAAACAACCTGGGCAAAGCAGAAAACAAACTGACACTTGCCCGCGAATGGCTCAATTGCACCACCGAAGCCAAAAACAAGGCAGAAGCCGCTTTCAATGCCTGCAAAGCGGCTTATGAACTGGCACTGGAGGCTAAAAAATGCTGACTTCGTTCCATGTGGATGCCCTTCATATTTTCATTTTTAAATACCCACTAAAATGGCAGATTATCCCTTACCCAAGTTCCATTTCCAGGTGTTCTGGAACGATAAAATCATCAGTTTTTCAGAAGTATCCGGCTTGTCGCAGGAAGTAGAACCCATCGAATACCGCCATGGCGACAGCATGGAATACCATAAGATAAAATTACCAGGTCTTCGCAAATACGGCAATGTCACCTTGAAACGCGGCACATTCAAGAGTCGCAACGATTTCTATGAATGGTGGAGCAAAACCATCAATTATCAGGAAGGCAACAACATCGGCTCCCAATATCGCACGACCGTACAGGTCATGCTGCTCGACGAAGAAGGCAAACCCATCGTAAAATGGAAACTCACCAACGCATTTCCCATTAAAGTGCAACCTACCGACTTTAAAGCCGACGGCAATGAAGTCGCCATTGAAACCCTCGAAATCGTTCACGAAAAACTCGAAACGGAATACCTGTAGTAGCCGCCCTTCAGGCCTAAACAGGTCGACCATTGTTCTGACATGAATATCTATCCATATACCGGCTTCCACTTTCGGGTAACTTTCGGAAATATCTCTGGCGCCAAAAACGACATAGCCTTTCAGTCAGTGAAGGGACTGGAAATACAACTCGAAACGGAAACTGTCAAGGAGGCCGGTGTGCTCGACTATGAACATGTGATTCCAGTGCGTGCCAAATTCAGCCCGCTCATACTCGAACGAGGTGTATTCAAACCCGAAAATTCCTGGGTAATCGGATGGTGCAAAAGAGCGCTCATGGAATTCACCTTCGAACCAATTACCGTGACTGTCATGTTACTCAATGAAGCACATCAGCCGCTCATTACATGGAACCTTCGACACACCTGGCCGAAAAGTTGGAAAATAAAGGACCTGAATGCCCAGCAGGGTGAAATCCTGGTAGAAACGCTGGAACTGAACTACAACGCCTTTACCGTTTCTTCCTGAAAATACGTGACAACTTTTTCACACAGCAAAACATCGAATTTATGCCATTGGAAATCAGGGAGTTAACAATTCAGATTAACCTTTCACAGGAACAAAACATATCGACAGGAGCCGCCCCTGCCAGTGTTGCTGCTTCCAGCACGGGGCAAAATACCCCTGGCAATCAGGAGGCACTTTTACAGGAATTGGTTGAAAAAGTACTGGACATTCTCAAAAGCAAAGCAGAACGATAAAAGATGGGTTTACAAAAAATCATCATCATCGGTTTCGGCGATAAAAACGTGACCGACAAGGAAACCGGCCGATTTGTCCTACCGATCAATCCGGAGAATATTTCCAGAAATCATCAGATCAATCTGGAAAATTCTGCCAGCGGCGGGAGCCAGCACAACGATGGCAAACACGCCAATACGCCCAGTGAAGACCTGCGCCTGGAATTTTTACTCGACAATACCGGAACCGTCGAAGGGAATTTGCTCAATGGCACCCCCGTCAGCAAGCAAGTGGAAGATTTTTTGAACCTGACCTACAAACTTCAGGGCAACATCAGAAAACCCAATTTCCTTAAAATTCTCTGGTGGGATGGATTTGCCTTCGACTGTCAACTCACAAACGCGCAGGTCACCTACACTTTGTTCAAACCCGATGGCACACCTATTCGTGCAAAAGTCAACGCTTCATTTAAACAACATACATCCGCAGAACTACGGGTAGTGATCGAAGATAAAACATCTTCCGTTTTCACAAAAGTCCAGAGTGCACTCGAAGCCGGCGAACGTATCACCAGTGTCGCGCAAAAGGCTTTCTCGGATGCCAGCAAATTCCTGGAAATAGCCCGTGCCAATGACCTGGTCAACTTTAGAAAACGCCTCGAAAATGCGCCATTGGCCTTGCCCGGTATCAGCGAGGCAGCCAATCAGGCACAAGGCATCCTGCAACAAGGGCAGAATGCAGTAAACACAGCCCAAAACACATTAAATACTGCTCAAAATGCCCTGAACACTACACAAAACACGGTCAACAACGTCCAGAATACAGCGCAAGAAGTCAAAAATGTTGTGAATTCCGCTATCAACCTGTTCTGATGCTTTAAACTCAACGATATGTCCAACCCGAGAGTCATTCCCGATCCGTCCGTCGCAGGCGTTGTTACGTTTGATATTCTTATCAACGGAACAGCCATCAGGCCCGAAGTAGAGGTTTTATCGATCAGTATCGACAAGGAAGTAAATAAAATTCCTTCGGCTTTGCTGGTGATCCGCGACGGAAATGCGGCTGAAGAAGGCTTCAATGAGTCGGATGGAAATAATTTTCTGCCAGGCAATACCATCGAAATAAAGGCCGGGCGGGATGGCGCCAATCAGACACTTTTCAAAGGCATAATCATATGCCATAAAATCAGGATTCGCGAAAACGGCTCTTCTACGCTTACCCTGGAGTGCAAGGACGAATGCGTAAGGCTATCATTGGGGCGCAAAAACAAATATTTTACGAATACCACCGACAGCGATGCCATTTCCCAAATCCTGGGCGGCCTTATGGGCAAGGTTGAATCTACTTCCGTCACACACGACGAACTCGTTCAATTCCATACCACCGACTGGGACTTTATCATCATGCGCGCCGAAGCCAACGGCATATTGGTGATCCCCGACGATGGCAAAGTCAATATACAGGCGCCGGCCTCCGACGCAGCTGCTCTCAGCGTTGTGTACGGCTCTACCATCCTTGCGCTGGAAGCCGAAATGGATGCCCGGCATCAATGGAAATCAGTGAAGTCCAGCGCCTGGAATTACACCAGTCAACAACTGGAAGAAGCAGAGGTAAACAGTGTCGGATTTTCAGACAGTCAGGGCGATTTTTCTCCCGTACAACTTGCCGATGCGGCCGCACCTGCCCAATTTGAACTCCGGCACAGCGGGCAGTTGTCAGCATCTGAAACTGAAACCTGGGCCAGCGCAGCCATGCTTAAAAGCAGGATGGCCAAGATTCGGGGATATGCCAGGTTCAACGGTTTTTCCGACCTGAAGCCGGGTCAGTGGCTGGAATTACGCGGCGTCGGCAAACGTTTTGAAGGGACTGCATTTGTATCCGGCATTCGCCACGACATCTCGGCAGGCGCCTGGTTTACGGCCGCACAGTTCGGTATGGAACCCGAGTGGCACGCAGGCAAGCCCCAAGTGCAGGATTTCCCGGCAGGCGGCCTTACCCCGGCTATTCACGGTCTTCAGACAGGCGTAGTGGTACAACTGGAAAATGACCCAAATGGAGAAGACCGCATTCTGGTAAAAATTCCTACGCTCGACAACAACGCCCGGGGCATTTGGTCGCGTATGGCCTGTCTCGACGCAGGCAACGACCGGGGTTCCTTTTTCCGGCCAGAGATCGGTGATGAAGTTGTGCTGGGGTTTGTCAACGACGACCCGCGCGAAGCCATTGTACTTGGGCACCTCAATAGCAAAGCCAAACCCGCGCACTGGCAAGCACAGGACGACAACCCTCAAAAAGGTTTTTTTACGCGGAGTCAGTTGCTGCTCCAGTTCGACGACGACCAGAGGATTATCACCATTAGCACACCTGCCGGTAACAGGATTGTGCTCGATGAAAATGATACCAGTATTACCCTGGAAGATCAAAACGGCAACAAAATAATAATGAATGCCAACGGCATCGAAATCAGCAGCCCCGGAGACATCAAGATCAGTGCCCAGGGAAATATAGAGGCCAAAGCCACCATGGATTTGAGCGCAGAAGGCCTGAACACGACGGTAAAAGCGAATGCCAGCCTGAGCCTGAACGGACAGGCCTCCGCATCGCTGGAATCGTCGGGCGTCACCCAGATAAAAGGCTCCATGCTCACGCTCAACTAATTGACGACCTTCAACACCCACCTACCATCATGAATGATAATATAGTCCTCCGCTGGAATACCGCTTTACTACAAGCCGTACGTGCCACCTCCGGCAAACCACCAGTGGTAGCACGGCATGTAGCGATGGTACATACGGCTATTTATGATGCCTGGGCGCATTACGACAAAGTAGCCACCGGTGTTTATACCCGGATTCGCCGCGTACCTGCCCCCCAGCATTTGGAAAAAAATATCACCAGGGCTGTGAGTTATGCAGCCTACCGGGTGTTGTGCGATTTGTTTCCCGGTCAGACGGCTCTTTTCGATGGCCTGATGTGTACGTTGGGTTACAACACCCAGGTTTCCGGACGGTATGACGAACAGAATCCTGCTCAGGCCGCCGATCTTACACCAGAACAAATCGGGAACACAGTGGCGTTCAACCTGCTCGTGTCACGCAGGCAGGATAATTCCAATCAGGCTGGCAATTACGAGCCACTCGACAAAGACTATCAGCCAGTCAATGCCCCACAGCCCGCGCGGGTAAAGGACATTAATCATTGGCAGCCGCTGCTGCTGGATAAGAAAACCGGCGCTGTACAGCAATTTCTCTATCCGCACTGGGGTTGGGTCACTCCTTTTGTTTTCAAACCAGGTCGCGACCTGAACGAGGTACAATTGCCCGTCAAATATCCGCGAGAACAGGTCATTCGCCCTGACGAAGACGAGGATACGCTCACCAACGCGGAAAAGTTACAGGCAAAAACGTTCGAAATTAACTGTCAGAACATTCTTGATCTGAGCCGCGGCCTGAACGACAGCACAAAGGCTATTGCCGAATACTGGGCAGACGGGCCGGGGTCTGAAACCCCGCCCGGTCATTGGTGTTTACTTGCCCGCAATGTATCCCTTCGCGACTGTATGGATACTGCCGACAATGTCAAAATGTTCTTTGCCCTTGGCAATGCCCTGCTGGATGCCGGCATTGCCTGCTGGAGGCTGAAAGTGGAAAACGACTATTGTCGACCTGTTAGCGCCATCCACACCCTGTTCGAAGGAAATGAAAAGGTGTTCTGGGGAGGGCCTTATCTGGGCAACGTTTGTCAACCGGCAGAAACATGGCGCTCTTACCTCGCTACACCGCCTTTTGCAGAGTTCCCTTCTGGCCACAGCACTTTTAGCAGCGCGGCAGCCAGCATCCTGCGCCTCTACACCGGCAGTAATTTTTTTGGCATGGAGACCACTGTTCCGGCAGGCAGTTCAAAAGTAGAACCCGGACTCACCCCTTCCAGTGATATTACCCTGGAGTGGCAGGGATTCAGTGATGCAGCCGAACAGGCCGGTTATTCCAGGCTGGTGGGGGGCATTCACTTTTCAAACGCGAATGAAGAAGGGCAGAAACTCGGCAATAAACTGGCAGCACTCGTATGGGGAAAAGTACAGCAGTACTGGAACGGAGTTATCGTAGCCGACAATGACGACAGTGATTGTTAGATCGGAACAAACATGAATTGCAAACACCTTTTTTTCAATAACCAATAACAAAAAAAATGCCTGCAGCAGCAACTATTGGAAGTATGCACGTGTGCCCGCTGGTGGACATAGGCCCCAAACCGCATGTCGGCGGGCCTATCACCGGCCCGGGATCGCCCACCGTCCTCATTGGTGGGCAACCGGCTGCCGTAGTAGGCGATATATGCACATGCGTTGGCCCGCCCGATACGATCATCATGGGATCTACATCTGTCATGATCGGCGGAAAACCGGCCGCCCGCATGGGCGATTCTACTGCACACGGCGGAACGATTATGTCAGGAATACCCACCGTAATGATCGGTTAACCTTAAAAATTGCAAGCCTATGAGTTTCCTGGGAAGAGGTTGGGCGTTCCCGCCCGAGTTTGATATAGACGTTCGCAGCGTGGAAATGGTAGATACTACGGAAGACATCCGACAGAGTCTTCACATACTGTTTTCTACCACCTTGGGAGAACGCGTGATGCGGCCGGAGTTTGGATGCAACCTGGAGGTTTTTCAGTTTGAACCCATGAACAATGCCTTTATGGCTTATATGAAAGATATGATTACAAAAGCCATTTTGCTACATGAACCACGCATACGGCTCGATGAGATCAAAGTAGACTCCGAGCAGATGGAAGGCCGACTGCTGATTGAAGTGGTATACACGGTGCGCACCACCAATACCCGAAACAACTTTGTGTACAATTTTTATCTGAAAGAAATCTAACTGCCATGTCTACTTCTTTCGGTATAACATATCCTTTGCAACGCGACGGCCACAGCCAGCAACAACGCGACCTGGAAGCGCGAATGCCTTCCTATGCTCCAGTAGAAGGCCGGAATGTGCTGGAATTGCTCTATTTCTGGGGGCAATATGCCAATGTAGTGTTGCACTACGACACGAAGGGAGTACAACGAAACTGGTCGGCCTTTTTTGAAAACAGCGTACCGTTCCGCCTGGCTGAAATTTATCAGTTCGATGCCGAAAAATGGTGGACATCTTATCAGGGCTTTCGGGATAAAACTACCGCGAACTCAACAGACGGACTGGAGCTCTTGATGGGGCATTTATTTGGAGCGTTTGAACAGCACCAGAATTGGCACCGCGTTCTTTCGGCAGATACCAGCGACGTAAGCCAGGCCGTACACAACCTCACTGCCACCAACCTGCGCTTTATTCTCCATGAATATATCGGTGTTTTTCATGTGCTCGAGCAGCGTTTCCAGTTGCTGGCCTTGCACGATCCCGGTATTTTCACCAGCAATAGCACTATCTGGCAACTCGGGCCTGACGAATCTGAATATAAAGACGCTGCACTAAACGCCAAAATCGGAAACCGTGTCACGATCCTGCCGCATCTTCTGCCCCGGCTTGATCGGATGGCCGAAATACTGTACAAGTCGCAACTGGCTGTCAAACAAGCCTTTCCTGTGAAGGAAGCAGACATGGAAGCGCTTATCGTTCGAGACGGCTATCACGATCCCATGATCGGGCTGATGCTGGCTTTTCTTGAATTGTTCCGAACAGTACAGCAGGATTTCAACCGCCTCACCCAGCGGCACCTCGACTATTTTTACAACCAGGTATTACAAATCTGGGCTGCCGAGCATGTGCCCGACATGACGCACCTCATTTTCGAACTGGCGAAAAACATACCCGACAAATATAGTTTACCAGCCGAAACAGCATTCAAGGACGGCAAAGACAGTCTCCAGGCAGAAATTATATTTAACTCAATCGATGAACTGGTGCTCAACCGGGCTACCGTAGCCCAAACCCGCACCCTTTTTATGGGCCAGCCACAACAGGCTGCCGGGTCTGACAAGTGCCCTCCCGTAGTACTTCCTGCTAACGTCGATATTGGCAAACCATACGTGCTGAGTCCCGCACAAGGCGATTACCCCGCTTTGGGAAGAGGTCTACAGGGCACCGACACTTTGGGAAGAATGGGTTTTGTAATTACTTCTCCCGTACTGCGCATGGCCGAAGGCAAAAGAATGGTCACAATACTGTTCACCTTTACAAATAATCATGGCTTGCCCTCGAATGTTCTTCACCTCATCAAAGCAAGACTCACACTCAAAGACAAGTGGCTCGACGTGCCCCTAACCAACGCCATTGCAGATGAAAATACCATTACGATAAAATTTACCCTGACAGAGGATGTAAAGCCCATCGAGGCATTGCCCGATCCGAAACTCAATTTGTACGGCGGCGCCGAGCCTTTGGCAGAGTTTCTGTTTGAAATGAAAGATCCGGGTTTCAATGATTTTTATCAGCGCCTGAAGACGAACCCTCTGACAGAAATAAAGGTAAATACAAACATCACTGGCGTCAAAAACCAGTTGATCTTGAAAAATGACGAAGGCGCCCTGAATGGGAAAAAATCCTTTCAGCCTTTCGGTATTGCAGCCTCGAATAATTTCTATGTAAGTCACCCGGATTTTAATGGAAAAAAAATCACCAATCTTGATTTCAAATTCAGTATGGATCAAAAGGCGCGTCCGGCCGATCTGTATACCACCTACCGCCTGTACCCCACTGGTTTCAACAAGGATAATGTCCTGCTGGATTCCTGGACAGCCTACGACAATTTCAGTAAAATAGATGTCGAGCAAACCGACCTGCGTCTTTTCCCGACCTCCTTTACCAGTGTCGACGACCTCAGCATGCTGCATGTAGGCACCGATATATTTTTTACAGAAGCCAACGCTGGCGTGTTGCTGAAAATAAAAGGCGATCCCTTTTTGCACGACACCTATCCGTTGGTGCTGGGGAAACAGAGCAATGCAGCAAAAATATTTCCCAATAACCGGATAGGAGATGCCTATTACCACCAAAAAGGCACTTCTAATTATTGGCAGGGCAGTAGCCTGCCCGGAACCACGTCTGTAAATAGCGCCCTTTATGAAGTCCCTTTCCCCGAAGGAGGCCCTTACAACCCGGTTTTCGAGTCATTTTCCATCAATTACGACGCCGAAGCCTTTCCCACTTCGTTCATACAGTTGCTGCCGTTTGCAGATAGTACCGAAACTTTAGTGCTTGGCCAGCAGGCGCCTTCTTCCCAAGAGCCCGTCAGCCTTGTACCCTTTATTTCTCAGGAAGGGCAACTCCTGATCGGCATCCGAAATGCTCCCCCGAACGGCAATCTCGCGCTGCTTTTCCAATTTTCCGAATATACAGGAAACCCGGATTTGGAACTTCCAACGATCCAGTGGTCTGTGCTTATAGACGGCGGCGCCTGGCGCCCCTTGCAAAAAGATGTCGACTATGTGGATGATACTCAGGGTTTTGTGCAGTCGGGTATTATTCGCTTCGAACTACCTGGTGATATATCTCTGAATAATAGCATTCTCCCAAGTGGTCAGTGTTGGCTGCGTGCTTCTGTAGAGGAAAATTCCGCTGCTTTTGATCACCTGCTGGGCATTCATGCACAGGCCGTAAAAACGGTGTTTAAGCCCTCCCCTGCCAACGACCTGAAACGCCTGGATACAATACTGGAAGCGGGAAAACTGAAAAAATTTGTGCAGGAAACCGCCGCAATAAGCAAGGTAGAGCAGCCCTATCCCGCTTTCGGAGGAAAAAGTGCGGAGGCCCCGGAAGCCTATTACAGGCGCGTCAGCGAACATCTGCGCCACAAAGGCCGTGCGGTCAATTTGTGGGATTATGAAGCGCTTGTGCTTCAGGAGTTCCCGCAGATATATAAGGTAAAATGCCTGAATCATACGCTCGGTTTGCGTGGCATGCCTGCCGACTTCGAGTTCCTGGCAGGGCATGTCACCCTGGTCGTCGTGCCCGATGTGCGACAGTTGAAGAAGAGTCAGCGCGATCAGCCGAAAGCCAACCAGAATTTGCTGAAAGACATCAAACTTTTCTTGCAGGAACGCATATCTCCATTCGTTCGGTTGGAGGTACTGAATCCTCGATACGAAACCATTGACACCAATTTCAAGGTGCAATTCTCTCCGTTTAAGGACTATGCCTACTACAAGGAACTGCTGACCGCCGAAATCAAGGATTTCCTGTCGCCCTGGCGCACCGATCCGCCTGCAGATATTCAGTTTGGTGGAGAAATGTTCCGATCCAGTATTATCCGATTTGTAGAAGAACGCACTTACGTCGATTACCTCACAGATTTTACCATGAATGGCAATCCCGATATAAAAAGTGTGCAAGCCCTAACCGCACGGTCGGTATTGGCAGCAGGCACCCCGCTCATGGAGCCGATTTAAAAGACGCCCGAAAAACAGCTCACCAACATTCCAGTACCATTAAAATATTTTCCATTATGCCGTCGAAACGCAGTGAATTAAGAAACAGATTCAACCCCGCAAACAATGCTGTACCCAACGGCAATGATTATGCTGCCTTGATAAACAGCGTCCTCAACCTGCGAGACGACCAGTTTTACGGCGTTTGGCGGCCTGATGGCATTTATTACACTGGTGCAGTGGTGTTGTTCAACAAGGCATTTTATGTACTCGAAACCACTCCAGACACACCTTTCTGCTCGGAAACAGACCCGAAGTCGGATAACAGATCGTGGAAACGAATCGAGGAAAAATGCGCCGACGATGACTGGTTTTTATCGGAAGACCCCGAACATCCCAACATGTGGGCCAATAAAAAAGTGAGGCTTGTCGGCATCGGCACTTCCAATCCGCAAGCCACACTCGATGTCTCGGCTCGCGGTAAAGGTAAAATCAAATTGCAGCCCGGCTTTACCAATCCTGAACTCGAAATACTGAATCTCGATCCCGCCTGCAAGGAAAACAAGGTCATCCTGCGCGTTACTACAAAGGCGGCACAGGTGGATACCGACTCGCCGCACGGGCTTGATTTCATCAAGACCCATCGGCTACCCATTTTGCATCAGGTACACGTCATGAATGTAGATGCTACCGACACCCATGAGCCCCGTGTAGGGATCGGCACCAGAAGCCCCGACGCGTTTTTGCACGTTCAAAAAAATGGCGACGGTTTTGTGAAAGTGGATTTTACCGAGCAGGAAAGCGATCCTTTTATCAGAATTGCCAAACCGGAGCACAGTTCGCTGCGGCTGGTTGCCCGGGAAAAATCAGTGGCAATAGTCAGCAAATCGGAAAAAGGGCTGCTCTTCCAGCGCCGGGTCGACAAAGATGAACTAGACACGCAGGTTGTCATTTCAGCACACGGAAATGTAGGTATCGGTACCGAGCATCCCAAAGCAAAACTGCACATCGAGACGCGAGATGCCCGCGATGGCGCTATCAAACTCGGTTTTTGTGCCACCTATCCCGTGCTGCATCTCGTCAACAACAAAGTGCCCGACAAATCAGGCAACTACTACAATTCTTTTGCCGCAGGTACTTCCACGGAAGCAGCCGTATTGAAAACAGACAGCCACAAAGGGTTTGCCTTTAAAAAACCCGGCAAGGAAACCAATGAAGAACACCTGGTAAGCGATCTGAACGACGGTATCACACTCGTGCGCATTTACCCCAACGGCACTATGACAGTGGGCAACCTGAATGCCAGCGATTACCGCCTCGACGTAGACGGTGTGGCCCACGCAACCGGGCTCTACCTGCATGCAGACCGTCGGGACATCGATCTCAAAAATTGTGAAGAACTGGGCGAAGTACTGCCACGCCTGTGCGCCCTCAACCCTTTGCGCTTTCGCTGGAAAGAGGGGCCACTGGAACATGAACCCGACAAGTGGGAAATAGGTCTGCTGGCCGACGAGGTGAAGCCACAGTTTGAAGAAGTAGTGGTCGACAACTCGATTGCATACCAAAACCTCGTTCCAGTGCTGGTAAAAGCCATTCAGGAACAGCAAGCCATGATCGATGAATTGAAGGAAGAAGTGCGGCGGCTGAAAAAACACGGCGGCCACCATTCTCATCATTCGGAAGAAGAGGAATATTAACCATTCATCTATTAATCAGGACGATCCATGCCCGAAGCCCAGCATTCTTTGGAACAGCCCGCTCCATTTCCCGAATGGCTCAATTTCGACGTCTTTCGGAAAGCAGGAATGAAGCATATTGGTGAGTTGTCCGGTAATCTCTGGACGGATCACAATGCACACGACCCAGGTATCACCATCTTGGAAGTGCTGTGTTATGCCTTGATGGATCTGGGATACCGAAATCAGTTCGACGACGCCTCTTTGTTCGCTGCAAATCCGGCAGACTATAACCGTGCCGACGACAATTTTTTCACACCTGCCGAGATACTTACCATCAACCCGCTGACGCCCGATGATTTCAAACGTATGCTTCTGGAAATACCAGGTGTCCGGAATGCCTGGCTGAAACCGGCATCCGGGCAGGAAGTCGGTATTTACATCGACCGGGACGGACAACAACTTACTTTCCAAGGCAATACCGTTGGTAATAAAGAGTTGAAAATAAGTGGCTTATATGATGTTTATATCGACCTAGAAGAAGCCGCCCCGCAATACAGCACGTTTAAAACCGACCTGGCAGCCGAAAGCGTGGTGTCGGCCGTTTGGCAGGCACTTCAGTCGCACCGCACCCTGTGCGAGGATTTCAAGTCGGTTCATGTCATGGAGCACGAGCGCGTCTGGTTTTGCATGGATGTCGACCTGACGCCCGGCGCCGACCCGGAAGCCACTTTTATTGAAATTTTTGAATTCATCCGCCAGTTTCTCACTCCCGGGGTTCAATTTTATACACTCCAGCATTTCCTGAACAAGGGGAAAAACATCGAAAAAATATTCGAAGGCCGCCCCTTGTTGAGAGACGCGAAGGGTGCGATTCTCAGCAACGGGTTTATCGATCCTGAAGATTTGTCGAAACTGGTTCCCAAATCGCAACTACATGTATCCGATATTTACAAAATCATCCTTGCACAGTTGCCGGGAAATGGCGTGAGAGCCATCCGCTCGCTCCGGTTTTTTAGCGACAGCACGCCCTCGGGCAACGAGTGGAGTATCAACCTCGACCCGCTCAAAAGTCCGCGCCTTCATGCCGATTTGTGTCAGATTTTTTATTCTAAAGGCCAATTGCCGGTTGAATTTGATATTTCCAGAGCCAAACTTAAACTCAACGAGCGGCTGGCCAATTACAACAAGATCAGGCGGGAGCCTTATGAATTGGGACATACCATTCCGCATGGAAAGCATTATGACTTTTCGGACTATACATCCATTCAGAGGGAGTTTCCCAAAGTGTATGGAATCAATGAAAACCAACTGCCTGTCATCCCCGCCCGGGCGTCGGATATGGAGCAGCAGGCCATTTTGTTGAGGCGGCAGCAAGCCCTTCAATTAAAAGGGTATCTGGCTTTTTTTGATCAAATGCTAGCCAATTACCTAAGCCAACTGGCTAATGTGCGTAAGTTGTTTGCCGTAAGACCGGCTGAGGCGCTTGCCAATTCGTATTTCAATGCAGAACTTACGTCCATGCCTGATGCAGAACTCATCCTGGGTCGTACAGAACTGCGCCTGGGCAAATTTGCATCCGGCTATCATTTATACAAAGGCCGACCCATGGCCACATTGTCTGTTACGGCGTGGCATAAAAAATTAACCTACCACGACTTTCAGGAAAATTTCAGCACCTGCGACCTGCGTGACAGTGCCGTGCATTTTTTCCGCGAAGCCTTTGATAACGACTCGGTTGTTCTGGAAATTACAGATCGGCAAAAAACGGAAAACCCCAATATTGCAACCTGCGAACGGTTCTTTTTCACGTATCGGCTCCCCGGCAGCAATGCGGTGTTATGCAGTACTGAACTTTTTGAAACAGAAGAAGCCGCTCGGGAATCGGCCGAATTGCTTCGTTATCTGGGAATTCTGCATCGATGTTACAAAAACAACGATGCAGGCAGCGGTTTCGGCGCCCAGGTGGTATACGACCCGCTGGATTACGCTGCATTTCTGGATTATATCACGGAATCGCCCGAGCGTTTTTATGTCAGGCGAGAAAAATTTCTGGATCATTTGCTGGCGCGTTTTTCAGAACAATTTACCGAATACACCCTGCTCATGTATGCGATGGATGGCCAGGCGAAGTCGCAGGATGATATAATCAAGGACAAGGCGCGTTTTTTAAGTCGGTACGACGAGATCAGCCGCAACCGGGCAAAAGCGTTCGATTACACCCGCAGCCCGGTGTGGGATACCGACAATGTATCGGGTTTCGAACAGCGAGTAGCCGGTTTTATGGGCATTGACGACTGGAAAAGAAAAACGCTCAATCACCTGAAATTAACCCAAAGCGAGGTGGGAAACCTGACACAATGGAGTATCCTGGATACACCTTTGTTCCAGACACACCAACATATTACAAATGCAGATTACCTGAAAAACCTGTTTAAACACAAACAGGTGGTACCCATCGATTGCCCGGAAGAATCGGAATACGGTTTTTTCCTGAAAGACCCAGGCACGGGAGAACATGTTTCCTGCCTGACAACTTTTCCAAGCGCTGCAGAACGCGATGACGCAGTCCGCTTCTGGCAGAACTGGTTTGCTAATGCACCTGTCGATGTGGTACAACGCAATGATCGGTTTTGTTTCGAAATCATCGATGCCCATGAAAACGTTATTCTGAAAGGCATCAAGCGTTTCAATAAAAAAAGTGCAGTAAAAAGGGCGTTTTATCGGGCCGTACAATGGGCCCTCGCCCCCGGGAACTATACGAAAACATCCGATGCAGACGGCCATTATTTTGATCTGCTCGATCCTCATAATAAAACCGTTGCCACCTGCCCGTTGCGCTTTCCGGATGAAGGGGAGCGGGATATGCTCCTCCAACAATTCATAGCGTTCCTGCAAGAACGCTGGATACCACAGCGCGTTCAAAAAACAGCCGCTTTTCTCGATTGGAAGGTGGTGAGCACGTCAGGGGAAACATTGTTTGTCAGCGCCCTACGGCATAAGCGCAAGGATTTTACAGGCGTGTTTGAAACGATGTGGCAGGCGCTCCAATGGGCACGGCAATCGGGCAGTTGGCGTATTGCAAAAGACGGCCAGAACCATTACTACCTTTCCCTGATAAAAGCCGATGCAGTAGCACGCCTGTTCTTGCCACAGGAAAAACCGCAAAACTGGATAGAAATTGGCCGTTCGGCAGTATTCTATGACAATGAATCGGAAGCCGCTGCCGCACTTACGCAACTAAAAACAGCTGTTCAGGAACTTTCTTTCCTCGAAAGTTCCCTGATTTTGGATAAGGATGGCCAATATCGTTTTCAGTTCATTTTCCCAGGGGAGAGCGAGGTCATCCTGAAGAGTATGGATCGTTTTGCAACAAAAGCACAGGCGGCTATCTGTTTCGAGCGCTTCCTGAAAATGGCTACCAATCCTGACAATTTCCAGCACAGGAATGACAACTATCTTATTGTGGACATTGGGGAAGGATCTTATGCCATTTCTGCCAATCCGGTGCCTGCTGCTACTGCCCCTGCATTCATAGCGTATTTGGCAGGCCGCATAAAGGAACAACGCAAACAAATGTCGGCATTGGTAGAAAGAAAAGGCGAATTCTACCATGTGTTTCAGGTGTCTCAACGTAATACCAATGACCGACATACCTTGTTCGGTAACAGACGATATCCTACGCGCAGGGAAGCATACAAGGATCTACCATTTTTGCTGTCCTGCTTTCATGACAAGGGTTTGACGGCCATTCCAGCACAACCCTCGGAAGGATGGCGCCTGATTCTGTCAGATGCGGGGAAAATAATCGCCGAAGCGGAACAGGAATTTGTCAAGAAGCCCAACTGGTTTTTGCCGGCCTCCACGGGCATATATGCCTGCTGGGCAGCCGACAGTTACCGTTACAGGATTGGATTTCCGGACTGTTCCGGCCGTTTGCAATACTTGTTGAGTGAAGCAGAACTGTTTTTCGACACACCGCAAGCAGCCCTGTCTGCGGGTTCGGCAGCGCTGAAAAACCTGACAGATACGTGCCCTCCTCCAGTATCAGGAAAGGCAAAAAGTGCAAAAAAAGCGATTCAGAATGTCGCTACGTTTTTGTCGGTAAAAGACGGCATTTTGTACCTGCTTGCCTGCGCCGACCAGCAGGTGTTGGCCCTCTGTGCGCCGGAGGTACCGACACAGATGGCGCAATATGCTTTCAAGTTCCTGACAGAAGCCTTGACATTCAGTTCCAGTCAGACAAAAGAAATTCCTGTGCAGGCCGACTACCCGCCGGGGGAGATAGAACGCCTGTTTCAGCAGAAGCCTGCCAATCGGTTCCGATTGCGCGACGAGGGATATGCGCTGGCACGGTATTACACTACTTTCGACACACCTGCAGAAAGAGAAACTGCCGCCAATGCTTTCCTGAAATACTGGAAAAAAGCAGATCGGAATTTTCCGTCGATTCATTTTGCGGCATCCAGAAAAGACGACCTGGTGGTGGAAGTTAAAGAATGCCCGCCGCGCAAAGGGGAAGCATCCGTCAAGCCCTACTCTTATTATTTCAAATTAACGTGTGGAAATGAATGCCTGAGTTTTGTCAGTTTCGACCGATTTGCAACGGACGCGGACGCCCAGGAACAAATTTCGGATGTGTCACTCGTTTACAATATGAACCTGCTCAGGGAAGAAGATGCCTATGTGATCCACGACCTGGATGGCACCGGCACACAACTTGAACTGCAAGTATTTGATTCCCAGAAGATAGGTATGCGGCCCAGGCTGATCGTGGAACAGAAATTTGAAGGACATGACATGGCATGCGGAGCCATAAAACGAATCTTACACTGCGCAAAAACATATCCTTTCTACCTCGACGATGAAAACGCGATCCGTTTCCGTTTGTATAACACTTCAATGAAAGAATACGAATGGCTAAGTACGGCAGGGTATGCATCGATCCATGAAGCCAGGCTCGCTTTTATGGAATTTCTGCGCCTGCTGGCGTATCCTGCCAACCTGGAACGAACCACAAAACCGTTCAGCCTCCGGGTCGGAGAGATTTTGCTGGAATCAGCCCTTGCCTATACGCCGACGGACAATGAATACATAGGTTGTCCGGACCATATTCGTGCGGAAACAAAAGTATGGAGTGCCGGAGTAGAAGAACAATTGATGGCTCGTGTATTCGAGGACGACGGCGTGGTCATGGCCGATGTTGATGGATGCGGTTATACTTTTCGTGTGGTAAACCCTGCCTATCGGCTGGCGCGGCATCCCTACCTTTATCAGACTGCCACAGAAAGAACACAGCATCTGAAAGCCATCCAGGCCTTGTACACCTGTGAAAGCGCTCCGCGGACTATGATAATTCAGGGTGAAATCACTCCGTCCAGGTCCGAGCAGATAATCAAGAACGGTGAGTTATCTGTCGTCGAACACGAACGATATGCCACCTTCCAATTTGGCCCGGTTGCCGGCACAGGCGATATTGCCCTTACCTGGCGCATGGCGCTTGGCAGCAAGGAAGAAATAACTGCCACCAGTGCATGGTATCCCTTGACACCCTGGGCTGAATACCCTGAATTTTACCTCAAACAGGTGCAAACCGGAGAAGATGGCCGCCCGAAAGCAGATTCTTTCAGCCTGTTTCTGCTTGATGAAGACGGCCGACAGCGCGCCTTCGCAATCGTCAACGGCTCGCATATCATGGACGGCGCCACAGCCGATCTGGCCATCCGAACAACTGTTTTGCAGGCCAGAGAGCATCCTGTGAAACAGCAGCGCCCTACACGGCCTACCGAAGAACCCGTCTTCGTGTACAAAATATACAGTCGGCATTGGCAGCCTTCCGATGTGCAGGAGCCGTATGGAATTACAGGCGCCTATATCTGGGAAAGCACCGTGCCGCCAACAGGAGATGCGGAAACCTATTTCAGGGAATGTTACAGCCAATGGCAGCAGCCGGCTGCCCAAACTGTTTTTGCATTTCAACATACCCGAGAGCCGGCTTGCGGCTGCGGTTGTGGCGGTTTTGGTTTCGATGCCGTCGACCCGGAGCAAATAATTGCCTACTATCCGGCACTGTTCGGTACGCGTTGCGAGGCAGAAGAAGGCATTCAACGGATGTTGCGGCTAATAGATGTGGAAGGATTTCACTTGCTGGAAAATATCCTGCTTCGGCCCGTTCGCCCTGAAAACGAGCCTGGCGCCCAGCTGCCCAAGGACAGTCTGCTGCTGAGCCTTTCCAAGGACCTAACCGCGTTGTGGTCGCCTGCTTTCAGAATTTCCAAAGGCTTTTTCAACACCCAGTTCAACATGTGTTTCGAAGAGTACCTGCCCGGCAGTGATCCATATTCTTCGCAGGTAACCATCATATTGCCGTATTGGGCAAGGCGCTTTCAAAATGCCCGTTTCCGCGAGTTTTTTGAAAACACCCTGCGCCGGGAATTGCCCGCACATTGCCGACTCAGGGCTGTATGGGTTACGCCTGCCGATATGTATCAGTTTGAAAAAGTGTACAGGGCATGGCTCACCGGCATGGCAGCCGGAGAAAGCGAACCTTACAAGGCCGACCTGGTGGCCAATTTAAACGACTTGAAAAGTTATTACAAACTGATTCTGAACGATCCAAAGGCATTTTTGGACACCGCGACGCTCTCTTAAACCCATCCGTTAACCTCCTGAATTTGACAAAATGAGCAGTTCCTTGCAACCATATCCGGTGTTCAAATCGGGCGCCGTGTTAAAACACAGCGATCTCAACGCCATCGTCACTTACCTGGAAAGTCAGATACAGGCATCGCGCAGACACCTCGACGGGTTTGGCATACTGGACGGGCTGGAAGTCAGTTGCACAACCGTTTCCGGCACGACCACGCTCGAAATTTCCCCGGGCGTTGCGGTTTTACCCGACGGGCAACTGGTAGAACTAACTTCAAAACGGAGTTTCAAGTTCAGCACGCCCGTGAATCCTGACTCTAAGGAAGGGAAGGCGCTGGGCGTTTGTTTTGGCAGAGACCTCGTAGAACTGACCAACGACACTGCCAGCACTCACACGCCGCTCTCTGCCGACGAAACAAGGTGCATACTCGTGTATGCCCAAAAAGAAGAAACGGTTTCTGCCGAAGCGGTCAGTAGTTGTGTCCGCCAAAGCGATTTGAACGAATTCAGAACACCCGAATTGCGTTTTTTTCTCGGTCGCCGCAAACCGCATGTTTATGAGCAGGGGAAGGCCTGTTTTTCCAGTCCATGCCTGCGTTTACTTCAAGGGGAAGAATTGACGTCATCCCTGACCGAAGCACTGCTCAAGACCATTTCCGGGGCGGCCCGGGAAATACAACATGCATACAATCGGGTAAGTGCCTGTTTCCCGGATCTTTTCTGCGACGGTAATTTTGAAATCCTGACCGTGCTTTCGGACATGGTTGCCAAAAATCCGGAATACGTATTTTATGCTTACGATTACCTTAAAACCCTGATCGGCGCTTACCGGGAGTTCATCCAACTACCGTACCTGATTGGCGCATATTCGCGGGCAGAACAGGATAAATGTCCGCAAATACTTTCGCTCGGCCAGTGCGACAAGCCTTGTGGCTGCAGACAATACTGGCAACCCGCCCTGACGCGTGCGGACGAACGTGCGGAAGCCGTATTTTACGCCCGCCGAATGGTGCTGCTGAGCAATGCTGACATCAAACCGCTGCAACAGACCCCTGTACACCTGACGCCTTCTTCTTCCGATCAGTTCCCTTTGAGCCGGCGCGCCATACCATTTTATATCAACGAGTCAACCTTGTCCCGCTATTGGAACTACCCCCTGCACCAACAAAACCTGACAGATACCATTCCGCATTACGGCAAGAATTATTGTAACACCCACTTGTGTTACACCGAGGCATCCGATTTCATCCGGGTGGAGGGGCATATCGGGATGTTGCTGGATAAGGCTTTGACAAACGTCGAGACTTGCAGAAAAAACTTGAACCTGCCATTTTCCGTCATCGCACTCGAATTGAACGCAGATGACACAGTGGTAACACCTTTGTGGCAACCGCACTTTGATGATCTGGAACGCCTATTTCAGATTCAATTCAGTTATTTTCTGGCAGCCCTGGATGTGTACCACAATATGAACCCACAAGACGATAAAAACATCGTCTTGTCGCTGCTGGCTTTGGCCGAAAAAAACCCTTGTTACAAGAAGTTCAATTATCAGTCATTCATTGACAAAGTACAGGAGTTAATCAATACTATAACACCGCTCACCCAGCGCGAACTCGCGGCCATCACCACCTTTACTAATGTTTTTGATGGCTTGAAAATCATCTGGCGCAGCAAACAAGCACGGTTAAGACAGTTGTTCCTGCATCGTTTTTTGCAATGTCAGAAAGGATTTGAGCCCATGTGCGGCGTCCCTCGGGGCGGCACCCTGGCTATTCTTTACAAAAGGGAGCAGGACATTGTCCCAGATCTGCAGGATATTGAAAAATCGAAGGAAGAACGGGAAAAGGCCGCAGGACTTGCGGCCAAAGAGAACGCGGATAAGACGCCTGCAACAGAAACTGCCCTGGAAACGGACATTGTTGCAGAAATACCCCGCTTGAGAGGAATCGTCGTCGGCGACCTGGCTATTCCTTGTTGCGATGTCGACCTGACGCGCACGCCTGTGGCCGTTTTTTCCGTCAGTATTCGTCCTGAAACCTACCATGCCGACGGAGAAGGTGATATTCCCAGGGGTGGTATCCCAATGGAAGACAACCTTTATGTGCTTGGTATGAACGTAACCATTCGAAACCTTGCCCTGCATTATGACGGCATTGATTGGGAGATTAAAACCAAAGGAGAAGATGGCGCCTTTCATGACGATAATTCGTGGAAAAGAAAAGGCTGCAACGATATGTTCCGGTCTTTTCCCTGGCAAGGCAACAGGTACGATTTTAAAGAGGTGTTTTTCCAGGTGACCCAAACGGTTCATAAAGACGGGAAAACAGATACTTACACGGAAAATTTTTCGGTATGGGTACCCGATCCAAAGCCTGTCGTGCTTCCGGAAGAAGAAACGCCTGCCCGCGAAAGACAGCCCAGAACGCCTAGAACAATACGTGAAAGATAGCATATCCATCTCCTGAACACTTTTGCCATGCGCCATTCCATTGACCGGATCAACATCAGCATTACCGCCACTGGTGGAATAGATGGCGTTGCCCTACAACAGGAGACAAGTTTGCTTTTCTGGAACACACTGCGGCCAAAAATGGAGGAACTGTTTGACAGGGTGTCTGATGAAAATGTGATACAAGTGATCGATCATCTGACCATTGATCTGGGCAACATAAGCAGCGCAGACTGGCAGGCCCAATACAGCGAAAAACTCCTTCAGGCGCTCCAAATGGCCTTGCAACCCCTCGAAAAACCGCTTAAAAAAACGGAAACCATATCGCCATTGCAGGAAAATCCCGTCGCAGATCAGGCTTTTCAAATCAGCGGTGAACAACGTCAATCCGTACGTCTAAGGTTGTTCGACATCTGGTTGCACTTTCTTCAAAAAGGTGTGTTGCCGCCCGCTGCCACCCTGCCTACCAACGAATCGGAATGGCGCCAGGCTATTCTGGAAACCCTGGCTGCCGAAACCCGCGCCGAACAACAGTTGCTGCACTTGATCCGGCAACATCCCACTGTGGCCCGTCGGCTGGCCATGCAATTTGAAGAAGGCTTTTTGGCTCGTATTGCTGCCGTCTTGAACCGGCAGTCCCTCGAACCCTTGCCACTGTTGCGTATACAATGGCAAACGGCCTTCGCAGCACTGACGGCTGCCATTCCGGGCTCCTCCAGTAGCGCCAGATCGTCAGAAATTGTGCAAGCCATGTATGCCGCTCCCGATTTTTGGCACAGGTATTTTATGGGCGTTGTTGCCACAAACAGCAAAAATTTGACTCCCGAACAAGCCGCAGCGCTGCCGTTCGAGCAATTTTTAAAAACACGCCCCGCCCCGGAAGTGCAATCCTGGCAGGCCGCCTGGCAGCAAATATTGCGACCTGCCAAATCCGGAAGCCCTAAACAGGCACAAGCCGGAGGGCGCTCGCTTCCTCCCGAACTGGAAAAAGTGATTTCAGAAGCATTGGCGGTAGCGCGCCGGATCACCAACTCTGCTTCCAATCCTGTTCGGCAGCCAGCAAGCGATGCTCCTGCGGAACAGCATGTAGGCGATGGCGCTGCAAGGGAAGTCCCGGACGCTATGGCCTCGAAACCGGCTGCCGATTTGTCCGCCGATCCCTTGCAAACGCCCTTGTACGTTCAGTGGGCGGGCGTGGTACTGACACACGCTTTTCTCCCTGCCTTCTTTAAAACCCTGGATTTACTGGACGAACAAAAACAGTTTAAAAGCACAGAGGCACAGCAGAAGGCCATTCATGCGATACAGTTTCTGGCAAATGGGGAAGAAACCGCTCTGGAATACCGGCTGATTTTGCCCAAACTTTTATGCGGTCTGCCGCCAGATCATCCGATAGAACGTGCCATAACGCTCAGCGACCCGGAAAAAGCCGAGGCCGACACGCTGTTGCGGTCGCTGCTGGCCCACTGGAATGCACTTGGGTCGACATCGCCTGCCGGTTTGCGCGAGGGCTTTTTTGATCGCAGCGGGAAGTTGTCGAAAGGCCAGAACGGCCCATTACTGCACGTGGAATCGCGGACGCTGGATATTATGTTGCAACGGCTCCCCTGGCCACTCAGCCTGGTTCGGCTACCCTGGATGAAGGAAATGCTACAGGTAGACTGGATTTACTAAATCATTACCAAAAGAGCATTACTATATGGAAAAAATTCTTGAATCCGTCGTGACTTTTCTCATCGGTAGCGTGGCCGGGGTCATGCTGAAAAACTGGTTCGACTATAAATTGATGGTATATGAAGAACTCTGGAAAAAACGCTTCGATGCGTACCGGCAGGTATTTCAGATTTCTTCAGCCCTGCCCTTGTACCCCGAACCGGCCCGGCTCAACCACGAAGATATGAAGACGGTGAGCGAAGAACTGCGCGACTGGTATTTTGAAGGCGGAGGACTGCTGCTGTCCTCTGTTACGAGAGACATTTATTTCGAAGTGCAGGAATCTATCCAAATCGTATTGAAAAACAGCGCTCCTGAAAAATTCGTATCCGATACTGATTATACGGCGGTGAGAAAGAACTTTAGCCGCCTTCGAACAGAATTCAGCAACGACCTGATGTCGAGAAGAAGGGTAAAAATGCTATCCCCCTTGAGCCGTTCATCTGGCAACTGACCCACATGCACAGCGCCGAAACGAAATCGAAACCTTCCAATGTATTGCAGCGCAAAAGCGATACACCTTTCTTCCAGGCGGAGGAGAGCAGGGAGGCGTTTTTCGGGCCGGAAACACAAAGTGAAACCTCGTTTTTCCAGTCTGCACCACCGTCCATCCAGGCCAAATGCGATGCCTGCGAGCAGGAAGAACAAGTGCAGCGCAAAGAAGAACTCGAAGAACAAACCACTCCGGAAATACAACCCAAACTGACCATCGGCGCGCCCGACGACCCTTATGAAAAACAGGCGGATGCTGTGGCAGATCAGGTGGTGCAACGATTGGCACAAACCCCTTCTGCGGTAGGCACGACCTCGAACGCTGTGCAGCCCAAGACTGCCGAGCCACAAGAAGAGCAGATACAGGAAAAGTCGGAGGATGGAGAACAAGAGGGCGAACGACTGCAAATGAAACCAATTTTCGAGAGTACGCCTCCGCCGGATGATGCAGCCATACAGCGTGCCTGCGCATCGTGTGAGGAAGAACAAAACAGCACTGTTCAACGAAAAGAAAGTGGTGGTGAAACAACTGCTTCGCCCAATCTGAGCAGCCGCCTCGCTTCCAGCCGGGGCAGCGGAAGCCCCTTACCCGCCGATACAAAAACTCAAATGGAAGGCGCGATGGGCGCCGATTTTTCAGGCGTGCGGGTACATACGGGCAGCGATGCAGCCGATATGAGCCAGGGCATACACGCGCATGCTTTCACACACGGCAGCGATATTTATTTCAATAAAGGGAAATATGATCCGGGAAGCACAGATGGGCAAAGGTTGCTGGCGCATGAGTTGGTGCATACGGTGCAGCAGGGAGGGGGG
>JAEUUT010000080.1 GCA_016787415.1 Saprospiraceae bacterium | reverse complement strand
TCGGGCAGGTCATCGAATTGATCCCAGTCTACGTTTTTAGCCAGGATGCTATCGGCGCCGAGCAGCGAGCCCCCAAATACCAGGGCTGTGCGCTGCAAAAGTTCGCGTCGGTTCATATATTTCTGATAATGAATTAATTGTGAAAGAAAAGTGGTTACAGGTTGCCTTTTTTCAGTTCAGACACTGCATAGTCGGCAGCGCGTGCCGTCAGTGCCATAAACGTGAGCGAAGGATTCACACAAGCAATGGAGGTCATGCAAGAGCCATCGGTAACAAACACATTTGGCACATCGTGCATCTGGTTCCAGCGGTTGAGAACGGATGTTTTCGGGTCATTGCCCATACGTGCCGTACCCATTTCGTGGATAGCCATACCCGGGAACGAGCCGTTGTCAAATGAACGCACATTTTTCACACCGGACGCTTCCAGCATTTCTACTGCATCAGCCATCATGTCTTTGCGCATTTTGTTTTCATTTTCCTTCAATTCGCAGTCGATAGCCAGCACATATTGTCCCCACTTGTCTTTTTTCGTTTTGTCGAGGGTGACTTTGTTGTCGTGGTAAGGGAGCATTTCACCGAAGCCGCCCATGCCTATGCTCCAGGGGCCTGGCTCGCGCAGTTCTTCTTTCAGTTTGGCGCCGATGCTCAATTCTGCTACTTCGCGGCTCCATTCCTGGCGATTGGCGCCACCCTGATAGCCGAACCCGCGCAAGTAATCGCGTTTGTCGCCGAACAGGTTGCGGTAACGCGGCACATAGATACCGTTTGCGCGGCGTCCGTACGGAATCTTGTCTTCATACCCTTCCATGATGCCGCCGGCGCCGCAACGGAAGTGGTGGTCCATCAGGTTGTGGCCCAATTCACCGCTCGTGTTTCCGAGGCCATCTGGCAGGCCGCCCATTTCGATAGAGTTGAGCAACAACTGTGTGGAGCCGAGTGTGGAACCGCACACGAAAATGATTTTTGCTTCATATTCAATGTGTTCCATCGTTTCGGCGTCGATGACAAGCACGCCTTTGGCACGTTTTTTACTTTTATCGTACAAAATCTGGTTGACGATAGAGTAGGGGCGCAGCGTCAGGTTTCCGGTAGCCACCGCAGCAGGGAGCGTAGCCGATTGGGTGCTGAAATACGCACCGAAAGGGCAACCTCTGGAGCACAAATTGCGAAACTGACAACTTCCACGGCCATTGTGCGGCTCGGTCAGGTTGGCTACCCGGCCGATGATCATGCGCCGATGCTCCCATTTTTCCTTGATGCGCTTAGCCACCGTTTGCTCGACAATATTCAATTCCATGGGCGGCAAAAACTTGCCATCCGGCAATTGTGGCAAGCCTTCCAGCGAGCCGCTGATGCCGGCGAATGTTTCCACATAATCGTACCAGGGTGAAATGTCTTTGTAGCGAATCGGCCAGTCGATTGCAATGCCGTCGTTTTTATTGGCTTCAAAATCGAAATCGCTCAGGCGATAACTCTGGCGGCCCCACATCAGCGATTTGCCGCCTACATGGAAACCTCGGTACCAGTCGAAGCGCTTTACCTCCGTGTACGGGCATTCCAGGTCGTTCACCCACCAGTCCGGCGTGAATTCGGAGTAAGGGTAGTCCCGTTTTTGAACGGGGTGGGTGGCTTTCATTTCATTGGTAATGCGGCCGCGGTGCGGGAATTCCCAGGTCCGTTTGTAGGTACTGTTGTAATCGGTCACGTGTTTTACGTCCTTACCACGTTCCAGCATCAGCACCTTCAGGCCTTTTTCGGTGAGTTCTTTGGCCGCCCAGCCGCCGGAAATACCGGAGCCAACGACGATAGCATCATATTTTTCTGCCATATTATGTGTTTAAATGATTGAAATTCAAGACTATAGCATCATTTGATAACAGCGGGGGAGAAATTCATGTTGTTACACATCGCAGATGTCGATGGCTTTTGACAGGGAGGCCAGTTTATTTTTGGAGACAGGGATAAACTCCTGGGCTACAAAGCCTTTATGGCCGGTTTCGGCAATGGCGCGCATGATAGCCGGGTAGTACAACTCCTGCGAGTCGTCAATTTCGTGCCTGCCGGGCACACCTGCCGTGTGGTAATGGCCGATGTAGGCATGGTGTTCGCGGATGGTGCGAATAACATCGCCTTCATCTATTTGCATGTGGTAAATGTCATAGAGCAATTTGAAATGCTCCGAGCCAATGCGTTTGCACAATTCCACACCCCAGGGCGTGCGGTCGCACATATAATCTTTGTGGTCGACCCGTGAGTTGAGCAACTCCATGTGGATGATCACGCCATGTTTTTCAGCAATGGGAATGATTTTTTTGAGCCCTTCGGCGCAATTGCGCAAGCCCGTTTCGTCGTCCATACCCCGGCGATTGCCGCTGAAACAGATCAGGTTTTGATAGCCTGCCTGAGCCACCAGCGGTATCATTTCCGTATAATTTTTGATCAGTTGCTCGTGAAATTTCGGATCATTCCACCCGTCTACGAGGTTGATTTCAGCGCCGTTGCACATGGATGAAAAAATTCCGTGGCGCTTGAGCGTGTCCCAGTCTTTGGGGCCCACCAGGTCGATGGCCTCGATACCCACCTGTTTAAGAAATAAGCAGAACTCGTCGAGCGGCACGTCATTAAAACACCAGCGGCAAACGGCATGGCGAATCTTCCCGTTTCTAGTTACAGGGAGCATGGAATTAGTCGTTTCAGCAATGGTTTTTCCTGGAGATGCGCTCATGGCAGCAGCGCCGGCGAGCAAGGTTTTCAGGGCAGTGCGACGGGTCGGCATCTTTGCAAAAGGAATGGTGAATGTAAATTATTAACTGCCGCGAAGATGCTGCAAAAAAATAAATTCCAAACAATCCGGCGATGCCATATTTTTATTTTGGAAATGTTAACAATTGACTAAACCCAGTTCGATCACCTCTCTGATGTTCGGATACACCTCTACGCCTGTGGCAAGCCAGGAACGCGGCTCCACCCATTCGATTTTTTCAATGTCTTCCTCGGTTTGCGGAATGAGTTGCAGATCAGACGTATCCATAAAATACCACCAGGTTTTTTTCAGGATGCGTTTTCCTTTCAATTCATAGGTGTGATAGGTGTGTGCCAGAAATGCGCCCAGTTGCAGGTGCACCAGCCCGGTTTCTTCCTGTACTTCGCGGACGGCTGCCTGTTCGGGAGTCTCGCCCGGGTCGATTTTTCCTTTAGGCATATCCCAGGAGCCGCGCCGGTAAAAAACCAGCAATTCGCCCTTGTCATTGCGCACATAACCGCCAGCCGCTTCCAGTACGGTAAAACATTCCATAAAATCGTTCCACAAACCCTCCAGGTCGTCGTGGTATAGCACAACCGTGCGAACATCCTTGTTCTTGTCGAGCAGGTCGAGGTACTGTTTGATGGTCTTTTTTTTGCCGATATAGTAGGCTACATGCACGTTTTTGGCGGCCTGAATGCCCAATTCGCGCATACCTTCGGTAGTTGTTAGAAAAACCGGCTTTCCGTTAATGTAGATTTTATACTTTTGCACCCTCATATCATTCATTTTTGGAGCAATGATAGGAGGTTTTACAATACGGGTGAAATTTGTTTCAGCGAATATGCTGCACATGTATTGATAAAGTAATTTTAAAGATATTCACCGCTATAACCCTTTTTTACAACCCACCAAGGGTGTTGTTGCAATGCAATCAGAAGTCGCTCGTAATTTATTGAAAATCAGGGCTGTTAAATTGAGCCCGCAAGAGCCGTTCACCTGGGCGTCGGGGATGCTGTCGCCTATATATTGCGACAACCGCGTAGCGCTTTCGCATCCGGACGTCCGTACTTTCCTGAAAAAATGCCTGGCTGAAAAATCGGCCGAATTCGGTCGTTTTGATGTAGTCGCCGGTGTGGCTACTGCCGGTATACCACATGGCGTTTTATTGGCCGATGCACTTGGATTGCCGTTTGTTTATGTTCGGAGCGGCGCAAAAGACCACGGCAGGCGCAATCAAATTGAAGGCGAATTGCAAGACGGCCAACGGGTGCTTGTCATTGAAGACCTCATCAGCACAGGCGGCAGTTGCCTCGCTGCGGTAGATGCCTTGCGCGACGCCGGAGCCGACGTGGCTGGTGTGCTGGCTATTTTTCAATATGGTTTTGAAAAGGCAGCACAGGCGTTTGCCAACAAACAACTTACTTTTGATACCCTGACTGATTACGACGCTCTGATCCAGGAGGCTGCGCGCTCCGGCTATGTGTCGCATGAAGATTTGCAAACACTTTCCAGATGGCGCGAAAACCCGGATGGCTGGGGTGCGCTTTACGTTTAAGACAAACAGTATGCCTGTTCTGTAGTGAATAACGCAATACTGCTTTCAAAATTCATTTTAGTATGCATGTAATCAACTCTGAATCTGAATCGTTCCTTCGGCGCTACCTCAATAATGCCAGCCCGACCGGCTATGAATGGTCTGGTCAAAAACTGTGGCTGGAATATATCAAACCCTATATCGACGATTGGCAACTCGACAATTACGGTACGGCTTACGGAATTATCAACCCCGGCCAACCCTACAAAGTAGTGATAGAAGGCCATGCCGACGAGATTTCCTGGTTTGTGAATTATGTAACAGAAGACGGCTTTATTCATGTCATTCGCAATGGCGGCAGCGATTTTCAGATCGCACCTTCCATGCGCGTGTGGATTCATTTGCGGCAGGGCGGGAAAATTGAAGGCGTGTTCGGCTGGCCAGCCATTCATACCCGTACCGACAAAGACGCTTCTTTGACTCCGGCACTCGATAATATTACCATCGACGTAGGCGCCAAAGACCGTGAAGAAGTCGCTAAAATGGGTATTCATGTAGGCTGCGTAGTTACTTTTCAGGATGAACTGACTATTTTGAACGAACGTTACTACACCGGCAGGGCGCTCGATAACAGAATGGGGGGCTTTTGTATTGCCGAGGTGGCGCGCCTGCTCAAAGAGAACAACGTCAAACTGCCTTACACGCTGTATGTGGTCAATTCTGTTCAGGAAGAAGTAGGCTTGCGCGGCGCGGAAATGGTTACACAGTCCATCCGCCCCAACGTAGCCATCGTGACGGATGTGACCCACGACACGCACACGCCCATGATCAGCAGCAAAAAACACGGCGATGTGCGCTGCGGAAACGGCCCGTCGGTAACCTATGCCCCTGCCGTACATCAAAAACTGCTGGATATTATCATTGGCACTGCCGAAAAGCACGACATCCCTTTCCAGCGGGAAGCCGCCAGCCGCGTAACCGGTACCGATACCGATGCATTTGCTTACTCCAACGGCGGGGTGCCGTCGGCGCTTATTTCGCTGCCCCTTCGCTACATGCACACCACCGTGGAAATGGCGCACAAGGACGACGTAAACAACCTCATTCGCCTGATTTACGAAACGCTGCAAAAAATAGAAAACGGCCACGATTTCAAATATTTCAATCATATTTGAGCCTGTAAAAGCCCTTCTTCATGGAATATGCCGCCTGTCAAGTAGCCATTGCGCCCCTGCGTGCTCAACCCTCCGACAAAAGCGAGATGGTATCCCAGTTGCTATTCGGTGAAACTGTAGAAGTGCAGGATTCCAAAGACAACTGGAAACAGGTGCTGTGTGCCTGGGATGGCTATATTGGATGGGTAGATTCCAAACAATTGAAGCGTATTACGCCCAGCGAATACGACCGCTATGCGGAACATGCTACCATGAACCTGTCGCTGGTGGAAGGTCTGATGGCGGCCGATCATTTTATTCCGCTGACGATGGGCGCTTCTTTGCCCATGTACGACGGACTACGCTGCACACTGGGCGATCAGTCGTTTCAGTTTTCAGGGCCGGTAGTGAGCCCGGGCCAGCAACAATTGAATAGCGACTGGGTAGTGAAAATTGCACGCCGGTATTTGCATGCCCCCTACCTCTGGGGCGGGCGTTCTCCATTCGGTATCGACTGCTCGGGGCTCACCCAAATGGTGTTTAAAATCGCCGGTATCCGCCTGCTGCGCGATGCGTCGCAACAGGTAACACAGGGTCGCATTGTAGATTTTATGGAACAATGCCAGTCCGGCGACCTCGCCTTTTTTGACAATGCAAAAGGCGTTATTACCCACGTTGGAATTATTATGCCCGATTGCCATGTCATACATGCTTCGGGCAAGGTTCGGATCGACAAACTCGACCACTTCGGCATTTTCAACCGGGAGTTGAACCGATACACGCACCAACTACGCATTGTCAAACGGGTGTTGGCCGATGAAAACGCTTCCGAGGGCGCCAATCGTGCCGGTGATGCCGAAGATGAACTGATGCGCCAGACGGCTCTTTTCGACTGAGCATGACCCCGGAGGCTGTAAAAAAA
>JAEUUT010000222.1 GCA_016787415.1 Saprospiraceae bacterium | reverse complement strand
ATGGATAATATCTGCAAGCCCTACTTTCGCGGCAAAAGTAGCGTTTCAAAAACGCATTTCAAAAACGGCATGCCACACCATCACCCTAATCAGAGGCGAATTGCGCAGATATTTTTCAGCAAACCTGCAGCAAAACCCTCCAGTAAAATCGTTAACGAATGAAAAACTTTCTTTACTTCACTCTATTGCTGTTGTTTGCGCTGAGCGCCTGTGATCGTTCGGGCGGCTCCAAATCGAATCAAGTTAGTATGGACCTAAAACCAATTCCCGTAACCTACCCGGCCACTCGTAAGGATACGACCGTTTCTGACACCTATTTTGGGACGACCATCAAAGACCCGTATCGCTGGCTGGAAGACGACCAGAGCGCTGAAACCAAAGAATGGGTATCGCGCCAAAATATTGTAACCAACGGCTACCTGAGCCAAATACCGTACCGCGACAAAATTAAAAAGCGCATTGAACAGGTGTTCAATTTCGAGAAATATGGCAACCCACAAAAAAAGGGCGGCAAATATTACTTTTTCAAAAACGACGGCCTGCAAAACCAGAGCGTCCTGTACGTGCAGGACAATCTCGACGCGCAGACGCAAATGGTGCTGGACCCCAATACCTTCAGCACCGATGGAACGGCTTCGCTGGGCGAATTGGCGTTTTCCAAAGACGGGCACTACCTGGCCTACACTATTTCCCGCGGAGGCTCCGACT
Organism: Saprospiraceae bacterium; assembly: GCA_016787415.1. GTDB lineage: Bacteria > Bacteroidota > Bacteroidia > Chitinophagales > Saprospiraceae > M3007. Next base: position 73,370 of record JAEUUT010000222.1, on the reverse strand, counting down.
GGCGCAGCATTTATGTAAAAGACCTGCAAACCGGCCAGATGCTTACCGACCAACTGGAATGGGCCAAATTTACCGGCCTGGCCTGGCAGGGCGACGGTTTTTATTACACGCGCTACCCGGAGCCCAAAAAAGGCGCGGAACTCACGTCGGTCAATCAATTTGGCTCCGTGTATTTTCACCAACTGGGCACGCCGCAGTTGAAAGACCGCCTGGTGTATACAGACAAAGCGCATCCAAATCGCTCGTTTGGCGCAGGCACCACGGAAGACCAGCGGTTTTTGTATGTGACTGGTTTCGAGTCGACCAGCGGCAACGTCTTGTATTTCAAGGATTTGACAAAAGAAAAGACAGAATTTATTCCAGTTGCTACCACTTTCGACAATGACTTCTCAGTGGTTGAACACCTCGACGGGAAATTGCTGGTGCTTACCAATCACAAAGCGCCCAACAAACGTCTTATCCTCGTCGACCCGGAGCATCCGCAGGAGCAAAACTGGCAAACCCTCATTGCAGAAGACAGCAGTGATGTGCTCGAAAGCGCCGTGGTGTGTGGCGGGAAAATTTTGTGCAATTACCTGAACAATGCTTCGAGTGCCCTTCGCGTTTTTGGCGCCGATGGCAAACTGATTCAGGAGGTGAAACTGCCTGAAATTGGCACTGTCAACGACATCAGTGGCTCCAAAGAAGAACCGCAGGCGTTTTTCTCTTTCACGTCGTTCCTGCGACCGATTACGATTTATGCCCTCGATCTGGCCGACCTGAAACCGACGGTTTTTAAAGCGCCCAAACTGGACTTCAATCCCGATTTGTTTACCACCGAGCAAGTGTTTTATTCCAGTTCCGACGGCACGAAAGTGCCCATGTTTATCACCCGCAAAAAAAACATTTCCTTCGACGGTTCCAATCCTACCTTGCTGTACGGCTATGGCGGGTTCAATATTTCCCTGACGCCTTCTTTCTCGGCTTCGCGGGCGGTACTGCTCGAAAACAATGGCATTTATGTTGTGGCCAACATCCGTGGCGGTGGCGAATACGGAGAAAAATGGCACAAAGCAGGCACCCGGTGCCAGAAGCAGAATGTGTTCAACGACTTCATTGCCGCAGCAGAGTACCTGATTGCCCAAAAATACACCACACCGGCACGACTGGCGATTCAGGGCGGCTCAAACGGCGGATTGCTCATTGGCGCTTGCATGACCCAGCGCCCAGATTTGTTTGGGGTGTGCATTCCGCAGGTGGGTGTGCTCGATATGCTGCGCTATCACAAGTTTACCATCGGATTTGCCTGGGCGACCGATTACGGACTTAGCAGCAACAAAGAGGAGTTTCCTTGTCTGCTGAAATATTCGCCTTTGCACAACATCAAAAAAACGGCTTACCCTGCTACGCTGGTCACCACTGCCGACCACGACGACCGGGTGGTACCTGCGCATTCGTTCAAATTTGCGGCTACCTTGCAGGAAAATCAGCAAGGAGGCAATCCGACGCTTATTCGTATTGAAACAAGCGCGGGGCATGGCGCCGGCAAACCGACTTCCAAGATCATCGAGGAAGCAGCGGATATTTTGTCGTTTATGCTGTATAATATGAAGATGCAGGTGATTTATTGAGTGTGGGATTGTAATTTTTTCGTTCGGCTTCGCCTCACTCAAAAGGGGACTTGGGATGAAACGGATTAAGCGGATTAAATTGATTTTTTGTGGCCTGTCGGCCACATATTTTATTTTATCATTAACTATAACCATCAGGCTATGTTAAACAAAACCTTTAAAATAAAAAAAAATCAATTTAATCCGCTTAATCCGTTTCATCCCAAGTCCCCTTTTGAGTGAGGCGAAGCCGAACGAAAAAATCCCCCCCCCCTACAATCCCTGCCTGAAAATCTGCCTCCTGTGCCGCTCCAGGTGCGTATTAAAAAACGACAACATCTGGAGCCAGGTAACCCTGCCCGCGCGTGGGTGTTTGTACACCAGTTTGTTGGCGAGTGCATCCGGCATTTGTTCAAAAAACTGCGTCCAGTCGGCCCGCGCCTGTTCCCATTTGACGCGTGTATCTGTAAAAGTGGCAAACACAGGCAAATTATCCGTATCAATGGCTGGCGGCGCTGCATACCGCACCGGAAGATGCAGTGAAATACGGAGCAGCAGGCTACGCGCCCAGGCAGCCAGGTTATTGTCCTCAAAATCGGATGAAAATCCCATCTTTTTCCTGGTATACGCCAGTGACAACTCTTCACTCATGGCCAGGTGGTGCAATATCTGAATGGGCGACCACCCGCCGTCCGCAGGCTTTTTGTTCAATTGCTCATCAGAATAAGAGGAGAGCGAATCGAGCAGCGATTGCACCTTTGCACTGTAATTCAGGTTCCGGAAAAGAATGGTTTGTTTCATTTATGCAATTGATTTTCAATATATTAGAATTAAATAACGTGCTGGTTGGCTTGAGAGTGATAACTTTTTTTCATTTTTGCACCTTGCCTGACCGCATAGATCAGTTATGACTCTTACCCGAAATCTGTTGTTCTTTCTTTTGTGCCTGGCAGGGCGACCCGCATCGATGGACGCACAGAAACTGCTCCAGCCAAAGAACTATATGTTGGTGGTTGCCCGTGCAGGCGACGACGTGCCTTTGTTGTTGCAACGATACGGCCTTTCCGATTTCCCGTGTAATATCACAGAATTTTTCAAAATCAACAAAATCAGGGAAGATTATCGCCTGAAATCCGGCGCTAAGTACCTACTACCGCTCTGGGTAGTGCCGTACAACGGGAAAAGCATCCGAACAACCCTCGGGCTCGATGACTGGCAAACAGCTAAACGCATCGAAACTTTCAATAAAAAGGCATGGGAAGATGGCCTGCGAAACGACAATTTTCTGGAAAGCAAAAAACTGTGGGTGCCTTTCCATGAAATCAATTGTGAACAATCGGACTCTGAAAGCATACCCGACAAACCCGATTCCGGAAAAGCATCTGCCACAAACGAACGGGTAGAAGGTGGTGAAATCAGTGCCAAAGGAAGCCGCTCGTTTTCCATTTTCGGCCCTAAATATGCCAAAACGCCGCTCGTCAGCAGCAGGTTGAAAGGCAAGGTTTTTTACCTCATCAGTGGGCACGGCGGCCCCGACAGCGGCGCTCAGGGAAAACGCGCGGGCAATTTGCTTTGTGAAGATGAATATGCCTACGATGTCACGCTGCGCTTGCTACGCCTCCTGATCAGCCATGGCGCTACGGCGTATATGATCGTGCGCGACCCGAACGATGGCATTCGGGATGATAATTACTTGCTGTGCGACAAGGACGAAGTGGTGTGGGGGAACAAAAGAATTCCGATCAACCAGAAAGAACGCCTCCAACAACGCACCGACCTGATCAACCAACTGACGGAAAAGCACCTCAAGGCAGGCCAGCGCGATCAAACCGTGGTTGAAATTCATGTCGATTCCCGTAGCAAGGACGCCAAAACAGATGTGTTTTTTTATTACCGCCCCGAAAGCGATGACAGCAAGGCACTGGCGCAACACATACACCGAACATTCCTGGAAAAATACCTTCGCCTGCGCGGCCAGCGCGGCTACATGGGTACCGTAAGCCCCCGTTACCTGTTTACTTTGCAGGAAACCACTTGTCAGCGGGCTGTGTACATCGAAATGGGAAATATCAAAAACGACTGGGATCAACAGCGGCTTGTGCTGAAAAACAACCGGCAGGCTGTGGCCAACTGGCTTTTTCAGGCTTTGAGTTCGCACAAGCCGTAGTGCTTATTTGGACACTATTTCCGTTTTTTCTCCAAAATAGTGGGCAAACTTGGCCATTTCTTCCGCCAGTTCCTTGTTCTGTGTAGCCCGCAGATAAGTCTGACTCAACGAACGAAGAATCTGGTACATGAACCGATCCATTTCCAGCACCTGCATCTCCTTTGTCCACAAGTCAATACGTAAGGTATCTCTGTGGTCTTTGTCGAACAACGCAACTGCCAGCGCTTTACACTCCTCCAGCACGCCGTTGTTGCGGTCGCTGGCGCCCCATTCAATTTTTATCGGCACCTGTTCTGAATTCAGTCCGACCCGGATGGTAATATCACTTGATTTTACTACTTCGTTGTTGTCCATATTTCCTTGGAAAAAGATTGCACAATAGAAGGCGCGAAAGTACAGTAAAAAGATGGAAGCGCCTATATTTGCCCATACGATGATATTGCATGTAGGCTCCGATTTTGATGGCATTGTTTACACCGGCGCTGCTGTTTCACAGGCAGGTGAAACCTGGGCAGGCCCCAGAAAATTATTGCAATGGCTTGAAAATCAATTAGGACTGGCTGGCTATCCGGACAATACGGATTACCTGCGCATCGAATTGTATCGGCAGGCAATGGATCGACACCTTACGGCCTGCGAATCGGAGCCCTTACTGCGCGCACTTCCGTTTTACGCCGTTTCTTACCATGCCGACCGTTTTGCTACGGCGTCGGCTTTACTGCAACGCCGGGATGAATTGCTGCTGGCCGGCTGGGATTTTGAGCCGTCGTCCGAATGTCCGGAGCGCTTACACACTTTTGCCGTCGTTGAAGATTTTTTCAGGGAAAAACGGAATGACCCCTCCCTAAAAAAGCAGGCGCACGGATTTGCCGATCGTTTTTCCGAGGCGCTGCAATTGTTGGCAGATGATCATTTTATTCCTTTGCGGGAATTGGTATTGTACCAGCCAGAGCATTTGTTAAAGCCTGTTATTCAACGGTTTGTAACAGAAATGCGGCGGCGGCCCGAAGTGGTCGTTTCACAACGCATACCAGAAGCCTCCGCCCCGGAAAACATGATGCTGGGGCTTTTGCAACGCAGGTTATTGCCGGGAGCGCAGGCTGAAAATCCCTCCAGGGCTGAAGTTGATCCTTCCATTCTGATTTTGCGCGCGCGGCGCGACAGCGATGCCGCTGTTGTGCTGGCCCAAATACTGCGTGAAAACCGCCAGATTCAGCCCGTATTCTTAATGCCGGAGATGGACTTGCTGCTGGAAAGAAGTATGGCACAAGAAGGAATGCCCAATCTGGGTATTTTATCGGCCTCACTGGCGCGCCCTTCGCTTCAGGTGCTGAAACTTGCTCCGGCATTTCTCTGGGAGCCGGTGGATGTGTTCAAAATCATGGAATTTGTAACCCTGGCGGTCAAGCCACTGGACTACGGACTTGCCCTGGAAATAGCGCGGGTAATGGCTGAAAAGCCCGGCCTTATGAGTGATGCCTGGTTTGCCACCGTTTTCGGTTACCTGGAACGGGGTGAAATACCCGAAAAAGCCCGCAAACAATACAGTTTCTGGTTCGACCGGCGTCGCTATAAGGCTGATGCCACGGCGCCCAAAAAAGATGCCATCGCCATTTACGCCTATTTGCAGGAATGGGCACTGGAATATTTTGAGGAAAATGGAAGCGTCAACACTTCCTTTCTGGTGCTAGCCGAACAGGCGCGCCGGATACGGGAATTGCTGGAAGCGCTACCCGAACAACGCATTTCATTTCTTGAACTGGAACGCATCGTACGCACTATTTATCAGCCTTCGCCGGTACAGTTTGCACCTGCTGAAACCGGCCGTTTTCAGTATGCCCACCAGTCTGGCGCTTTTGCAGCACCACTCGATACCCTGATCTGGTGGAATTGCCTGTATGAAAATATTGTCCCTGCGCCTGACAAATGGCAGTCCGAAGAGCGCCTTTTTTTTAAAAACAAGCAGGTGTCGCTCCAGACACCTGAACAGGAAGGGCAAGCCAGCCTGCTGAGTCAGATGACGCCGGTCTTACAAACATCTCGGCAGTTGATTTTGGTGGTGCCCGATCAGGCAGATGGGGTAGAGGTAGTGCCGAGTTTGTTGCTGGGCGATATTGAAGCGGCATTCCCGTACTATCGCCAGTTGGTCTATTCGCTGGATAATGACCAGGATCGCAGCAGACTATCTGAAATCCTTCAAGTGCCTCCATACGACTCTATTGCAGTTCATACTGCCGATCGGATACGGCCACATCTGGTGTTGCAGCACCCGGAATTGTTGATAGAAAGCGCGTACGAAACGCCTACCAACCTCGACAGTTTGTTTTACTATCCGCACAGGTGGTTTTTCCGACAACAACTGAACATGTATCGGTCGAGCCTGCTCAGTGTAACGGGCGACAACACCTTGCTGGGCAGCCTCGCGCACCGTTTTTTTGAAAAACTGCTCAAGGAAAACCTGGCCGATTTTGATAGACGCGGCATTCAGGAATGGATAGACAAGGAATCGCTGGCATTGCTGGAACGGGAAGGCGCTACACTGTTGCTGTATGGCCGCGAGCCCGAACGTCAAAATTTTCTACAACGGGTTAAAAATGCTGCCTGGAACCTCGTTTCTCTTATTCGCAACAACGGCTGGACGGTGCTTGATACCGAACTTCCGCTGGAAGGCTATTTCGGCAACATGCCCGTAAAGGGAAAAGCCGACCTGGTGTTGCAGCGCGACGGCGAAAAAGCCATCGTCGACCTCAAATGGAGCGGCGCTACCCGCAGGAAAGAATTGATCCAAAACGGTGAAGACCTGCAACTGGTGCTGTATGCCAAACTGCTGCCTCCACCCGAACAATGGCCGCACACCGCTTATTTCATTCTGGAAGACGGGAAAATGATTGCCCGCAATACAGCAGCGTTCCGGGAAGCCATCGTGGCCGGAAAAGGAGAGGATCATGCTGCTGCCTGTGAAAGTATTTTCCAGAAAATGGAACGCACGTATGCCTGGCGGATGGAACAACTCAAAAAAGGCATGATCGAACTGCGTACCGCTCGCACCGCTTCCGAACTGGAAGCCTTGTATGAAGGGCAATGGATGGATTTGCTGGAAATGAAAAAGGAAGATGCGCGGTGGGATGATTATCAGACGCTTTTATGGTAGGGGGATTGTTCGGCTTCGCCTCACCTTGGACTTGGGATTTAGCGGATTATACGGATAAAACGGATTTTGTGGCCTTGCGGCCACTTTTTTGATTATTTATTTCAAAATAAAAAAATCCGCTTTATCCGTATAATCCGCTAAATCCCAAGTCCAAGGTGAGGCGAAGCCGAACAATTTTTACATCATCCCTTATCTCACCAGTTGCAACTGCTGAATCCCGACTTTCCCCTGTTTTGTTACCAACTGCACCCAGTACGTGCCGCTGTTCAGGTGGCCAAGTTCAATCTGCTCCTGTTGCTGGCCTGAAAGTTGAATACTGGAGACCTGACGTCCATTTTGGTCGATGATCGACATGGAAGCCGGTGCATCATCCGTTGCAGCGTATTTCAGTGTAATCGAGCCTTTGCTGGGATTGGGACTGATTTGAAAATCCGTTTTGGCCTGCTCGCTTCTTTCTGCCAGATTTTTAGCATCTGCTGCATCGAACAAAGAAACAAGAGAAGTGATGTCGCCGAGGTCTATTTGTCCATGAAACATAATAAGAACGAAGTTCTCGGGTGCGCCCACAAGCAATACAATATCTGTCAGAATATCAGACTCTTCTTTTGCCCAAATACGCACGGACGTTTGATCGTCGCGCACAGCCAGCAATGCCGACAATTCGTTTTCATCTACCAGGTTATAGGCTTCCTTGTACAGTTGCTGGCCATTAGTGATCTTGTCGGAGGCCAGGATGTGCAGGCTGCCAATGTCTTTGACTACATGCTGGATTTTTTTCCATTCTTCGTTGGAAACATCCGTTTTCAAGGTGACATTCAGCAGGTCTTTGCTGATAAAGGCAAAGGTGAAAGTGGGGTCATTTTTGTGTTTTTGTACAAATGATTGGAGCGCGTCGCTGGTTTGAGCATGCAGCATGCAAGCCAGCAGTACAGCCGGCAAAAACAGGAATCTTTTTTTCATAGCAATAACTTAAAGAATGAAAGAACGATAAGAATGAAAAGCAGACGCAGACCTTCGTATGAATGTTACAAATAAAAAGGAGTGGCCTTGCATTCTGAGTTATTTCTTCCTGATGACGATGGCAGCGGCGTTGTTTCTGGCAAAAACTAGGCAGGGTTTTCCGCCGACTTGTACCGGCTGAATTCGGCGTGTCTCGCCCTTGATGCGCAAGTCGCCCAATGCTGACAAAGTCATTTTTCCGCCCGGACTAATAGAAAGCACTTTACCGTAGAAGGCGTCATATCGGCCCATTTCAATATTGCATTCGTAAAAATTGCCCCCGAGAATTATCTCCTTTTTCCCGTCCCCGTCGAGGTCTTGCAAGGCAGCGGCGTTCAAGGTGCTGAACTGTAATTCGTCAGGCAATACGTGTGCCGTATAGGTAAACGCCTGACCTGTATTTTCAAAATACACGCTTTCAAACCGGTCGGCCTGCCGCAGCACGGCTTTGGATAATTTTTCTTTTCCGAACAAATCCGACACAGACGCCTTGGCAAAATTGGTGGCCATCAGGTATTTCTTCTTGAGCATGGGAATGGCCTTCATCATTTCCTCATGGTTGGCAAACGGAATTTCTCGCCCTTTCAGGTAGTAAGTCAGTATTTGCTCTACCTGGCCGTTGCCATCGAAATCGCTCACATACATACGCACCGGCTCAGATTCCGTGGGTTGGAATCGGCAATTGGCGCCTGTATTTCCTGCCAGAATATCCACATCGCCATCACCGTCGAAGTCGTAGGGCAGCACGAAATTCCACCATCCGCTGCCCGATGCCAGGGCTCTTTTCTCTAATTTGCCTTTGTTGTTTACAAAAGCAGTCAATGGCGCCCATTCCATGGCAAGAAGCAAGTCCTGATCACCGTCGTTGTCCAGGTCAGCCCAGGCGCCTTTTTTCACAAGCCCGATATCGCCCAATTCCGGCGCGACGCTGGCAGTTACGTCCTCGAAACGGCCATTTCCCATGTTTTGCATCAAATAGGAATTGGGGGTGATGCCATAATTCCAGGGAACAGCCCGGCCGCCAAAGAAAAAATCCGTAAGCCCGTCGCCGTTGAAATCACATGGCAACACGCACGAGGCAGTCATAAAAAGGGTAGGGAAGGGGTCGGCGCGGGTGAAATGTCCCTTGCCATCATTGAGGTAGGCACGTTGTTTCATTTGCTCATCCTTGCCCCGGTATTCGTTGCCGCCGGCAGCAATGATCAGGTCGAGGTCACCGTCATTTTCAAGATCGGCAAAAACGGCGTCCACATCTTCGAACATGCTGTCCTGCACAATAGCCAACGGTGTTTCCATCCTGAACGCACCGCCACTTTTTTGCAGGTACAAGGCGCTTCGTTCGCGTTTGGACGAGCCGAAAAACACATCTTCGAGGCCATCGCCATTTACGTCGCCCACAGCGAGCGCAGGGCCTTCTGTGGATACCATATTGGGAATGAGCGTTTCCCGATTGAACTCGACAAACGGATTTTCTATGTGCTTGAAATTCAGCCCGGTACGGGAGGAAACATCTTCAAAAGCATAGGCCGGTTTGGTGGCAGGATACAACTTGTTGAAGTCGGCTTTGGGCAGGTTGGCACTCCATTCCAGGGTTTGGGTCTGGTTGTATGACAGGTTTTTTACCCGCTGATAACTGCCATCCGGCCAGATACAGCAGACCGAATCGACGGCTGCTTGATCGCCCACGCCGACATATAGCGGGATATGCGCGCTGGACTGGTACCCCCGCACCGGGTAGAATGCTTCGGTTTCCCGGCTTCCATCGTGTTTAAAAACCAGGATTTTTGTGCCGATGCCATGGCTGTTTCCGGGTTGTCCTTCGAACTGAAATGACAGGTATGCGCCCGCGGATGGATTGGATTCCCGAAGCAGGTTTTGGTACACAAATGGCTCGTCTTCCAGGTTGTTGGTCACGATGTCCAGGTCGCCGTCATTGTCCAGGTCGGCATAGACTGCGCCATTGGAAAAAGAGGTAGAGGCGGATCCAATCTGCTCGCTCAGGTCGTCGAAACGAAGCCTGCCTGTATTGCGGAATAGTTTATTGGGAAGTTTTACACGCGGCATGCGGTCTACCACAGCCAGCTCTTTTTCATCCACACTTCTCGTCGAGTTTTCCTTGAGTTGCAGCCCTCTGTCTTCCTGAAATTTTACAAAATCAATGTCGTTCATACGGCGCGGGATGCCGTTGCTGACGAACAGGTCTTTGAAACCGTCACTGTCGAAATCCATCCACAGCGGCGACCACGACCAGTCAGTGGCTGCCACACCTGCAAACAAGCCGATTTCGCTGAAAGTGCCGTCGCCGTTGTTCAGTTGCAGGTTGTTTCGGGTAAACTGATAGTGATAGCCATGCCCGATCTTGTATTGATACAGGCCGTAGTTGTCTTCGCCGAGCGAACTTTTCAGAATAAACGGATCTTCTGGCAGCATATCCAGCGAAATGATGTCGTTCCAGCCGTCGTTGTTCACATCGGCCATGTCCACGCCCATGGAAAACTGGCTGGTGTGCATCATTTCATCGGTGATGGACTCCCGGAATGTGCCGTTTTTCTGGTTGATGTAGAGGTAATCGTTTTCGTGAAAGTCATTTCCGATGTAGATATCCGGGTAGCCGTCGTTGTTAATGTCTCCAGTAACGATTCCCAGGCCATATCCGATTACTGTACTAAGAATACCCGACTGTGCTGTTACATCCGTAAACTTCCCGTTGTCGTTGCGCATCAGCCGGTCGCCAGCCAGCGGGTGCATTTGACCTTCAAATGCTTTTTTAGGCCCAAAAGTGCCGTTTTGATGCAGGGAGTGGTTGAGTTGGAACATATCCAGGTCGCCATCCAGGTCGTAATCAAAAAAGGCGGCTTGCGTGGCAAAACCTTTCAAATCAAGTCCGTACGCCGCCGCCCGGTCTTCGTAGTGCGGCACTCCATTGTTGATGCCTGTGCAAATAAACAACTGATTGCGACCGTGAATGCCCTGGTATTCGCCCATCTGGCCGACATATAAATCCAGCAGGCCGTCGTTGTTGAGGTCGACAATGCTGATACCGGATGTCCATCCTTCCATGCCCGCCACACCTGCCTGATCGGTTACATCGTTGAATTTCAGGTTGCCTTTGTTCAGAAACATCCTGTTGGGGCCCATATTATTGGTGAAATACAAGTCGACCAGCCCGTCGTTGTTGAAATCGCCCGCGCCCACACCGCCGCCATTGAAGAAGTACATGTAATTGAACACGTTGAATTCGCCGCTTTGATGCAATTCATTCATAAAATCGAGCCCGGTACTTTCTTTCCGAAGCAACTCAAACAATGCCGGTTTCTTTTCCTTCTGTCCACATGAAGCCAGAAAAAGGGAAAAAACAATCATTCCAACGGGTAAGAATATGTGCTTGGTCATACGGGCAAAGATAGCATTTCTCATTTCGGACAAGGCGTAGTATTCTTGCATCCCGTTGTGAAAAATAACAAAAACGTATGAAAACCGTATTCCTTTATTGCCTGCTCTCCCTGACAGTATGCAGCCTCCAGGCGCAGTTGACGATTGATGCCATCATGGCCGACCCCAAAATTTCGGTGGGGCCTTTGCCATCTTCACCATATTGGTCGGAAGACAGCCGGACTGTTTATTTTTACTGGAATCCGGAACTGCAAACATCCGATTCCTTGTATGCTGTTAATATCAGCGAAAACAAACCATTCAAGGTGAGCCTGGATGCCAGGCGCAACTTGCCGGGGCGGGGTGGAGCGTACAACCGGGCCCAGACAAAAAAGATATATGTGCAAAATGGCGACCTGTTTCTGCTCGATATCGCATCGATGAAGGCAGTAGCGCTCACAAATACCCTGGAAAATGAAAACGAGCCCTATTTCAGCGCCGACGAATCCAGCGTTTTTTTCACGAAAGGCAATAATCTTTTCAGTATCGACCTGAATCGGGGGTACCTGAAGCAATGGACGAATTTTGTAACGGAACGTTCTGAAAAAGAATCCTCCAGAAAAAATGCGCAGGAAGAATGGCTCAAAAACCAGCAACTGGCCCTGTTCCAGACGTTGAAGACAAAATCCGAGCGTGCAAAAGAAGCAGAAGCGCGTGAAAAGAGCCAACCAGCCACGCACCCGAAAGAAGTTTTTCTGGACAACAAGAGTATCGACGGCCAGCAAATCAGCCCGGATGGTCGGTTTATCACTTTTCAATTGAATCTTTCGGCCAAAAACAACCGGCGTACCAATATTCCCAGTTACGTGACAGAATCCGGTTTTACCGAAAATATTCCGGGCCGTACCAAAGTCGGCAGCGCGCAGTCCAGCCAGGAATTATGGGTGTTGGATATTGCGCAGGATACGGCTATTCAGGTGAGCCTGACAGGGCTGGAGGGCATTTCCGACGAGCCTGCATATTTGAAAGAATACGCCCGGGGCGATACCATTTCAAAGAAAAAACCGGCAATGAGGAAGGTATATTTTCAGGAAGTTATGTGGTCTGATCAAGGCTCGTATGCCGTGGTGGTGGTACGCAGCCTCGACAACAAGGATCGCTGGATAGCGCAATTGGACCCGGCTACTGCCAGCCTCAAAACCATGGACCGCCAGCGCGACGAGGCATGGATTGGCGGGCCTGTCAATGCAATTGGGTTTCTGGACGATCATACCTTGTTTTTTCAGTCGGAAGCCGACGGGTTTGCGCACTTGTACACGATCGATCTTTCCAGTGGCACAAAAAAACAATTGACGAAGGGAAAATTTGAGGTGCTGAACGTTCAATTGTCACGCGATAAAACACAGTTCTATCTGACCACCAATGAACTCAACCCGGGCGAACAGCACCTGTACAGAATGTCCGTTTCGGGAGGGCAACGCGAACGGATTACACAAAAAAACGGGGCCTGGCAAACAACACTATCGCCTGATAACCAATATTTTGCCTTTTTATATTCCACAGCCATCCAACCCTGGGAATTGTATGTTCAAAAAAATCAGGCGGACGCAGTACCCGTTCAGGTTACGTATTCACAAAGCAAACAGTTCAAGTCCTACCCCTGGCGGATGCCCGAATTTGTAAAAATAAAAGCCCGTGATGGCGCCGAAGTGTACGCGCGGCTGTATCGGGCAAAAGGTAAAAATGGCGCAAAACCTGCGGTTGTGTTTGTGCATGGCGCAGGCTACCTGCAAAATGCGCATCGCTGGTGGAGCCTTTATTTCCGTGAAAACATGTTCCATAATTTCCTGGCAGATCAGGGTTACACGGTGCTGGATATGGATTATCGTGGCTCGGCAGGGTACGGGCGCGACTGGCGTACGGGGATTTACAGGTACATGGGCGGAAAAGATTTGCAGGATCATGTAGACGGCGCAGCCTGGCTGGTACAGCACGAAGGCGTTGATCCTGGGCGTATTGGAATATATGGTGGCTCTTATGGCGGGTTTATTACGCTGATGGCCATGTTTACAACGCCGGATGTGTTCAAATCGGGTGCTGCGCTGCGCCCTGTGACGGACTGGGCTGCGTACAACCATGGCTACACCTCCAATATCCTCAACGAACCACAAACAGATTCGATTGCTTATCAGCGTAGTTCGCCCATCAACTTTGCTGACGGCTTAAAAGGCAACTTGTTGATTTGCCATGGCATGGTGGATGTAAATGTTCACTATCAGGATGTGGTTAGGCTGACGCAACGGCTGATCGAACTGAGAAAAGAAAACTGGGAGGTTGCATCCTATCCGGTCGAAGACCATGCGTTTACGGAGCCTACCTCCTGGGCAGACGAGTACAAACGCATTTTCAGGCTATTCGAACGCACTTTGAAAAAGCCATAAGAGCCGCAAAAAAAAATCCCGGATATTTCGATCAGTACACGAAATATCCGGGAGCAGATATTAGAACACAAAGAATTGCTGTTCAATTATTCTTCGTCTTCTTCGAATTTGCGGCGTTCATAACCGGCGTCTTCCATCGATTCATTATCGATTTCCCAGTCGTCGCTGCCACCTGGGGCAGCCGGGCGTTTGCCAGGGAGCCGCACCTTGTCGCCAATGGGCTTGCCGGCAGGGCGTTCGCCTTCTTCGCCACCGGCATTGAAGAATTCGCCACCATTTTCCTGTGGCGTATCCTTTCCTGAGTTGGCAATGTTTTTACCGTCGATACTTTTAGTGGCATGTGGCACCAGTCGTAAGCGGCTCTTGTCGATTAAAACGCCGGTAACACTGCAAATGCCGTATGTTTTATTTTGAATACGAAGCAATGCATTGCGCAAATCCTGAACATAACGTTGCTGACGCATCATCATTCGCTGAAGCATTTCCAGGTCGGTATGCGTCGTTGAGTCATCGTACCAGTCACCTCCTTGCTGATTAAAACCGTTCTCATTGAGGTCGGCAATCTGTTGTTGGGTGGTATTCAATTCCTCCTGGGCCTGTATCAGTTTGCCATCGATCAGCACTTTGAATTCTTGTAATTCTTCGTCGCTGTACCTTAGTTTAGGCTCGTTCATAATTGTCAGGTTAAAAATTACGGTGTGTTTGAGAATTTCTTTCGGGCTTTTGCGGGGCAAAATTAGGTCAAAAAAAACTTTGAAAATGATGAGTTTTCAAAAATTTAATATTTTGATAGGTACCATACACTCCAACTTATTTCTGGAAACCCAATTATACACCTGAATTTTAATGGTTGGAGCATGGTGTGTTGCCACCTGTAAAATAGCCTGCGACTTGGATGAATGGATTCATTCGCTAAAAATTGCTTTACTTTTGCTCGCCTTTTCAAATACACATCCATCTACCAATCGCCAACTTTTACCTGACAAGCATGGTCGCTACCACCACTTCTACTGACCGCAAAAAAACCGGCACTCCGAACCAGGAGGCTTATCGGAAGGAAGTACTCCACGATTTTTACATCTGTTGTATCAGCAGGGAGGCAAGCATTGTGGCGCGCCGAGAGGTGCTGATGGGGAAAGCCAACTTTGGCATCATCGGTGATGGCAAGGAGGTGGCACAGGTAGCCATGGCCAAAGCCTGGAAAAAAGGCGATTTCCGCGCCGGGTATTACCGCGACCAAACCCTGCTTTTTGCGCTGGGAGAGATGACGCCTTTCACTTTTTTCGGACAGTTGTACGGCGATCCTTACAACGATCCTTTCTCCGGAGGCCGTCAAATGAATAGCCACCCGGCTACAAAATTTGTGGATGAAACAGGCCATTTCGTTGACCTCAAAAACAGGTACAACATCACTTCTGACATTGCCCCCACTGCCGGCCAGGTTGCACGGGGCATTGGACTTGCCTTTGCTTCAAAGAAATTCAGGGAAAATCCGGCTATTTGCGGCGATTTGTCTGACAACGGCAATGAAGTGACTTTCATGACCATTGGCGATGCCTCTACTTCTGAAGGCCCCTTCTGGGAAACCATGAATGCCGCTGGCGTATTGCAAATTCCGCTGGCTGTGAGTGTGTGGGACGACGGGTATGGCATCAGCGTACCCAAGCGGTATCAGACAGTCAAGGAAAGTATTTCACAGGCGATGGCCGGACTGGAAATAGATCCCAAGAACAAAACGAATGGTATCAAGATATACAATTGCAAGGCCTGGGATTATCCGGCCTTGTGTGAAATGTACACCAATGCCATTGCAGAAATGCGTCGTACGCACATTCCTGCCTTGATACATATCGAAGAGGTAACCCAACAACTCGGGCATTCCACCTCCGGCGACCACCGCCGATACAAAAGCCCGGAACGGCTGGCATTTGAAGAAGAATTCGATTGCAACCGCCGCATGGCTGACTGGATGGTGAAAACCGGCATTGCCAGCCAGGAAGAGATCGATCGCATCAAGGCTGAAGCCAAGAAGGAAGTAATAGACGCCGCTCACAAGGCATACCATGCTTACCACGACCGAGTGGGTGAATTACGGAAACAACTGCTTTCCTTGTTGCAAAACCTGCGTACGACATACCCCGAAGGGACTGAATTGTCGGCAATGGCCGAAGAACTGGAACAAAAACGGGAGCCACTGCGCTTTGAATTGCTACAAATCGCCCGCCGCGCCGTCACGACGATTATGGGTAAAGACAGCGCCGATGTAAAAGCGCTCCAGGCATTTGTCAGCAGTGAGATTACAGAAGGTGACCAAATCTATTCGAGCCACCTGTTGAGCGAAACACCCCGTTCGCCGATGCAGGTTCCGGTAGTAAAGCCGCTTTATTCGGACAACTCGCCGATGAAGGATGCCTACGAAATTTTGAATGCCTGCTTCGATTATCATTTTACGCACCATCCCGATGTTTTTGCATTTGGAGAAGATGTGGGCAATATTGGGGACGTAAATCAGGGCCTTCGCGGCATGCAGCAAAAGCATGGCGAAGCGCGCGTTTTTGATACAGGTATTCGGGAATGGACCATTATGGGGCAGGCCATCGGAATGGCCATGCGCGGTCTACGCCCAATTGCAGAAATACAGTACCTGGATTACCTGTTGTATGGACTGGCGCCGGTATCCGACGATTTGTGTACCCTCCGCTGGCGCACCAATGGCTTGCAGGCCGCTCCGGCCATTATTCGTTCCAGGGGCCATCGCCTGGTAGGTGTTTGGCACAGCGGTTCGCCCATGGGTATGATGCTGGGCTCGCTTCGCGGGATGCATGTTTGTGTACCCCGCAATATGGTACAGGCTTCGGGCATGTACAATACTTTGCTGCAAGGCGACGACCCTGCCATTGTGGTGGAAGTGCTCAACGGGTATCGTTTTAAGGAACGTTTGCCTGACAACATCGGCACTTTTACCGTTCCACTGGGTGTGCCGGAAATCCTTCGCAGCGGCGCCGACCTGACGCTGGTTACCTATGGCGCATGTGTGCGCATCGCTGAAGAGGCAGCAGCCTTGCTGGAAAAGCAGGTTTCAATAGAAATTATTGATATTCAAACGCTTTTGCCTTTTGACCTGCCACAGGTTTGCCTGAACAGCCTGAAAAAAACAAACCGCATCCTCGTGCTCGATGAAGATTTCGATGGAGGAGCGTCCGCATACCTCTTGCAGCAAATACTCGAAAAACAGGGTGGTTATCGTTACCTCGACGCCAGTCCTGCTACCCTGACCGCCAAACCGCACCGACCTGCTTATGGACAAGACGGCGACTATCATTCCAAACCACAAGTGGAAGATGTCGTTCGGAAAGTCCTGGAAATGATGCAGGAAGGCTGAGGACGAGACATGTGCCAGTAGAGTATGTTGAGATTTCGCCTCGGCAGCGAAATCTCAACATACTCTACTGGCCTTGTACGCTGATTTTGCCTAACCAGATTGACCGAAATTATTCATGTTGAAAGTTGGAATTATCCGTGAAGGAAAAGTGCCACCCGACGCACGGGTGCCGCTAAGCCCCGAGCAATGCGCTGAAGTACAAACTCGTTTGCCCATACACATCATCGTACAGCCATCTCCGATACGCTGTTTTAAAGATGCGGAATTTGCTGCAAAAGGCCTTACCATACAAGAAGACCTCAGCGAATGTGATGTATTGATGGGGGTGAAAGAAGTCCCCATCGATCAATTGATACCGAACAAAACGTACCTGTTTTTTTCGCATACCATCAAAAAACAGCCCTATAACCGCCCTCTGTTGCAGGCAATGCTTGCCAAAGGCATCCGCATGATCGATTATGAGGTGCTAACCAATGAAAAAGGAGAGCGTCTGGTAGCATTCGGCTTTTATGCAGGTATCGTTGGCGCACACAATTCGATCTGGACATGGGGCAAACGGACCGGCCAGTTCAGCCTGCCTCGCCTCTGCGAAAGCCACGACTATGCCGAAGTGCTGGAAATTTATAATAAAACAACCTTGCCCAATTTTCGGATTGTACTCACCGGTTCGGGGCGTGTCGCTTCCGGCGCTGCCAAAAACCTGCTGGATATGGGCATCGAGCAGGTTAGCCCCGAGGCATTTCTGAATGAAACATTTGATGGCCCTGTTTTTACCCAGATTCACGCCGTTCACTATGCCAGGCCAATCGATCCTTCCGGCGTTTTTGACAAAAAAGAATTTTACAGCCACGGCGAACGCTACCAAAGCGCTTTCCTGCCTTTTGCTCAAAAAGCGGATATCTTTATCAATGGCATTTTCTACGATAAAAAAGCGCCTGCTTTTTTCAGTGTAGAGGATATGCGCAGGCCTGATTTCAGAATTCAGGTGATTGGTGATGTCACATGCGACATCATGCCAGGTGCATCCGTTCCCTGTACCATTCGGCCGACTCATATCGACGATCCGGTATTTGGATTTGATGCGCAGACAGGTTTGGAAACACCTCCCTACCAAAGAGGCGCCGTCGACGTCATGGCTATCGATAACCTGCCCTCCGAACTGCCCCGTGATGCCTCTGTTTTTTTTGGAAATCAACTGGTCGAACACATCCTTCCGGAACTGGCGAAAGGCCTGCACAACGACGTGCTGGAACGCGCCACCATTACAGAAAAAAATGCTTTAACGCCTGCTTTTGAATATTTGCAGGACTATGTGACCGGATCGTAAAGGATTCGTTTAGAGTAGATTATCGGGATTTTGTATTATTCCCGTATCATTGGATATTGAGGCGTATCATAAGTGCCGTTTTCAAAATAAGTGCAAAATCTTATTTCGTCGAGGCGCCAGACTTTCCAGGTTTTTAAAACCTGGAAAGTCTAAAAGCATCAGAAGTAGAATAAAATTTTTCATTCTTTTTGAAACCAGGACTTGTGAGACACCCACAATGCCCATAATCTGCTATAACCATCCTTACTCCCATGCGATTGTTCTTATTCCTGATTCCGATTTTTACGGTACAAACCCTTTGCGCCCAACAAAAAACGCTCAAAACCCTCGATAAGTCCTCCTTCATGCGTGAAGTACTGGGCGCCCGGTATTCCAGGGCCGATAAATTCTGGACACTTCCCAACACACAGGCCACCCTCGACACGTTCGGGGTGGATGCCAACGGCGGCCTGTTTGCCGGTGTAGATACCATCGCATTTCGTGAGGTAGATGGTCGAAAGGAAGCATGGGTGTTGTTTACGGTAGAAGGCTACATTTTCAATTTTGCCCGACTGGAAAAAACTGCGCAGGGCTGGAACCTGCGCCACATGCACTACCGCTTGCACGAGGGCGCCCCTGGAGAATATGCTCCCCTTGAGTTTTCTTTGATATCGATCGGTAAAAAAGCATTCCTGTCTATCAAGGAAGACTGGTACGGCATGGGTATTATCACCACCAAATGGGTGTTGTACGAACCGTTCAGCGCGCGTCAAGCAGCCGAAATCGATCTGGAGAAAACAGGAGAAAAGGAGCAAAATCCCGAACAGTTCCGCGAAATATCCTTCATGCAAGTGCGCTATGAACCCGTTGTAGAGCCGTTACCAGATATTATGCTTACCCAAATTGTGGAACAAAAGAAAAATGGCAGTGCAGCCAAAGTGTCGACTCGAACCCTGCGCTACCGCTGGGATATTCGAAAGGCAATTTTTTATAAAGTGGGCAAATGAAAATTTTTTGTAAAGTTTTCTGTAAAATACCTCTATTTTTATTTTTCGTTGTAGATATTTGCCAAAACAATACATTGTCAAAACGATAAATCAACTAACACATGAAAATTCCACTCTGGTTAATCCTCCTCTTAATGGTCGGATATACCATCTGGTGCGCCAACTTCTGGCACAATTACCAGGTCCGGCATTGTTGTGGAGATGAATCGACGCTGGGTGTGCAAACATCCGGGGCGCCATTGTTCAAATGGAACATGGACAAGCCTGTCGAAGATGCCAATTTCGCTGCCTGGAAAAAAGACCTGCTCAAAAAAGGTGGGCAGGGCGATACCCTGGTTATCACCGGCCATTATCGCAGCGATGAAAAAGATGGCGAAAAACTTGCGCTTGCCCGCGCTGCCACCATTCGCGACATGCTGGCGCCCGAAATTCCAGCCAGCCGCGTTCGGCTTGCCGCATCTCTGGTAAATGACGGTTTGGTTGAAAACGGCGATCCAAAGGAATCTGCGTCCTTCTCCTGGTCGAAAATGGTACTGAAAAAAGAAGACAGCGCTATTATCGAGTCCGACAAGGATGTGATTTTGCTATTCCCTTTCAATTCGACGGAGAAAGAACACGATCCGAAAGTAGACGCCTACTTGAAAGAATTGTGTGAAAAACACAAGGGCGACAATGCATCATTTGTCGTAACGGGTCACACCGACGATGTGGGAGAAGCCGCCAGCAACCAGGCATTTGGCCTCAAACGTGCCCAGTCTGTTGCTAAAATCCTGACGGATAACGGCATTGCCAACAACCGTATCCAAACAGGCTCCAAAGGCGAATCTGAGCCCGTGGCCGACAATGGTACCGAAGATGGTCGCCACCAGAACCGCCGGGTAGTTATCACCGTCAACCGTTAATATTTCAAAACGAACAATACCATGCTTACCTATATTTTTCTGCAATGTACTTTTATGGACCATCTTCCGATGGCTCTTGCACTTTGCCTCCTGCCCTTTCTTTTGGGTTGGCTGGCTGGCTACCTTTTCCACAACGTCGGGGGAATGAAAGATCAGATCAACACCCTGACTACTTCGAATGGAGAACTGAATACAAAAGTGAGTAGCCTGACCGGCGAAACGACTGATCTGCGTGTTCAACTTTCACAGAGAGATGCCGAACTGGAGCGCCTGAATGAAGCGCTTCGTAAATCGAAAGGCGATCTTATGTTGTGCGAAAGCGAACGTATGGCATTGCGCGAACAACTCAACAATGCAGGCGCAGGCGGAGGTGGTGCAGCCAAGGTAGCCAAAGCCGCTGCTGCTGCAACCATCCTGTTTGCTGGTACAAAATACAAAATGGACGACCTGAAAATTGTGGAAGGTATCGGCCCGAAAATCGCCGACCTGCTCATTAAAGAAGGTATTGACACCTGGAATAAACTCTCTAAAACGGCGGCAGATGCCATCAGCGGTATATTGCACGCTGCAGGCCCCAACTTCCAGATACACGACCCGGGCACATGGCCTCATCAGGCCAAACTCGCCGACGAAGGCAAGTGGGACGAATTGAAGAAGTTGCAGGATGAGTTGAAAGGAGGGAAGTAGGAGAGTTATGAGTTATGAGTTATGAGTGTTAAGTACTTTGCTTTTGGCCACTCTTTTGAAGAAGCCAAAAGCAAAGTACTTAACACTCATAACTCATAACTAAAAACCCATATCTTTGGGGAATGAAGAAGAGCAATGAACTCCACTTGCAGGATGCCATGAAAGAGATGATCCAGGAATACCGCCTGGGCCCTCAACTCAATGAAACACGGATCAGAAATTTGTGGCATGAACTCATGGGAAAAACCATATCAACCTACACCACCCAAATTCAGGTGCGTAAAAACGTGCTCTATCTCACTATTGTTTCGGCGCCACTCAAACACGAACTTTCTTTCGCTAAAGAAAAAATCCTCACCCTGCTCAATGAAGAACTGGGTGAGGATTATATTAAGGAGGTGGTTATTAAGTAGAGGTGAGAAGTGAGAGGTGAGAGGTGAGAGGTGAGAATTCGTAGAGTACACCGCTTTACTCATAAGTATTGCTAAAAGTAAAGCGGTGTACTCTACGAATTCTCACTTCTCACCCTCTCACTTCTCACCTCTATCAATGCGCTGCTATTTTCCCGCTTACCTGCCCTTTGCTATTGCTTACAGTGTACATATATACACCGTCAGGAAGGTCGCCACGTTGGAAGGTTACATACTCGCCCTTAATATTATCGTAAGAACGTAGAATGCGTCCGGTCATATCAGACAGCGTTACCTTGAAAGGTTCTGCATGCTGATTGTTGAAGAAAATGGTAACGTCTTCCCTAAACGGATTGGGCTGAACAAAAACAGAGAATCCTGCCTCGTTCGGCTCACCACTGCTAACAAGGCCCGTAGTGACACAACTGGGGCTTGCAATTTCCGCATTGCTTTTCTGGTACTTGGAATTCACTACTGCCGTGATTTGTGAAATACATACCTCAGGGCTGGTAAGTGCGGCGTAATGTACCCGTACAAATGGAGTAGGAAGCACATTTTTCTTGATACTTGTTTCATCTCCCGACAGGGCGATGATTTCGCCGGTATTGTCATGTTGTACAGTAGCCGTCATGGTACCACTGATATTTTCCACATAGTTGATATCCAATCCGCTTACAGAAAACTCATACCCAATCACCGCATTGTAAGGATTTACCATTTGTACATCAAACGTTTTACCAACCGTATCCAAGGTGCCGGGAAGCAGATAAACCAGATCGTCGGTGTTTTCAAAACCTCCAAATTGGCAAGGGAACCCAAGTCCCCAGTGATTGAGATCCTCCGCATACAAGGTGCATTCCTGTAGCAAGGCAGCGTCATACACATCGATATTGCCGTTGGGGTGGAGATCACGGCATTCGGTAGCCGTTTCGTTGTCGGCAAGCGATGCAGACAGGTACGACTGAACATCTACAACTGTTCGAAGGGTATCGTGATCCCAGTCGCCACGAACTGAAACACCGTTGCAAATACCATCACAGTCCGGCTGCGCATTGCCATATGTTTCGCCGGTACAGTCGGTATATACAGGGCAAACCTCATCAAGGAAGTCTACAACGGGGTTATTGTTTACATAGGAAAGGTCGAAACAGGCTTGCGCCCAGTTGTTTTCGTAGGTTTTTTCGAGGCGACCGAGTTTGTCGGGAGATTTGTCCCAGTTTACTCGAACGACAAGGGTGTACGTACCGGCTGGCAAATCTGTGATGTCAACCCATTGGCAAGGCAGGCCGGAACCGTAAATGTCGCCGCATCCAACGCTGATACCCATGTTGGCACAACCATATTGTCCGGTCCCGCCATCGCTGCATTCCAGGTCGAGTACACAGAAACCATTTTTTGTGCCGATAGAAAGACGTGAGCCATTTTCATCGTACAGCAAATATTCGGCATAACCGCGATAATGCCAGTGGTTATGACATGGATCCCAGTAAAATTGTGTGGAAGGAGTATTCGGATTGCTTGGGGGCGAACCGATGAAATAATCCTGATTGCCTATATTTTTGATGTGGGTACTGAATCGGAGAATGTCCCGATTGCCTACACCACGAATACAACCTTCTTCTACCGCACACGCGTCGGCATTTGCCAGGAAGTCTAATTGGAGAGAATTGCGCAATACATTTTCCAACACCACCAAATCCGGTGCATTCGGGCAATCCGGATCGCCAGGGTAAATACAGTTATCACTTACGGTAGCAAGTGGGTTGTAGTTGCAGGCCAGCGGATCGGTGCAACCACTGACTGGTCCGACATAGCGCAAGTGGAAATTCAGTGGGTCGTTGGTACAGGCTGGCTGTGTGTAGCCAAGGCGAATGTAATAGTTCGTGCCGGCGGCAAGATACAGTGTGGCAACGGCGCCATTTTGACAACCTCCATCAGCATAGAATATCGTTCCCGTTTGATCATTGTTGGTGGAGATGTTGTCGCAATGGTTGTACACCCAGATTTTGCTGGGGCAGTTATTGCCTGGCAAACAAGTGCTTACTTCATAAGTGCCGGTCACATCCGGAACGAATTGATACCAGTACTCACCACCGCCCGGAGTGCTCACCAAACCTGTATCAATTGGTATGCCTGAATTACAATATGTGCCAGGAGGGCAATTGAAAAATATATTTTCACCATCCCCATAGCCGCCATTTGGATTTTCATAAAAAAGTGTGTCGTTGAGATACAGCCGATAAAAACCGTTTGGCAGCATTCCATCCCCGTAGGAGTCCTTGATCCTGAAGACGACACATTCGTCATCCGGCACACAATAGTTGTATGTGCTGAATACCTGGCCTGGCAATTGGCCACTGGCATACGTTACTGAACCATTGGCATTGGTCAGCATCCAGGAAACCTCATACCAATACTGGTCAGGGGAAATTTCAAGCCGAACATTTTTCTGGCCTGCGGGACATTGCGCCTGCAAAAACCCAGTTAGCAAAAAGCCACAGAAGAGCGGAAGTAAAAATTTGTGCATAAAGAGTTGGTTATGAATAAAAAACGGTCAAATTTATGTGATTTGAATGAAAATAAAACAGGATGAAATGTTTTCGTCGCAGTTGAGCAAATTGAATCATTCACGCATTAAGCCAATGTTAAAACAACTTGGCTTTTTATTCGTTTCTTGCTTGCCCCCATTCACATCACCCTCTACAGATACAAGGCATGCGCAAAACGCTGATACTTATTTGGACAATTTTCTCCTGCATAACACTATACGCTCAGGGCGCCGACAATTGGAGCCTTCGCAAAGACAAGGATGGCATGAAGGTGTATTATCGACAAACTGTAGACGTTCATGAAATCAAAATTGCTACTTCCCTGAAAATACCGCTTTCCGGAATCATACAACTGTTTGCCGAAGTAGACAACTATCCGAAATGGGGGTACAAAGTGATGGAGTCGCGCTTGCTTCAAAAGGTATCGGATACGGAAATGTATTACTATTCTCGCCTTGATTTCCCCTGGCCAATGAGCGACCGGGATATTATTATGCACACCCGACTATCGCAAGACCCAATTACCCGACGTATCACTGCCACTAGCGTTGCTGCTCCGGATTATATTCCTGTTGTAAAAGATGTGGAGCGCATGCGTTCAGCCCATACGCAATGGACGTTGGTTCCGGGTAATGGTGGTTGGGTGTACGTGGAATATTATATCCATTCACATCCGGGGGGAAACATTCCCGATTGGTTAGTCAATATGGCCGTTGATGTAGGCCCACGCGAAACCATCAAAAACATCCGGAATATTATTCAGCAGCAGCGTTACCAAACAGCAAAACTGGCCTACATCAAAGAATAGTGTACCATTCTATACCTCCAGTCCCTGGTTGATGAACATAAGACGCTCCGTCAGGTCTACGTGTCGCTCCCTGAAATGGGCAATCTGTACTTCTTCATTGGCAAGCAAAGCATCCAGTTCGGTGAAATTATCGTCAATACGCGTCTTGATGGTGTGAACATATCCGCGTAGTTTGCTTTGAAGGGCTTCTTCCATCCGGCTGCGACCATCGCGGATTTCCTGTTCATAGCCCTGCACAATCTTTTTGCGCTGAATGCCTGCGGTTATGCCCGCGAAAAGCATACCGATACCTGCCAGCACCCCGCCCGTAATGTCGAGCATCGCAACATGGGTTACAGTGGCTAAAATGACCCCGATCAGTGCTGCCCCACTTCCTGCTGCAATATTGGGCGACACTTGTGTGTTTTCCGGGAAAACGCGGGTATCGTTGAAGTTTTCAGAGCGCGACATAAACCGGGCAAATGCTTCTTGCAGTTCCCGGAGTACGGAAGCCCGTTTTTCGGAAATATCTTCAAAAATGTAGGAATCACTCTTCACTGCGGTGCTTCCATTCCTGATTTTCAGGTCGATCATTTTGGCCATTTGCTGCACCGAATCGGCCAGATCGACCACGCCGTCGTTGAGTTTGGTGCGCAATTCTGCGTTGAGGTTGAGTTCCAGTTTTTTTGCCAGTTCGTTCAGCCAGTCGGAAATGGAAGCCTGTTTGCTGAAAATGCCCATCACGGAACGTTTCAACATGGCTGGAAACGACAGACCGTTGGAGAGTTCCTGACCTATTGTTTTCGTGATGCGGTCATATCCGTTCAGAAGATTTTCAATCAGAAGTCCTACCTGATGGTTTGACTTTTTCTCCTGATTATCAAGCGTTTGGCGAATGTCGAGGCGGAAAGCGGAATCAGCCTTGAACTGCTCTGCACGGGTAAGAAGGCCGAGGTCTATGCGCTCCAGAATATTCAGGGAAGTGGAAATATTGTTTTTTAGTTTCAAGGCAGCACCGCGTCCGCCAGTAACGTGGGTACGGATATAATCGCGGATCGTGGAGAAATTGCTTTGATCATAACGCCCCTCCAGTTCTGCTTTGGCGCTCACCGCAAAAATTGCCGGTTCGGAAACACCTTTTTTGAAAGCGTAATCGTACAAACCCCGTTCATTCACCGCAAGGTCTTCTGCCGACATCAGGTCTTTCTGCTGGAGCACGAAAACGATCTTTTTGTGCCAGTCCTTGTGGATGAAATCAAAAAAATCCCAGGCCGACTGGCGGTACGGATTTTTGGCCTCAAATACAAAAATGACCAGATCGCTGGCAGGGATAAAATGCTCGGTTATTTCCTGGTGGTGCGCTACTATGGAGTTGGTGCCGGGCGTGTCCACCACCGCGATATCTCGGAGAATATCTATGGGCAAAAACACTTTTTTGAGGTATGGATTGACCACCACGATTTCCTCTTTTTCGCCATACAGGATTTGCTGAATGGTGTCGGTCATGGGCTGCGGCGCAACCGGGCATATTTCGCGTTCAGACTCCAGCAGGGCGTTCACAAAACTACTTTTGCCGGCTTTTACCTCGCCCACAATTACGAACATAAAAGGTTCGGTCATGCGGTTGCGCAATTCGCCGACCATGCCTGCCAGGTCTTTGTTGCCAATTTCCTGACTTAGTCCTTGCAGGTCTTTTACAATGTCTTCCACCTGGGCACGAAGCGCCTGGGTTCGTTGGTTGATAATCATAGGACAAACGTACAACAGCCATTCGTGATTCGTATGTTTGGCTGCTGATTTTGATAGGGCTGTTTAAAATTGTGTTTTGACCCTTACTTGCAAAAACGTCACTTCGATTCCATTGCTTGATGTAAGCGATTCTATTTTCGCCCTTTGAACCAACTTGCACATGAAGAAACTTGTTTTTGCTTTACTAATTGCCCCGTACCTGTCCTTTGCACAAACATACAGCGGGCCCGAAAGTGTCGATTGTGATACGATTACCGGAAACTGGTATATTTCGAATACCAGCAGCAAAAAAATACTGCGGCGCACACCCGATGGCACACTCCAGAATTTTATCTCGGGCTTCACCAACGGCCCTTACGGTATCGAGGTAGTGGGCGACCGCATTTATGCCTGCGATGGAAACAAGGTGAAAGGCTTTTTACTTTCTGATGGCACGCCGCAAACGACGATTACCACCAATGCCACTTTTTTAAACGGCATCACACATGACGCGAACGGATGGTTGTATGCGACCGATTTTTCGGGTAAAAAAGTGTATAAAATCAATCCGGCAAACAACACCTGGAATGTCTTCGTACCACAAACTACCTCTACACCCAACGGTATACTTTACGATGGCAGCCAAAACCGCCTCGTTTGTGTTACCTGGGGCGCTTCTGCAAAAATCCTGGGCATTTCTTTAGTCGACAGCACGGTTTCTATCCTGAAAACCACCAGCCTTTCCAATATCGACGGAATTGCGCGCGATGGCGTCGGTCGCTGGTATGTGGCCTCCTGGGGCGCCAATGCCATTCACCGGATAGAATCTGATTTCACCGGAACGCCACAGCAGGTATATAGTGGCCTGAGCAACCCGGCCGATATTTATTACAACCTCAAAAACGACACCCTGGCAATACCCAATGCTGGCAATAACACGGTTGTTTTTGTCAATTTTGGGCCGGTTTCACACACAAATGATCTACAGGAATCCGCAGAAGTGACTTCCTATCCAAATCCTGCGACAAACGAATTATGGCTGGAATTTCCGCCAGACTGGAATGTTCAACTGGCGAAATGCCGCATGTTTGATGCAAACGGAAAAAGTATCGAGCCGGAAATGCTGGACAGAAATGGCCGTTCGGCTCGTATCGCCTTGAACAATCTGATGCCCGGCTTGTATCATGCGATATTTTCCTGCGATGGACAATCTGCCCATTCCACATTTATCAAACAATAATACCATGCTCTGGAAACAACAAGCCACCCTCGACGGACTGAATGCCTTGAATCAGGCTACTTTGAACGAAACCCTGGGCGTACAATTTACCGAAATAGGCAATGATTTTCTGGTAGCCACCATGCCGGTAGATATGCGCACGGTGCAACCGTTTCGATTGTTGCATGGTGGGGCCAATGTCGCCCTAGCCGAAACCCTCGGGAGTGTAGCCAGCACCTTGTGCCTGGAAGACATGGGGGCTTTTATGGCAGTTGGGCTGGAAATCAATGCCAACCACCTGAAAAGTGTTCGGGAGGGTGGGGTAGTGACGGGTGTTTGCCGGCCGATACGGGTTGGAAAGCAGGTGCATGTCTGGCAGATAGAAATTAGCGACGAAAAAGGTGAATTGTCGTGCATTAGCAGGCTTACCGTGGCTATTGTTCCGCGACGTTGACGTTTTATGGATGCATATCTTCATTTAATATCCCTTTCTTTAAAAAAATACTCATTCAAGTTTTTCATGAAAAAACTACTTTTCACATTCTTGATGCCTTCACTGCTGTTGTCGGCACATGCTCTTTTTTCTCAGGATTATAATATCCAACTACGTTCCACGCTGGATTTTCCTGGGCAAACCCTCGCGAATGTGTGCGGGTACACGCAGAACGGGCATGAATATGCGCTCGTAGGCGCTTCTCTCGGCCTCGCTATTGTAGATATTACCAATCCGGATGCGCCTGTACTGATCGTTCAGATTCCCGGACCCAATGACCTCTGGAAAGAAATAAAAACCTATCAGCATTACGCCTATGTGACATCGGAGGGCGGTCTGGGTCTTCAGATTGTCGACCTCAGCCAGTTGCCAAGCCCGAATCTGGATCATTATTATTACACCGGCGATGGAGTGATTGAGGGCCAACTCGACAAAATACATGCCTTGCATGTGGACACGACGCAGGGATTCCTGTATCTCTATGGCGGCCAGTTGTATTCAGGCGGCGCTAAAGTATTCGACTTGAACCCCAATCCGTTTGCGCCCCAATTTGTTGGCAAATTTGATCAGTTGAACTACGTGCATGATGGGTATGTAGATAATGACACCCTGTATGCTTGCCATATCAGCGACGGTTATCTTTCCATTGTGGATATGCACGATAAAAGTAATCCGGAACTGTTAGGGACGGTTGAGACGCCAGCGCGATTTACGCACAATTCATGGCTGTTGAGTGATAAAAAACACATTCTGACTACTGATGAAAAATTACCTTCATTTGTAACTGCATACGATATTTCCGATCCTTCCGATATTCAGGAACTGGACCGCATCGCTACTACAGCCGATGGTAATACTTCCATAGGCCACAATACCCATGTGTTGAACGACTGGGCAATTACGTCCTGGTATATCGACGGTGTAACGCTTATTGACGCACATCGCCCCAATAACCTGGTTCAAGTGGGTCGCTACGATACATACAGCGGACAAGGTGAGTTTGACGGCTGCTGGGGGGTGTATCCCTTTTTCCCTTCTGGAAATATGGTAGCCAGCAATATTCCGAATATCGCCAACAATGTGACAGGAAAATTATTTGTGCTGACGCCTACTTATGTCCGTGCCTGTTACCTGGAAGGCAATGTGAAAAGTTCATGTACCGGACAAGGATTGAAAGATGTCTCGGTTACCATCAATAGCAGCGACCCGCTTGCTTTCACGAAAACAAGTAACAATGGTGACTACAAAACCGGGCAGCCAACGCCAGGCACCTTTACCGTCACCTTCAGCAAACCAGGATTTATCTCGAAAACGCTGACGGTTGTGCTTGCTACAGCACAAGTAACGGAAGTAAGTCTCATTCTCGAACCCATCTCTGCCTTCACCACCACCGGAATTGTTGTGGATGCAGAAACGGGATTACCCATTCCAAATATTCCTGTCACCTTACAATCGCCCCTGCAATCCTATCAACTTCAATCAGATGCCTCCGGCATATTTGAACTGGAATGCGCTCCCGGAGGCACATATCAGGTCAAAGTAGCCGAATGGGGTTTTCTGCCGGTTCAATTCGATTTGCAGGAAAATGGTTTCGTGGTGATTCCTATTCAACATGGATACTACGACGATTTTGGCAATAACCTGAACTGGACGGCATCTTCCAATGCTACCTCAGGCAACTGGGTCAGAGCCGACCCGATAGGCACAACTTATGTCAATAGCCAGTGCGCACCCGAAAACGATGTCGATTTTGACGACAACGCACAATGTTACGTGACCGGCAACGGCAACGGCAATGCAGGCGATCACGACGTTGATGGAGGGGCTGTAACCCTGAGTACGCCGACTATGCAACTGGCTGAATATGATGATGCCATCCTCACTTTTCAGTACTGGTTTTTTAATGCTGGAGGAACTTCATCTCCGAATGATATTTTTCGGGTAATGGTGACAAATGGCACGAGCGAAGTGCAGGTGTTTTCCGACCAGTCAACCGCATCATCATGGGCTAATTCCGGTGAAATTCATCTCGGCGGTTTGATTCCCCTAACCGATGATATGAAAGTCCATTTCATTGCTGAGGACATTGACCCCGGGCACTTGGTAGAAGGCGGCGTCGACGTTTTTCAGGTGCGTCCAATCAGTGTTGTAAACACGCAACATCCCGACGAATTGCCCTCTACGCTGTCAGTAAATCCTAATCCAACTGCGCGTGGTTTTAATGTGCAATATGATTTTTCAGGGCAGCGCGGCCTTACCCTGGAAGTGCGCAATGCACTCGGCCAAACGGTATTTTCGCAGCAGTTAGATTCCGAATCCGGCACTATTCAATGCGGGGAGCAATGGCCAAAAGGCCTCTATTTCGCAACCTTAAAAAATGCACAACGCCAGAGCGCGCCTTTGAAAATGTTGAAACAGTAAGTATTGCGAGGCTGTCTCATAAGTAATGTGCTTATGAGACAGCCCTTATTTCCCTTCAGTATCACTTTTTCAAGAAAAAAATGCCTTTCCACTTCTTTCAGCAGTAGTTTTGCGCGGCTTTTTGAAAATGCCCTGTTAATTTCATGCTGAAGAAAATATATCGCTTTCTGGCCCCACGTTTCCAGACACTTTTTCTGGAATATAAAGTAGACTTCAAACCTCGTCATGGCCACGGTTTGCCCGCACATCCGCACCTGGAGTTTGTAGTAAATGCCAATCGGGATGAATATGTAAAATGGCTGCGGGTATTCGGTAAATACAAGTCTCAAATACAGTCCATAAAAAAAATGGATGCTGTGCAGGATGCCAGCCAGCCCGGCTGGAACAACAATTTCCTGCCTGGCCTCGATATTATGGCACTCTATGTGCTGCTGGCCGAACTAAAACCCAAACGCTACGTGGAAATTGGTTCCGGCAACTCAACCAAAGTTGCGCACAAGGTCAAAAAAGACCTCGGGCTCGATATGGAGATTGTGTCCATCGATCCTTTCCCAAGGGCAGAGATCGACCATTTGGCGGATCAGGTCATTCGGACGCCGTTTGAGAATCTGGACAATGCCTTTTTAAAAGAACTGGACGAAAACGACGTGTTGTTTGTCGACAACTCCCATCGGGTATTCCCCAATTCCGATGCTACGGTATTTTTTATGGAAGTGCTGCCCGAATTGAAAAAAGGGGTAGTGGTGCATATCCATGACATCTACATCCCGTTCGACTATCCACAATTCATGTGCGACCGTTTTTACTCGGAGCAATATGTACTGGCAGCATTTTTGCTTGCCAATCCGCACCACTATTCCACCATATTGCCCAATTATTTTATTTCCCAGGACGAGGAGTTGAGCCATATCATTGCGGATATGTGGAACCATCCCAATCTTGAAAATGTGGAGCAACACGGCGGTTCGTACTGGCTGCGAATTGGTAAATAACCCAATGCGCACCTGAAAAATCGGAATAATCTTTAAAAATGGTTTACTTTGCTCACCCAACCCGCATGAGCAAACGAAAATATGAACAGCGCTCCTGATTTCAAATCGAACACCGCAAATGCCGATGCAACCCTGCTTCGGCGGCTGAGCGATAACCTCGCACGCTGGGTGTTTACCGATTTTGAACAGGCCAAGGCTGCCTTGGGCGAACTTTCCGGATTAATCACACCGCGCAGCCCATTCGACATCCGACTGTCCTACCATCAGAGTGCTGCATTTCTCGAAAACCAGTGGAACCGTTATGATCAGTCGCTGCTGCACGCCCGACATGCCATCGGAATCCTGGAAAGCCTTGCTGATTCCTGGGCACTTGCCGAAGTATGGGCCGATATGGCTGCTACTTTCCTCAACAAGCGCGATTGGTCGGCAGCCGAAGACGCACTGGATCGGGCCAGAAGATACCTCGGAGAGGCAGAGCAGCCGCGCTTGCGTGCTTTCATTGCCTGCCGGGAAGGTTTTTTGCACCTGCACTTGAGCAATAATCGCCAGGCCCTCAACTCCCTGATGGAAGCGGAAAAAGGGCTGATGGATATTGGCCCAAAAGCAGGGCTGAAAGACTTTTATATTAAAACGCTGGTTCTCAGCGGATTAGGCGATTTGTACGAACGCCTCGATGAAAAAGATAAAAGCCTGGAGGCATATCGTCGCGTACTTCCCATTGTGGAGAAACACCACCTGCGGCCACGTCTCGCCTGGCACTACCTGAATGCAGGCCGTGCCGCTTTGGCACGCAATGAAGCGGAGCAGGCACAGACATTTTTTGAAACCGTGCTACAGGTAGCGGGTGTAGGCGACCTCGAAGCCAAAACACATGCCCTGAGCAACCTGGGGATTCTGGCTATGCTCGACGGTCAGTTTGTGCGGGCGCTCAATTTATTCGGACAGGCTGCCGCTCAGTACGACCCGGCCACCAAACCGGTCGACTTCACCAACCTTTCCAAAATTGAAAACTGGCGCGCCGGCATTTTCCTGCAACTCGACGATGCCAAACAGGCAGAACAACACCTGAAAAAATCCTGGGAAATCGGACAGCGTGGTCACGATCTGTACCACCTGGGACAGGTATGCCAAAACCTGGCTGAATTATTTGCCGGTAAAAAGAACTACGAAGACGCCTACCTCTGGCAACAACGCGCCACCGACCTCAACAGGCAGCATTTCGACCAGTTGCGCGACCACGAACGGCAGGAAATAGAAGCGCGCCACCAGTTGGAACGGAGCCGCCAGGAAGCACAAATGGCACGTTTGCGCGTGGCCGGGCTTCAATTGCGTGCTTTGCGTGCTCAAATGAACCCGCATTTCATGTTCAATGTGCTCAATGCCATACAGGGACTTGTGACTTCGGGCCGCAACAGCGACGCAGAGTCCTATCTCGCCAAATTTGCCAAAATGATGCGCCATACCCTCGAGTATTCAGAACTGGAGGAAGTGACACTCGAACAGGAAATTGAATTTCTGGAACGTTATCTGGACATCAACAGGAAACTGCGCTTCCGCGACCGCCTGGCATTCCAGATTATCGCTCCGCGCCTCCACGATATGGACGATATGATGATCCCGACCATGATTGTGCAGCCATTTGTCGAAAATGCCATCGAGCACGGTTTGCGTCCCCGGCAGGAAGGCCGACTGCTTATTGAATTTCAATTGCTGGAAGACGACAACATGGTGCGTTGTATCATTGAAGACGACGGTGTAGGTATCAACAAAGGGCGTGAAAAACAAATCAACCAGCCGGGATTCCAGAAACACCGCTCTCGTGGTATGGACATCACGAAGGAACGCCTGCTACTGCTGCACCAGATTCAAAAAAGCACCCGTGAAAACTTTATCGAAATAACCGATCTGGGAGAAATGACCGGCGGGCAACGAACCGGCACCCGGGTAGAAGTGTTGCTCCCGATCATGAATGAGGAGTAGTCCGATCGAATATAGTTGATTGCAAAACCCGTTCTTAACCTTGAATTTACCCTTTTTTATTGCCCGTCGCATCGCCTTTTCATCGGGTAACAGTTTTTCGAAAATCATTTTGCGCATTGCCATCGCAGCAGTAGCGCTCAGTGTGGCCGTGATGATTTCTGCCACTGCGCTGATTGCCGGGTTCAAAACCGAGATCAGCCGGAAAATATTCGAGTTCTGGGGGCATATTCACATTTCAGATACGCAATATGCCTTGTCGTATGAGCCCACACCTGTTCCAATAAAACAGCCTTTTTACCCCTCTCTCGATACGATTCGGAGCATTACCTATCCTGCCATACAAACTTTTCTGGGATTCGAAACCGGAAACGAAATTGAAAAGCGTTCGCGTGGCGGCATTCGGCACATCCAGGTATATGCTCACACGCCTGGTATCATTCGCACCAAAACAACGATGGAGGGTATCCTGCTGAAAGGTGTGGGCGCTGATTTCGATTGGAACAACCTGAAACCTTACCTGATAGCAGGCAAATTCCTGTCGCAGCCTGACTCGGCTCCATCCCGCGACATCATTATTAGCCAGCAAACGGCCGATCGACTTCAGGTAAATGTGGGCGATAAACTCGTGGTGCATTTTGTAAAACAGGGAGAACAATTGCGGCGGGCCTTCCAGATTTGCGGCTTGTACAAGACCGGACTGGAAGAGTACGACCGGAAATTTGCGCTCTGCGACCTGCGTATTACACAAGGATTGCTCGGCTGGAACGAAGGCCAGGTGGAGGGTTTTGAAATCTGGCTGGACGATTTGCGCGACCTCGATCAGTACAACGAATTCATTTACAATGAAGTACTGCCACCGGAGTTGTTGAGTGTCAGCATTCGGGATAAATTTCCAGCCATTTTTGAGTGGCTGCAATTGCAGGATTACAACGAAGTAGTCATACTGGCACTGATGCTTGCCGTGGCGATTATCAACATGATTACGGCGCTGATGGTGTTGCTGCTCGAACACACTTCCCTTATCGGCATCCTAAAAGCGCTGGGTGAATCGACGGGACGTATTCGAAAAATTTTCCTGTATTATGCTGCGGTGATTACCCTCACAGGGATGTTTTGGGGAAATTTGATAGGCTTGGGCTTTTGTTTTCTGGAAGACAAGTTTCACCTTATCCGTTTGAATGAAGCCGATTACTACCTTTCCTATGCGCCGGTGCGCTTCAACTGGCTGGCCATTATTGGCGTAAATGTTGGCACCCTGATTATTACAGTAACATTTCTGATACTGCCGGCGCTGTGGGTCTCCAAAATCGCACCCGTTCGGGCCATTCGTTTCAGATAGAGGCATGTGATTCGGTCACTTTTTGGTCAATACCTGAGCGCGTTCATATAGTTGCCACCAATGGCGGTAACTTTGTGCCCGTTATTAACCATATCCTCTTTTCCATGACTGCGTCTACTGCTGCTCTTGCTACAGCAATTGAATCCAAACATCTATTTCTTCGAGCCGCAGCAGGTGTGGCTACCGGGCGTCCTCCCGTTTGGCTGATGCGGCAGGCAGGTCGTATTTTGCCTCAATACCGGGCGCTGCGCGCAAATTTTCCAGACTTCAAGGCTTTTGTAAAAACGCCAGAAGCCGCTGCGGAAGCCACCGTTCAGCCAGTAGACGAACTGGGCGTGGATGCCGCCATCATTTTTTCTGATATTTTGGTGGTGCCGGAAGCCATGGGGCTGGATTATGAAATGATAGAGGCTAAAGGCCCCAGATTTCCACAGGTCATTGAAAATCAGCATGATGTAGCGAAATTGATTTCCGGCGCCGAAGCAGCATCTCATCTTACGTATGTGTACGAGGCTTTGAAAATTACCAAACGCGAACTGGCCGACCGCGTGCCGCTGATTGGGTTTGCAGGCGCCCCCTGGACTATTTTTGCCTATATGGTGGAAGGAGGAGGAAGTAAAACCTTTTCAAAAGCCCGTCGCATGCTGTACAGCCAGCCCGAATTATCGCATGCGCTGTTGCAAAAAATCACCGATACAACCATCGTTTATCTGCGCGGCCAGGTAGAGGCAGGCGCCGATTTGATTCAATTGTTCGACTCCTGGGCGGGCGAATTACCCCCGGCACATTACAGCGCATTTTCAGTGCCTTACCTTCAACAAATTTGCGAAGCAATACCGGAAGTACCGAAAACGGTATTTGCAAAAGGCGCATGGTTTGCACTTGAGGAATTGGCAGAATTGCCCTGCCAGGTGATCGGCCTCGACTGGAATATCACCCCTGAATACGCTAAAATGGCCACAGGCGGGAAAAAAGTATTGCAGGGTAACCTCGACCCCTGCGCCTTGTACGCTGATATTCCAACCATTGAAAAAGAAACCCGTAAAATGCTGAAAGCCTTTGGCAGCAACCACATTGTCAACCTCGGCCACGGCGTCTATCCGGATACGCCGCTGGAAGGCGTGCGGGCGTTTGTACAAACGGTAAAGAGTTATGAGTTATGAGTTATGAGTGTAACGTACTTACTCTTGGCCACACTTTTGAGCAAGCCATGAGTAAGTACGTTACACTCATAACTCATAACTCATAACTCACATCGTTTTCTTCATAATTCCGGCTTCCGCTCGTCTCAGCGCCAGCGCATTTACCTTTTGTCCGACAAGTTTCCCTAGCCGAAGCCCTTCCTTGCAATCCATTCGATAGTGTACCCCTATCAGCACGCGGGATGCGGCGTTTTCCTGTGCCATTTCTGCAAATGAATGATAGGTACGGGGTTTGCCTGTAAACTCTTGGCGGTGTTCGTGTGTGCGATCCGTAAGGGTAAAGTTATCACCCAACTGCGCTGCTAGTACTTCTGCTGCTGCGGCTCCGAATGCAGAGTGTCCGGAAGGGTAGGAGGGGAAGTTTGGGTTGTCGTGTAGCGGTTTCCACTCGGTTTTCATTACCCTGCGGATATAACTGTCGGGTCTTTCCCGGTTATAGGTGTATTTTGCATTCCAGGTTACGATGCCCACATCGCATAAGGCTATGGCTGTTTTCAGATATGTCTCAATCACCTGCTCAAAAGGCAAATCTGCCTGCGCCAGTGCTTGATTAGCAATGGAAATCCATCGGCCAGCCGGCGTAACTGTAAGCCCCGGAAGGTCGTCGCTCCACAATTCAGCAATCCATCTATTTTCTTTGCTGAGCGGGTGAGATACGGAAAGTAACTCCAGGGCTTCTGTGTGCAAGCCAGAACCAGGTGATTCTTCAAAAGGGAGCGGAGGTTTTACCAGAACCTCCGTTGTAGTGGCTACAAATGTTCGTACTTTACCCCAGTTGGGCAACAATGCTGGCAAAGGCCTGGCGCCCTGTGGTTGCCAGCAGCCTTCGCACGCCGGAGGAACGTATTTTTTATCAAAATTGTAGAGGAATGCGTCGTGGCCTTCTTTATCAGTCATCGACCAGTGCCAAACGGCCTTGCTTACGGATTGACCGAATGTTTTGGATTGATACAGAATTTCGTTGTCAGTAATTTCATGAAAACGACGCGCATTGCGATCTTCCAGATCGTCAATGCGTTTTTTCATATAATCGGGTGTTGTCGGAAAAAAATCGCGCAAAATTTGCGCGTAGGCAGCATTTACACTGGTCGGCAGGTGGAATTTTTTCGTGGATGGCAAAATCGACGGACGCATGTATCCCGGGCAGTATTGTTCCAAGGATTCATATCCTTTAAGGTCGGGCAATGCCGCCTCATAAGCAGCCATTTCTACATAGGCAAACATACGCGCACTGATAGGCGGCCGATACCCGGGAGTATACCGATCCAGATCGAGCATCAGACGATTCCATGCCAGGGTAGTTTCGGTAGCCATTTTATGCTCTTCGGACTCCTTTTCTCCCAATGGCTGGCAACTTTGACTCAGCGCGACACTGAACAAAAGAATTGCAAAAAGGGTATTTGTAATACAGGCAAACCATTTTCTTTTCATAAGCCAAACTGGTATTGGATGAAGCCTGGAGAGTAATCGGTGTACTGCTTGGATTATTGGGATACGTCTATATGTGCTTGATTATTAAGGGAAACTGAGTTTGAAAGTAGTGCCTTTACCCTGCGCAGACGCTACGTCGAGTATAACATGGTGTAGTTTCAGGATGCTGTCGACCAACGAAAGCCCAATGCCTGAACCACGCACATGAATATTCTGGGAACTGCGATAAAAAGGTTGAAAAATGAGTTGCATATCCTTTTGGGGAATGCCAGGGCCACGGTCTGTGATTTCCACGTAGTGTTTGCCGTTTACCTCGAAACCGATTTTTACTTCTACTTTTTTATCCGGCGAAAACTTACATCCATTGTCCATCAGGTTCTGGAATGCCGAGCGTAAAAGCGATTCGTTGCCAAGAACACATAGTTGGTCTTCACTTTCGGGTATGCCTTCTATATCAAATGAAATGTGGTAGTCGGGGTGCATACGAAGCAGGGCGGCTCGGGTTTGAAGCATGATTTCATCGAGCCGGACCTGTTCAAATGCGATGTTGGTACCTTCGGAGTGAACGCGGGCCAACTGAAGGAGTTTTTCGGTCACGTCGCTTAATTCGCGGGTATCTTCATGAACAGAAGCAAGCGTGGCATGGTACTCGGCTGCGCTCCGTTTTTTATCGAGGGCTACTTCTAATTGCGAAAGGATGACGGAAAGCGGATTTTTCAATTCATGCGACACATTGGAGATAAAACTCTTTTGCATCCGAAAGGCAAATTGTATCCGGTCAAGCAATCGGTTGAAAGTAATAACCAGCCTGGATATTTCGTCGTGGTTGTTGGCTGCATCGAGGCGAGCGCTGAGGTCGGAGGGCAGAATACGATCCACCTGATTGATAATGCGCGAAACAGGCGCCATAGCCTGCCCGGCATAAATCCAGCCGCCTGCCGCTACAATACCAATGCCCATGAAGAAACTGATAATCAGGATATTGCGCAGGTTGGCCAGTTCTTCAGAGTTGAAAATAGATTCCGCAACGATCAGGTATTGTTTGCCGCTGTGGCTTTGATGAGATATGCCGATGGCATGCAGGTCGTTGTGCTGGAAACAGGTTTCTTCGTTGTTTTTTAGTTGTCTCAAACGGTCGGCCATCAATGGCGGCGCATCGGAATTAAAAGCGAAAACCATTTCCAGATCGCTGTTGTAAATCACAACATTTTCACGAAAAGGAAGCGCTTCACCGGCATCCGGGGTTTGCGGCCGTAGTACATGCAGTTTTTCCTCTTCATGCAATACCATTTCGGCCGTCATCAGCGCCTTGGAGCGCAGGTTGTTGTAAAATTCTGTTTCGGTGATCTGCCTGAATTTGAAATAAATAAAGCACAGCGAGAGCAGCAGGATGCCTGCTACCAGAACGATAAATTGCAGTGTGAGTTTGCTTCGTATTTGCATGACAAATCAGGCTTCTTCTTCCCGAAGGATATAACCGTTTTTAAACTGGGTGTGGATCAGTTTTTTCGAAAAACCCTTTTCAATTTTCTTGCGCAGAAAATTGACATACACCTCGATCACATTGGTACCGGTATCAAAATGCAGGTTCCAGACGCGTTCTGAAATTTCATTTTTCGAAATCACCCGACCTGGATTGCGCAATAAGTATTCCATAAGTGCAAATTCGCGGGGTGTGAGTGAAATTTTTTGCCCGTTTCGGAAAAACTCCTTCGTTTCCAGGTTCATTTCCAGGTCGGCAAAGTGCAGGTTCGGGCTCGACTGGTAGGTTTCCACCGGCCTGCGGGCCAGCGCGCGAATGCGCATAAGCAATTCCCTGAATTCAAAAGGCTTGGTCAGGTAATCATCGGCGCCGGCTTCAAACCCGCTCACCTTGTCGTCAGTTTGCCCCAGTGCAGTAAGTAAAATGACAGGTGTGTGGTTGCCTATGCCACGCAGTTTTTTCAACAGTTCAATTCCGTTCAATTCAGGTAATATCACATCGGAAATAATCACCGCATATTCATTTTCGGCTGCAAACTGGTACCCGGTCGGGCCATCCAGTGCGGCATCTACCTCAATTTGATTTTCCTCCAGGCCCTTTTTCAGGGAGCGGGCCATTTTGGGTTCGTCTTCAATCAGTAACACTTTCATATCTGCAAATTTGCAGGGCAAAACACGATAAAAAAACACAGCAAAAAGAGCGATAGTGTACCTTCGCAATGTTTTTAAGCACTTTTTAATCAAAAACTGAACCGTTCCAGTAAAACTGGCCGGTACTTTGCTGCGTGATTCGCAAATGTTGAACGAAAAAACTAAATCTATGCAATTTCTGAAAAGTTACACACCTCTTGCCCTGCTCATGTTTTTGATGATAGGGCTTCTGGTACCCGCCTGTAAAGACGACAATCCAGTAGTGACTGCCGACACGAAATCGGTAAAAACCTATGACTATAAAGTAGCATACGACTGGAACGAAATGTTCCTGCAGGTAGAACGTTATGCTGCCGGCTATCGTCCAGGCCCTGCGCCCCGTTCACTGGCTTATATGGGCCTGTCTGCCTATGAA
Organism: Saprospiraceae bacterium; assembly: GCA_016787415.1. Taxonomy (GTDB): domain Bacteria; phylum Bacteroidota; class Bacteroidia; order Chitinophagales; family Saprospiraceae; genus M3007. Next base: position 33,268 of record JAEUUT010000222.1, on the reverse strand, counting down.
GCTTGCGTATCCGGTATGCCGGAATACCAGTCTGTTGCCAATCTGTATAATGGTCTCAATATTCCGGAAGCGGGCAACCAGGAATACCACTGGCCTACAGTCATAAATGCTTCCTATGCTTACCTGATGCCACGCTTTTTCCCGAATGCTGCCGATAACCTTCGTCAGAAAATGATTGCACTGGAGAACCAGTACAACGACAAAGGGGAGGCCGCTGTTAGTCCAGAAGTATTCGAGCGTTCCAAAGAGCATGGCGAAGCCGTAGCCGCAGCCATATGGGCATATTCCAAAACCGACCTGATCGGCCACGACCACTACCTCGATCCATTCCAGGGTTATGTATGGGAAGATCACTATGATGGCCCAGGCGACTGGAAACCAACGTTCCCTGGCCCAGGCAAACCCATGGGTGGCGTATGGGGCGGCGCCCGCACCTTTGCTATCACAGAAAAACTCTGCCGCCCACCGCTGCCATTCTCGGATGCGGTCAATTCCGACATGTACTCGCAAGCCATCGAAGTGTATGCACAAAATACGCCTACACTTTCCTATGAAGACGAGTGGGTGGGTGAGTTCTGGAGTGATGACCTGGTGAGCCTCACTTTTAGCCCTGGCCCACGCTGGCTGGCTATAGGCGACCAAGTGTTGGCTGAAACCAATGGCAACCTGGAAACAGCCTTGTTTATGAATGTCAAAATGGGGCTCGCCCTGAATGACGCCTCTATCGGTGCATGGTATTCTAAATATTACTACAACACAGAACGCCCACAAACCTATATCAACCGTGTGATCGACCCAACCTGGAAACCTGCTCTGTATAATCCTGTGACAGGAGATGAAGGCCTGACGCCTTCCTTCCCGGCTTATCCTTCCGGCCACGCTACTATGGGCTCCGCAGGTGCAGAAGTGTTGGGAAGTATTTTTGGTTATGATTATGCCATGACCGACCGTTGCCATGAAAACCGCAACGAATTTGAAGGTACTCCACGCAGTTTTGGCAGTTTCTTCGAAATGGCACAGGAAAATGCATGGTCGCGCGTTCCACTGGGCGTACACCTCCGCATGGATGCTGAAGAAGGCGTTCGTTTCGGTACCGGGGTCGGCCGCCAGGTGAACCGCCTGCCCTGGAAAAAATAATCCTTCATAAGGTTTCCCTTTTTTTGATTAACATATGCCCCGTGAGAGGCAATCTGTCCGAATTCCGGAGCAAGGATTGACTTTGACGGGGCTTTTTTATTCATGATTTTGAATATTCCAACATTATGCTCAAACACTTCAACTACTGGCAGGTCTGCGCTATTTCTTTTCTTTTCATCATTACTGCTTGCAAGGAAAAGGCTCCCAGCACTACTGAAAAGGTGGATCATTATGAAAACGGGTCTGTTTCGCGCCGTACAACTCTGGTAAACGGCATAAAAGATGGTAAAATGACCGATTACTACAACACCGGCGAAGTAATGGCTGAAAAATGGTTTAAAAATGGCAACCAGGAAGGCCGTACATTGGTGTACTACAAAAATGGAAAAATAAAGGAGGTGCAGTACTTCCGGGAAGGCCTACACCAGGGCGGCGACACTATATGGTATGAAAACGGGCAGTTGCAGTTTACCGTCATGTATGAAAACAATGTAAGACATGGAGATATGTACAAATGGTCGCCAGAAGGAGAACTCATCTACCAGTCGCGATTCAGCCACGACACTCTTGTTGAAGTAAAAGGCGATCTGATCAAACGAGCGCCGTCGAAATAATTGCTCCATGCAGTTTTAAGCGACTTTTAAAAAAATGTAAACCCTTTATGCCCGTCCTTTGCGGTACATTTCAGGCGTAGGACACCTCCTCATGCTATTTGATTCTTCTCTACTTACATAGTTACAGTCATGTTGAAAAATATACTTTTTGTAGCCGGTATGATACTGGCTGGCTCCACACTTTATGCCCAGTCACAACCGGACAGTTTGCGTGATCAGCATTTGAAAGCCGTGGAAATCAACGCTCGAATTGAACAAATCGAACGACTTCCAGATACACAAGGTGCTTTCCTTTGGTCGGGCAAAAAAAATGAGGTCATCAATCTGCAAAACCTCGACGCCAATATCGCTGAAAAAACGCCTCGACAGATTTTTGCAAAAGTGCCTGGCGTTTTTGTGTACGATATGGATGGCTCCGGCAATCAGACCAATATCAGCACACGTGGCCTCGATCCGCACCGCGGCTGGGAATTCAACATCCGCGCAGATGGCATTATGACCAACTCCGATATTTACGGATACCCGGCCAGCCACTTCAGCCTTCCTATGGAAGCCATAGGGCGGATTGAACTTGTTCGGGGCACCGGCGCCCTGCAATACGGCGCTCAATTTGGCGGTATGCTGAACTATGTAATCAAACAACCTGATTCAACCAGAAAGGTGGGCTGGGAAACGATCAATTCCGTTGGTTCTTACGGTTTGTTGAGTACCTACAACGCCCTGGGCGGAAAAATAGGTCGCCTGCAGTATTACGCCTTTTACAGCAAACGCCTTTCCAATGGATACCGCGAAAACAGCGAATCTGACTACGACGGGCAGGGGCTGGTACTGAAATACGCCGCTTCCAAAAACCTGACACTGGGCGCCGAATTGTTGCGCTCCAATTACACCTACCACATACCCGGGCCGCTGACCGATGCCATGTTCGAGGCCGATCCACGCCAGTCGACCCGTTCTCGGAACTACTTCAACCCGGAAATCTACGTGCCATCGGTTTCGCTGGAATGGAAAACCGGTCCTCGCAGCCTGCTGGTGTGGAAAGCCTCCGCAGTGCTGGGAGAGCGCCGTAGCGTAATGATCGATCGTACGGCTAATATTCCGGATACGATCAATCACACCACTTTTGATTACAACCCGAGGGTGGTAGATATCGACGCATTTCATAGCTATACCACAGAACTGCGCTACCTGCTGCATTACAGTGTAGGCGCTCGAAGGGCTACGCTTGCTGCCGGTATACAATATATCAACAACGATCTGCACAGACGCCAACAAGGAAAAGGCACTACTGGAAGCGATTACGACCTGACTATTCAACCCAACAGTTGGGGCCGCGACTTGCACCTGAAAAGTAAAAACCTGGCCCTTTTTGTTGAAAACAAGTTTCAGATTACCCGCCGCTTCTCCCTCAGTCCTGGGCTCCGTTTTGAATCTGGAACCTCCAGGTTCGTAGGCTCTACTACTTACTACGACCCGGCTGAACTGGAAAACAAAATTGAACACCAATTCCCGCTCCTGGGTATGAATGCAGATTTTATTGCAGGAAAAAAACACAGCCTCTATGCCGGATTTTCACAAGCGTACCGCCCTGTAATCCTGAAAGATATTATTCCAGGTTCTATCCTTGAGCGTACAGACAAAAACCTTAAAGACGCGTATGGTTACAACGCCGAACTCGGTTGGAGAGGCTCTACTGGCAATTTCAAATGGGATCTGAGTGCTTTTATGCTGCAATACAACAACCGGCTTGGCAGCGTTTCGCTGGAAGAAAACGGCACTTTTTACATTCTTCGTACCAATATTGGCAACAGCCTGACCTACGGGCTGGAAACTTTTGGGGAATACGGATTTGAAATATCTGAAAAACTTCGTTGCAACATTTTCACTTCCACTGCTTTCTTTCACGGCCGCTACCAGGATGCTGCCGTTCGTTCGGGAAATACTACCCAAGACGTGAGCGGCAACAAACTGGAAAGTGTTCCCGATGTCATCACCAGAAACGGCATCTCGCTCAAGTCGCGCAAGTGGAGCCTGTCGGGTCTATACAGTTACACCGCTGAAACCTTTGCAGATCCGTTCAACACAGTCAAACCTTCCGCTACCGGCGCTGTTGGTCTTGTTCCAGCATACGGTCTGCTCGACCTTCACATGTCGTATCATATTTACGACAATATGAAAATCAGATTGAGCGCCAACAATGTGACCAACAAGCAATATTTCACAAAAAGACCAACTTTTTATCCAGGCCCGGGTATTTGGCCTTCAGATGGCAGAAGTGTGGTGCTGACGTTGTCTGTAAAATTGTAAGATATCGTAGGGAAATTACTCTCTGCAGGAATAGCCACAAAAAAATCCCGAATCCTGGCCTTGACCAAAATTCGGGATGACTCATGTTTGTTTTCCCTTTTTTCGATATTTAATTGTGTGGAATAGACACATTTTGAAATTGTTTTTTACCTTTGTTGAAAGACCACAAATTTTGATGTCGTTTTCAATACACGCGTAATATTTCTGCTTTCACATTTTGCCAAGATGAACCGATATCCAAATCAGACGCGTATTCTGGTGGCAACCGACTGCATTATTTTCGGGTTCGACGGCGAAGAATTAAAATTGCTGCTGATTAAACGCCATTTTGAACCGGAGATCGGGAAATGGTCGCTTATGGGCGGTTTTTTGAAGGAAGAAGAGGACCTGGAAGCAGGCGCCAAACGAATATTAAATGACCTGACGGGGCTGAGCAATATTTATGTGGAGCAGTTGGGTGCGTTTGGAAAGGTAGACCGCGACCCGGCTGAAAGAACCCTTTCTGTGGCGTTTTTTGCGCTCATCAATATCCACGACCACGATCAGGAGGCTGTGCGGGCCCACAACGCCCATTGGATAAGCCTGAAAAACAAACCTGCGCTCATTTTTGACCACGATGATATGGTGTCGCTGGCACTCGAGCACCTCAGATACAATGCAGCCCTTCATCCCATTGGTTTTGAGTTGTTGCCAGAAGCATTCACCATTCCACAATTGCAAAAACTCTACGAAGCCATCTACGATATGCAGTTGGACAGAAGAAATTTCAGTCGAAAAATCCTTTCAACAGGTTTGCTGATCGATACCGGTTCGAAAAACATGAGCGCCCCCACCAAAAAAGCCATTATGTACTGCCTCGACAAGGAAAAATACCAGCGCAAATTTTATGCTTTCTGGAATTTCATGCCGGGGCAGGGCAAATAATCACGGCTTTCTCACACAGTCAGCCTTTTTTTTAAGGCTGGATTGTGTCAAAAAGACACGAGGTTTTAGCAACGGACACACCTATCCAATCAATATATGAACAGAATTTTTTTCTTTTTTCTTGCCTTCCTATTTGCATCGGCACTTTCCGCTCAGGCGCCAGCCACATTCAAAGTTGATGTGACCAACCCGGGCGCCGACATTTCCCCTTACATGTGGGGTGTTTTTTTTGAAGACATCAATATGGGAGCAGATGGCGGATTGTACAGTGAACTGGTAAAAAATCGCTCATTTGAGTTCTACAAACCTTTAATGGGCTGGAAAGAAGTAAAAAAAGAGGCTGCATCAGGTTCTATTCTCATCGAAAACAGGCAGGAAACAAATGCAGCCAACCCACGCTACCTGCACGTGAGCGTCAAAGCCCAAAAGGGAGAGTTCGGCCTGGAGAACGAAGGATTCAGGGGAATGGGATTCAAAGAAAACCTTGAATACGAATTTTCAGTCTGGTCCAAATCGGCAACAGGCAACCTGGTATTACACATCGAAATACTAGACACCAAAGGCGAAGTAATCGGCTCGACCACAATGGCGCCCATCGATTCCAAAATGTGGAACAAACAAACCGTTACCTTTCCATGCCATGCAACCGAACCCAAAGGCCGCCTGCGTATCTGGTTTGTCGGAAATGGTTCTGCTGATCTGGATATGATTTCCCTGTTTCCGACCGATACCTGGAAAAAACGCTCCGGCGGCTTGCGCGCCGATCTGGTGCAACTCCTGGCAGATATGAAGCCCGGATTTATGCGCTTCCCGGGAGGATGTATTGTGGAAGGCCACGAACTATCTACCCGTTATCAATGGAAAAAAACGATTGGCCCGGTTGAGGAACGTCAGGTAAGCATCAATCGCTGGAATGCAGAATTTGCGCACAGACCCACGCCAGATTATTACCAGTCGTTTGGACTCGGATTTTTTGAATATTTCCAGTTGTGCGAAGATATTGGCGCTGAACCGCTCCCTATTCTCAACTGTGGCATGGCCTGCCAGTTCAATACATCGGAAGTGGCGCCACTGGATCAACTGGATACTTATGTACAGGATGCGCTCGATCTGATTGAATTTGCCAATGGAGACACTACTACGCCCGGCGGTCAATTAAGAGCGCAAATGGGGCATCCTGCACCTTTCAACATGAAACTGCTAGGAATTGGCAATGAACAATGGGGCGAACAATACGTCGAACGCTTCGCCCTGTTCCAAAAGACCCTGAAATCCAAATACCCGGATATCCGCCTGGTCACCAGCGCCGGCCCTGCACCAGAAGGTGAAATGTTTCAGTATCTCTCGCACAAAATGGACTCTTTGGGCGCCGATATAATCGATGAACACTATTATCAGTCACCGTCCTGGTTTCTGCAAAACGCCGGGCGTTATGATAAGTACGACCGAAAAGGCCCCCGAATTTTTGCTGGCGAATATGCCGCGCAAAGCGACCGGGTCATCAGCACAGAAAATAGAAACAATTGGCGCTGTGCGCTGGCAGAAGCCGCTTTTATGACCGGTCTGGAACGCAATGCCGACCTCGTGCGCATGGCTTCCTATGCACCGCTCATGGCGCATGTCGACGGCTGGCAATGGAAGCCTGATATGATATGGATGGACAACCTGCATTCGTTCGGAACGCCGAATTACTACGTCCAGAAAATGTATGCAACCAATCGGGGCGACCGGGTGCTGCCCGTTTTGTACAACAACGCCCCTGCAACCGGACAAGACAGCCTTTACGCGTCTGCTGCCTTCGAACAGGCTGGAAATGAAGCAATAATAAAAATTGTAAACGTGTCCGCAAAAGCGCAGGCTGCGGAAATTTTGCTGGAAGGAGTCATAAAAATGAACCCATCGGTGAAAGTTACCCTGATGCAAAGCAATGACCTGTCGATAGAAAACAGCCTGGATGAGCCCATGCATATTGCCCCTGTCAGCCAAACTATTTCAGTAAAAAACGGGAAAATTTCCACCTCCCTGCTACCGTATTCCTTTGCTGTCTACCGAGTTAAATTGAAATAGCCAGCCTTTTAAACCTATAAAGAACATTGCAATGCTCGATTTAAAAAAACTGGAAGTGTGGTTTGTCACCGGAAGTCAGCACCTCTATGGCGAAGAAACCCTGCAACAAGTGGCCCAACATGCTATCACGATGGTGCAATCGCTTGGAGAAAGCCATGGAATACCGGTTCGTGTGGTGTACCAACCGGTGGTTAAAACCCCGGAAGAAATCCACCACCTGTGTCAGGAAGCCAATAGTGCCGCTGCATGCATCGGGATTGTTGCCTGGATGCACACCTTCTCGCCCGCCAAAATGTGGATTCGGGGGCTTCAGTGCCTTCAAAAGCCGGTCTGCCACCTGCATACCCAATTCAACCGCGACATACCCTGGAACAGCATCGACATGGATTTTATGAATCTCAACCAGTCGGCGCATGGCGACCGCGAATTCGGGTTTATCATGTCGCGGATGCGGCTTCGCAGGAAAGTGGTGGTTGGGCATTGGCAAGACCCGAATGTACACGAACGACTGAACGTCTGGATGCGGGCCGCTGCTGCACAACATGACTGGCAGGGAGGAAAATTCGCTCGCCTGGGCGACAACATGCGTCAGGTAGCCGTCACAGAAGGCGACAAGGTAGAAGCAGAAATTCAATTTGGTTATTCCGTGAATGGTTATGGTGTCGGCGACTTGGCCGAAATCATACGGAATGTAGCGGCTCCCGACGTCGAACGATTGCTTGCCGAGTATGATGAAACTTATCAGATGTCGTCTTCGCTTCAAAAACAGGGGGAGGCCAGGGCTTCGCTGCGCGATGCCGCACGTATAGAAATCGGTATGCGGCAGTTTCTGGAAGCAGGCCATTTCAAAGGTTTTACCGACACTTTCGAAGATTTGCACGGATTAGTACAATTGCCAGGCATTGCCACCCAACGCCTGATGGCTGATGGATATGGATTTGGCGCAGAAGGAGACTGGAAAACGGCTGCGCTGGTGCGCGCTGCCAAAGTGATGGCAGTGGGTTTGCCGGGCGGTAATTCATTTATGGAAGATTATACCTATCATTTTGACCCGGATAACCGGCTGGTGCTGGGCGCGCACATGCTCGAAATTTGTCCGTCCATAGCAGCCGCAAAACCTTCCTGCGAAATTCATCCGCTTGGAATTGGCGGCAAAGCAGACCCTGTGCGGCTGGTATTCGATGCCTCTGGCGGGCCGGCGCTCAATGCTTCCCTGATTGACATGGGCAATCGTTTCAGGTTGCTTGTAAACGAAGTAGAAGCCGTCACCCCATTGGAAAAACTTCCAAAACTTCCGGTGGCGCGCGTGCTCTGGAAGCCTTTGCCCGATATGCAAACCGCCTGTGCTGCATGGATTTATGCAGGTGGGGCACACCACACCGTTTTTAGCCAAAACCTCAGCAGCGAGCATTTTGAAGATTTTGCCGAAATGCTGGGCATAGAAATGTGTATCATCGATTCCAACACACAACTCCGGCAGTTCAGAAATGAATTGCGCTGGAATGAAACAGTTTACGCATGAGTTACGTCATTGGATTGGACTATGGAACAGATTCCGTTCGGGCGCTCATCGTCGATGCGAAAGACGGAAGAGAGGTTTCCACGGCTGTTTTTTATTACCCCCGCTGGAAAGCAGGCAAATACTGCGATGCTTCTGCCAACAGATTTCGGCAGCATCCGCTCGATTATCTGGAAGGCCTGGAAGCATCTGTGAAAGAGGCGCTGGCGCTGGCGCCGCCCGGCACTGCATCGAAGGTAGCAGGCATTTCGGTCGACACTACCGGATCAACACCCGTGGCGGTTGATCGGGCGGGCGTTCCACTGGCCTTGCTTCCGGAGTTTTCGGAAAATCCCAACGGCATGTTTATCCTTTGGAAAGATCACACTTCGAATGCGGAAGCGGAAGAAATCAATCAATTGGCGAGGCGCTGGCCTGTGGATTTTACCCAATATGTCGGCGGCATTTACTCCTCCGAGTGGTTCTGGGCCAAAATATTGCACACACTTCGTATCGACGAATCCGTTCGGCATGCTGCCTTCTCGTGGGTGGAGCATTGCGACTGGATATCCGGTGTGCTTACCGGCCATACTGACCCATTGACGATGAAACGTTCACGCTGCGCGGCCGGCCACAAAGCCATGTGGCACGAAGCATTCAATGGTTTGCCGAGTGATGCGTTTCTTTCCGAACTAGATCCCTTGTTGGCCGGGCTTCGCGATCATTTGTTCGAACACACCTTTACGGCCGATGCCGCTATGGGCGTCCTTTCCAAAGAATGGGCTGCGCGACTTGGTCTGCCGGAAACAGTGGTAATCGGAGTAGGCGCCTTTGATGCACATATGGGCGCGGTAGGCGCCGGTATCGAGCCGTATTCCCTTGTTCGCGTCATGGGAACTTCTACTTGCGATATGTTGATTGCACCCAACGAAGAAGTAGGCGAATTGCTGATTAAAGGCATATGTGGACAGGTGGACGGTTCCATTTTGCCGGGCATGCTGGGCATGGAAGCCGGGCAATCAGCCTTTGGCGATGTGTACGCCTGGTTTCAAAATTTGCTGGCATTTCCATTGCAAACTTTTCTGCCAGAATCGGAAGCAGCACCGTTAGTGGAGAAAATTATTCCAGTACTCGCCGAACGTGCTGCCAAAATTCCGGTAAGAGAACAAGACCCGGTGGCACTCGATTGGTTCAACGGTCGCAGAACGCCCGATGCCAACCACAACCTGAAATCTGCGATTGCCGGCCTGAATCTGAGTGTGGATGCTGTCCGACTATTTAAAGCGCTGGTAGAAGCAACCGCATTCGGGGCAAGGCATATTGTAGAACGCTTCCGCTCGGAAGGCATACCCATCCGCCAGGTGATCGGCATTGGCGGCGTTTCCAAAAAATCGCCATTTGTGATGCAAACCCTTGCCAATGTGCTGAATATGCCTATCAAAATTGCCCAATCGGAACAAGCCTGCGCGCTGGGCGCAGCCATTTGTGCAGCAGCAGCGGCAGGATTATATCCATCGTTGAGTGCTGCACAGGCGGCCATGGCTACCGGATACGATGCGGAGTATTTGCCGCAGCAGGACAGGGTAGGGGTGTACGATGTTTTGTACCGGAAGTACCTTCAATTAGGTGATTTTGTAGAACAGCACCCTATCACATAATTCAAATCAAAAACTGAATATGAAAAAAAGATTGTTTACCCTCTTGTTTTTGAGCGGCGTATTCTGCTTGCAGGCACAAAATGAGGTCGTTCTGAATGCTGACTTGGGTCATGACACCATTAGCCGAAATATTTATGGCCATTTCGCCGAACACCTGGGGCGTTGTATCTATGGCGGTTTTTATGTTGGCGAAAACAATACTAATATCCCAAACAAATCTGGTGTTCGCACCGACATCATCGAAGCGCTTAAAAAACTGAAAGTAGCCAACCTGCGCTGGCCCGGCGGATGTTTTGCAGACACGTATCACTGGAAAGACGGTATCGGGCCGAAAGACAAACGTCCGTCTATGAAAAATGTATGGTGGGGTGGGGTGACAGAAGATAACAGTTTTGGTACCCATGATTTTTTGAATATGTGCGAAGCCATTGGCGCAGAGCCCTACCTCGCAGGCAACGTCGGTAGTGGCACAGTGCAGGAATTGACCGACTGGGTCAATTACACCAGCCAGGAATCAGGCAACCCAATGGCCGATCTGCGGAAAACCAATGGCCGTGACAAGCCCTGGCGTGTTCGGATGTGGGGCGTTGGAAACGAAGTGTGGGGCTGCGGCGGCAACATGCGGCCCGAATACTACGCCAATATTTACCGCCAATACGCCACTTTTATGACGAACTGGGGCAATACCAACGGAATCTTCCGGGTAGCATCGGGCGCTAATGGCGACGACTACAACTGGACGGAGGTGCTCATGCGCGACATCCCGCACCAAATGCTGGAAGGCGTGGCAGTACATCACTACTCGGTGATAGACTGGTCGAAAAAAGGCCCGGCCACCAACTTTTCCGAAGAGCAGTATTTCAAAACCATGCAATCTGCCCTGCGTATGGAAGAACTCGTTACGCGCCACGCTACAGTGATGGACAAATATGACCCTGCCAAAAAAGTAGCAATGGTGGTAGACGAGTGGGGAGGCTGGTACGACGTAGAACCCGGCACCAATCCGGCTTTTTTATTTCAGCAAAACACGATGCGCGACGCTATGATCGCCGGCGCCACGCTCAACACTTTTCACAACCACTGCGATCGCGTGCGGGTGGCCAATATTGCTCAATGTGTGAATGTGCTGCAATCTGTGGTGCTCACGGAAGGTGAAAAGATGATACTCACCCCCACCTATCACGTAATGGAAATGTACAACGTACATCAGGACGCCTTGATGTTGCCCATTAGCCTGAAAACGATGGATTACGTATTTGGGACACAGAAATTACCGGCAATATCTGCGTCTGCCAGCCGCGGCAAATCTGGGAAGGTGCATATTTCCCTGGTAAATATTGATCTGAACCGTACCCAGGAAGTGAGCATTTCTCTTCGCGGACTGACGGCAAAAACAGCCAAAGGTCGAATTCTTAATTCCGGAAAAGTACAGGATTACAACTCCTTTGACCAGCCTGACAAAATAAAACCAGTTGATTTTAAAGGATTTACACTTTCAGGCGATGTTTTGAAAGTATCGATGCCACCGGTTTCAGTGGTCGTACTTGAATTATAAATCTATCCAATCTGGTATTATGGACAAATACAAAACCCTTCGGGAGGCTGCCTATGAAGCCAATATGGAAATTCAGCGCCAGCAACTCGCCATTTATACATTCGGGAATGTTTCTGCTATAGACCGTGCTACCGGCGTAGTGGCGATCAAACCAAGCGGGGTGCCATATTCGGCATTAAAACCTGAAGACATGGTATTGATCGACCTGGACAATCAGGTGCTGGAGGGCAGGTTCCGGCCTTCTTCCGACACGAAAACGCATACGTTGCTGTATCGGCATTTTGAATCTATTGGCGGCATTTGTCACACGCATTCCACGTATGCGGTAGCCTGGGCACAGGCCGTCAGGGAAATTCCCAACCTGGGCACTACCCATGCCGACCACCTGACGACGTCGGTTCCGGTAACAGCAATTATGTCCGACGAGATGATTTTGGGAGATTATGAACATGAAACGGGCAATCAGATCATCGACACATTTAAGCGGCAGAATTTGTCGCCCACAGAGGTAGAGATGGTGCTGGTAGCCTGCCATGGTCCCTTCGCATGGGGAAAAGATGCTGCCAAAGCAGTGTACAATGCTGCTGTACTGGAAGAATTGGCGAAAATGGCTTATTTGACCCTGCAAATCAATCCTGCAACCACCGCCATCAAGCAAACACTGGTAGACAAACATTTTTTCCGCAAGCATGGGAAACACGCATACTATGGTCAAAACGACCAATAAAACGTGTTCAACATATCGAACTTCATACAACAGCGTTAGATTCTGGGTCGCCGATGCTACATCGGCGACTCGTTTTGCTCGCCACAGAAACTTGAAAATCTACACCATACATGAAAAAAATCTATCCTTTTGCCCTGTTGCTAGTTATTGCAGCAGTATGCTTTCTATCCTGTAAAAACACACCCTCGCAGCCCAAAGCAGGCATTGAAAAAGCCTCGTATAGCATGCTTCCGGATGGCAGGCCAGTTGATATTTACACTTTGCGGAATGAAAAGGGAATGACCCTGCGTATCACCAACTATGGCGGAACCATTGTATCCTGGACGGCGCCCGACAGAAACGGCGTTTATCAGGATGTAGTGCTGGGTTGCGATTCGCTGTCCGGTTACCTGAAAGGCACCCCTTATTTCGGGGCCATTATCGGGCGTTATGGCAACCGCATAGCCAAAGGGAAGTTTACGCTCGGTACAACGACCTATACGCTTGCCACCAACAATATCGGAAACCACCTGCACGGCGGCATTCAAGGTTTTGACAAAGTGCTGTGGGAGGCCATCGAGTTGCAAGGCGACAATCCAACACTCCAACTCAGGTATTTCTCCAGAGACATGGAGGAAGGTTATCCCGGAGGCATGCAGGCTGAGGTAACTTATACCTTGTTGAAAAACAATACATTAAGCATTCACTATTCGGCTACAACGGATAAGCCTACTGTGGTTAACCTGACCAATCATGCCTACTTTAACCTCGCAGATGCAGGTAAAAGTGATATTCTTGGGCACGAACTGATGCTGAACACGCCGATGTTTCTTCCTGTAGACAGTACCTTAATTCCTACTGGCGAATTGCGGCCGGTAAAAGGAACGGTGTTTGATTTTTCGCAACCCACAAAAATCGGCCTAAGAATCAATGACTCTTCCGATATCCAGATCAAATACGGCCTGGGATACGATCATTGCTGGATTACGGCAAAAAGCAATTCCAGAACTCCGGAAAACATTGCTTCTCTGTACGATGCTGCTTCGGGTCGTTTCATGGAGGTGTTCACCACCGAACCTGCCGTGCAATTCTATTCCGGAAATTTCCTGGATGGTACCGTCATTGGAAAAGGTGGAACGCCATACCAGCATCGCACGGGCCTCTGCCTGGAAACGCAGCATTATCCGGATAGTCCCAATCATCCTGCATTTCCAAGTACGTTGTTGAATCCGGGAGAAAAGTATGAATCAACAACGGAATATCGGTTTTCGGTGAAGTAAAGAGGTGGTTTGAACAGGATTAATGGGCATGAACAGGATTGATGGGATTAATAAGGATTAGAAGGATTCAATTTGGTCCACCAATTAAAGTAAATTGAATCTTTCTAATCCTTATTAATCCCATCAATCCTGTTCAATCTCCTAATGCCCGCAAGCGCACTTCACTTCCTGGCAAGTATGTCCCATGCCTGCGCCGCTGGTCTGACTGCCCGGCATTTCGAACCAGAATTTTGAACGTTTTTTATTGACTAGTCCGATTTCGTCGAGCGTACTTGCATCGAACAAGCGCCCATTGACCATTACAAATCGGATGGTCTCGGAATTTCGGATATCTTCCAGCGGGTTCTTATCCAGCACGATCAAATCGGCCAGTTTCCCTGCTTTCAGCGAGCCAATTTCCTTATCCAGCCCCAGGTGAATGGCGCCATTGAGTGTAGCACTTCCCAGCGCCTGCATATTGCTCATACCACCCTGCTGAAGCATCCAGAGTTCCCAGTGTGCGCCGAGGCCGTTTAGTTGACCGTGTGCGCCCAGGTTAATCCGCACGCCTGCATCTGTCAGTTTTTTGGAAGACTGACTTACCAGCACATGTCCGTTCTGGTATTCTTCTTCGGGGGCCATGTTGCGGTGTCGACTGCGTTCGTCGACGATGTGTTTGGGCGTAAATTGAAGCAGGCGTTGTTTTTTCCACACCTCTGTTTGCTGGTACCAATAGTTTTCTCCGAACAGACTTCCGTAGTTGACAATCAGGGTAGGGGTGTTGGAAGTGTTGGTTTGGCGCCACAATTGAACTACATCATTGTAGAGCGGAGCAACGGGCAGGTTGTGTTCGATAGAAGAGTGCCCATCCACAATTTCTGTCAGGTTGTGATTGAAAAACGAACCACCTTCCGGCACTACCAGCATACCCAGTTCGCGCGCTGCTGCAATGACCTGCTGGCGTTGTTCACGACGAGGCTGGTTGTAACTTTTTACTGAAATAGCCCCCCAGGCTTTGGTACGCCGCAAGGCTGAGCGGGCATCGTCCAGCGAATTGATGGTTGCTTTAAAATCGCCGTCGGCGCCATACAGGATCGTGCCGGTAGAAAACAGGCGCGGCCCAGTCATGCGCCCTGATTTGATCAGTTCGGCATTGCTGAAAGCCATTTCAGAATTGACGGAAGGGTCGTGCTGGGTGGTAACGCCATATGCCAGTTGAGCATAATATTCCCACTGCTTCTGTGGATTGAGACCGAAACGGAAGTTCCCGGGGTGTGCATGCACGTCGATCATACCTGGCATAATAGTCTTGCCACGGCAATCGATCACTTTTGGGTTATTGAGTTTGATACGCGAGGCTTTGAACTCTGCGGCCGTACCTACAAAAACAATCCTGTTGTTTTCCACTATCAGTATGCCATTTGGAATCACCTGATCGCCTTCCATGGTGATGATGCGTGCTTTGTCCAGCACAATAACACCTTCAGGGGCATCGCTTTTTATTTTCAAACCAATCTTCAAACCAGCGGTGTCCAAAGGCGGCAGTGTATCAGGCGCGCCTTCCAGGAATGCAAAACGTTTGTTCAGGTCGATGGAAAAATACTCATCGCCCAGGGTGTAATGCAGTTGTTTGCTGTCGCCACTCCAGTGCAAGTTGTAACCGGCATCGCGGCTGACGGCCGAAGCAGGCACGGCCTTGGTGTCGGCCGACATGTCGAGCGTTTTACCGATTTCGGGTAGCGCACACACATAGGTTTTAAATAATTCGCTGAATGCCAGCCATTTGCCATCAGGAGATATGCTGTATTGTCCTGCATATTTTCCTTTGAAATGGATGCGTTCATCTTTACCGTTCAGGTCGTAAGAGCGCAGTGATTTGTCGAGTGCACCAAATAGTGCGCCACCTGTATTTACAAAAAATCGTTTGCCATCTGCTGAAAACTTCGGCGAATCACCGCCTGGCATCACAAACTGCTGATTTTTACTGTCGATTTGAATGGTGTAAATGCCTGGCCGATCAGTCAAGGCCGGCCCCAGTTCGTCGTCGCCATTTTGGAGAACAAACACGATATTTTTCCCGTCTTTAGAGAAAGAAGGGGTGCGATAAATACCCGGAGCCCCTGCCAGAATACGCACATTGGAGGCCACACCGGCGGAGAAATTGCTCAGCAGCAGGCGTCCTTTTTGTTCATCGTTCCAGGTTACAAATGCAACAGAACGGCCGTCAGCCGAAAACGACGGTTCTGCCTGGATATCATTTTCCCGGACGGCATCGGATGTTGCGAATAACAGCCTGGGTGTTCCATTAGGCAGTTCTTTCACATAAATCCTGCCTGCTGCCGAGAATAGCAAGTACTTCCCATCGGGGCTGGTAGTGGCATAACGGATAGCATGTGCAGTAAACTCGGGTTCAAATGCCTTGTTTTCGAATCGAAGGGTCTCTGCCACTTTACTGTGGACTGTGCAAGAGAAAAGAATTTCAGAAACGCTCGCCTTAGCGCCTTTCTGGAGGTCTTCTAAGGCAGGTACGGTTACTTTTTTTATTTTTCCTCCGGCCCAGATGGCAATGAATTCGCCATTGGGCGACCAGGCAAAACCGGGATAACAACCGAACACAGTCCAGGCTTCCTGCTGATCTTTGTTCAGATCATCATAGATTGCATATTCCAGGCCGGTAGCAATCTCTCGCAGACACAATACGGTTTTGGTATAATCCCGCCGTACAAAAGCCAGCCATTTGCCATCGGCAGAAATTTGTGGCCGGCAAGCGCCTCCAGAGCCGCCTGTTATTTCTTCTACCTTTCCTTCTTGTCGATCGTACCGACGAATGGCGAAAATCTGTGTATTCGGGTTTTTGTTGTATTGAAACCCTCCGCCGTCGTACATGTCTTCACTGAAATAAACGTAGCGGCTATCGTTTCGGGCAATAGAAGGTTCGTTGACATCCTGCTGATCGTTTTTACGTTTGGTCAGTTGCACACCTTCGCCACCGCTGAGGTGGTACATCCACATTTCACCGGCGCCGAGCGAGCGGGTGTTGGTAAAGTGTTTTCTTGCAACAAAATATTCATTGTCGGCCCATACGGCATTATTCAACAGCCGAAAACTTTCCTTGGTTACTTGCTTGGGCTCCGTACCATCGGCATTCATAACCCAGATGTTGTCGCCGCCACCTGCATCGGAGGTGAAAAGAATTTTTTTCCCATCCGGCGAAAAACGTGGCTGTACTTCCCAGGCGATGCCTGAACGCAAGCAGGTAGCCGTTCCGCCTGCTACAGGCATGGAGTAAATATCGCCAAGTAAATCGAAAATGATCTGTCTGCCATCTGGAGATACATCCAGGCACATCCAGGTGCCTTCCGTTGCGCTGAATTCTATATCCTTGTATGGTTGTCCGGCAGGGTTGTTGACGTCCCACTTCGGTTTTTCCTGGGCGAACAAGGAAATAACCGAAAAAACGAATACAAAAGACAAACAGAAATGCCGTTTGACTGTAATAAGATTGTGTGCAGGGTACATTTTTATTGAAAAAAGGTTAACGTTCATTAAGAGGGCATAATTAAGAATGATTTTGCAAACCCGGGAAAAAGTCGGATGTTTGACAGCATTATGAATACCAACGACATATTAGACGATTTCGATTTCGAAGGAAATGAATATCCAGCGTGGGCAGAAGAAGGTGAAGTTGTAGCACGCTTTTTCTCACCACTAGAGGCAGAATTGGCTGCAGCCCGCCTGCGCGCAGAAGGTATCCACTGTTTTTTAGCCAATAACATATCACAAACGGTACTTCCACATTTGCAAATAGTGGCGAGGCTCCATGTACATCCCATCGATGCTGCCCGCGCAAGAGAGGTTTTGCAAGAGGCCATCATTGAAACGGTTTCGCCCGACAAGAAGACAGATGGTCGTATTGTGTTGTTTCTCTTGTCTGTACTGATAGGTGTGATCCTGGCCATGTTATTGGTGCAGGCTATGTGGGAGCAATAGCCGCCTTCTAAAGATCAAATTTTGCTACTTCTATCGCAAGAGAAGTAGCAGTTGGACTCATACGTTTGTCGATCCAGGCTAGCAAGGGGCCATAGACTTTGAGTCGCGGGTTTTTCTGCAAATGATTTTCCAGTTTGGCTCGTTGCTCCTGTGCTTTTCTCTGATATAATTTATTGTCTTGTACAGAGGCGTATCTAATATTGAGTAAAAGGTTTTGCAAAAAAGTGTTTTTGGCTTGTCGGCGTTTGTATTTTTTCATCAGGTTTTCTACCTGAGAGTAGATGGATGGCAATCGACCCGTTTCAAACAAACAGATAACCCGTGAAATTTCACACATCAGATATACCATGGGGTTGGACTGGCTGCGTGGGCTGGCAATAATCAGGTCGGCCCACACCAGCGCACGGTCATATTCTTCTGTGAAATAATACGCTTGCATACAACTATATCGAATCACACTCATTCGAGTATCTGTGATAAGATGCTGGCGGTTTTTCAGGTTTTTCTCCAGGTTTTCATCTCGAATATATTTACACGCTTCCTTAAATTGATTGAAACTGATGAAATACAGGAGCCTGAAATAACAGATTGTTCTGTATCGGTGTATTTCTTCTTTTTCAATATATTTTTTTACAAACTCAGATTCCAGTATCTGGATGCTTTCTTCCTTTTTTTGTTCCAGGCATTTGGTCAGGTAATTTTCCAGCACACTCAGATAATTTACAGGCTCTTCTTCGGCTATTACCTTGCCATCGTGTAGTAGAAATTCCAGGTTTTGCTTCAGGTATGTCAAGGTGTCATCCAAATTGAACTTATCGGAGCGTTTTTCCTTCACAAACGGTACCAATTCGCTGCAATATTGCAACTGAACCAGTTTCCAGTAATGCAGCCTGGGGTTTACCTTTTCCGGCAAACTGTCTTTTAGCGCGACCGTTTTCTCCATCAATATTTCTGCTTCTTTTGGGATGGAATCGACCGCATTTCTAAGCGCAATAAACAACTGTTGTGATTCCAGAAATGTGCTGTAAGTGATTTTTAGGTTGGTCAGCGTCTCATCGAGTTCTGCTTGCATCTCTTCCATTTTCCAGGGGATATAGTTCATTCGCGCGGTCACTCGGGCTTCCCAGGTTTGCAATTCAAGCAGATAGGCCGGCCGGTCAATAGATTTTGCCAATGCTTTGGCATGTTTGATCATTCGGTCGCATTCCGCATACATATCGTGGTAAAAAAGATAATGAATGTCCTGAAGGGTTTCCAGTAATTCGATATGCCGGCTCGCAGGGATATTATTTGCAGATCGCACCTGTGCCATGATGCGATCAAACAGGTATGTGGCAGTGGCATACATGTCAGCATTGTGGGCAAACATGCCGCTTTCCGACAGCGCGCGCGGGAGATGGAGGATGTCATTTCGGGAATGGATAAAGGCATCTATAAATTCAAACAGAACAATATACTTCTGTTTTTCGCCTTTTTTCAGGGCACGGGCTTGCTTTTTCAGGTTCGTTTTTTGGCCGGCACTCATGGATGCAATGAGTCTGTAAAGGCTATGGGCAATATGATTGTCTCTTATTGAATTCTTGGACATATCTTATTTTGAAATGGTAAAATATTGATAATAAGCAATTTGCAAAAATAAGTTTTTTTGAAATTATCTCTCTTATTAAATATATTGTCTGATTTTTTTTTACAAATCGGCTTGCTTGCCCACTCCTCTAACACCATCTTTGCAGAACAAAATTTAATGCTATGTCGGTAGAAAAAAACGAGTATAGCACGCTTCATCAGATTACTCCCACGTACCTCAAGATAACCCGCAGCGAATCCCAATCAGATGTAATTATCATTGTTGATGTTATCAACAATAACCAGAATGGAAATATTTACGAAGAGGAGTCTGGAGATTCCATTTGGATAAAATTTACCCCCAATAATCAATACGAAATTTTGGGTACAGAACCAAGTGGCAAAACGGCGTTCACCCCTTCGTATGGATCGCTGGACAAGTTGCAATTGCGTTTGAAGGGCGGAGAATTATTTGTAATAGAATATGATGATGTACCGCACGACGACCAAAATGGCAGGTTGGCCGTAACAGGCTTTGAAATGCCCAGTGGCACTGCTGCCTATGTGAAAATAGACACAGAAAATGACAAATTGATAGTCTACACAAGCAATTGAACCACCGTGTTCACAAAAATATCTCTGTATAACACAGAGAGCCGAATGGAAGCAAATAATCCAAGCAGCATGTTGCACAGGAGCCAGGAGATACGCTTCATTTTTTTGTATCATATGCCTGATTCCGGTAACAGCATCTCCAACTGACCGATTATTCGCTCTGTAATGGCTGATAAACCTCTGCCCCTTGAACTATAGCCACGCCACCCGGCGTGGCTTTTTTTTTTGCTGAACCTGTAACGAATTGCCAAACCAGCGTATAATTGCTTGTATAAATCAAAACAAAAATGCTGAAGACTTACACCAAACACTTTGCCTGGATGCTGCTTGTATTTACCCCCCTTGCCGCACAAGCCCAAAGCAACAACGTTGCCCTTAAACAAATCGCAGGGATTGTATCCGATTCATTTGGAACCCCTGTGGCCACAGTGGAGGCTTTCATGAATGAAGCCCTCAAACTGGAGCAGACAGATGGCGTGCCAGCCACGGTATTCATTGGGCTGGCTATTCTTGAATCGGCTGGTTTTAGCAGTTATTTGTATCAAAAGGCAAAAAATCCGTTTGGGATGAAAGCCACCGCCATTTGGAAAGGAGAGAAATTCATGATGTGGCACGAAGGAAAAATGACTGCCTTTCGGCAATATGAGACTCCAGGAGAAGCCGTACGCGATTTTGCCAGTTTTCTTCGCAGTCGAAAGTGGTTTGCAGATGCGTTGAAGTGCCCTTCGGGAGATGCCGATTGCTTTCTGGAAGGGCTGTCTGCCAAACAGGGTAATAAAAGTTGGCAGTACGAACCCGGATATGCCCGTGACCCGGAGTGGGCCAACAAAATCCGCCGGGTAATCGCCAAGTATAAATTGCAGGAATTAAAAAAATAACGCCCTGACAACTACCAGGTGCCACTCTGGTTCCAGAACGGAGGCAGGTAGCGGCGGTGATCCTGATCGTTATCTGTATTGTTTTGTTCTTCCATCTGGCGCCGGAGTGCCTCTGCCTCGGCTAGCCGCTCCATTTTGGTTTTTTCAAAAATATCACGCTGAAGAAAGAATTGTTTTTCCTGATTCCGTTCATCTGCAAACGGGTCGTCAGGTTTTACCTCCTCTTCTTCCAGTTCGCTTTTGAACCAGAATGAAGTGAAGATGCCTACAATGCTCCCCAGCAAATGGCTTTCCCAGGAGATGCCTTCCTGCTCGGGTAGTATGCCCATAAACATACCGCTGTACAGGATCATCACAATAGCGGCCAGCATAATAGAGCGCAGGCTGCGCCTGAAAATACCATTCCAGAAAATAAACGAAACTAGTCCGTACACCACACCGCTTGCACCGATATGGGATACCGGGCGAGCAAACAACCATACAGCCAGCCCTGTCAGCAGGTATATCATCCAGAATGCCCGCATGGCTACTTTTTTGTAAAAGTAAAGCGTCATGGCGCTCAATACGAGCAATGGGAAGGTGTTGGACAACAGGTGCTCCCAACTACCATGCACCAGCGGCCCGGTCAGAATTCCTTGCAGGCCCCATACCCGGCGCGACATAATGCCATACATGCCGGGGTCAAAACCGTTTGACCATTGGTACAGTTGCACCAGCCATATTATGGCTACCAGAAACAGGGGAAACCGGATGCTGTCGTAAAAATGCTTACGAGTCAGTTCCAGGCTATCCGTTTCGCTATCAATTAATGCACTCAAAGGATTGCAATTTTGACAATAGTTACTTGAAATGCCAGTGTTAGATACTATCGCCCAAGGGCAAGTTGTATGCCAACCCCAAACACAGGGCCTCCCATCGGTAATGTTTCAGCCTTGGGCGTCAGACGTAAACTCAGATCATCGCTTACATCAAAACGCTGCAAATGGGCATCCACAAAGGCATCGGCGGCCACCAGCAAGTACACTAAACCCAATCCAAGGGAAGTTTGTTCGACATATTTCCTCCATTGATTGCGATATGCCTTCATGGAGGTCGCATCTATCTGATTGTAAGGAGATTCTGTAGGATTGGTATTGTCGTCTCCGTCCACCAGCAAAATGTAATTGTCGCGCAATTTGCGGTATTGTCGCACATTTTGGATTTCCACCCAGGTCATGCCTCCAATGGCTCCATACACGATGGGTAGTTTCCACCAGTGTCTGTTGTATGCCTGTCCGGCGCCTGGCAGCGCCAGTGACAAAAATGCCGCCTTTCTGGGGTTGGGATAATCTTTCGCAAAAAAGCGATGTACAAATCCCTTGCGCTGCGGTTTCTGCACAGAATCTACCTGAGCCTGCATGCTTGAATCGGGTAAAACGACCTTGGTGGGCGCCGGTTCCTGTGCTATCAGGTTGCGCCCGCAAAAAAGCAAAACCAGAAAAATAACGATATAAGGCTTCATACGACAAAGGTAACGCCGAGGGCTGTGGTATCGTTGCTGTGGGCAGGGAAAAAAAGGGCAAAAGAGAAGTGTTTTTGGGTTTTGGTGTTTTGGTGTTTTTGAGAGCGTGGTGCTAACGGCATTCAGGGCAACAAGGTTTATAGAATACCCAAAAGGCTGCCTTATCCGATCAAAAACACTAAAACACCAAAACCCAAAAACACTTCTCCTTTGCTCTTTTTTTTTTCAAAAACTAGTCCTCATCATTTCTCCGATAATCCTTATCGGTTTTCCGTTTGTGAAAACGGCCCCAGGAGAATCCGAATTTTAAACTGGCTTGTCCGTATGCACCTGCAATCTGATCTGGTTGAATAGCAGCAATATCAATGTCGTTTACAAAACGATAGCCACCTTCAAGGCCCAGGCGGAACCAGCGGAAAACATTGATTTCTACCCCAGCAGAGGGTTGCATAACAAATACGCGATCTTCTGCGCCGGCCAGTGTTACTTTACCGCGACCGAAGTCAAAATTGACCATTGGGTGAATTGCCTTGTATGGAAGGAAAGCGTAACCCAGTTTAAAGGTATTCCACTTGAAGTTAAAACGCTGGTTTTCAGCGCCTTGCCAGTTGAAAGCATCTGTTACACGATAATTTCCCCAGCCAACGTTCAGGGATTTGCCAAATTCAAACCCGAAGAAACCACCGCGGTTGAATTCATCGGTATTGCCGTAAGACGTGTATTGGTGGTGATATCCTCCCCATACGCCGGAAAAGCCCCAGCCGCGCTCACCAAGAACGGTTTCTTCGCGTTGGGCATAAGTGGAGACTGAAAAAAGAATTATAGAAAGGGCGATCAAAAACAACCTGTTGCGCTTCATAAGATGACTTTTTGATTTGTTTGTGAAGAAGTATTTCCAATCGACGCTGCAACACCGTGTAAGGTTACAGGCAATTTGAAATGATCTTTACATTTAACACTTCTTAACTAAATCACCCGAGACGGACGACTGATTGCTAAGGCTTCAGCACGACCAGTCGTTTGGTTCCAATAATATTCCCTTTGCTGTCGACCAGGCTGTACAGGTAAGTTCCTTTTCGGAAATCTTCCAGTTCGAGCGTCATGGAACGGTTGCCTGAAATGACATAGTTCTGTTTCCAGACAACTTTACCGATAATGTTGAAAATCTTGAGCGTGTACTCTTCTGAAGGCAGGTTGGTGCAGTCGAAACGAACACGTTCTACGGCGGGATTGGGAAATGCCTGAATATTGGCTGCACCGGGCGCTTCTACGTTGTTGTCTGCTACAGTTGCATTATTTTTAAATTGAGCCGATTGCACACTCGACTGGTCATTGGACAGAGTGACTGCAGCAATTTCCTGGCGCTCCGTTCCACTCAGAAAATGATAGGAAACGATGGTGTCAGTTCCGATAAAATTGCCAATAGGCGTGCCGCCACCGCCGCCGCCTATCAAACCAGACAAGTCAATCCAGCCTAGAAATGGTACTTTAACATCCATACCAGAACTAATATAATCTGTTCTTTTTACGCGCAAAACCTCATAATTGCCGCCAGGAATCTGGCAATTGCCCCATCCATCCGTCACATCGATGCGATCGGTGGTCAGGCGCAGACGAAAAGAATCCGGCACAATCGGCAAGAATGACAGTAGGGTATCGGGCAATACATCTGAGGAAAAAGGAAGCGTCAGATTGAATGTTTGCGGATTGATGTCAAAAAAGTTAAGTGGCGCTTTTCGTTCGGTAATCGGGGGCAAATATTTAGCCAATACCTGCACACCAAAACTGTTGGCTGCCACACCGGCATATCCAACGCTTTGAACCTGGGTAGGTGTTACATTCAGGTAGGCCTCTGCATTGGGTGTTATAGTAACCAGTTCTGCCCCCGGAAAACTCATGGAGTGAACGCCAGCACTGGCTGGTTGGTACACTACCTCGTTCGTCTGATCTACCTGCAAACTGCTAAAATCCCATAACTGATTACCGCCAGGAGGCGTAATGGCCTGGATATTTGAAGGATTCAGGTCTATCGCGATACGAAAAGTATCTCCGGCTACAGGGAAAGTAGAGGCGGTAATGGTAATTTGGGCGGAAGAACTGATGCACAAGGCAGAAAAGAAGGCCAGTAACATTCGTCTCATCGGATGGTTGTTGAATAAAAATGTGATTATGCAATAGTTGTTTCACCTTGTAAAACAACCAGTTGTCAATGGCTTCAAAGGTACGTCTGTTTTTGCTGCAAAAAACGTTCGCGATGAAAATTGCCCGACAATATCAAAAAAATTAAACTGACTGAAATCTGGTCTTCAAAGTGCCTGCAAATCAACCAGTTTCCGATATATCTGGCCTTGTTGCATTAAACTTTCATGGGTGCCCCGTTCTACAATCCGGCCCTGGTCGAGGACAATGATTTCATCTGCATCCTGTACAGTACTTAGTCGGTGCGCGATGACCAATGCTGTTCTGTTTTGAAGCAAACGCTCCAACGCGTGTTGCACCAGTTGCTCAGACTCCGAATCGAGGGCAGACGTTGCCTCATCGAGGATTAATATCGGTGGATTTTTTAATAACGCCCGTGCAATCGTCAGGCGTTGTCTTTGCCCGCCGCTCAGTTTTCCGCCTCTGTCGCCGATATTAGCATCATAAGCGCCCGGCATACGAACAATAAATTCATGTGCATTGGCGGCTTTGGCAGCGGCTATTATGGCTTCATCACTCACACCGTCTGTTCCAAATGCAATGTTGTTGCGAACCGTATCATTGAAGAGCACAGCCTCCTGGCTTACAATACCCATGAAGGATCGAAGTTCGCGTGTGCGTACATCCCGGATATCCTTGCCATCGATCGTTATTTGCCCGCTGTTCACATCATAAAACCTTGGTAATAAGTCTGCTATGGTGCTTTTCCCGGCGCCTGATGCACCTACGAGCGCTACTCTTTTTCCCTTTGGAATGGAGAGACTAACCTCCATCAAGGCAGGGCGTTCGGCATTCGGATATTGAAACGAAACGTTTTTAAACTCAATCTTGTCCTGAAAACTATTGATGTCCACAGCATTCGGCTGGTCGCGGATAACCAGGTCGGCATCCAGCACCGCCTGCACGCGCTCCACCGCTCCCATACCTTTCCTGATACTGTAGATAGCCGAGGAAAATGCTTTCGCAGGGTCGATCACATTGAAAAAAGCATACAGGAAGGTAATAAATGTCTCGGCTGAAAGTGTTCCTGAAAAAACCTGGCGGGCGCCAAACCAGAGCAGCACCGAAACCACACAAATGCCCAAAAACTCTGACAGCGGCGAGGCGACATCCCGACGGCGATAAATTCGGGTGAGCGAACGAGCGTATGCCTTGTTTTCGGTGGCAAAACGCTCGCGCTGATATGATTCTGCATTGAAACCCTTGATGATCCGAAGCCCGCCCAGGGTTTCCTCCACTAGTGAAACGATGTACCCCAGTCGCGTTTGTGCTTCACCCGACTGCTTGCGCAAACTGCGCCCGATACCCCCAATTATTAACCCTGTGAACAACAACAAGCCGAATACAAAAACGGTGAGAGAAGGGGAAATATATACCATAAAGGCCAGGCTACCCAATATGACAATAGGCTCCCGCACAATGGCTTCCATGACGCCGACAATGCTCCATTCGATTTCCTGAACATCGGAGGTGAAACGACTCATCAAATCTCCTTTCCTTTCGTTTGAAAAAAAGGAAAGGGGCAATTCCAGCATCTTATTGACCATTTTTTGCCTAAAATCGCGAACGATGCCGTTTCTTACGGGCGCAAGAAAATACAGGGAAAGATAGCGGAACAGGTTTTTCCCCAGGAAAACCAGGATCAACATGGCGCACACCACCAAGAGCGCTTTTTCATGGCCCTGCTCGGCAATCAACCTGTTGAAATACATTTTACTCTGCGCTTCAAAACTGGAAAAACCGCTTCCTGCCGGGAGGGTAGGGGACTGCTGCTCCGAAGTGTTTCTGTTGAACAGAATTTGCAAAAAAGGTTGTAGCACAGGTATGCTGATCACCATGAAAACCGACATCAGCAGGTTGCAGACAACTGCAAGGGCCAGCAGTTTTTTATATGGTGCGTAAAAACGTAGAAGTTGAAACATCGCAAGTCAGGTCACAAAAGAACTGCAAAGGAAGGGTAATTTATGGAAATTCAAGCCCGTTCGTTCAAACCCAGTCGATTCCTTTTTTTAACAATTCCAGTGTTTCTGCCTCCTTGCTGCCAGGTTCGGGTTTCCGATTGTACACCCAGGTGGCGACTGGCGGCATGCTCATCAGAATCGACTCTACACGGCCATTGGTTTCAAGTCCGAATTTGGTGCCACGATCCCATACCAGGTTGAATTCGACATAGCGGCCCCGACGGAGCATCTGCCATTGCTTTTCTGCCTCGCCCCAGACACGGTTTTGTGCATTCTCCAACAATTGGGTATAAACGGGTGCAAATGTTTGGCCTACTGCATAAGTAAACTGAAATATTTCTTCCTGACCCAGGCCTGTATTTTCATCCAGGTAATCGAAAAAAATGCCGCCAATACCGCGTGTTTCCTGTCGGTGTTTGATGAAAAAATAATCATCTGCATTCGACTTGAATTTTGAATAAAAATCGGCGTGAAACCTGTCGCAGGTACTTTTTAATGATTGGTGAAAAAACCGGGCATCTTCCGGCACAATGTAATGTGGCGTCAGATCGATGCCCCCTCCGAACCACCAGCGACCGTTTCCGGTTTCAAAATATCGAACGTTCATGTGAATGATCGGCGCCATCGGGCTGTGTGGGTGCAATACGATCGAAACGCCCGTTGCAAAGAAAGTCGTAGGAGGCAAGTTCATGGCTTTAGCCGTCACTTCTGGCAAAGGCCCGTGTACGGCACTGAACATAACGCCGCCTTTTTCAATGGTAGTGCCTTCCAGTACCCTGCTGCGACCGCCTCCACCTTCGGGGCGTTGCCAGTTGTCCTCCATAAATCGGCCGCCGCCATCTGCGGCTTCCAGTTGACGGCAAATGTCGTCTTGCAGGCTGCGGAACTGTTCTGCAATGAATTCCTTTGTAAGCATAGTCATAACATGTCTGCCTGGGTGGCTGCCCACCCAAAGGGATAATTTTCTATTCCGGTATCACGAAACAGTTTCAATTGCTTGAGGGTGCGCTGACGCAAATAAGCCAGTCGTTGTACTGGCAATGCAGGGTGCCCCTTCACCAGCACAGGCTGATACAAATTTTGAAATCGGGTCATGGATATTTCCCTTACTTGCCCGCTTGATGTTTCTCGTAACCAGGAGCGATTTTTGCTGTCACTTGCAGTTTCTTCATCCTGCTTGCTCAACCACATATCTGCCAGCGGCTGCTCGCCTTTGAAAAGGCGCCTGATTTGCACCATTGGGTCTTCTGCACTTTTTTCAATATATCCAATACCCTCTTGTGCCGACATCGGGCGGACTGGAAGGTGCATATTTTCAAGTATCTCATCGGCAGATGCACCTCCAATATAGGCAGCCCTGATATTCCAGCCGGTTGCATTCGGCGGAAACGCAGGTGGTGGCGGCGTTTCTTCTTCCATCAGATTGTTATGCTGCCAACGCAACCAGGCAGTCTGTGTGGCCCTGTGCGTTTGTGCCCATACCAGCACCCTGAACGCAGATTCCATCAAATGAATTTGTAAATCAGGGCCATAAACAGTTCCTATGGGAGCCCCTGGCAAAAGCAATGAACCCTCCAAAGGCATATTCACCTGTACCCTCAATTTCAGGCGTTGGAGGTGATTCAAAAAACTTTCGCGAAACAGGGAACGCCCCTGTGTATCCGTTACTTGCCCAAGCCGGGTAATAACACCAGGCGTAATCCTGAAAACCCGGATGTGCTCGGCTAATGAACTGGCGCCACAGGCAATTACAAACGGCGTGTCCGAATGATACAAAAGATGCGCCATACGCAGCTGGCGATACGCGCCGCTTTCCCATGATTGCTGGGCAGCGAATATCGGTTGCAGGTCGGAAAGCCAGTTGTGCGGTGTGTTGTACGCTGATGTAAAGTTTGAATCGGGCATAAGCAAGCGGCTCAACGCATCAACATGCTGTAACCGACAGCAAAGAAAAACATATTGCCATCCAATACGTGATTTGATTTGCCCAAATTCATCCACCTGTAACCAAAACGAACCCGAATGGCGCCGTAAGAAGCATCCGATAGCGGGCGGTCAAATACATCGCCATCTTTGATGGTATGTAGTTTTACATCCAGGTTGACTGCTGCATCGAGCATTCCGCTTGTAAAACTGAAGGTAGGATATTCGCTCACCGAATTACCGTCTTCATCCTCGGTAGTACTGGGTCGAATCAGGGCAAGTCCGCCCCCGATCATGGGTGTGCAGCGAAACTTGCGCTTGTTGATAATGTCATATCCCACATCAAACGATGGAGCAAAAAAACTGGAAGATTCTCCTTTGGGCCAAATATCGTCGGGGTTGTTTTCAATATCCCGTCCCAGTTTTTGGCCCGTTATTGCCAGTCGAAGCATGTAATTCCAGCGCTGGTGCCAAAGGCCCAATCCGAAATCTATACCGTAACCGGGGCGTAGCGTTCGCTCCAGTTGATCGCGCCAGTTGCTTTGTGTGAGCAGAAAATCAACTGCGAAGCCGTTTTTCCCGGGCCCAGCACTTTTCTTTTTCACATGCGGCTTTATGTAAGCAACATAGGTGTTAAATCGGGAATCGGGATAGTGTTTTATAAACGCTTCCAGCCGGGAAGCCCATTCCGCCTCGTCGTGATCAAGTCGAAGCAGGTATTCAAGCAGGAGGGTCGCGAAGGCTTTTTCTTCTTCGTTGAGAAATGCTTTCTGGATATTTTGAAACTGATCGAAGCGACGCTCATACAAAGTATGATCCAGCCATTCAAACAAACTGTCGGCTTGTGGCTGATTTTTGAGGTCGTCGATAGCGCGTTGTGTCTCGTTAAATTGCGCTACCTCCTCAAAAAGATTTCCGTAGGAGCCGGTCCAGTAATAAAGCAACCATCTTTCGTCCCATACCAAACCTGTGTATTCCAGGTTTTCCAGGTTGTGCAGGGAGTCTGTCCACAAACCAGCACTTACATAATCTTCCTCCAGAAATGAATGAATCAGTTCTTTTCGGACGGCATTTATCTGTTCTCCTCTGGATGCAAACTTTATTTCTTCTGTTTGCGCAGCGACGCGGAGCGTAAATATTGGAAGGCAAATTGTTAAAAGAAGGTATTTCATCATGCAAAATGGTGTAAGTAAGTTAGAGCGCAATCTGGGGATATTAACGATTAAAAGGTATATCAGGCCATTCGCCCCAAAATACCTGCTGGGCTGGCCCACAAAGCCAAATATCTGAAAAGTGACCATTATCATGAGAGATGAATCGCACAGACAATTGTCCCCCTTTTGCAAAAACAGGCACTTCTATCATTCCGGCTGAGGCGTGCGAATTTGCCATGCTTGATAATGCGGCCGCTGTGACCCCTGTTCCGCAGGCAAGGGTTTCGTCTTCCACCCCTCGTTCATAGGTACGAATATGAAGGCCATCTGCCTTTTTTTCTACCAAATTGACATTGATTCCAGAGGCCTGAAATGCATCCGAGTAACGCACGGCACGCCCTTCTGCTACCATGTCTTTTTGATCGAGGTGGTCCGTAAACCGAACGTAGTGCGGCGATCCGGTATCCAGCACAAATGCTTCGGACTGTCGTTCAATTTTTTCAACATCCTTCATGCACAATTCTACCCAAACAGGTTTGTATGTATCTTCCTGCGCCTTGATAATGGCATCATGCGGGCCGTCGATGGCGACGAAACGACAGGTTCCTCCAACCAGGCCCAAATGGTGGGCAAAGGCCGCAATACACCGCCCTCCGTTGCCGCACATGGTGCTTTCTTTGCCATCGGCATTGAAATACACCATTTCAAAGTCATATCCTTCTTTTTCCTGGAGCAGAATCAGTCCATCGGCGCCAATGCCGAACCGGCGGTCGCATAAGTGTTCGATCAATTGGGTGTCAGAACGGGTAATTGTATGGCGCATGCGTTGATCCAGCATGATAAAGTCGTTTCCTGCGCCTTGATATTTCCAGAATTTCATTTTGTTTGTAGTTTTGGCAAATCTTTTGCCGGGTCAAAATTGCTGTGCTCCGGGCATGTTGTGGGTTTCCAATTTCAAAAAACTTTGTTAAGAAAAGTTAAGAAAGGTCAGAAACGTCATGAATGCTGAACTATTTGCGTTTGCGACTGTCCAATTTTACGTTCCTAAAGTTATTGAAAGATGCTCTTAGAAATGCAAAAGGACAAAAATGGTTTTAATCAATCAGCAGCAGGTTAAATTTTAGTACTCTGGGATATCCCTTTTAACAATACAAGTGCTATGAGAAAATATTTGCCTCTTGCTATTGTCTGTGTAGCAAGTTCCATATTATCCGTATGGATGTATGCCCAGTTTTTCCAGCCGCACCGCGTCGTATGGAATGGCGAAGACGGTGAAGCAAGGTATGCCGGTTTGGTTGATAAGTTGTTGAATGCCCGTACCAATGGGCAGTTTACTTCTTCTGCTCCTACTAATTTTACGGAATCGGCCTCCATCGCCACTCCCGCGGTGGTAAACATTCGTGCTTTGCTGGAAACAGGTAGCAGTATTTGGGGCGGAGGAGCGCTCACAGGCTCATCCGGCTCCGGGGTCATTATGTCGCCCGATGGTTATATCGTTACCAACCACCATGTGGTAGAAAGAAGCAACGATATTAAAGTGACGCTTTCCGATAAACGCACCTACAAAGCCAAACTGGTTGGCTCGGATCCATCCACAGACATTGCGCTTCTAAAAATTCAGGAAATAAGCCTGCCTTTTCTCGTATTTGGCAACAGCGATTCTATTCACGTTGGAGAGTGGGTATTGGCCGTAGGCAATCCTTTCAACCTGGAAAGTACTGTTACAGCGGGTATCGTAAGCGCCAAAGGACGCAATATCAATATCCTGGGTGGAGGCGCAAGCATTGAATCATTTATTCAGACAGATGCTGCTGTAAATCCTGGAAACAGCGGTGGTGCGCTTGTAAATACCGCAGGGGAACTTGTAGGAATTAACACAGCAATTATTACAGAATCAGGAAGTTATGAAGGATATTCATTTGCGGTTCCTTCCAACCTCGTACAAAAAATACTGCGTGACCTGAAAGAATTTGGCAAAGTACAAAGGGCCTACCTGGGCGTAGGCATTCAGGACCTCGACAGTGAAACCTCCCTCGAAATTGGGCTTCCAAATGCAGAAGGCGTGCTGGTTAACAGGATCGCAAAATCCGGTGCCGCTTCGGATGCTGGCCTCGAAGAAGGCGACGTCATTATCGGTTTGAACGGGACGCCTGTTCGCAGCACCTCGGAATTGCAGGAGCATGTAGGTCGTTACCGCCCCGGCGACCAGGTGGCGCTGGAATACTGGAGAAAAGGGAGGAAAAACCGCATTTCACTTACCCTTAAAGATGGCAACAACAATGTTGTAGTCAGCAAAATTCAGGGAAATGAACTGGAGGAAGAATTGGGTATGGCTGTGCGCGACCTGACATCGGACGAACGCCGAACGATTCGAATAAAAGGTGGCGCCATTGTGACAAGTATTCGCCGGGGAAGTATTGTTTTTGATACCAATATGCAACCAGGCTTTGTGATTACGAGTGTCAACGGCGACCGGGTGTCGAGTGCAGCAGAAGCCGTTGAAGCCATCAAAAATGCTTACAACAGTCTTTCTCTTGACGGTTACTACGAAGGCGAGCCGGATTTATACTCCTATCGGTTTAGAAAAAATGAGTGATTCGGCATTTCAACGCATCCATATTTTCGGGGCGCCCGGCTCTGGCGTTACAACGCTGGGCAAGGCGCTGGCTGCACATCTTGGATACGCCCATTTCGACACCGATGATTACCACTGGTTTACAGAAGATGCGCTGCCATACAAACGCCGCCGCAATCCGGAACACCGCCGACAACTGCTGACACGCGATCTGGATGCTGCCGATCGTTGGGTGCTCAGCGGTTCTCTGTGTGGCTGGGGCGACGTGTTTGTTCCTCGTTTCGATAAAGTAGTGTACTTATGGTTGCCAGCACCAATGCGCACCGCACGCATTGAAGCACGGGAAACACTGCGTTACGGTGCTGAACGTATTGCTCCCGGCGGCGACTTGCATGTTGTTTATGAAAAATTTCAGGCCTGGGCTGCGGCATACGACCATGCGAGCGACAATATTCGTTCTCGCAACAAAGAACTGGAGTGGTTTGCTGCACTTCCTTGTATTACTCAGCAGATTGAAATTGATTACCCGGTGAAAGAATTGATAGAAATGGTGATAAAGTTGTAGAAATAAATCCCCAAGAAGATTTTGGCAGCCATTTTTTGGACCGCAGGTTCACCAAT
Organism: Saprospiraceae bacterium; assembly: GCA_016787415.1. Taxonomy (GTDB): domain Bacteria; phylum Bacteroidota; class Bacteroidia; order Chitinophagales; family Saprospiraceae; genus M3007. The sequence continues at coordinate 560 of JAEUUT010000222.1, read as the reverse complement.
ATTTCTCGGGAATGTTACTACAGGAATTAAAAGGATTTTTGATGAGAGGGAGCGTAGTTGAATTGGCTGTCGGAGTAATCATCGGTTCTGCTTTTGGAAAAATTGTGACAGCGCTGGTTGACAAAATATTTATGCCAGTGCTGGGCATCGCGCTGGGCGGTGTTAATTTTGAAAAACTTACATTCTATTTATGGGGCGTTAGTGTTGAGTACGGCTCTTTTATTCAGGCTGTATTTGACTTCACCTTGATAGGCGTCGCGCTGTTTTTCTTACTTCGTTTGCTCGGCCGTCATCCCGGCATGAGCGCACAGGCACCTCCCTCTCCTACAGAAACTTTGCTGACGGAAATACGCGATTTGATAAAGGAAAAAAAACACCCGTAGCAGAAGACTGATGTCTTGTTGCTACGGGTGCAAATTTTAGAAGTTGTTTGAGTTAATTTGTCGAGGGCAGAAAGAGCGGATTTTGTTGGCAGGCAAGGCTTATTTTGGAGGGAATAGCCGGAGGCTATTGCCGAGAAAATAGCCGCAGCATACCGACAAAAGACGGTTTTCTGCTCC
>JAEUUT010000169.1 GCA_016787415.1 Saprospiraceae bacterium | reverse complement strand
TTTGAATTACTCCACCCGACGAGTTTACAACTGTCGGAGAAAGATTTTGCGCTACAATTATTCTTGCGAAAAAGAGCGCAATCAAGGTTAATTTTAATTTATTCATATTTATTTTTTTATTTTCAGTTACGCCCATCTCTGGTTTCCCGTCAATTCCCCCTATATAGACTCAATTGCGTCAAAATCCGCTTTGTCACCCACTTATCAATACACGCCAGTTGCGTCAAGCTAACCAACCTGGTTAGCTTGACGCAACTGCGCAATTGAAAAATCATAGGGAAACATCAGGTTCATCAACAGGAGGTTTAACACCGTAAATGTAAAATACAACCCCAAATTTCCCAATCACCCATCACAATTTAATCCTTGCTCAACGCTCACGCCCCACCCACTTGCCCAATAACAGGCGTCTGAGCCGGCCGGGCTATTCCGTAGATGACCAACACCCCCGAACCGCCGCCCCAGGTTGAAAAAGCAGGATCCGGGTTGGCTTGCATCACTGTCTGGGGCAGGTTCCAGTTGTTGGCGCACCATAGATTGCCCGCCTGGTCCACCACCACATCGGTCAGCATCTGAATACTGCCGGAATGAATGGTGTGAATCACATCGCCCGTCTGGTATGATCCCGTGCGTCCGTGGGGCACAGCACCTGCCAGGAACGAAACGCCACGGCCCAGGAAATTGGCCACCCAAACGTCGTCATTGCCATCTATGGAGATGCCCCAGGGGGCGTTGAGTTCGCCATCTCCATAAGGCGTTAAGGTGGAGGTGTGCGTGGTTTCATCCATCGTATCCTTCGGATCGGCGCCAAAAGGAATCATAAAAACGGAACCCGTTTGGTGTTTGCGCCCAAGTGTTTGCTGAAGGTGCGGATACCCCAGCGCAAACCCTTCGAGGATAGAAATGTAGTCTGTCGGCTTGGTGGAGGGGAAGTCGGGACTCAGATTACAGGATACCCAGCAGTTCCCCTGCGAGTCGAGCGCTATGCCACGCCCGCCACCGGCTATGATAAAACGATCTGCCGGATGATGGGCTTTGGATGGATCATAGCGCACCAGCGATTTACTATTCGTATTGCTGATCCACACACGGTTGGCATGATCTATCGAAACCGCAAACGGGGCCGAAAGAAGATGGTCTTTATTGAGCGCAGGCACTTCCTGGCCTTGGGAAAGGTCGCCGCCCGGGAAATAGAGCAGGTTGTTGGACGAGGTTCCGGCAATCCAGACATCGCCATTCGGTGCGACGCCAATGCCTTGCAAGCCCCCGTTGTCCCTCAACATGGTAGCCATGTGCTCCGGAATCGCGTCCATCAACGGCGTACCGTCTTCCAGTTTATAAATGCCAATGGCGCCATTAAAACTCGTCACCCAGCAGGTACCGTCATTGGTGATGGCGGTGCCCCAGCCGGCGCCGTCCACACCCATTCCCGTGTAGCCGGTAACCGGAGGCGACAGCAGGCGGCCGGTCGAATCCAGTTGAACAAGTCCGCCGCCGATGCCTTGATACACGCCGTTTTGTGCGCCGGGCATCCAGTTCAGACCCGTCCACAGGTTGCCGTCTGCGTCCAAAGCCAGTTTCCCGGGTGCGCAGATGCCACCCTGGCCAAAAGCCAGGATCATGGAAAAATCTTCCGGGGGAAAACTCAGGTAGGGCACAAAAGGTGCAGTGCGCCGACTAACAGGCACCTTGCTGCCGGGTTTGGCCGGAAACCCGTCTGTCGGCTGGGGATAGGCCTGGTCAAAAAGGTCAAACAAATCTGTCGGATGCACCCAGGGCGACTGCGCAATGCCAATCAAGGCTTCGGCAGTGTTTTCGGGCTGCGTCCCACCCAGCGGTGTTGCGCACCACAGCAATTCGGCCCGCCAGTTGTCATCCTTCGCTTTCACGGTACCGTAGGCGCTGATCAGCGCGCCCAGCGTGTTCAAACGCGCCAGTGTTTCATTTTGGGTAATGTTGAACGGGTCGGTCAAGACATGCCCCCAGGAGCCGGTGACGGGATTTACAAAATTGGGCGTGTTTTTAGCGGCAATCGTCACGCCTTTCTGGTTGCCAGACAACTGAAGTCCATTGAAAAACTGCGCGCAGGTAAACGCAGATGCTACGGTCGTTAACTCATTGATAGTCAAGCCTTGTTTGTCAATATCTTCCTGCCAGTTTGGCGACAACACCGACAGCAAAACGACGCCAGCGTCTTGCAATTCCGCAGTAACATAAAGAATAGCGTCTGCTGATCCGGGTGTGATGCTGACGGCAAATGGGCCTTGTGCTGTTGTCGTAGCAAGCGGTTTATTATTATTGGCTTCCCAGACGCGTACAGTGGCAGTGAGATCAGTGGATTGGTTAAATGAGACTTTTCCTTTGAGCGTGATTTGATGTGACATGGTTTTCAATTTTGAATTTTATGGATGTATAAGTGTTCAGGAAGGTAAAAGAGGGTAGGCCTTCATCATTTTTATATGTATTGTGTACTCTACGCTTTGTGTCCTTTGTGCCTTCCTTCGTGCCCTTTGTGTTAAAAAATTTAAACACAAAGGACACCAGGGTTTCACAAAGGACACAAAGCGTAGAGTACTGTGCAATAATAATGGTTTAAGCCAGGTTCCCAAATCATATTACAGACTTTTTATTGTGTTTTGGGTTTATGGGCAATTCAACAGGTATGTCCGTGCAGATACGTCCCCCACAAAAAAATACTTTTTCCCTTCATAAATTTCCTTCTACATTAGCCCTCCCTTTCCGATTGTCACACCACCACTCTTCACTTTGTGTGCCTGATTATCAATCAGATACACTTGCTTTTGTTTAGTAAGCAAATAAAACCATGTCTGTAAAAAACTACGCTCAAGCATCACTTGATCTCCACAAGAAGTACAAGGGAAAAATCGCCACCCGCTTGAAGATGCCTGTCAACACCAAAGATGATTTGTCGACGGTGTATTCTCCCGGCGTAGCAGCGCCCTGCGAAGCCATCCGCGACAACCCAGAAGATGTTTACAAATACACCATCAAATCAAATACGGTGGCCGTGGTGACCGACGGGTCTGCGGTGTTGGGCATTGGCAATATCGGCGCGGCGGCGGCTATTCCCGTTATGGAAGGCAAAGCCATGTTGTTCAAAAAATTTGCCGACGTGGATGCTTTTCCAATTTGCCTCGACACGCAGAATACCGATGAAATTATCCGAACCGTTCGGCTTATTGCGCCGGTGTTCGGCGGTATCAACCTGGAAGACATCTCCGCGCCCCGTTGTTTTGAAATAGAAGAAGCCTTGCAGGATTTGGGTATTCCGGTATTTCACGACGACCAGCATGGAACGGCCGTAGTGGCCATGGCGGCGCTGATCAATGCCACCAAAGTATTGAAAAAAGACCTGAATTCTGCCAAAATTGTAATAAATGGCGCCGGAGCAGCAGGCATTGCCATTGCCAAACTGCTCTCCGGTTATGGCATCAAACGCGCAAAAATCAAGGTGCGCAACATTATACTTTGCGATCGCAACGGCGCTATCCACAAGGGCCGAAAAGACCTGAACGGGTTTAAAAAAGATGCGTTGCACTACACGAATCGCCAGCACCACAGCGGCTCGCTGCATGAAATGCTCCAGGATGCAGATATTTTTATCGGCGTGAGTCAGGCTGGTTTGCTTCAGGCAAGCGATATCCGAAGTATGGCCAAAGACCCTATCGTGCTGGCGATGGCCAATCCGATGCCCGAAATCATGCCCGAAGAAGCCTACGCAGGTGGCGCTGCCATTTACGGCACAGGCCGCAGCGACCTACCCAATCAGGTCAACAACGTACTGGGCTTCCCCGGTATTTTCCGTGGAGCACTGGATGCCAGGGCAACCCGCATCAGCAATGAAATGAAAATGGCCGCTGCGTTTGCCATTGCCGGTTTGCTTAAAAATCCGGATCGTGGCAATATTATCCCTTCATCGCTGGATAAAAAAGTGACCAAGGCGGTGGCGAGGGCCGTTTATCGGCAGGCCATGAAGGAGAAAAAAGCCTGAGGTGTCGCTATTGCTTTTTGATAGGAGGTGGGGCTATTAGCGGTTCTGGAAATTTGATTTCCACAATCCGGAGCCGATGCTTTTGGCCCAATTTCAGTTTCCGCTTGGACAGCATAAACATGCCTGCGCCAAAGGAAACAACAGATGCACTGTATAATTTGGGCAAGTCCAGTTTCTTATCGTTGTACAGCACCCTGCCTACGGTAGTGGCCAGCGCCAGTGTGCCGCCGAGGCTTACCAGCGAAGCGCCGGTAATACGCCAGATGCCGCGCCTGTAGACTTTAATGTTGGAAATGCTGTCCAATTTCACCGGAAAGTTGTCCAGCAAAAGAACATTGGACTCTGGCAGTATGTCGGTGATGGTTCGTTCGTACCAGTAGTTTTCCGGGCCGTTGAGTCTGAACTGGAGCGTTTCGCCAATGTACATCTTAACGGTTTTGGCCCGGTTGGCTTTTTCCAGCAGCAACATTTTTTGCCCTGCAACAGAGCCCGTACACAACAGCAATAAAAAAAAGTAGAGGATTCGCATGCGCCAAATTTAGGGTAAAAAGTTGTACCCAAAACGTTTCATGTATGTGCGATGCGGCCTGAATGCGGGTTATATTTCCATGAGGCGTTTTACTTGCTCGGCATACGAACTGCCTGTTTTTAGCCGTGTCGCTTTTATATCTTTCATTACAACCAGGAAACGGCCGTTAAATTCGCGCTGTATTTCTTTGATAATCATGGAGTTAACAATGATGGAGCGACTTATTCGGACAAAAAAATCAGGCAGTTTTTCTTCCAGCACCGCAATCGTATAATTCGTCAGATGCTGTTTGCCTTCCATTGTGCGAAGGAACACGTATTTGTCTTCTGCCTCAAAGTGACTGATTTCCGCCAGCGGAATAAAAATGAAGCGTTCTCCCACCTTTACCGAAATGGAATGGATGTCTTTTTTCGGTTTCAGTCGCTCAAGCACCTGCATCAGGTTGGCATTAAAAAGCCCATCTGCCGGCCTGCTGTTGAATTTGCGGATTTTTTCCACCGTTTTTTCCAGCCTTTCCGCTTCCACGGGTTTGAGCAAATAGTCGATCGAGTTTTCTTCAAATGCGCGGATCGCATACTGATCGAAGGCCGTTACGAATACCACCAAAGGCATTTGTTCCAGTTGCGCAAGCATTTCAAAACCCGATAGCACAGGCATTTCAATATCCAGAAAAATCAGGTCAGGTTGCAGGTTTTTGATCAATTCCAGACCGTCGAGGCCATTGCCTGCTTCTGCAATGACTTCAAAGTCGTCCTGATAGGGTTGCAACAAACGTTTCAACCTGCTAACAGCCAGCGGCTCATCGTCAACAAGGATGGTTTTCAGCATGGCAATTCTATGATAACTTGTTTGTAATCATTGTTTTGAATATCGAAACTTGCCCGATGGTCGTACAGTAATTGCAGTTTGTCCTGAATACTTTGAAGCCCGTAACCGGTAAAGAAATTTTCCGAAAATGGCGGTCCGTTGTCGTGAATGCGCAGTATCAGATGATCGTTCTGGCGAGCAATATGTACTTCTATGCGGCCTTCTCCTGAAATTTTGGAGATGCCGTGTTTGATGGCATTTTCGACAATAGGCTGCAACAGAAAAACCGGAATTTTTACCTGCGAAAGCCCTTCTTCCACCTGTAAAAGATAGGTGAGCCGTGGCCCGAACCGCACCTGTTCTATGTCGAGATAAGTGCGCACAATGTCCAGTTCGTGCTCCAGGGTGTTAAAATGCTGGTCTTTAATGCCGATCGTAAAACGAAACAATTTCGACAGCAGCAAGGTCATTCTTTCTGCCTTGTCGGCGTCTTCGTGTACCAGACCTGCAATGCTGTTGAGCGCATTGTACAAAAAGTGCGGATTGATGCGGGCTTGCAGGGCGTCGAGTTCGGCGCGTGTTTTCAGTTTTTCAAGGCTGACCAATTGGTATTCCTGCTCGGAAATTTTCCGGGTAATTTGTTGCGAACGTTGCCAGAAAAAGAAATAAATCGAGGCAACGATACACGGAATGAACAAGTACAAATATGCCATGTTCAGCGAGTCTTCTGTGTTTTCCGGGATGTTTGCATATTGCCAGTAGCATATGACTAGAATGATTTGTGCAACGATAGAGCCGAATAGCGAGAACATATTCAGCAGCGCATATTTCACCCAGTTTCGTTTGATTTTTGGCACAAAATACCTGGTAAACATGGCTACAATCAACAAAACGATCAAGGCATTCACCAGATTTCCCAGCACAATACCGATGTAAATGCCACTCAGAACATTCCCGTTGGAGAGTTCGATACTGAAATAAAAAATCGAATTCACCCCATACGTGAGGGTTATGCAGATAATCAGGGAAAGCAGAAAACCCCGAAGATTCCACTGGAAAAAATTGAGCGGCAGTGTGAACTGGTTTTCCTTGATAGACTTGTTGATAGAGGAAAATGCATTCAGCCTGCCCTGTCCGATTTTTACATTGCCCGCGTGCGCCCTGATTTGAACCGGTATGCCACCGCCGTGTAGGGCGCCTTCTATCCTGTCGCGCTCCCGGATTCCTTCGAATTGATCGAGTTGAGGAGTGCGTACCGTATATCCGGTTATCGTCAGGTCGGCGCCCTTGTCGAAAGGCATCTTCACGTCAATATTTCCAGCCTGCGTTTCCAGGTGCAGGAAATCGCCCAGCGCCAGCACCTCGACTTCTATGGTTCCGATATTGGTACTGGCGCCCAGGCTGCCGTTCATGCCGCTGACTTCAATGGTGCCGGCAGAGGTATGAACTTTTAATACACCGTCGATGTCGTTGGCTTCCACTGTTCCTGCGGCAGAGGTGGCGTACACATTTCCTATGAGGCGTTCCATTTCAATAGTACCTGCGGACGTGGAAAACGACATAGTGCCTTCACAGTCGCTGACTTCAATGGTGCCTGCCGAAGTCTGAGCAGAAATATTGCCCCTGCAATGACCAATTTCCACGGTACCTGCTGCGGTTTTGCCTTCTACTTCCCCCACTACACGTTCAAAGCGCAGCGTGCCTGCGCCGGTGCTGGCATAAAACCTGCCTTCGCAGTCGTTGAGGCGAATGTTGCCGGCCTCCAGGCGAAGGGAGGTCTGTACCGGTTTGTGCATGGGCAGCAATATTCGGAATCGGAGCCCTGCAAAGCGAAGCCAGTTGATCACATGGCCCTTCAGGCTGGATTTGATGTGTAAAACATCATCCTGCTGTTCCAGGTGCAATTCGTAATCTTTCAGGATCGAATGCGCATTGCGGGCGGTAAAAAGGACTGGCCAGCCGAAATTCCTGACTGAAATTTCCACCCTGATCTTGCTGCTTTCATGCCCGGCAACGTACACATTTCCAAATAATGCTTCCGTTTCGATGCGCGAAATACCTTCGACCGGCCATGTCTTTATGATTGCGGGCTCCAGCATATTATTTCTGTGCTTCGCCCAACATGTATTCGGCTGCGTCGAGGCCCCAATTGGGCATCATAGGCGATGTTGGCTTGAATGCTTTGTACAATTCAATAGCGCCTTTTATCATGGGCAGCGCTTTGGCTTTACCACCGCCGTATGCTTCCGGCGTATAAAACACGCCCTGGGCTTCGTGCAAGGCAATGCGCGGATTGAGCGGATTGATCGACTTGGCTTTGGCAATGGCTGCACTGGAAATGGGCACATATTTTTGCCAGCGGTTCATCGGGTCTACGGCCATGCGTGCCGATGCGATATTGGCTTTGAGCACTTCTATCTCGTCGTTGTTTGGGTTGAGCGCATCCGCAGTAGCCACTAATTTTTCAGCATTTTCGAGGTACTGGTCTTTTTTCTCTACTACGGGCTCGGTAAATGATTTTATCATGTAGCAGAATGAGCCCCAGTAGGCAGGCAGCCATTCTTTGGGTTCTGCGGCTGCGATGCGTTCGAGGGTATTGGCATAAGGTTGGAGGTCTTCGCCAAACTCGGCGCCCTGAATGTCGGCTACCACATCGGTCATAGCCTCTACAAATTCAGGTTTCTGCGTGCTGGCAGGCGCTTGACTATCAGCACTTTGTGCCGAAATGATACCATAGTTGAGCGCTCCGAAGAGGAAATACATGAGCAAGCGTTTCATAGTTGAGTGGTGAGTGGTGAGTAGTGAGTGGTGAGTAGTGAGTGGTGTGTAGGTTAAAGGTCGAGTTTGGATTCTTTGGGTACGTCGGCGTGCCTTGAAATATTCATGCTGACACCAAAGAACAGCGTGCGGTAGGTGACAGGAATGACCGGAAAACGCGATTGTCCGTCAGACGAGTACCGGAACCCGAATTCGTTTTTGCGCCCGAGCACATTGTCGAGCGTCATGAAAAATACCAGCCAACTGCCTTTGATATTTCGGATATGACTGGCAGCAATACTGACATTTTGAAATGATTTGGTTCGATCACCCAGGAAAACCGGGTTGGCTGCGTCGTAGTAAGGCCGCCCCGACGTGTAAGTGTACGTAATCCCTACATTGGATGAAATTTTGGGGATAAACTGCTTGTACACCACGCTGAAATTATGCGTTGTCGAGAATATCGGCATCGCCTCCACAGGGTAGTTTTGAAACAAACGGCGCGTATTCAGGTAAGAGTAGGTAACCCAAAAATCGGCGAGCCGAACCGTTTTTTTGTCCCGGAAAAACACGTCGAATCCATAGGCGTTGCCAAAGCCGGAGTTGTCTGTAGCGCCCGTTGGAAAACGGTATGGGTTGGGGTCAAACGTGGTCTGGTATTCCCGCACGAGGTTTTTATACTCCTTGTCAAATGCCTCCACCCGAAAAGTGCGGTCGCTTTTCGACCATTGGTAATTCAGGATAAAGTGATTGGCCAGTTCATAGCCTAGGCTGCGGTTGGTGTACAGGTAGTTTTTTTCCGGAGTCTGGTAAAACTGCCCCATGGCAAATGATACCTGGCTGTATTGGCTGGTTTTATAGGCTGCCGAAAAACGGGGCGATGCATTGTAGCGATCCAGGATGCTTGTGTACTCGCCGCGCAAGCCCACGCGCAAGGCCAGTTTGGTCAGCAGGTAAAACTCCGTTTCCGCAAAAGCCGTCGAGTAATTCTCTTCCAGACTGGCTTTGTAGCCGCCAAAAAGGTTGGAATTGAGGATATTGTGGTATTCCACACCTGCCAACACGGAGTTCTCCTGATTTTTTCCCCACAATCGTTTCAGCACACTGCGCACCTGAGAACGCTCATCCCGGCGGTCGCCCGGGGTGGTACCGATGTTGATGTCGTCGATATTATTGCTGTAGGAAAACCCGGATTGCCAGATCCATTTGCCTTCATCAAAAAACACTTTGTAGGTGTTGTTGGTAAAAAGGTTGCGGTTTCGAAGTTTAAACTGATAGATTTTACCGCCGTCATCGTAATTCGGCAACCCAAGGGTATTGCCGCCGTCGCTGTAGGTGACGTACATTTTCAGGACGGAATTTTTACTCAGGTTTTCATTCAACGTGAGCGATCCGCCGGCGCCTTGTGGAGGCGTTACGAAGTCGATATTGGTTTTGACCAATTTCAAAAACGGCGCAAGATTGGAATAGTACAATTGTCCGGTGATGGCGCCCTTGTGTGTATAACCTACGCCGACACCAGCCAGGTGGGCCACGACGTTGGTACTGCTCTGGTCAGAAACCTTATCCTGTGTATCGAGCAGTAAAACAGACGACAGCGCCTGCCCGTATTGTGCCGAGTAGCCACCCGTGCTGAAAGCCATGCCTTTGAACATAAAAGGTGTGAACCTGCCGCGTTGTGGCACATCTGGCGTACTGCTGAAAAAGGGATTTTGTACGATCATCCCGTCGATGACGGTTTTGGTTTCGTATGCAGCGCCGCCACGTACAAAGAGTCCTTCCTGCTCGCCAACACGATTGGAGCCAGGGAGCAATTGCATGACGGCTGTAATATCGGCGTTCCCGCTGGCTGTCGTGACAATGTCGAGCGGGCGGAGCATGACCATACGTTTGCTATCAGATGCTTCAAAAATTCCCGCTGTGATGGTCACTGCATTGAGTTCGTTGAATGCGTCTTTCAGTTTGAAGTGCAGTTCCAGCGTGCCGCCTTTCAATACAAGTATTTGAAATTCAGGCTCATAGCCCAGGTAGGAGGCAGAAATGGTGACGGAGTCTTTTTTGCGGGTGCGGAATGAAAAATGCCCGAGTGAATCGGAAGTTGCGCCGTCATAACTTCCTTTGATGGCGATACTGGCTCCGAGCAACGGTTCTCCTTTTCTATCGGTCACTTTTCCGCTAATGACGGTCTGACCCAGGGACTGATTCAATAAAATAAAAACAAGAGGGAGTACTAAAAGCAGGTGCTTCATGTTGGCTACGATTGATTGACGCAGCAAACATAGGGGTGCTTTGGCCTGACCGTGAAAGCAATTCCGATAAACCGGGGATTTTCGGGGATGAAATACGCGAGGGAAAGATAGATAATCCTGTAGAGTAATTTCCCGTAGAGTAATTTCCCGCAGATTTACGCAGAATACACGCAGAATTCGCAGAACGTAGAGTACACATATAACATCTATAATAACATCGTGTACTCTACGTTCTGCGAATTCTGCGTGTATTCTGCGTAAATCTGCGGGAAACTACTCTACGGGAAAAAAATTACGCTACCGGAAACAAATTAACCCGCACCATTTCCGGCAGAATACTTTTCAGTTTTTCAACTACAAAATCTACTTCTTCCCTTGTATTGTAATGAGAAAAAGAGAAACGAATGCTTTTCCGACCAGGATCGGCGCCAATGGCTTCAAGTACGTGGCTGCCTTTTTCCGAACCGCTGGAGCAGGCGCTGCCACCGGAGCAACTCACCCCGGCAATATCCAGGCTGAGCAGCAGGATTTCATTTTTTGGGGAAGGCGGAAATGACACATTCAATACAGTGTAGAGGCTGGCGCCGTCCCAGTCGCCATTGAAATGTACATCTTCAAATTCTTCCAGCAGCCTGTCTTTCAGGTAGTTGCGAATATCAAGAATGTGTTCCGTGCGTGTGTTCATTTCATGGCAAGCCAGTTCAAGCGCTTTGGCCATACCAATGATGCCATACACATTTTCGGTGCCGCCGCGCATGTTGCGTTCCTGAGCGCCGCCATCGATAAAAGGTTTTATGGGCGAATTCGGGTTGATATAAATAAAACCAACGCCTTTTGGGCCGTGGAACTTGTGCGCGGCGCCGGAAAGAAAATTGACTGGAATTTCCTGCACATTGACGGGGAAATGCCCCACAGTTTGCACCGTATCCGAGTGAAACAGGGCATCATACTGACGGCACAGTTCCGACACGCGGGCAATATCGGTCATGGTACCCACCTCATTGTTGGCATGCATGAGCGAGACCAGCGTTTTTTTGCCGTCGGAATGAGCCAGTGCTGTTTCCAGGGCCTGATAGTCGATTCGCCCACGCTCGTCCACAGGAAGCCACACCACTTCAACACCTTTTATTTTATGTACGGTTTCAATGGCATGCGTGCCGCAGTGGTGTTCGGTCGGGCTGCTGATAATGCGTTGCACACCGAGGTCGCGCACGGCGCATTTGATGGCCATGTTGTTGCTTTCCGTACCGCCGGAGGTAAAGAAAATCTCCCCTGTGCCAGCGCCGATACACTGCGCTACGGTTTTGCGGGCGCTTTCCAGGGCCGCACGTGCAGCGCGGCCTTCGGCATGAATGGAGGATGGGTTGCCATACAACTGCCGCAATGCGGGCAACATGGCGTCTATAACTTCTTCCGAAATGGCTGTGGTGGCGGCGTTGTCGAAATAGACTCTCATTTTATTTGGTTGATGTCCTGAATAATCTTTTTGGCCAGGTTTTCTGCGACGACAATGGAACTGCTTTCAGAATAAACACGGATAATCGGCTCTGTGTTGGAAGGGCGCAAGTGAACCCAGCCCTGTTCGAAGTCTATTTTTAAGCCATCTTCCGTATTGATCTGTTCGTTGCGGTATTTTTCACGAAGCGCGATAAAGATTTTGTCAAGGTCAATATCGGCTGTTTTGTCGAACTTGGTTTTCGACATCTGGTATTCCGGGTAGGTTTTCCGGAGCGTAGAAATTTGTTTGCCTGCCTGCGATAAATGGGTCAAAAACAGCGCGATTCCGACCAGCGCATCCCGGCCGTAATGAAGTTCGGGCAAAATTACGCCGCCGTTCCCTTCACCGCCAATGACGGCGCCCACTTCCTTCATTTTTTCCACCACATTTACCTCACCAACTGCGGCAGCATGGTATTCACCGCCATATTTCTGGGTTACGTCGCGCAGGGCGCGGGTGCTGCTGAGGTTGCTTACCGTGTTTCCTTTTTTGCGGGAAAGCACGTAGTCGGCCACGGCTACCAGGGTATATTCTTCGCCAAACAGTTCGCCATCTTCACACATAAACACCAGGCGGTCTACGTCCGGATCGACGGCAATGCCCAGATGGGCCTTTTGCAGTCGAACTTCTGTCGACAACTGGCCCAGGTGTTCTTTCAAGGGTTCGGGGTTGTGGGCAAAATGGCCATTTACCTCGCCATTGATAACGATAACCTGACAGCCCAAGGCTTCCAGCAGGGGAGGTACGCACAGCGCGCCGGTAGAATTGACGGCGTCTACGACCACGCGGAAATTTTTGGCTCGTACCGATTCAATATCCACCAGGTCGAGGCCAAGTATCTGGTCGATGTGTTTGCGGATGTACGTATCGTCTTGCCGGTAATCGCCGAGTTTATCGACTGTAGCGTATTCAATTTCTCCGTTTGTTGCCAGTTCAAGCACTTCTGCGCCATCGGCTGCACTGATAAATTCACCTTTGTGATTGAGTAGTTTCAGGGCATTCCATTCCTTTGGGTTGTGGCTGGCAGTAAGAATGATACCGCCGCCGGCATTTTCAAGCGGAACGGCTATTTCCACCGTAGGCGTCGTGCTCAGTCCCAGGTCGACCACAGAAATGCCGAGAGATTGCAGGGTGTTTACCACCAGGGCGCTGGCGATGGGGCCTGAAATCCTTCCGTCGCGGCCAACCACAACTTTTCTGATGCCGGTTTTTTGGATAATCCACTGCCCAAATGCGGCAGTACTCGTAACGATGTCTTCCGGGGTGAGGTTTTGGCCGGCACGGCCCCCAATAGTTCCACGAAAACCGGAAATCGATTTAATTAACGGCAAAATGCAGGAGTTTAATGATCAAAAAATGTGCGCTCAAATCCATGTGCTGCAAAGGTAAGTATAACCTGCGGGTTCCAGTTGGTCGGCTGCGCGGCATATCCTATTGTTCGGTACTGATAAGCCCGAGTGCCTCGTAAATTTTGTAGTAAATCCCCGTGTTTTCGTAGGTTCCGCTGAATAAATGTTGCATCGGGCCGTACGCATATACCGGAACATTAACAGCCGTGTGCAGGTGCGTGGAGAAGGTCGGGATAAATTGTTTTTTACTCGATCCCTTCACGAGGGCTAGCCCGCCGCATTCGTGGTCGCCGGTTACAATCACAAGCGTTTCTCCATTGGAAGCGGCAAATTCGAGGGCTTTTGATACCGTTTGGTCAAAATCTTTCATTTCTGCGCGCAGCCAGTTGCGATCGTTGGCATGTCCAGCCCAATCAATCTGGCTGCCCTCAACCATCAGGAAAAATCCTTTTTGAGATCGTTTTTGCAGGTATTTGCAAACCATTTCCGTTGCACCGGGCATGTATTTGCGCCCACCGGAGGCAGTAGGCGGTTCTCGTTCGTGGGTAAATTGTATAAAAGGCGCCGAGCCATCGAGCGGCAGGCGATTAAAATTGGTGCCGCTTCGAACAACATAACCTTTCCGGCGCAGGGAATCTCTGAGATCGAGTCGGTCCGGGCGTTCGTTGAACAATGCTTCCCCGCCGCCAATAAAACAATCGATGTCTGTTTTGAGGTAGTCCAGTGCAATTTCTTCCGTAAAAGCGCGCAGTTCGCGGTGCGCAATAAAACAGGCAGGGGTAGCATGCGTTGCGGTGCAGGCCACTACCATTCCGGTAGCAAAACCTTTGTGATCGAGGTCTTCCAGCACCGTTGTACAAGGTTTGTTGTCGGGCGGCAGCACGCCGATGGCGCCATTGGTCGTTTTTTGTCCGCAGGCAAAAGCCGTTGCACCTGCTGCCGAATCTGTTACCAGTTCGTCGTGGGAATAGCTTTTGTGAAACCCAATAATGGGGAATTTCTCAAAAATGCTGTTGCCAATGCCCTGCCAGTATTGGTGGGCCGACACCTGTGGAAGCGCCATGCCATCGCCGATCAGCAAGATGATGTTTTTTGGTCGATCGGAAAATTTAACGGCCTGAAGGTCGATGCTGTTTTTTTTGTTGACGGCACAACCAAATAACATCAGGAGCAGAGGCAGCAAAATCGCCACGCCAGTCGTTATGCGTCTTGTTGGACGCATAACGCGCAACGGGGACATCGAACGAATTTCTCTTGTCATAATCCTCAAATTAAAACGCCGTCGCGCATTTCCAGACATCGATCCGACAAATCTGCAAGTTCTTTATTATGTGTTACAATGACGAAAGCCTGGCCGTAATCCGTGCGGAGTTGGCGAATCAGCCGGTGCATATCCTGTGAGGCCTCCGAATCGAGATTGCCGGTAGGTTCATCGGCAAAAATCAGATCGGGCTGGTTGATCAGCGCCCGCGCTACGGCAACGCGTTGTTGCTCGCCTCCGGATAATTCAGTTGGTTTGTGCGTCATGCGGTTCGCCAGTCCCAGGTACTCCAGCAGTTCTTCGGCTTTTTTGCGCACTTCTTCGTCCGGCCGTTTTTGAATAAAACCGGGCATGCAGACGTTTTCAAGGGCTGTGAATTCTGGAAGCAAGTGGTGGAACTGAAAAACAAAGCCAATGTGCCGATTTCGGAAAGCGGCCAGTTGCCTGGCATTCAGCGACTTAATAAGGGTGTCGCTGATGGTGAGTTGCCCTTGATCGGCTGAATCCAGTGTGCCAAGAATGTGTAGCAGGGTGCTTTTGCCGGCGCCGGATTTGCCGACGATGCTGACAATTTCGCCACGTTCAACCGAAATATCCACCCCTTTGAGTATTTCCAGGGCGCCGTATGATTTGTGTATATGCTGGGCTGATAATACCATGGGGCAAATGTCCGAAAAAGTTGCGGTGTTGTGGTCTGCACACGGGCAACTTCTTGAAAAACCTTGACAATCAATAAGTATTCACCTGTATGTTTTTCAAAATTCAGGTGTTGATTTATATAAACCGACTATGAGAATCCTGCAAATCAGCAATAAATTTCCGTATCCGCTCAAGGACGGGGCGGCTATTGCCATTACGTATCTTGCCAAGGCGTTTGATGCATTGGGGCATGAGGTGTCGCTGTTGTCTATGAATACCAGCAAACACTGGTTTGATACCGCCAGCCTGCCGTCGGATTTCAACCACTACCAGGCCGTTTATACCACTTATGTGGATAACCGGATTCGCCCATTGCCCGCATTGCTCAATTTATTTACCAATAAATCTTACCATATTGAACGATTCGAGGATGCCGGTTTTGCTGCCAAATTGCGCGAAATTCTTCAAAAACAGGACTTCGATGTAGTTCAACTGGAATCTCTTTACCTGGCTCCTTACATTTCTGTCATTCGCAAATACTCGCGCGCTGCGGTGGTATTGCGCGCGCACAATGTGGAATACGAAATATGGGAGCGCGTAGCCGCCAATTCCAACCCGCTCAAACGCTGGTACCTCGAAAAAATAACGCCCCGACTCAAACAGTACGAAATTGATCGCCTCAACCAGTACGATCTGGTAGTAGGCATTACAGCCCGTGATATCGAACATTTTCAGCGCCTGGGCCTGCAAAAACCTGCGGTTGTGTGTCCGATCGGTGTCGATAGCAGCGATTACGTACCGGATATGTCGTGTTTTGAACAGCCTTTGAGCCTGTCTTTTATTGGTTCGCTCGACTGGATGCCCAATCAGGATGGTCTGAAATGGTTTTTGGACGAGGTATGGGAGCCTTTGCTTGTACCACAATTTCCCCAACTCACCTTTCATATCGCAGGCCGCACTGCGCCGCTTTGGCTGCGCAACCTGAACAAAGAGCGGGTCGTTTTTCATGGAGAAGTACCCAGTGCTGCCGATTTTTTGAACCAACACCCCGTCATGGTGGTGCCGCTGCTGTCGGGTGGCGGTATGCGTGCAAAAATTCTGGAAGGCATGGCGCTGGGAAAAGTAGTGCTGTCAACCCACATCGGTATGGAGGGTATAGCGGCCCGACACAAGGAGGAATGCCTGATGGCGGATTCGCCTGAAGAATTTGCCGCGGCCATTCGTTCCTGTTATCAGCAGGGTAGTGGTTTAAGTGAAATAGGCCGAAATGCCCGCGCTTTTTGCGTAGAACATTTTGATAATGTGGAAGTTGCAAAAAAACTCCTGCAAACCTACCGCAGTGTGGCAGGCATACCACAGCAGCCTAGTTTTTCCGGACGCGTTTGAGGGAAAGCAGGTTGATGGCATTGCGCGACAAACCCTGCACATGGCTGCTTGCAAATTGTGCCGTTTCATCATAAAAAAGGAACACCACAGGCGCTTCCTCTATCAGGATTTTCTCCATTTCATGATACAGGGTATATCGTTCGTTGGCATCCGTTGCAAGCAGGCTTTGTTCGTACAAACGATCGTATGCCGCGTTGCTGAAATGCGTGTAATTGGGTGGCGCAGCATTTTTTGAATAAAAGCAGGTCAGAAAACTCTCTCCGTCCGGATAGTCGGCAATCCAGGATGCCCTGAAAAATGGCGCTTTCCCGTTGCGCATGCGCTCCCGCAAAAGCGCCGTTTCTGTGGATTCTATGTTGACTTTTATCCCCAGATCGTCCCATTGCCGCGCTAAAAAAGTACACAAATCCAGGTAATCAGCATTGCAAAGCAGCGTGATTGGCGGTAACCCGCGTCCTTGTGGAAACCCTGCTTCTGCAAGTAGCCGCCCCGCCCGTGCAGGGTCGTATCCATAGCCTGGAACCTTCTGGTCATCGAAAGAAGGCAGCCCGAAAGGTGTAAAACCGGAAGTGGCTGGCCTGCCCACTCCGTTGCGCAGCAAACGAAGCATTTGCTTGCGGTCGATACCATAATTGAGCGCCTGCCGCACCTTTTTTTGTTGCAAACCGTTGATGGCGCTGTCCATCCGAATACCCAGGTATTCCGAATTGAGGTATGGATTTTTCAAAAAAATGAATTGCCCGGCCAGGCTGGGCTGCAAGGCGCCTTCCGGGGTGAGCAATTCATTGATATAGGAACTTTCCAGGCCAAAAAAGTAATCGAGCTTGCCTTGTTTGAATTCCAGAAATGCCGTTTTCCGGTCGGTGATAAAACTGGTTTTTACAGCATCCAGATAGGGTAGGGGCTGACCATTTTCATCTTTTTCGAAATACCGTTTATTGCGCACCACTACCAGCGCCTGGTTTTCAGCCCATATTTTGAAACGAAATGGCCCTGTACCGACCGGATGCCGCCTGAAATCGCGGCCATATGCCTCGCACGCCTCCCGTGGCACGATGCTGGCATACTGCATGGTCAGGATTTGCAACATAGGCTGGAACGGCGTTTTTAGTCGCAGTTGAAAGGTTGTATCGTTGGGCGCAGTAAATGCCGAATCGGCAGCAATGCGGTCTTTAAAAATCCAGGAGCCCGGTTTGGGCCAGTCGGTATCCAGCAAGCGTTGAAAACTATACACCACATCGCTGGCGACCATACGTCGGCCTGTACCTCCAGGGAAAGCCGGGTCGTCGTGAAAAAAAACGTCGCTGCGCAGGTGAAATGTGTAGACAAGTCCGTCAGGAGAAATACTCCAACTGCTTGCCAGACAAGGTTTTACGTGCAAACTATCGTCTAATTGAACCAGTCCGTTGAACAGGCAATCTATGGCCCAGATGTTGTTCTGCGTACGTGCAAAAGCAGGGTCGAGGGAAGTGATAGGATTGTGCTGGTTGTATCGAAACGAGGTTCGGGGCCGGTTGTCTGGGGCTGCCTTGCGGCAACTTTGCAGGCAAAAAACGGTTGTAATACAACACCAAAAAGCATATTTGAAAACAGTCGGCAAAAGCGGGACAGGCATTCTATCTTTGGCTGAAAATTGCGCCCAATGTAGGGCATTTGCACCTTTTGACACAGTAACTTTCCAACCATAATTACTATACAATCATGGAAAAACGCACATTTCTGAAAACCGGATTTTTTCTTGGCATCGCCGCTGCCGTATCGCCGCTGATCGAAGCCTGCAAAACAAAAGCAGAAGCCCCGGCTATGCCCGTTATCCCGCCGCCTAAATTGCGACGTACCACGCCTTTTACCTTGCCTGCGCTGGGTTATGAACCTTCTGCCCTGGAGCCCAATATCGACAAGCAGACGATGGAAATTCACCACGGCAAACACCATGCTGCCTACGTCAATAACCTGAACGACGCTGTGAAAAACACGGTTTTTGCAGAGTACGAACTCGACGATATTGTGGCAAGAGTAACAACGGCTGATACCGATAAAAAAATACGCAACAACGCGGGCGGGCACTGGAACCACTCTTTCTTTTGGCAAATTATGTCGCCCAAAGGTGGCGGAATGCCTCAAGGCGCGCTGGCAACGGCTATCAATGACACTTTTGGCTCGTTCGACAAATTCAAGGAGCAGTTTTCCAACGCCGCAAAAGATGTATTTGGCTCCGGTTGGGCCTGGCTGAGTGTTGGGAAAGACAAAAAACTGTTTATCAGCAATACGCCCAATCAGGACAACCCGATGATGATGCAGATTGTGAAACAAACCGGCACTCCAATTCTGGGCATCGATGTGTGGGAGCACGCCTATTACCTGAAAAATCAGAATCGCCGTGCAGACTACATCGGTTCGTTTTACAATGTCATCAACTGGGTAGAAGTGGCGGCGCGCTACGAAAAAGCGGTAGGTTGAGTAGTAAGGGGGCTTCCCGTAGAGTAGTTTCCCGCAGAACTCGCAGATTTACCCGCAGAACTCGCAGAATGTAGAGTACACAAATAGTTGTCAGTAAATGTTTTGTGTACTCTACATTCTGCGAGTTCTGCGGGTAAATCTGCGAGTTCTGCGGGAAACTACTCTACATGGAACTACCCTACGGACATACCCCCCAAAAAAGAGCATCCCGAATCCTGGCTGTAGCCAAAATTCGGGATGACTCATTTTTACATGGAGAAAAAGGCGTTGAATTGCCTATACCATATTCTCCGGCACGAATTTGTCCAGATTATCCGGATACTCTTTGCCGTATTCGTATTTCAGCAGATCATACGTTGTGACGATACCGATCAGTTCGTGCTGTTCATTTACGATCGGAACGGCATGAAACAGGTGCGTCATCAGCACTTCGGCGGCGGCGCCCAGGTGGCTGTCGGCCTCCAGCGTAGCGAGTTTGTGCGTCATTACCTGGTAAATCGGAATATCATTGTATTCTTCTGCCGATTTTCCGAGTTTGAACATATCCCAGGAAGTGAGCATGCCAACCAGAATTTTACCTTCAACGATAGGAAGGTGATGGATACGCTTTTCGAGAAAGATTGCCCGTGCCTGGCCCAGTGTATCTTCTGGGGTAAGGGTTACGACTCCAGTGGTCATTACCGTATGCACGCGTTCGTTCATCATAGGCTATGAATGTTTACTTGTTGTCTGTTAGGTACTTTTGTTTGTCCCGAAAGTAAGGCGCTTCCTGCTTCATGGCAAAACGAAAAGCACATTTATTGAAAATTAAAATTTCGATATGTCAGATACTCAGTGTTTTTCGTGTTTTTTTTCTTTCCGAAAGTTTTTTTCACCTGCGTTCACTTCTATGTTCAAATGGTTTTTGACAGGCGGAATGGGGCAGTTATACCCGTCGCTGTAGGCGCAATAGGGGTTGTAGTTTTTGTTAAAATCGATCATCAAATTTCCATGTTGGATGTCTTTTAACCTGAAATCCAGGTAACGCCCCCCGCCATAAGTAGTCTCGCCATTGGTTAAATCCTTGAACGGGAGAAATAGATAATCCCTGTAAGTGGAGTCTTTTTCGATCAGGGTCAGGTTCTGGTAAAGCATCAATGATTGTGACTTCCCTGCTACTTCGAATGACAATGTAGCGTATTGCCTGTATTTGCGGGTAACCCCGCTGTATGTCATCATATCAAATACCGGCGACTCGGGCGTTAAGGCTACCCGGGCTGGTATGTTCCAGGTTGGGTCGGGCGGGTAAAAATCGAGAAACGCAGTATCTGAAACAGACAGCGGCGAGCGCGGCTCGGTAAGGAACTCCATTTTGTAATGTTGCCGATGCTCATAGATTGTCTGTGCAAAACGGGCGTCGGGTGATTGTTGTGCCCGGGCCGACACGTGACAGACTAAAATTATTAAAAAAGTGAAATGGCGATAGCGCATGGAAATAGAGCGTTTGCAAAGATGAAAGGCAAGAGACATGACTCAAATCAATGACGTTAATAAAGACGCTCATTGCGTTTGGACTGAAAAGAGGCGAACATTTCACCTCTAAATCTTGCTATTATGACAAAACTACTTCCATTTTTCATCCTGTTTATGTCGACAGGTATTTTTTCTACCATTTCAGCGGCAGTGCCTGCTACTGCTTCTTCGTTGATGCAGGTCGACTCCTTGGTACCATTGCGTGACAGTACTCAGGTAGTGCAGGAAGACCCTGCTGAAAAGCCATCCAAAGTGGCCCAAATTTCTACGCTGATAGCATTGAGCGCTGCCATGTCTTTTCTTGTGATCGGTTTTCAGGTGAGGCTTGCTTTTGCGGCGATATTTGTGTTAGCCAGTGCGGTAGCATTTGTCAGCGGTTTAATCGCGCTTGGGTTGTCCAAGCCCAAAACCAAACAGCGACGCAGGGCATTGTTTGCTATATTGTTGGCCCCTGTATTGCTCGGAGTAGCGGCATTGATTGCCTTGTCTATCGGGTTTGCATGAGGTACTCCTCAAAATTCCACCTGAAACCTGGCCCGTACGGCAAATGGTTTTACCTCCGGTAAGTCCAGATATGTCAGCCTGTACACAAAGTCTACGCGGAGCACTTTCAGGATATTCATAATCCCGAAACTGGCTTCCATGTACGGTTTTCTGCCCAGTACATGGGTAAGGCGCTCGCCCTGTTCATTTTCCGGAAACAGCAACAATGCATTTTCGGAAGTAGGTAGGTTACGCGCATCCAGTCCGCCCCACAAGGCTTTGCAGGTGACTACTTCGCGCAATTTCAGCAGGCGAAGTCCTGGAATTCGGTTGAAAATAAACCCGCCGAAATAATGGCTCAATTGAAAAGAGGCGTATTTATCGCTGACGAACTCAAAATTGTTCATCAAGTTGTAGGAATCGTCGCTGAATGCCAGCGTCTGATTGGCCGGATGCACTACCAACAGGGTAAACGGCAATTGCCCGAATGTGCGCCCGGCTTCCACGGTGGCAGTGGACCAGCCAATGGGCGACAAATAAAACCCTTTGCTAATCCGTGTGCGCAGGGTGTGGTAACTATACTCACCGCCAACTACGCCTTTCAATCCCGCTGTGTACCAGGCCTGAATGGTGGGATATTTGTTGAATGCATACAACCTTACATCGCCCGACTGATAAAACTTCTCGTTGGGGGCGTAGCGGAGCATGAGACCTAACTCATTGGTTGTCAGTGATTTTCTTTGAGCGATACCATCAGGCGTCAGGTAGTTGAATTGTAAACTGCCTGCGGGCTGTTGCATGCCAAGGCGGTAAGTGGCGGAATACGAAAACCCGTTTTTCCACTCTTCCAGACACTGCACATAGGCGCTTTGCGCATACAGCATTTTATCGTTGTTGCCCCGTTGCAATGACGACCACAGGTTGTTCTGAACGTCCTGGCCGGGCAGTTGCAGGTCGTTAATATAGGCTACGCGGATTTGATGCAGCGGATATTTGTTCACTTCGTCGGGGCCGAAAGAGTATCGAAGCCCTGCCATTCCCTTAAATCGTTTGTCGCGAAAACCATACGCTGCATACGCTTCGGGCATCAGACGACGGCTGAATTTCAGGTTGGTGCGCCCGCCAAACCGCAGCCGCAGCCCTTCCACCGGATTGAAGCCAATAAATGCACCGGTCGGGCCAATATCCAGTTTGTTGCAGGGAAAGTAGCCATCAATAAAAATCCGCATGGCGCCCATGAATCGTTTGAAGGTTACATTGCCTTGCAAACTGTCGATCATGTGGTAAACGCCCACCTCATGTCTGTTTAAGGTGTCGTGCCGGTGCGCCTGCCAGAATGCTTCATCGCGGTAAGTGGCGCCAGAATCGCGCTGCACTTTTACACCTGATTTCAGCAATGACTCTGCTACGGGCTGATTGATGCTGTATTTCGAACAGGAACTGGTTTTTTGTGCCAGAATGGTTTGGATATGATCACCTTTGGCAAAGCCAAACTCCATTTTCACCCTGTCTGACTGTGGAAGCAAGGCGCGGCCTTCCGGGTATTGTACCCAATCGAAGGTCTGCTGCACCTGCAAGCCATACACCCAGTTCAGGTTGATGCCGGCGGGCACTTCCACCTCGATTTTTCGAAGCGCGAAGGTAGAGTCGAACGCGATCCACATGTCGCCGTTGAAAGCCAGGTCATTTTTCTGCCGGGGAACAAATTGAACGTGTACGCAAACTGTATTGTCGAGCAGGGAAGTATCGCGCAGGTAATACTCGTAAATATTTGGCGCAAAATCGGCCAGTGGACTCACAAAATCGACCGTCACAAGATTGACGGCATTTTTGTAAAAATCAATTTCCCGATACAGATTTTCCACCATGTTGGAAATGCCGTCATCGTCGATATAGCCCGGCAATCGAGTGCTTTTTTCGCCCCGAACATACTCCCGCCATGTAGACGGCGATTTACGGTAGTAAACATCTGAAAGTGTTTCGCGGAGGTAAAAAGGAAGGTTTACCTGTCCGGTCACCTGATTGGTGTCAAGATTATCGAAGATGAATTGCGTCTTCCTGAAAAGGAGATTATTGCGAAAACGGCTACCAATATTATTGATGGCAAACTGGATTTTGTCGTAGCGCTCCAGGCTGTAATATTCCAGGTTTTCCTTTTTGTTTTGAGATTTATGCGCCAGCACTTCCCGAATAAATTCAACGGCGGGGTTGTCTTTGTTGCGGTATTTTTTGGCTTTCGCCACAATTTCCACTTCCTTGATGGCTACGCCGCTTTCCATTAATCGCGCTTCCAGGACGTTGGTTTCTCCGGGTTTGATCTTCAGTTGCACAGATTCATACCCCAGGCAGGATATGGAAATGCTTGTTCCTTTTTCGCGGGTACTAAACCTGAAACCACCTGTGCTGTCAGAAATAGCGCCCGCATTTACGCCATCCATGCGGATAGTGGCCGCAGCCACGGGTTCACCCGTACGCGCATCCATTACTTTTCCTTGTACCACGGTTTGTTGTGCTGATAAACAAACGTACAGGGAACACCAGATTATCCAGAACGCAAATCCTGTTTTGGGAAATTTACACATCATATAAGCCACTCGAAGTCACAAAGATAATACGAAGAAAAGCGGCTCCGGGTTTCGCGAGGCTGCCCGAAAAGTTATTTTTTCGTGAATATTGTACAAATGAAATGGAGCGGACAATCTGCTGCTTCAACGAATTAACAGCACATCTCCTTTCAGAATCGCTTTTTTACCTGGCAGCACTTCCACCCTGGCCACAAAAACATATACCCCTGGCAATGCCTCCTGATTTCTGAACAATCCATCCCAACCATCTTCGGGGACATTGGTGCTGAAATGACTGCGCTGAAATACACGCTCGCCCCAACGGTCGTAAATGGACAGGTCTTCTATCGGTAGCGGATACCTGCTGGACAGAAAAAAATGCTCATTTCCAGACACAGAAGCCGGGGCAAACACATTCGGAGCATAGATATTGGGTTCTACCCAGAGTCGGATACTGTCTGTCGCGGGGCAGCCTTCGGCATCATACACGGTAACCGTAACCCACATGTTTTCTTCCGGATAGTAGACTTGTTGCAAACAATCCGCACATTCAATTCCTCCGGAAGGCGTCCATTCGGCGCTGATGACTGGTAGCGCGGGCTGTGCTTCCAATTCTACTCTTTCTCCCGGCTTCAACGGATCGGGTAACAGGAGTGGCACTATTGCTACGGAAAAACTATCGGGTTCTTTCAGTTCAATTTCCAGTGGACGATTATAGCAGCCTGTGGAGTCGCGCACCACTACCTGATAAGCGCCGGCATGGATCATTGTGAAATGGGGATTGTTGCCAAAATGCAGCCCGTTATCAATGGAATACTGATACGGTGGAAACCCTCCCATGGGCGTTCCAATCTGAATAGAGCCGTTGGGCTGACCATAACAATTGGGATCAGCAAAACTGTACGGAAACTCCGGAGAGGTAAAACTCGCTGTCAATGAATCGGATGCAAAATCGGTTTTACGGCAAACGCCCAGGTACCCAAGCGCTGTGTAGCGCCCCGGCACGTAGGCAATCAGCGTGGTATCTGCTCCGTACTGAATCGTATTTCCATCCAGCGACCACTGTACGCCATCAAAACGCCCCGATGCTACGAGGGTGTCCGGACAAACGCCGTCGCCTTGCATAGCAAGGTGTATGCTGGGCGCGGGATTTTTGCTGAAACCCGAATAAAATGCAGCAAAACTCGCCGGTTCATTTCTGCCAAACATGGCTACCTGTACGGCGCCTTTCGCTATTACACTGATGGTATTTACGGTGCTGAACTGTGAAAAAAGATTGAGTTTTCTGTACGTCACAAAGTCCGGATTGCCTGCCACAGGTGCCGGAGGCCCCATGGAGTATTCGGTGCCATCCAACATCACTGTCACGCTTGAATCGCGCATGGCAGTGATCATCAGTCCTCCTTCAAAACGCATGTTACCGATCTGGTTTGGTTGATAAATATTGTCGACACTGTTGGGTACATTGCAACTGATGGGTGGCACAAATATGAGCCCGGCTGTGCGCGGAGCGTCCGCCCCTGTAGGCGCACCTCCAATCATCTGGTACATAAACACTGGCTCCGAAGCGGTGATATACAGGTTGCCGTCGATAGAATAGGCGCTGGTGGGAATGATCGTGAAATCGCCCGGCCCCAGCACTGCAAAGGGATTGCTGTTGCCATTCAAAAACACTCGTGTATTGGGAAAGTGCGCTACCACGATTGGATGCTCGAGAATTTCTGAACCGTTTCCCTTGCAGAGAATGTACTCCTTGCCCACCATTTCCAGGGGGGCAATCTGATCGATTCCAATATCATGTGCCATGGCTACCACCGGCGCACCGACCCAGGAGCCGCAATTGACCGCTACCGGCTTACTGGATTCCAGCAAAGCCCCCATCAATCCGTTTGGCGGTTGAATGCTGTTGTTTGGGGCGATATAATTGGAAAAAACTACCGACTCTCCCGTGTTGAGCCAAACGACTTGAGGAACGCCGTTGGAAGGCTCGTCATTTCCATTGATGCGGAATTTTGTCTGACTGGAAAAATCGGAGAGTGTCACCCGCGTGGAATCTTCCGTAGCCATTACGCCCACAAAATTGCACCTGCGATCCTGGTCATCGGATTCCTGGCTGAGGTGCCCAATGCGAAAAATGGTACCCAATGCAGCCCTGCCTTTGCAGGTCAGGTCGCCTGCATGGTTGAGCGAACTGGCATGAACCCGGTAATAGGCATAGAACTTTTTAGGGCCAGAGAGTACCAATCCTTTACCGGAAATCGCCTTGTGCAGCAGTGATTCGGGCACCAGCGTGAGCGAACTGTTATTAGCGCCCAGGCTGTAGCGGTATGGCTGGCTGTTGCTGATAGAAACGGCGATCACCAGATTTCCGGCGCCGTCTTTTACTTCTACCTCAAACGGCTGCGTTTCAGGCGTAGAAAGATAGAGGTATTGCGGGCCTACTTCATTACGGGCGTGCATGGGCGGCAGCCAGTGGATGGTGTCCAATTGGCCCCAAAGCGAATAGCAACTACAGGTGAGCGCCAACAGGAAGATCAGGTGTTTTGCTTTCATCAGCCAGTATTTGTGGCTGAAATGTAATGAATTTAACTCAAAACACCGGCCAATGAAAGCAAAATTATTCCTGTAAGTCGTGTGTTGTCCAATCTGAAAAGATCGGTCAATGTTTCATGTCTGCGCCATCCATGCCCATCAGCCCCATCATCCAGGCATATTCCAGGGCGCGTTCCTTGAGGCGCTCGAAACGGCCGGAAGAGCCGCCATGCGAACCGGTCATGTTGGTTTTGAAAAGCAGCACATGATCGTCGGTTTTCAGGTCGCGCAGGCGCGCAACGTATTTGGCTGGTTCGAAATACTGTACTTGCGAGTCGCTGAAAGAAGTCAACACCAGCATATTCGGGTAGTTTCCTTTTTTCAGGTTATCGTATGGCGAGTACTGTTTCATGTAATCGTACTGCTCCTTGATGGCCGGATTGCCCCATTCGGAGTATTCTCCTGTCGTAAGCGGAATACTTGCATCGCTCATGGTGGTCAGCACATCCACAAAAGGCACCCCTGTGATGATGCCTTTGTACAGATCAGGGCGCATGTTGACGACGGCGCCCATGAGCAAACCACCGGCGGAACGACCTTCTGCAAAAAGCCGGTCTTTGCTGGTATATTTTTCATTAATCAGAAATTCGGAGCAGTCGATGAAGTCGTTGAACGTGTTCATTTTCTTGAACATTTTCCCGTCTTCATACCATTTGAAACCCATTTCCATGCCGCCGCGAATGTGGGCGATGGCAATGACAAAACCGCGGTCTACCAGGCTGATTTTATCGCGGTTGAAATACGGGTCATACGAAGAACCGTAACTTCCATACCCGGTGAGGTAGCAAGGCGCCGAACCATCGCGCTTCAGCCCTTTTTTGTACATGATGGAAATAGGAACCTTCACGCCGTCGCGGGCGGTGGCCCAGGCAAATTCCGTTTCGTAGTTGGCAGCATTAAAATTGCCGAGCACTGGCGCTACCTTTTTCACCTCCTTTTGCCGCGTTTCCATATTGTAATCCACCACGGTAGTCGGGGTTTTCATACTGGTAAAACTGTAGCGCAGGGTATGCGTGTCGTATTCCGGATTGTTGTCGATAAACGCCGAATAGGATGGTTCGCCCACCTCGATGTAGTGGTCTGTATGGTCTGACCAGCGAATCACATGAATCTGGCTCAATCCGCCCTTTCGCTCTCCGGTTACCAGGTAATCTTTAAAAACGGTCAGGCCGTCGAGCAGCACATCTTCGCGGTGCGGCAGCACATCTTTCCAGTTTTCCCGGCGAGGATTGCTCACAGGTGCTTCCATCAAGCGAAAATTGGGGGCATTCCAGTTCGTCTTGATAAGAAATTTGTCGTCGCGGTGGCTGATTTCGTAGTAAAAGCCTGCTTCACGTGGCCGAATCGACTGAAAAGAGCCGGCAGGTTGGTCGGCGTCGAGGTACAGCACTTCTACCGTTTGAGTGTAGGCGCAATTGATCAGGATGTATTTGTCAGATTTGGTTTTGGACAGGAACGCGTACTGCGTTTCGTCCTTTTCATGGTACATCAACACATCTGATTTATGGTCGGAACCCAGTACATGCCGCCACACTTTGTCATTGCGGAGCGTGACCTCGTCTTTGGTATCGTAAATGATCGTTTTGCTATCGTTGGCCCATTCCGCGCCACCAGCGTAGTCAAATGCGTCCGGCAGGTTTTTGTTGGACACGAGGTCTTTGAAATAGAGTTTGAACAGGTTGCGGCCGGTGTAATCCACTCCATAAGCGATGGTTTTGTTATCAGGGCTTACTGTGAACCCGCCCAACTGGCAATATGCCTGGCCTTTGGCCAATTCGTTTACATCCACCATCACTTCTTCCGGCGCATCGAGCGTACCTTTTTTTCGGCTGAAAATCGGATATTCCTTGCCGGTTTCAAAACGGGTCAGGTACCAGTAACCGTTTTTGAAATACGGCACGGTGCTGTCGTCTTCCTTGATCCGCGCTTTGAGTTCTTCAAACAGTTTTTCGCGCAGTTGTGACACCGGCGCCAGCACGGAATCGGCGTACCGGTTTTCGGCTTCCAGATAGGCTTTGACGGCAGGGTTTTCGCGCTCGTTCAGCCAGTAGTACTCGTCGATGCGTTTGTCGCCGGAAGCAGAAATGAGTTCTTTGGGTTTCTTTTCCGGATGTACGGTAGAAAATTGTTCGGGATGAAAAACAGAGGGTTGCAAAATACTGGTAGTAGTTTCGTTACGATTCGATGGTTTACAAGCATGAAAGGCCAATATCGCCAAAACGGCGAGGGTAGGGAATTGTTTCATCATGGTTATGTTTTCGGGCAAATGTAATGCGAACGTGGTTCGATTTGTAACTTGGCGGCTTAAATCACTCTCCGATGCGTCTCTTGCTGTTTTGTTTGTTATTTGCTCGTTTCTCCGCCAATGCGCAATCCTATGTGTCCTATTTCACCGGCGATACGTCGGACGTTAATACCACCACAGAAGGCGGCATTGTGCTCATGGGCGGCGCTACGGAAGACGACAATGCCATGCGCTGGTTTTTGCAACGCAGCGGTGGCGGCGACATCGTGGTGATCCGTGCCAGCGGTTCCGACGGGTACAACGACTACCTGTACAGCGACTTGGGCGTGACGGTCAATTCGGTTGAAACCATCCTCACCGCTTCGTATAATTCGGCGCAGGAGCCTTATGTAGCCCAGCAAATCCGACGCGCCGAAGCCCTGTGGATTGCCGGCGGCGACCAGGGAAAATACGTGCAATACTGGAAAAACGGCCCCGTTGAAGATGCCATTAAATACCTCATCCACACCAAAAAAGCCGTGGTTGGCGGCACCAGCGCTGGTATGGCTGTGCTGGGCGAAGCATACTTTTCTGCCCTGAATGGCAGCGTCACTTCCGCCCAGGCCCTGGCTGCCCCGTACAATTCGCGTATGACCATCGGTTATGCCGATTTTTTAGATCATCCTGATCTTCAACACGTTATCACGGATACGCATTACGACGATCCGGACCGCCGCGGCCGTCATGTGGGCTTTCTGGCGCGCATGACGCAGGATTACGGATTCCGGGCACTCGGTATCGCCTGTGAAGAGTACACCGCCGTTTGTATCGATACCTTTGGCTGGGCGCATGTGTACGGCGGCTTCCCTTCAGATCAGGATTATGCTTATTTCCTGCAAGCGGATTGCGTGCCCGATTATGCACCTGAAATATGCAGTGCAGGCCAACCGCTGCATTGGGTGCGCGGGCAACAGGCCGTGCGGGTGTTCAAAGCCGAGGGCCGTTCGAACGGGCAGGTGGCATTCAATATTCGCGACTGGCAGTCCAGCACAGGTGGCGGCATCTGGCAGCGCTGGTGGGTGGAAAACGGTACCATGCTTGTGGCTGCGGCCGATGCACCCAATTGCGTCACCTCCTTGCCCGATGCAGAAAATGAACATTCCATCCTGCGTATTTCACCCAATCCTGCCCGTTCGCAGGTTCAATTGATGCTGAACGACAGCATGTTGCATGCCGAAGTGGCGGTGTATGATTTGCAGGGAAATATTATTCATCGACAAAACGCAGAAAACGCCGTCGTTACACTGAATTGCCAAAACTGGCCGGCAGGCATGTACTTTATCCGGATCAATGGCAAGGGGCGCTCGTTTTCCAGGAAAATAGTAGTGACCGATTGAGGTATTAGCCTTATTATTTCTTCTTTTTAAACGACCACCTCACTTTCATTTCGGCTGCTACTGTCCCATCTGGCAGCCGGCCAACCGAGTGCGCCACATATTCCTGGCCTTCACCGGTGTCTACTGCCCGCTGAATCACCTGCCCGATTTCAGCGCCTTCCGTGCAGGTAAATAGCAGCACTTCTCCCGCTTTTTTGTAAAAACTGGCTTCAAAACCGACCACCAGCATCGAAACGGGCGGTTTTTCCTGCAAATGCGCCAGCACCAGCATGCCTGTCGACAGCTCGGCGGCAGCGCACTGTGCCGCGAAATAAATCGATCGGAAAGGGTTTTTTGAACGCCACCTGTACGGGAGTCGCACTACAGCCTGTTCCAGGTTGCAGGACTGAATATTCATACCCATAAACCACGCGCCCGGCAGCCGTAGCAGCATATACAGGCGCATTTTCCAGGGTGTGTTGGCTTGTTTTAAAAAAGCGGAAACAGTCATTCGGAAACTTTTCCGGCAAATGTAGAGTTTAGCAAATCGTTAATTCTGCCAAACACCAAAAATAATACGCCGAAACGACTTAATTTTCGGTCATTATTGTTGCAGAATTCACAACATTCGATAATTCATTCTATCACTTTTCAAATTTTTGTCATCACATGGAATGGAGAAGACTCAATGGCCAGCGCATCTCGCAGCCATTGCTGAATGCAGTAGAAGAGACGATCAAGCGCGAACAAGCCGAAGGCTATCGACTCAAGGTGTGCATTGGCACCGACTCTCAGGTAATCGGTGAAGAGGTGCATTTTGCCACGGTGATTGTGTTCCTTCGGGAAAAACGCGGCGGGTTCATGTTCATTTCCAATGATAAAAACATGCGCAAAATGACCCTGCGCGAACGCATGATCTTGGAAGTGGGCCGTTCGGTAGAAGTGGCATATTCCCTTTGCCACCTGCTCGATGAATACGATGTAGCGCTGGAAGTACACGCCGACATCAATACCGACCCGAACTTCGAGAGCAACACAGCGCTTAAGGAAGCCATGGGCTATATCCTGAGCATGGGTTTTGTTTTCAAAGCCAAGCCTGATGCGTTTGCGTCTTCGTGCTGTGCGGATAAGGTGATTTAGAGAAGGCGGAGAGGTTAATCGCATCGTTGGAAAGTAATTCGGAGCATGCCCTGTTTCATGACATGTAACAAGGTGTTTTCGGGTATATTTGCGCGGTCATTAACCTTTCAATGATTTGAATAATATTAAGTCGGTCATCCTGTTCCTGCTGCTGTGTAATGCTCCGTTGTACAGCCAGGTAAAGTTGAGTTATCAACACCTCACCACGGCAGACGGTCTTTCACAGGGTCTGGTGTTCAATATCATTCAAAGCCGGGACGGTTTCATCTGGATCGGTACCAAGGACGGGCTGAATCGCTACGACGGCTCCCGCTTCAAGGTATTCTCGCACGATCCCTTTAATCCATATTCCATCGGTGAAGGCTATGTATTTGGCCTGGAGGAAGACAGGCGCGGCTGGATATGGATTCAACTTCTGAATGGTATCGACGTGTTTGATCCGCACAGCGGACGCTTTTTCCATTTAGTTTACGGAGATAAACCGATTGTTAACTGGCAGGTATTTGAAGATCATAACGATGGTACTATCTGGTGCGTTCTGGATGACCGACTTCTTCAATTCAGTATCCAAAAAGACGTACTGGAAAAGGCGTTTCAACAAGGTAATGCCAATATTGACCTGCCATATAAAACGTATCTTTTACCTTCCTTGAAAGACGAGTCTGGTAAACCGATACGGATAAATTGCCTTCTTTTTACCAAAAACTATAAACCACTGATAGCAACGAGTGCTGGTTTGTGGCGGCTTGATCAAGGCAGCGGAAAGATAGATGTAGTAGGAAATGCTGCATCTGAAATAAACCGCTTGATCCAGGGCCCTGAGGGTAAAATATGGATGGATGTCAATGTGAGCAATACAAATGAAAGGAATGGCTCGCAAATCTTTATTTGGGACGAACAGGCAGGGATAAAACAAGCGCAAATTTTGCCAGGCGCATATTATGCATGGTGGCTCTATAACGGGGAGTTGTGGATTATTCAGGATAAAATCTTGAAAAAGTATCAGATACAAAAGTACCAGCGCAAGGAGGCTGCTGAAGTTCAATATCCGTTCGAGACCTTCTTCCCGCAATATGAGCACGGCCGCATTACAACTACATTTATGGATCGGAGCGGCATGCTTTGGGTTGGTACCGATGGTTTTGGTGTCATCAAGATCAATCCTCAACATGCTACTTTCCGTAGTTTTCTTCCTCATACTACCCAACGCAAGATCTTCGAAACCCCGGATGGCAAATTCATCACCTCAGCCGAACCTGGCAAACTGTACCATTCCGCCTATTTTGACCAAAGTACGCCCGATCAGTCCCTGTCGTCGCTTCATGGTGCATACACACCACCATTAACCGTGCTCTATGACCGGGACGGTAATTGCTGGTCGTATGACTATACCCGGTTTTTGTATCGCAGAGATGCCCATACCAAAGAACTTCGGACATTTCCCCTGGAAGGGCTTGGCTTATGCCTCGATGCCA
This sequence comes from Saprospiraceae bacterium, assembly GCA_016787415.1. Lineage (GTDB taxonomy): Bacteria > Bacteroidota > Bacteroidia > Chitinophagales > Saprospiraceae > M3007. Next base: position 24,616 of record JAEUUT010000169.1, on the reverse strand, counting down.
GCAATAAACTGCTTAGTGTCAGCAAAGAAGGTTTACACGTACTCGATCCTGCGACCGCACAATCTCGGCTGTTCGCTTTCAAAACGCCCTTGCAACAGCGTTCTGAATTTTCTCATTTCTTTTGGAAAGATGCAGAAGGCTCCATTTGGATATTCGGTTTTGAAGGCTTGATAAAAGCAACCCTTTCCGACGACAAGTACCAATTTGAGTATTTCGTCAACAACCCGAAAGACCACACTTCTTTATCTTCCAACACGGTGCTGAGCGCTGCCGACGATCCGCTCGACCGCAATCATTACCTGTGGCTGGGTACTACGGCTGGGCTTAATCGCCTGGATAAAAAAACAGGAAAATTTAAACAATACAGCACTGCGCAAGGGCTTCCCGACAATGTGGTGTATGGCGTCTTAGCCGAAAATGCTCCAAAAAATAACGCTCAACCTGGATTTATCTGGCTGAGTACCAACAAAGGTCTGTGCCGCTTCGATGTTCGCGCTGAAACGACCAGGAACTTTACGATGGCCGATGGCTTGCAGGATAATGAATTTAACAGTTCAAGTTACCTAAAAAGCAGCAATGGCACCCTGATTTTTGGGGGAATCAATGGGCTGACGGTATTTCACCCGGACAGCCTGCGTTTTAATCCGGTTGTTCCTCCAACCCGTATTGTCGGCTTGTTTGTGAATAATCAGCCATACGATATAAGCGGACAATCATACCTCGCGCTTACCCACGAGCAAAACTTGCTGACCTTTGATTTTGCAGCGCTTGAATTTACCAATTCGGCACAAAATCAGTATCGCTACCAACTCGTGGGCGTGGATAAAGACTGGGTGCCCCTGGGAAATAAAAACAGCATCCAGTTTGCCAATCTGGCGCCGGGAACCTACACCTTCAGGGTGATGGGTAGCAACAACGCCGGTGTTTGGAGTGAGCAGGCTGCCGAATTGCGTTTCACTATCCGGCCACCGTGGTGGGCTTCCTGGTGGGCCTGGCTGCTATACTTGGGGATATTGGCCGCCGCTGCCTGGCGGTATTATCAATACTTGCTCAACCGCCGCTTGTCCGAGCAGGAAAAACATCGGCTGAAAGAACTTGACGACTTCAAAAGCCGGTTTTTTACCAATATCACCCACGAATTCAGAACGCCGCTCACCGTTATGTTGGGTATGAGCGAACAGTTGGCAAAAAACGAAACCAACGAACCCCAACGCAATATGCTCGGCCTGATCAAACGCAACGGAGAGAACCTGCTCCGACTTGTCAATCAGATACTTGACCTGGCAAAACTGGAGTCGAATTCCCTGAAAATGAATTACATCCAGGGGGATGTTCTCACATTCATTCAGTATGTAACCGAAAGCCTGCACTCGTTGGCCAATGCACAAAATCTGATACTCCGTGTCGAAAGCGAACAATCAAAGATTGTGATGGACTACGATCCCGAACGTTTCTTACAAATCATCCACAACCTGCTGTCGAATGCGATCAAATTTACGCCTTCCGGGGGCAGGGTCGTCATTCGCGCTGATGTGAAGGACCAATGGCTACACATCTCGGTGGCTGATTCGGGGGCGGGAATCCCGCCCGAAGAACTGCCACACGTGTTTGAACGATTTTTTCAGGCCAAAAATCAGGAACACTCCAAGACCGGCGGGACAGGTATTGGGCTATCGCTGACCCGGGAATTAGTGAAACTCATGGGCGGCGAAATAACAGCGGAAAGCAGGGTAGGGGTGGGCAGCACTTTCCTGGTGCGCTTGCCGATCACAAACAACGGAGCCTTGACGGCCAAAGGAGCCAACATCAAGGCAGAAGTCTGGAGGCTCTCCCTTGCTAAACAACAAGGTATTCACCGGGAACTGCCGACTCAAAAGCACCCCCTCACGGCCCCGACCATCCTTTTGGTGGAAGACAACCCGGATGTAGTCGAATACCTCAGCACCTGCCTGAAAGAGCATTATTACCTCCAATTCGCCTACAACGGCCAGGCTGGCATAGACGAGGCGCTTGAAAACGTCCCCGACCTCATAGTAAGCGACGTGATGATGCCTTATAAAGATGGTTTCGAAGTGTTGGAAACCCTTAAAAATGATGAACGTACAAGCCATATACCGATCGTTTTGCTCACAGCCAAGGCGGATATACAGAGCCGCCTGGCCGGATTGCGCAAAGGTGCTGACGCCTACCTGTCCAAACCTTTTCATCAGGAAGAACTGTTGGTAACGCTGGAAAACCTGCTCGAATCGCGGCGAAATCTTCAGTCCAAATACCAGCAAAATGTGCTCGTCTCCACCCTGCCTCCATTGACAGAACCCGACCCGGAGGATAGTTTTCTGCAAAAGGTTCGGGCCTTGGTAGAAAAGAATCTCTCCGATGCTGATTTTGAAATGCCGCAACTCGAACGCGCCCTGGCTATGAGTCGAAGCCAGATTTACCGCAAAGTCAAAGCCTTGACGGGTAAATCACCCAGCCTCTTCATTCGCTCAATCCGCCTGCACCAAGGTAAACAAATGCTGCTGAATACCACGCTTACGGTTTCTGAAATTGCATACGAGGTGGGTTTCTCTTCGCTCAACTATTTCTCGGATGCGTTTTTGGAAGAATTCGGCGAGCGCCCCATGAAAGTGCGCTAATGCAACATGTATTTATATTATTATCAATAAGTTATAAAAAAATAGCATCCCACCTTGCAACATAATCAGTAGAGAAAAAACGCTGCATGCAACCTGAATGGTAGTGTTTGAACGATGATTGGTAGCCCGCTACTCCGGTCTGCCCACACCTTTGTTGCAGTTCCGGAAGGGGCCATTTTCACATTGTAAAACTAAATGCATAAACATGAGAAATCTATTTTCCCTCGCAGCGCTGCTTTTTGTCATCATGACCAATCCGCTGCAAGCACAAAACCAGCCATTTGCTTCCACTGATTCCTTTTATGTGGTTGTCCGTTATGCCAAAGTGCTACCCGGCATGGGAGAGGCGTACACCAAACTACACCAAGTATGGGCAAAAGTCTTGCAGGATCGCCAGGCCAAGGGTGAAATCATGTATTGGAGGTTGTACAAACGCAGTTTCCCGATGGGAACCGATGCTTCTTACGATTATATCTCAGTCATTGGCCACCGGACTGTTGCCAGTATTGAGAGTTATGACGCCTTGGATTTTGCGGACTTCGCAAAAGGGCTGTCCAAAGAAGATGCGGACATTATTATGAATAGCAACAAGGTGCGAAATACTGTAAGCCGGAGTTTGTTTAAGTTTAAAGGCTCCTCGCCGCAGGGCAAAGAAGCAAAATACCTGCGCGTCATGGGCGTCGAAGCGATGCCTGGGAAAGGCAGGGACTATCTGGCTTTGCTGCAACAATCGGTACCGCTCATAGCCGAAGCCATAAAATCGGGTAAACTGATGGATCGTACCGTCTGGCAGCGTGTATTCCCCAATAACCCCGATCTGAATGACTTTGCCATTATTCAGCAATACAAATCCTTATCAGATGCCGTAGGCAGCATGGACGACACTTTTGTCACAGAATTCAAAAAAATATATCCTTACCTGTCCTATGATTTGTTTCAAAAACAGTTTTTGGACGTACGCAAGGTTTTATCCATGGAACTTTGGGAACAGGTAGACGGTACAAAATAAGCCGCCTTTTTTGACATCCCGCCTTCCAGGTTTCGAAAACCTGGAAGGCTTTTTATTTACGTCCCTTTTTATTTCTTATGTTTTCCAGGTTGTCAATCAAGGGGGGATCGAGGTTCGTTAACTACTCCGCTTCATCGTGAGCAAAAGATACACGACATACAGCGCTACCATAATCGAATCGGCAATCACCGCTGTTCCTGCCCCAAAGCCCAGATAATTTTCCTTTGAAGTAAGGAGTAACAGGATGAAGATAATCTTGCTGCTTCCGGCTATCACAAGGACAAATCGTCTGACGGTTTCATTAAAGGCCCCATAGATAAGCATGATGCCCATCAAACCAATCAGAGCGCCCCAGTTCCGAACGATGATTTCGGAGAGGTTGCCGTCTATAGTTTGCCCAAAATTGGACTGCAAGGAGGATTGAGGCGAGATAAAAGCCTGGAACATGGTACAGGTCAGAAGCCCGGACACAAGCATAATCCATTTGAAATTGGAGAGGAAAAAGCGCATGAGCGAAAAGGTTAAAGCATGATGAAATAGAGTATTTACGGTCTGTTTTGCTTCCAGTCTTTGTAAAGATAAATCCCCCAGATGACCTCGATCATCTGGAGCATGGCATATCCAGAGGTTAATACCATACCAAAGTATGCTTGACCAGATTGAACATTTACAAAAACCAGGGAGAAAAGAGCAATAGGAATCAATCCGATTACCCGCAACCACAACGGATACAGGCTACACCAGAACATAAAAATAAATGAGGGAATCATGGGGATGGCCATCATGGCGCCTCTGTCCGCATTGATACCGGCTCTGCTCAAAGATGCCAAGGAAATGCCATGCGCAATACCCAGCAAAATATAGGCAGACGCTGCTACGTGTTGTCCACGCAATCCGGTATATCGGCCAGCCATCACAGATGCTGAAATGGCAAATGCATTCGCTATCTCATAATGCAGCAGTTCATTGCTGGAAGCGACATTAAACAGATAACCAATAGAAGTACATATGAAATTTAATATATACCCGATGAGTACAATGAATACAAGACTCTTGTTTTCAAATTCGCTTTTGGTCATGCTGTTGGAAGAGGGTCGTAGATACAGAGGTTAGAAACCCTTGATCTGTTATCGTTTCGGTTGCTGGTTTTCGGCTTGTTTTTTTAATTCTGAAAGCCAAATGTCATGCATTTTTTTTAGTTTTTTCTTTTCAAATATTTTTTCAGCATCAAACAGCAATAAACTACTGTCATAGTATCTTACATGAAAATTATTGAAAAATGCGGCATATTCTACACGGTTGTTCCTTTTTCCTTCTGCTTGTTTTCAATCTTCCTGTACACGGCCAAAACGTTACCCCTCAGTGTGGAACCGACCTGTTGCGGCAGCAACTTGCCCTCGAATATCCCGACTATTTGACGGCACAAACCGAAGCAGACCGCTTTTATCTGGAATACCTCGAACAGGATGCGCACACTGCACAAAGCCATTTGTCTGTCGAAACGGTTCCTATCGTCATTCACGTTGTGCACACGCCTGGCACCCCGATCGGCACGGCTGAAAATTTGAGCGATGCCGACGTACAGGCAGGTCTCGATTTACTGAATCAGGCTTTTGCCGGCATTTCCTGCAACAGCAACCCCGACGGCGAAGCGACAGGTATCCAGTTTGTGCTCGCCCAACGCGACGCCTTTAATAACCCAACCAGTGGCATCACCCGCCATGCGAGTACGTTGACAACAGTTCCTGTGGGTGGCTGGCCCGATGTCATGTACTTGACTGCTTTTGACGGAAAGTTTCCATCCACGGATTATGTCAATATCTGGCTGATAAAAGAGTTTTGCTTTTGGATTCTGAATGGTCAGTGTGATGGCGCCTATGGGCTCTCTACGCTTGCCGGCTCGCATGGAAAACCTGCAGACGGAGCGATTATTGAGGCCGGGGTGTGGTTTAATCCTGCCGACCCCTGCAACAGCGCCAAAGTTTCCGCACACGAATTAGGGCATTATTTCAACCTATTGCACACGTTTGAAGGCGGGTGTCCCAATGACAATTGCCATTTGCAGGGCGATCAGGTGTGTGATACGCCACCGGAAGATCATGACGTTAATGATAACAACTGTTTATTGACCAGTTCCTGTGCTACGGATGCCGACGATGATATTTATTTTAACCCGTTCATCGACGACCAGCCTGATCCCAAAGACAATTACATGGATTATTCCGAATGGGCTTGCTGGTACCGTTTTACACCCGGGCAGGTCAAACGTATGTTGTCTGCCTTGTATGGGCCACGTAAAAGCCTGCTTGCATCGCATGGGATGGAACCAGCATGTAATCCTGTGATGAGCCTGAATTTTACGGCGCCTTCAAATGCCATGATAAACGTTCCTCAGACCATTGCAGCCACAGTTGCCAACGTTGATTCAATTGCCTGGCTGGTGGATGGGCAGTGGGTCAGCGACTCCAATATGCTGGTAACCACATTTTCGAGCGCGGGCGACCACTCTGTTACGCTGACTGTTGTGAATAATGCCGGATGCTCCCAAACCCTGACGAAAACCTTCAAGGTATATCATTCCGATTGCCCTAATAACATTGTGCTGCCTTCCGTGCAACCCATCTGCCCTGGAGGTACGGTTGATCTCTATGCCAATCCGCCAGGCGGCATCTGGAGCGCCGAGGATTTTCTGTTTACGAGTACGGTTTCTCCAAGTTGGTTCAGTTCGCCGGGGCCGCACACGGTGACATACACCATTACCAACGGATTGTGCCGTCAGTCGGCTTCCATGCAATTGAATATCAGTAATATTCACCTCAATGTATATCCTTTAGAATCAATTGATTGTGTCAATCCGCACCCTGTACAGTTTTCCATCAATACCAATGCCGACTTTGTCTCCTGGATCGATCCTTTGGGAAATCAGGGTTTCTACAATCCGGTTGGCAGTATGCCAACGGCCAGCGTAGCAGGAAACTATCGTTTCACCGCTATGGATGGGCCATACACCTGCCGGGCAGATTATCATTTTGAGTCAACACCGCCTCCTACATTTAGCATCCAAAACTGTACACCTTGTCCGGCTGCCAACACCATCCGCTTGTGTGCAGAGGGCCTGCCACCCGGATCTACGGTGAAATGGACCAACCACAATACCACCATCAACGGTGGCACACAAGTGACAGTCAGCCAGCCCGGTTACTGGTTTGCTACTGCGATCACCCCGGAAGGTTGTGAAAGCACCACCATGTACTACATTCCGAACATGACCAATCTGAACCCTGTGTGCAGCGCCGGTTCCAGTTCGGCGCTACCCTGTTTCACCTCTGGTCAGTTTTTGGGCGCAACCAGCCAGGGTGGGAACCTAGCTATCCACTGGGATACACAGGACGGCCATATTATCAGCGGCGCGAATACCCTGACACCCGAATTCGACCGGCCAGGCACGTATCGAATGACTGTAACAAATACAGTTTCAGGTTGTACCGCTACTGATTATACCTATGTGTCGCGGTTTGTGCCGGTGGTAAATACCTATCAAACCATCTGTGCCGGTGAAAATTACCTGGGCTACACTGAAACTGGCGCATACGCCGACACCCTGCATTTTGCGCGCAGTTGCGACAGCGTGATGGTGCTGCATTTGACCGTGCTGGATGAAATAGAGCAAACCGTTTTTAAGACCATCTGTGTAGGTCAATCTTTTGAAGGATATACCGAAACAGGCATTTATACCGATACATTCACTGCATTGAATGGCTGCGACAGCCTCCGGACGCTGCACCTTTTCATCGCACCGGAGCCTGTGCTCGAAAACACCGAAATCACTGCCGACGACGGGCAGGGCAATGGGGCCATTTCCGTTGACATTCAGGGTGATACGTTTCAGTATTTATGGAGCAACGGCGCTACAGACGCTTCTATTGATAACCTGATGGCCGGGGTGTATCAACTTACCCTGACGGATTCAACTGCTTGTGCCACGGTATTTGAATTTGTGGTGCCACTTACGGTGGGTACCCGACTGGTGGCCAACGGGCTCCGGGTGGCGCTTTCACCGAATCCTGTGGCGCCCGGCAAGCCGGTGAGACTTGAGGTAGTGGGTCAGAAGGCGATCGGCCATTTTCAAGTCTCTGTATTTGATCTGGCAGGGCGCCAGATCAGCCAGTTCATGGCCATTCCATCGGGAAACCGCGCAACAACCGAATTTTCGCTGCCAGAGGCTGGTTGGTACCTGGTTCGGCTGGTAGGGGAGGAGGGCTGGGAGGCGGAACTCCGGGTTGTTTGTGTGGCAGAGTGATAAAGTTTAATGATTGTTTTAATATATATGTTCTTGTAAAGAAGGTATAAAGGATATTTTCCGAAAACAAGATGCCTGTTAAATGGTTCGTATGCGCTGAAGGAGACTTTCTTTCCACGACTTGCTCATGGGCAGCGTTTTCTGACCGACCGTGACAGTCGTTTCATCTATTGCTTCTATGTGCAGGAGGTTGACAATGTGTGAGCGGTGAATACGCTGGAAGTGGCTGGGTAGTTTGTCTTCCAGACTTTTCATGGGCATAGTGAGTAGATACTCCTTGGTTTTGGTGACGATCCGGCAATAATTGCGTTCTGCTTCGAGGTATAAAATGGCCTCAAACAGGATTTTTACCATATGGTCTCTGTCGCGTACAAAAATTCTGTCGCTGAGAATAAAGGAGGATTCCTCTGAAGGTTGCTGTGCAATGCCCGCTTCCGGGTTGCCAGCGCTCATCAGAGCAATGGTCAATTCCAGTGCGCGTTGCAACTCTGTTTTATTGAAAGGTTTTGACAAAAACGCATACGGTTTTGCCGTTCTGGCGCGGTCGAAGGTGGCATTGTCGTTGTTGGCGGTAAGGAAAATGACCGGAATATTAGACCCGGAACGTAGTGCGTGGGCGAGGGCGACACCGTCCATGTCACCTTTCAGATGTATGTCGAGCAATGCAATGTCTGGCGGGTTTTCTTCCGTGCTGAGCAAGGCTTCTTCTGCACGTGGGAGTATACCAGTCACCTCGTATCCCAGTTCTGTAAGGAACATAGAGATTTTGGCGGCTATGAGCATTTCATCCTCCACGATCAGTATTTTGATGGCTGTTTCGCTCATGCTGCTTTTTTCAGGTTAAAATCAAAACGGATAGTAACCCCGTTCTTCACTTCTTCTTGCATAGAACCATTCAATTGGCGCGTCAGGAGAGACACCAGTTGTTTGCCAAAACCAGTGCCTTGCGCCTGATCCACTTTACCTACGCCATTGTCGGCCACCTCCAGGTGCAGTATACCGTCGGGTTGTTTGACCAATTGTATGCGTACCTGCCCTTCGCGATTGTCTGGGAAGGCATATTTCAAGGCGTTTACGAGCAATTCATTGACAATCAACCCCAAAGGTACGGCGGTGTCCACGTCGAGTTCCAGTTCCTGCATTATACACTCGACGCGTATGCGATGTTCTGCTCCGAAGGTATCTAAAACGCTTTCACTGAGGTTGAGAAAATAGTCGCGCATCTCGATGGCTGCCAGGTTGTCGCGCTGGTAGAGTTTCTGGTGGACAATTCCGATAGACTGCACGCGGTTTCGACCTTCCTGCATGGCATCTTTCACACCAGGGTCGTCGATTTGGGCAGATTGCAACGCCAGTAGACTGGATACTACTTCGAGGTTGTTTTTCACGCGGTGGTGTATTTCTTTCAATAGCAGTTCATTTTCGGCATTTTTAGTGGCGAGTTGGGCATTGGCCTTTTTTCGTGCCACTGCATTTTTTCGAAACACATAGGCAAGCAGCGCGAGCAAGACGGCAATCCCGAAGCCAAGCGCCCCTATGATGCGCTGCCTGGAAATCTGCGCTTGTTGAATGGCAATGGTGGCTTCTTTTTTCTCAGTTTCGTACTGGGTGTGCAGTTCCGAAATTTTGGCGTCGCTTTCTATGTTCAGGGTGCTGTCGCGCAGTTGTCTGGCTTTGCGTTCGTAGGAGAGGGCCGAAGCGTAGTCGTTCAGATTTTCGTACGTAGTACTGATGTGGGTATAGGTTTCAACAAGGTTGTACAGGTCCTGGTTTTGTTCCTGTATCCCGATGGTCTTCAACTGGTAAGGTAAGGCATCTGTATACCGACCCATCAGCATATATACTTCGCCCAGATTGGCATAGCCGGACGACTTGAGCATGTCGAGGTTGAAAATAGTTCCCAACTCCAGGCATTCCTGGTAATTTGCGATGGCTTCCGGGTAACGTTTCAGGCGTTTCAGCGCATTGCCTCGGTCATTGAGCAGGCCGGCAATTTCGATGGCTGAGAAGTTCAGTGCATGGGCTTGGGAAAGCGCTTTTTCAAAATAATAAAGAGATTGCTCATAGTTGTACAGGAACCCACAGACGACGCCTGCTTCGCGCAAGGAATGCACCAATTGTTGCTGGAAGCCGTTTTTCTCGGCCATGTCGATGGATCGCTGTGCATACTGCATGGCTTCTTTTCCCCGGCCTTGCAAACGCAGGTCTTCCGCCACTCGCGCCAGCGCATTGGCAACACCTTCCTGGTCGGCGATGCTTTCCATGAGCCGCAATGCTTGCAAATCGGCTTCGGCTGCTTTTGTCAGTTCATTTCGCTGTTTGTATACCCAGGCTTTCTTGAAAGCAGTGGAGGCCTGTCCCTTGGCATCTGCAATAGCGGCGTAGCCAGATGTAGCGCGGTCGAAAAACAGCATGGCCGAGTCGAACTGTAGCAGATTGGCGTACATGCGGCCACTCATTTCACAGAATTTTGGTTGCCAGGTTTTGTCTCCGGTTTTTTCAGCCAAATCGAGGCCACGCTGGGCATAGAGAAGTGCCATGTGCAGGTCGCTTCGGAAGGCTTGGTTGGTCAATTGGCTAAATAATTCGAGGCGTTGTGCATTGTCAGGAGCGACGGATAGCAAGCGCTCCAGGCTATCGAGGGCATTGTTTTGAGCAAAAATGGTTTGAGAGCAAAAGCAAAGCAATAGCAAAATTTTCTGCATGGTTATGATCGGTGTTTGCCGTTGGCAAAGATATTATTTTATGCTCGGTCAATGAAATCCCGCTTTCGGTCAAAGGATCAGGTAGTTGGGATGCCCGCAAATGATTAAAAGTGATACACCGCGCACATTTGAGGCATCTCATCACCAACATATGTCCATCATGAAACATATCCTGCGCGTTTTTTTATTCTTGCTGATTGCTCTTATTAACAGCCTGGACTTACAGGCACAACTTGTTTACACCAACCCCGAAACAGGAACCGTTATCACTATTTCATCTGATAAAGGCGGTGTATGCGGGGCGCCAACGGGCACGCATGTTTCGCCTTTCGTGTATGACAATAGCGCCAATATTCTGGATGCCTTCGCACAGGTACCGCCCGGGCAGTATTTCAAATCCCGGTATGGAGAGCCGCTCACCATTACAGTGGAAGTGCGGTATAATGGCTATTTGTGGTTTAATAAGCCATTCAATGCTTTTATTGGTACCGATTCACAGCCATATCTGTATGACCAGGCGGATGTAGTGGGCACCAATTATCAACCGATATTTAATCAGACAAACCAGTTGACAGGTCATCGGTATCAAAAGACCATATCATTTGCCAGGGCCGATACAAAAGGCTGGATTATCATCCAGCAAGATGAATTTGCCAATAATGGTATCATTTACAACCACTCTTTTATCCTGCCATTTGTAATTGAAGGCACCCTTGAAAGCGAGGTTCCCATCATTGGCACTACCCTGCAACCGCAATTGCCGTATTTCATCCTGCACGCACCGCCGGGCGACGGCAGCACCGCTGAATTTCAGGAAAGCAAAACGGTGTGCCGCGAAATTGTACAATCTGCTGCCACAGACAACTCCAACTCCGGTTATGTGGATGTAAAAATCGGCGTTGCGGGCTCCATTGGCTTTATTGCAACGGTTGATTATGAGTTCTCTGTCACCGTGGGCGCCAGTGCGGGCGGCGGTGAAATGAACATTGAGACCCAGGGCAATCAGACCTGTCTTACAGTTACAAACGGCTTTCAGACCCCACCAGGTAGCGAAGATGTTTTTGTAGGCTATGGCGTCGACCTGGCCTATGGCGTATTCAGTCGGGTAGCCATCGATTCGAGTACCTGTTTGGCATATGTCCAGCCGGCAGGCTTGGTATACACGCCTATTGGCCAGCCACGGCAGTTTTTTTACACTAAATCTGAAATTCAGGATCAAATCGCACAGCAACAAGCCATTGCAGATGATGCCTCGCTTACTTCGCGGACGAGGAACGTCGCTCAAAACCAGGTGGACGTATGGAACAAAGTATTAACCCTGAACGATAACAACATTAATAACCCAAATAATGTCTCGCTGGGCGCTGTTTCATTTGGCACTGTGCCAAGCACACAAGAATCCAGTGTCACGGTGACGGAAACAGCCGCCATCGAGTACGAGCAGTATCTTGATTACACTACCGGTGTGGATGTTGTTATTGAAGTAGGCGGCTCGGGCGTTTCGGGCGGCTACGAATACCAGGCTTCACAGCGCTATGGGAATATTGAAAACCAGTCGGCAGAAACAACCAAAATTGTGCGTTATTCTCTGTCTGACGACGATAGTGGCGACTTATTCAACGTGAACATCGTACGCGACCCGATGTTCGGTACGCCCGTTTTTCGTACCGTCGCAGGCACTAAAAGCAGTTGTCCGTACGAGAGCGGCTACCAGCGCGACCAGCCCAAACTGCGCCACGACGGCAGTACCGATGCGCACATCATCCTGGAAGGCAACCCCGTAGGATCGTCCGCAACGTTTAAGGTAGACCTCTGCAACGAAAGCAACGAACCCCGCACATACAACCTTAAATTGAACGCGTTGTCCAACCTCAACGGCGCGGTAGTATCGGCTGCGGGCGTGCCGCTCAATGGCAATGACCTGGGACAGACATTCGACGTACCTGCCAATTCGTGTGTCCAGGATCTGGTGATCGAAGTGAAACAACTCTCTTCCAACAGCCCGCTGGCATACCCCAACCTGGAATTGTTTATGTATGCACCTTGCGAGGAAGATATTAAGTCGAGTGTTTTTGCTTCGGTGTATTTCGGCAATGCTACCAGTACCGGTGATGTGCAGGGCCCGCTTTCGAAAATTTCGCTTGCACCCAATCCAGCCTCCGATGAAGTGAGCGTCGCTTTCGATCTGGCAGCCCCCGCCCCCGTCCGCCTGGATGTGCGCGACCTCTCGGGCCACCTACTCATGACCGGCTTTGATGCATACTGCCTTGCTGGTGCTCAACAGGCCCGATTGGACATCAGCCGCTTGCCGGCGGGTATTTACATGTTGGCCATACAAAGCGATGCGGCGTACCTGTCCCATAAATTAGTGGTGGAACGATAGGGGAGAGGATGGCTAAAACGATCCCGAATACTGGTGAAAGCCAGGGTTCGGGATTTTTTTTGCCCTATGAACAGGTACTCATTGACGAGCAACAGAAAACGATGCCTTGATATAGTTTTACCCGGGAAAAAAATCAAAGCCTGTTTTACACGCCCTTTAACGGACATTGGCCGACATTCATCGAATAACAATTGCAGGGAGCCTGCGTTTTTTCGCAACTTCGCGCCGAATTTTAATTTCACCTTTAAATAAACGGGTTTATGCAGCGACTAACCACGCTCTTTGTCCTTTTTGTCCTGGCATCAGGATGCGCATTCAGTCAGAACATTCAATACGTGGAATACGATATGCCCAATGGCCTCAAGGTGCTTTTGCACGAAGACCATTCGACGCCGATCGTAGCCGTTACGGTGATGTACCACGTAGGTTCTAAAAATGAAAAACCAAACCGCTCGGGTTTCGCGCACTTTTTCGAACACCTGCTGTTCGAAGGCTCCGATAACATCAAACGCGGTGAATTCGACGACTACATCAACAACGCCGGCGGTACCAACAATGCCAATACGTGGTACGACCGCACATTCTACTACGAGGTGCTGCCCAGCAACCAGTTGGCCCTTGGCCTCTGGCTCGAAAGCGAACGTATGTTGCACGCCAAAGTGGAACAAATTGGTATCGAAACGCAACGCCAGGTGGTAAAAGAAGAACGCCGCCAGCGTATCGACAACCAGCCATACGGAAAACTGCTGGAAGAAACCCTCAAACGCGTGTTCAAGGTACACCCGTACAAAAGTTCTGTAATCGGTTCGATGGAAGACCTCGATGCCGCACAGGAAGCAGACTATGTACAGTTTTACAAAGATTTCTACCGCCCCGACAACGCAATTCTGTCGATTGCCGGCGATATCAACATTGCGCAGGCAAAAGAACTGATCAATGTGTACTTCAAGGATATTCCAAAAGGAAAAGGCGCTATTCAGCGCACGTTCCCGCAGGAGCCTCCAATGACGAAAGTTACCCGCGACACTGTGTACGACGACGTGCAATTGCCAGCGGTTATCCTCGGCTACCACATCCCGGCGCAAGGCACGAAGGATTTTTATGCCGTTCAGATGTTGGGTCAGTTGCTCAGCCAGGGCGAAAGCAGCCGTATGAACAAAATCCTCGTCGACGAGCAACAGAAAGCCGTGGCAGCAGGTTCATTCCCGCTTCAACTCGAAGACCCAGGCGCTAACCTCACTTACGCCATTGCCAATATGGGTGTGAACCCGGGCGAACTGGAAAAATCCATGGATGCCATTATTGATGACCTCCAGAAAAACCTGGTGTCGGAAAAGGAATTCCAGAAACTGCAAAACCAGATTGAGAACGACTTCGTGAGCGCCAACGACAATGTGCAGGGTATTGCTGAAAGCCTTGCCAACTACGAAATGTACTTTGGCGATGCCAACCTGATCAATACCGAACTGGATCGCTACCGCAAAGTAACACGTGAAGATCTGCGTGCAGCCGCCAACAAGTATTTCAACAAAAATGCACGCGTAGTACTGTACTGGATGCCCAAAACGGCGCCCTGATATACACTCGCAGGTACCGCGTACCTTTCACACCACAGGAATTGTACCCGGCCCTTTCGTTGAGACCAAATTATTTCTGTAGAAGTTTTTTCACCACTTATTGAATTTTCATAAATGAAAAAATTCCATTTTTTCACCTTGATAGTTGCAGCATTCCTGGCATTCGCTCCGGGTGTGCAGGCACAAAAAACCAAGCCTGACGTGCGCGCTGCCGCACCCAAAGCAGGCCCGGCCCCAAAAATCCAGATTGGCAAAGCCGAAACGTTCAAACTCGATAATGGCCTCACGGTTATCGTGATGGAGAACCATAAACTGCCGAAAGTATCTTTCCAGGTGTTCGCTGATTACGACCCGGTCATGGAAAAAGATGCTGCCGGTTACATCCAGATGATGGGCGATATGATGTCGAAAGGCACCACCAAACGTACAAAAGCCCAGATCGACGAGGAAATTGACTTTATCGGCGCCAATTTGTCTACCAATTCTTCCGGTGCTTACGGCAATTGCCTTACCAAACACGCCGACAAACTGCTCGACGTGATGTCGGATGTGCTGATGCATCCTACTTTCCCACAGGAAGAGTACGACAAGATCAAACGTCGTACAGAAAGCGGACTGGCGCAGGAAAAGAACGACGCCAATGCTATTGCCCGCAAAGTAGGCGCTATCGTACGTTATGGTAAAGACCACCCGTATGGCGAAGAAATGACCGAAGCCTCTCTGGCGAAAATTACCGTCGACCAGATGAAAGCGCACTTCAACGCGGTCATTAAACCAAATATCTCGTACCTCGTGATCGTGGGCGACATTAACAAAGCCAAAGCCGAACAGTATGCCAAAAAATACTTTGGCTCCTGGGCAAAAGGTGAGGTAGCCAAACATACCTACGCCACGCCAAAGCAGCCTGAAAAAACGCAGGTGGATTTTGTACACAAACCCGGTGCAGTGCAGTCAGTTATCAACATCACTTACCCGGTCGAACTGCGCCCCGGCGAACCAGATGTAATCAGCAGCCGTGTAATGAACGCTATCCTCGGCGGCTATTTCAACAGCCGCGTGAATGCCAACCTGCGTGAAGGCCACGGCTGGACGTATGGCGCCCGCACTTCCCTGAACGCTGACAAATTGATTGGTTCTTTCAACGCTACTGCTTCGGTACGCAACGCTGTATCCGATAGTTCCATCATCGAATTCATCAAGGAAATGGAGCGCATGCGCACAGAGCCTGTTTCTGCCAATGAACTTCAGGTTGTGAAAAATGTCATCACGGGCCAGTTTTCCCAGAGTCTGGAAGAGCCTGGCACAGTGGCCAATTTCGCCCTGTCGATCGCACGCTACGGCCTGCCAGCCGATTACTACGAGAAATACCTGCAAGTGCTGCAGAATGTAAGCGTGGAAGACGTTCAGGCAATGGCTAAAAAGTACATCCTCCCCGGAAAAGCGCATATCCTCGTCGTTGGTAACAAAGACGATGTAGCCGACCGCCTGAAACAGTTCTCTGCCGACGGAAAAATCAACTTCCTCGACGCACAGGGCAATCCGGTGAAAATGAACAACACCCAACTGCCAGCAGGTATGACCGCTGCCAAAGTGGTGGAAGATTATGTAAACGCTATCGGTGGCGCCGCCAACATCAACGCGCTGAAAGACGTACAGACATTTGCTTCTATGAACCTCGGCGGACAATCCCTATCGGTTAAAAACTGGCAGAAAGGTGGTAATAAAGTAGCCACAGAAATTAGCATGGCCGGTCAGGTGTTCTCCAAACGCGTATACGATGGCACTACTGGCAGTGAAAGTGGTATGGGCGGCGCTCGTACACTCGAAGGAGAAGAACTGGCCGATGTCAAAGAACAGGCTGCATTCTGCAAGGAAGCCGCTTATGTGTCGGGTGGTTACAAACTCGAACTGAAAGGTATCGAAGACATCAATGGCGGCAGTGCCTATGTTGTAGACGTAGTTCGCCCCGACGGTAAAAAGAGCACGGAATACTACGACATGAAAACCAGCCTGAAACTCCGCGAAGTGAGCAGCACCACCGGTCAGGATGGCAATCCTGTTACCATGATGATCGATTACTCCGACTATAAGGAACACAATGGTGTGAAATTCCCTTATACCATGAGTATCGTAGGCGTTATGCCGATTCCAATGACCTCGGTTGTGAGCGAAATCAAAGTGAATGCGGGGATTGATGATGGGATGTTTGTGAATAAGTAATTTGTTGATGAGGGTTGATGAGGTTGATAAGGGTTGATAATAGCCGCTCGATGAAGGAGAAATTGTTTTCTTCCCCCGAGCGACAAATATCAACCCTTATCAACCTTATCAACCCTCATCAACCCCATCAACCCTCATCAACCCTCATCAACCCCATCAACCCCATCAACCCCATCAACCCCATCAACCCCATCAACCCTCATCAACCCCATCAACCTAAAAAAAATACCTACTTTTGCACGCCCTGTTGCCACCCGGCAGCAGGGCGTACTTTTACACACACTTAATTTGAAAGAAATGTTACAGTTCATTTTTCTTCAGGCACAAACGGGCGGCAATCCGCTTATGAGCATGTTGTTCCCGTTCCTGATTCTGATCGTTTTTTACTTCTTCCTGATTCGCCCCCAGATGAAACGCCAGAAGGATCAGCAGAAATTTGTTGAAAACCTGAAAGAAGGCATGGAAGTCGTCACCAATGCCGGCCTGATCGGCCGCATTACCAAAATTGAAGGCCCGGTGGTGCGCCTGATGGTAGATGAAAAGACTTTTCTGCGCGTAGTAAAATCGTCGATTCAGGGCGAATACAAGGCACAGTAAAATTTAAAGAAGAGTATTCATGTGTGGCGGTAGTATGTGCTACCGCCACCACCTCACTTGGCCAGTCTCCAAATCGTGCAGGCATTCATTCGGTTGGTATTTTCCTCTGATACATTCTTTTAAACACGCCACCATGAGGAATTTCATCCTTGTGATGTTTTCAATTCCCCTTTTTCAAGGCGTACTGAACGCACAAACGCCCTGGACGCGCAACAAAGCCGGGTTTTATGTTCAGACATCCTGGCAAAGCACTCCACTGTATCAAACGGTTTTTGATGCTTCTGCGCCCGGCAACCGCCGTACACTGGAAAGGGCGATTCGTGAAAATTCCTTTCAGTTGCTGGCCGAATACGGACTTTCAGACAAAACCACCATCTGGTCGGCAACGCCTTTTCGCTTTCAATATTCGGGCAAATCAACCGGTATCAGCACCATTCCCATGCTTCAACAGGGGCGACTTAATGGATTGGGAAATATCACCCTCGCTTGCAGGCACCGGTTTTCTTCCGGAAAGGTGACGATCACAGGGCAAGCCCGACTTGATTTTGACTCGGGCAAGTCGAGCCGGATAACAGGGCTCAATTCCGCATATGATGCATGGTCGGGTTCTGCAACGCTCAGCATAGGGCAACGCAGCCACACCTCCGGATACTGGTTTGTTTATGGCGGCGCAGGTTGGCGTGGCCCTTTGGCCAATTCCATTGTATTGGGTGGGGGAGAAGCAGGACTGAAATTCCGTCAGTTCTTCCTGGCTGTTATGAGCGACCTGTCCTGGAGAGTTGGTACAAAAACATATGAGGTGGAAGCCGCTAATAAAAAAACGGCCCTGTATGCGCCCGATCAAAGTGTATGGCTGCTGGGCGGCAAGGCCGGTTTTGAGATGAACCGCTTTTATGGTTTTTACCTCGGCGCAGTTGTGCCGCAAGCCGGCAACCAGGCCGCCCGACAAACTTCCTTTCTGGCAAGCATGTATTTCAAATGGGATTGAAATACATGCTTGTTTACATCGATTTTAGCGAAAAATTCCGGATACTCGTCGGTAAAAAATGGCAGCAGCAACGAGCGTTATACAAATTTGCCGGGTCGATATGAAACCTTAAAATGTCGATTCACAACACTCACCAACCACACCATGAGAAGGAATCACGAAATAGATTACCACATCCACGGCGAAGAAATGCAATGCGTGGAAATTGAACTGGATGGACAGGAAACCGTCATTGCCGAATCGGGCAGTTTCATGTTTATGGACGACGGCATCGAAATGGCCACTGTATTCGGCGATGGAAGCGATCGCGCTGATGGATTTTTCGGCAAACTGATGACGGCGGGCAAACGCCTCCTGACAGGGGAGAGCCTGTTTATTACCACATTTACCAATCACACACACGGAAAACAACGCGTCACCTTTGCTGCACCTTATGCTGGCAAAATTATCCCCCTCGACCTGCAACAATATGATGGTAAAGTCATTTGCCAAAAGGACGCTTTCCTTTGTGCAGCAAAAGGCGTGCAAGTAGGCATTGAATTTCAACGCAAATTAGGCACCGGCCTCTTTGGCGGCGAAGGTTTTATCATGCAAAAACTGGAAGGCGACGGGATGGCATTCGTTCATGCGGGCGGACATATTCTGGAGCGAAAACTGGAAGTGGGAGAGACACTGCGCGTAGATACAGGCTGTATCGTGGCTTTTACAAATCGAATCGATTACGATATCCAGTTTGTAAAAGGTATTCGCAATATGGTATTCGGAGGTGAAGGCCTCTTTTTCGCCAGTTTGCGTGGCCCGGGCACTGTTTGGCTGCAATCTCTGCCTGTGAGCCGCCTGGCCGCCAAAATTATCTCTTACGGCACCGTTAACCGCAAGGATGAAGGCAGCATTCTGGGTGGGCTGGGGAATATGCTGGATGGAAACTGAGGATTTAAGATTTAAGATTACATGATTTAAGATTTTAGAAGGAGGACATCCCGGTAAATCTAAAATCTTAAATCATGTAATCTTAAATCTTACATCTACAGTTTCTCTTCCAGGAATCGCTTGAACTCACTTTTCAATTCCAGGTATAATTTCCTGTAGGTATCCACATGGTCGCGCATGGTAGCGTGATCGGCAAAATGCACATGATCGATAGCGGTCTGATGTGTTTTTGCATAATTGGTCAGCCATTGTTCGTGCGCTTTAGCCTGATGCCGCACGGCGCTGAGTTGTTGGCGCTGAATCAGAAACTGGTTCTGAAAGTGTTCTACTTCTTTCTGAACATCCGTGTGGGTGTTTTTACCAGCCACTTCTTCCAGCCATTGCTGGTACAGTTTCAATTCATCTTCGTAAAATCGCGTCTCCATATCCCACAGTTTATATTCAAAATGCAAGTCGGAGAGGTATTTCTTTTTCGTCTTTTCCATAATCAATCGTTTTTCTTGATGAAGCAAAGGTGCATTTGAATACAAAGGTACGGGATGAGAAAAATCAATCTTTGCTTTGACCGTCATCAGTTTGCCATTTACTCCTGACAATCAACCCTTTCCGGAAAAAAAATCCCGAACTTTTCAGCAGGTGAAAAATTCGGGAAAGAGCAATCTCTGTTCATTGGTATGCTTATACCCGCGATAGCAAAATTATTTTCTTGGAAAACACCTTGTTGTCCTGCGTCACGGTAACGGTGTAAAAACCAGGGCTTTTCCCTTCCAGATTTACCTGCTCGTTAAAATAACCGTTGAATTGTTTCAACTGGTTTTCATACACTACTTTCCCGTTCATGTCGGTCATGCGAACAGTAGTTGGCACCGCATTGGCTTCAAAACGGATATTCACCGGACCCAGTGTAGGGCTTGGGAAGGCATCGAATGATTCCAGTTGCAAGGTTGTTTCAGGCTGTTCGGCCGTAGGTGGCGCCTGCAGGTTGGGTAGGACGGTGGGTTCTTGTACAACAGGCGTTGCAGGTTGTTGTGAAGGGCAAGACTTGAACGTAGCAGTAATATTCATTTTGGCGCCTTCCCGCAGAATCGTCATCTGAAACTGATCGCCAGGCTGGTGTTTGTCGCGGGCAGAACGCAGTTCATTGCTGGTATTGACAGGCTGTTCGTCGAGCGCAAGAATAATATCGCCTTCCTGAACGGCACTTTCATAAGCCGGCGTGTTGTCTATAACCCCCAGCACACGTACGCCGCCGCTTTGACTTACTGCCGTTTCAGTGGTGTAGACGCCGATAAACACCTTGCAGGGGTCGCGCTCATTTACCAGGCGTCGGAAACCCGGGTCGCCGCTCAGGGTGACTTCTGTTTCCGCATTTTTTCCATTTCTTATGTAAACGACTGTAACCTGTTCGCCAGGTTGGTGTTTGATCAAGGCATTGTACAGGTTGTCGCCATCGGACATGGATTTTCCATCTACAATGGTGATGACATCACCGGGGAGCAGGCCGGCTTTTTCGGCGCCTTTTCCTTCAATTATCTCCCGGATAACAATACCATTTTCATTAATAGCCGCCTCATCTTTGTAAATACCGAGAATGGGCCGTTCGCGCATTTCAAGCGATTGGTTGAGGTGGTCGAAGCGTTCTGCAAAAAAGGCTTTTACTTCTGCTCGTTCTTCTTCCCGGGCTTTTTCTATTTCCTCTTCGCTGCACGACTTGAAACGCGCCTGAATCGTCATCGGTGCGCCATTGCGCAGGATGTTCAGGGTGAAGGCATCTCCTTGCTGGTGTTTGTCGCGCTGGTTTTCCAGTTCTGTTTGGGTGCCCACCTTCACATCATCTATGGCAAGAATAATGTCGCCTTCCTGTACTCCATATGTTTCTGCGGGTGTGTTGTCAATGGTGTAATCCACCGTTAATCCGCCGGTAGCCTCGTCGGGGGTGGTGCCCACACCAATAAATACCTTGCATGGATTTTGCTGACCGGATACCCAAGCATGTTGGGCAGTGCCCATAAGTGCAAATTGATCCTTGCAGATGGTGTAGGTATGAACGTTCGTTTTTCCGTCGGCAGTTGTCCAGGAAGTTTTTACCTGGGTTTGTGCCATCAGGTTAACAAAGAAAAGCAGCAATAGAACCGGTAGGAAGTATCTTGTTTTCATGAACGAAACAGTTAAATTATGAAGGTATTGTTACACACGACTTCCTGTTGAAACAGGAAAGTAATGCCAATGACCAACTGTTCCGCGATACGTTGCATCCGGAAAAAAATATGTCGTGCTATACAGACGAACCCTATGAAAATTAGGCGATTCGACCGTATTGCAACGGTAAATGCTTATCCTTCAAAGTGAAATGACAGGGTAAAGGTGCGGCTCATTACTTTCTCCAGCACATTGCTTTGAGGCAACTGGTTGTTGTAAATAAGCACATTGTTCAGGCCTTGTGATATTTTCAGTTCGGGAGAGAAAATAAAATAAGGGAAGAAAAACTGAATGCCAGCGCCGTATTCTACCTGAAAATCGGTGGGTGCAATTTTTACAATCCCGGAGGCCTGGCGGGTGCGGGAATCGCTGGCTACATCGAATGAATATTTAACGCCTCCGATTACAAACAGTCGAAAATCGTGGTATGGTGCAGATTTGTATCGTACATGAAAAGGCATCTCTACCAACACCGATTCAATCGGGCGCTGTAAAATTCGTCCGTTTTCACCCGGCTGTGTATAGCGAATGGTACGCTCAATAAAAGAAAGTGTAGGCAAAAAGCGCAGGTCGAAATACTCGCCTACGCGCAGGTTGGACACAATACCCAGGTTGATGCCAGGGCCTGTCACGGATTCTGCCCGAGCAAAAGAGTCACTTCGAATAAAATCCTTGGAGTGATAAATCCTGAAATCGCTCCGATTCATGCCCAGGGTAATACCGAAATAATAAGGTTTCTGCTGAAAATCGCGGTAATTGATATTACTGCCCTGGCTGAACTGCGCTTGTGCGCCCACAGGGAGTAAAACCAGAAAAAACAATGCCCATTTAAACACGGGCAAATGCTGTACAGACTCAAAAAAGGTTATTTGGTGGCAACGTAGATGGTGCATATTCCAAGCGTTAAGCGTTCGCATATAGGGTTTTGATAACCAATACGGGACAGGATTTGTAAAAACTGATCGCCTTCCGGAAAAGCCTGCACACTTTCGAATAAATAGGTGTAGGCTCTCATATCGCGACTCGTTAAACGTCCGATCAGGGGTAAAACGTATTTGAAGTAGGTATTGTATAGTTGTTTGAATGGAAAAAGATGTGGCCGGGAAAATTCCAGGATCACCACTTTGCCTCCCGGGCGCAGCACGCGCAACATTTCGGCAAGCCCTTTTTCCAGGTGTTCAAAGTTCCGTACGCCGAACGCCACAGTGACAGCATCGAAAGAGGCGTCGGCAAAATGCAGGTTTTCACTATCGCCCGTTTCCAGCGCAATGATCTGTTGCAGCCCTTCCCGGTCAATTTTTTTCCGCCCGTATTCCAGCATCTGATTGGCAATATCTATGCCGATGATGCTGGCGGGCTTCAAAATTTTTGCAGCCATGATGGCTACATCTGCCGTTCCTGTGGCTACATCGAGCAGTTTTTGGGGTTGCAAGGGCTTCAGATAACTGAGTGCTCGTTTTCGCCATGAAATATCGATGCCCAGCGAAAGCACTCTGTTCAACAGATCATATTTGGGAGCAATGGTATCGAACATGTGTTCGATTTCCGTTTTTTTGGATTCTCCTGACCCGTAGGGGGTGACGACCGATTTTTTATCCATGAGGGTATTCTTTTGACGCCGGCTGCGCACCTTGCGTTGCCTTAAATGTGCAGATTTTCAACAATTTCCAGACCGTAACCAATAAAACCGGTGCGTGGTTTAGGATTATTGGTCAGAAGTTTGATTTTGTTGATGTTGAGTTCCCGCAAAATTTGCGCTCCAATGCCAAAATCTTTTTTCCCGATATTGGAGTGCAGTTCGAAGCGATCGAGGTTGCCTTCATCCTGCAATTGCTTGTAATTCATGAGTTTGGCCAGCAGGTTGGCTTTGTCTCCCTGGCGGAGGTACACGAAAGCGCCTTTTCCAGCCTGAACGATGCTTTTGAAAGCGCTGTCGACCTGGCTACCATAGTCGGACAACAAGGTGCCCAGAAAACCACCCGTTTCCGACCAGGAATGCACACGTACCAATACCGGCTCTTCGGGCTCCCATTCTCCTTTTTTCAATACCAGGTGGGTGTCGCCATTGGAAATATCGCTGAACACGATCACTTCAAATTCGCCATAAATGGTGTGCATTTTGGTTTCCATTTCTTTCCGAACCAGCCGTTCGGTGCGCATGCGATATGCGACCAGGTCGTCGATGGAAATGATTTTCAGTTGGTGTTCGCGTGCTACTTCCACCAATTGGGGCAGGCGTGCCATAGTACCATCCGGATTGAGAATTTCTACCAACACACCAGCCGGATACAAACCGGCCATTCGGGCCAGGTCGATCGTGGCTTCCGTATGACCCGTACGGCGCAATACGCCACCGGGTTTGGCGCGCAAGGGGAAAATATGGCCCGGCCGAGCATAGTCGCTTGGTTTTGCTTCCGGATTGGTCAGAAAACGGATGCCGGTAGCGCGATCATACGCACTGATACCGGTACTGCAACCATGACCGATCAAGTCGATAGACACGGTAAAGGCTGTTTCATGCAGGGCGGTATTACTGCTGACCATCAGGTCGAGCCCCAGTTCTTCGGCGCGTTTTTCTTCCAGCGGCGTACAGATCAAACCACGGCCGTATTGCGCCATAAAGTTGATGATTTCAGGGGTGACCGTTTCAGCGGCACAGACGAAATCGCCTTCATTTTCGCGGTCTTCATCATCGACTACGATGATGACTTTGCCGGCGCGGATATCGTCCAGCGCTTCTTCTATAGTGTTGAGTTGGATCGGTGGCGTCATGGTTCGGGTAAAATAAAAATGCGCCGCAAGGAGATATTTCCTGCGGCGCGGCAAAGATAATTTTGTATCACGGCCCGATGGTAGTAATTGCAAAAATGTGTTACAGATTCTACCCGTAGCAACCGAAAATAAGAGGATTGAGGTGATTCCGTACTAGAATACCAGTTTTTTGAACCCCTGGAGCGCACGTTCTGCGCCTTGCATCGGTGTGGTCACATAGTTTTCCAGTTCGATGATGTAGTATTTGAGGCCCGCGAGTTTGCTTTGCTTGAAAATTTCGTTGAAATCTATCACCCCATC
>JAEUUT010000144.1 GCA_016787415.1 Saprospiraceae bacterium | reverse complement strand
GTTACCTGGGTGGAAAAGCACGGTTTGTCAATGCACAGGAAATAGTGGTTGAAAATGGTACGGCCACCAGTCACGCAACCCGATACGTCAAAGCCGGCATGCGGGCCGGAGTAAATGTGGGGGTGAGGTTTTGATTTTTTTAGTGTTTTTGTGTTTTGGTGTTTTGGTGTTTGGGTGTTTTGGTTTTTTTGTGTTTTGGTGTTTTGGAGGTGCTTCGCGCCCGGCATTTTGGGAATAACCTGGCCGCTACAGCCCAGGACTCGTCGACCTTCCAATTATCCCCACATGAGCCGGGCGCGAAGCACCTCCAAAACACTAAAACACCAAAACACTAAAACACCAAAACACTAAAACACTAAAACACTCCCCCTTTTTTCCACTTCCTGCTCCTGCACACAAGCATGCCACAATTGGTAACCGCCCGACAGGTTTAGCACGTGTTCAAAGCCGTTTTGCAACAAAATTCTTTGGGCCAGATATGCCCGCAGGCCGCTTTGGCAGTACACGTAAATTGTTTTTCCAGTGGGCAATTGATCCAGGTTTTGTCTCAACTCATCGACAGGAATATGCAAAGCGCCCGGGATGTAGCCATGGCTGAATTCTTCCTGTGTGCGTACATCGAGCAGCACGGCATTATCCGGCAATTCCTGCACTTCATTCCAGTAAAACACTTGCGTTTTTCCCAGCATAATATTTTCAGCCACAAATCCGGCCATATTGATCGGGTCTTTCGCCGATGAATACGGCGGCGCGTAGGCGTGCTCGAATTCAGTGAGTTCGTAGATGGAGCCCTTGCGTTGAATCACCGACGACAGCACGTCGATGCGTTTGTCGACGCCCTCGTACCCAACGATCTGAGCGCTCAACAACTGGCCGTTTTCGGGGGAAAATGCCACTTGAATGCTCATCTGACGGCTTCCTGGATAGTATCCGGCATGTGCGCCACTGTGCGTAGTGGATACAATATGCGCAATACTGGCACCGCTCAGGTGTTTGGAAGCCATACCTGCGGTGGCTACGGTCATGTCAAACACTTTTACGATGGCCGTATTGATGGCGCCAGTGTACGGGTGTTTGTTGCCCAGCACGATATTATCGGCACAAATACGGCCCTGTTTATTGGCCGGGCCCGCAAGGTAGGTGTTCATCGAGCGCCCGGTAATGGGGTTTTCAAATTCGATGGCGTCGCCTACCGCGTAAATGTCGGGGTCGGAGGTTTGCAAAAATTCATTAACCTGAATACCGCGGGCAGGGCCGGTTTCGAGACCTGCATCGACAGCTAGCCGGGTGTCGGGGCGCACGCCGATCGACAAAATGACCACGTCGGCATCCAATACATCCCCGTCTTTAAGGAGCACCTTCAATCCGTTTCCGGTATTTTCAAAGGCGGAAACAGCCGTTTCCAGCAGCAATTGCACGCCATGTGAACGAATATGTTGTTGTACAAGCGCCGCCATGGGGTAATCGAGCGGCGCCATCACCTGGTTTCCCATTTCAACGATGCTCACTTCCAGACCCAGGCCTGCGAGGTTTTCCGCCATCTCCAGTCCGATAAACCCGGCGCCTACGACCACGGCTTTTTTTACGTGCTTCTGCTGCACATAACCTTTTATTAAATCGGTATCCGCCACATTCCGGAGGGTAAAAATGCCCGGCGATGCGATGCCCGGCAGTGGTGGCCGAACGGGTTCGGCGCCCGGCGATAATACCAGTTTGTCGTAGGTTTCCGTATATGTTTTTTCGGAAATGCGGTGCGTGGCTGTGACGGTTTTGGCATTGCGGTCGATAGACACGACCTCCGTCATGGTTCGCACATCGATGTCGAAGCGCTGGTGAAACGACGCGGCCGTTTGAACGAACAAGGCCTGCCGGTTTTTGATGACATCACCTATATAGTAAGGCAGGCCGCAGTTGGCGTATGAAATGTATTCTCCTTTTTCAAAAACAACAATCTCGGCATGTTCATCCAGCCTTCTCAATCGCGCTGCAGCACTGGCCCCGCCGGCTACTGCTCCTATTATGACGTATTTCATGGTAGAAAATGAAAATTCGGACATGCAACACGCAAATCCACTGCAAAGGTGCAGGCTATGCAGTGCAGGGAATGTGACAGGAGTTACAGAAGGGAGTGACTTTAGATATGAAGTAAGCGCCTGTCTAATGACCAAATCCTTCATTTCATCAGTACTGATAATGCATCATACACAACGGGTGTTGTTCACCGGTTGGAGTCGAAAAATTGAATATTGTATTTTTTTATGAGTTCCAGTTCAGGTAGCGTCCACAGATGCTTTTTTTCGGTATTTACTTTTTCCAATATTTGCTCAGGCAAAGGACAAACGGAAAGCGCAGCACCGTCGCTGAACAGCACCCTTTTGTTATCGGGCAAAAGGGTTACGTGGATGTCCTGACTGGAAATAAACTCCATTATGATATTGCTCGCCCGATCTGTCAATCGGAAAGAATGGAGTTTGCCTTCCAGCAACACATAGCGTCCGTCATTTGAAAAAGAGGCGGATTTCACCCCTCCCGGCACTCCGGCAATCTTGTTTACAAGTTTACCTTGTTCATCCCATATATTGACATCTTCCAAATTTGACCAGGTTATTATCTGTTTGTTTACTGTCGACCAGTTCGATTGGGTATTTGGGGCATTGTCAAGCCAAATTCCAGCTGTATCCTTTTCCGGATTGAACAAGAATACATGACCTTCCGCCGTGCGGGCCGAAAGCAGGGATGTAAGGGGGCAAAAACTTACTTCAAGCACTGGTGCACTCCCGATATTCTTCTCTAAAGGGCGGCCATTCTCCCGAATTACTACGATGGAGCCATCAGAAGCAGCAAAAGCCGCGCAATTTTTTTGAATATCCAGGTCGTAAAAATAGGGTTTGCTTTCGCTCCAGGGAAACGATTGCCCGGCTTTCCAATCCCAACCTATGACAAGTCCATCAGCCCCCCGAGAAAAAATCAGAGGAGCGGAAGTGGAAAAACCAGCCTCAAAAATTACGCCCTGATGCCTGTTGTGCTGTGCGAGCAACTGGCCATTTCGTGCCCACAATCGAAGGGTGTGGTCGCGTCCACCGGTTACAATAAGACTATCGTCTGCCGAAACAGCAACACATCTTATTTGGGCATCTGCAACTGGCAATGTCGTTTGCAGAGTTCCATTTGAATCCCACAAACGGAGCGGCTTTTTATCAGACCAGGCCATTAAAAACTTGCCAGAAGGCGAAACAGACACATACAATGGCAGGTCATCGGCCGTCATCAACTGGCTGCTATGACCTGTGGACAGGTCTATCAAAAACAACTCCTGCTGTATATTTTTTACGAGCACTTTATGGCCGTCGTCAATTGGCTGAAACCACTCTATGGTCGAATTGGAGGTAAACAGTTTTTGGCTGAATGAATCGCGTACAGCAGCCCCGAATGAACGCAAGGAAGCAGGATTTTCTGCTGATAGGGAAATACTGAGGTTTGCTAATTGAAACGATTCCGTGATCCCCCCCCTTTCGCGGGAAATATCGGCTAACAGTGCCAGCCTCATCGACTCAGCCAAACGACCTTCTTTGATCGCCAATTCGGCATTGTCATCTGCTCTTTTGCGCGCGGTCCTTTCAAGTAGTTCCAATTCTTGCGCCTTGTTTTTCGCCGATTCTGCTTCGACCAATGCCGCTTTCTTTTGTTGAATATTATCTTCCAGTGTAGCGACCTGAACCCGCTGGGCATCCTTGATCAACTTGTAGAGATCGTGGTTGTCGGGTTTGTCGTCGCAAGAAGAAAGTGCCAGCCAAAACTGATCAATCGCTTTTGCGTATTCCCCTTTGCGCATGTATTTCAGTCCATCTTCCCGAACAGGCGTATAGCACGGCAATTGCCCAAGTGCAGCATACTGAAATACCAATGAGTATAAAAAAAGCAGGTAAACGATCTTTTTCATACGTTTCTACATTCAAAATTGGCAGGTTACAAGTAGTCCGTGCGCTGCCAACTGCATGTCACTTGAAAAAGGAGAGAAGTATCCTATAGAAGTCGTTTGCACACAAAAGCGATTGTATCTCTTTTGTTTTTTCTTGATGTCTTCGGCCCGTTTTCCCCACAGCAACACATCCATACCCAGGATGACAGCGCTGCTAATGAGCCAGGCCCGGGCCTGCCGTTCTTTCTTGCTTGCAAGCAGGTAGTGTTCGTCGGCGTTTGTTTTGACTTCTCCACGCCCCCACTTGTTCAGGTATTCCTTGTAAGCAGTTTTTTTCTGTTGATTTATGCTCAAACCTATCCCAAGTGTTGTCAGTCCTGCTATTCCGACAGCATAATAGGGCAATTGCTTTTTCAGGCTGAACACCGGTTTGCCCGCGCTACAATCTACTGGCCCCCAAAGCGTGGTTTTTACAAAGATTTGATAACTTTCAGCATATACCAGGGGCAGTTCTGTAATGTCCATCCAGTTGAGTTGCCCTGTTCCATCTTTGAAATCCAACGTATTTGTCTGATAGGGTTTCGGCACTGTGGCTAAGCCTTTCGAGTCTTTCAGCCAGCAATCCAGGGTGTACCGGTATGGTTTGGATTTTTTATCAAAGCGATAGTTGATCTGCAAATCGGCATCGTTCAATAAAATTTGCTGCACATCGGCAAGTTTTATACCTGCAAACCAGTCGTTTTTATCCTGTGAGATCGTGAGGGAAAGCCTGCGCTCAACCTCCTGTACGTGCATGTCCGCACTATCTGTCTGTACGATCAGCGGGTAAAGTTGTTGCGCCGAACTGTTCGGCCGGTATCCGATGAAAAAGAGGAGTAAACAAATTATAATTCGCATAAAGTCACTGTTTGGGTTCATACTGCCAAAAATCGCGCAACAATCCTTCTGTACCGGTTTCCTGGGGCGTGAATATCCGGAACGTTCCACCCAGTACGTACCCGCGGTTTGAGAGTGAAAAAGAGATGGCATGCCGGCGGCGTCCGCCAGGAAAAGGGGTAATGGGCGTCCATACGGAAGGCGCATCGAAATCAAATTCGTAAAAGTCATCCAATGTTCCCGTACTTCCATTGTACCCGAGGCCGTAATATCCTTTGTCTCCAATAGAAAAAAAAGACGCCTCGCTTCTTCCAGGGAAATCCAGTAAGGTGACGAAATTCCAAACTCCGCTATCCTGCGGGCTATCGGTGGCAGGAGGAATGAATTGCCAAACATCCTGCAAATAAGTGGCTCCGGAAAAGCCACCTGCTACGAAAACCCGGTTGGAATCGTAAAATACTGCTGCATTTGTTCTGCCACCGTTGCTGGTGGTGGACGGGCTGGTGCGTAGGGGCAAACTGGCCACGCGGCGCCACGAGTTGGTTTGTGGTGAGTATTGCCAAAAATCATTGCGTTCTTTGAATACTCCGCCGCTTACATAGGTACCAGCGCCTATGTACCCTTTATTTCCAATAGAAAAAGCAACTGCCCTACTTCTGGGAGGGGGCAGGTTGAAATTTTCAACACTCCACATCCCCGACTGCATATCATATTTCTTAAACTGCCCGAGGCACATCTGGCGCTCTACTTCGTTTGCGCCCAATTGAACAATGGCTTCTCCTCCAAAAAAGCACAGGGTATTCTCTATCTGAAAAACGGCCACATCTGTCCCTTTTTCTGCATTTTGAAAGGCTGTATGCTGGTTGTTACTCCAAACACCGCCTGTATTATCAGGAGTATAGTTAAATATGGTGTCGGGCAGGTTGGACTGGTAACAGGGCTGTACATCGCATCCGAATCCAACAAATGCTTTGTTGGCGGATGCGCCCCCTATGGCTACCCCGCCGTGATACGCGGTCGAAAGGTCGGCCACCTGTTTCCAGCCACCTCCAATATCAATTGAATCAACTCGATCGCTGTAATAATAGAGCCCGCCAGCGCCTATGTAAGCGCGCACGAAATATCGTTTGTTGAATTTTATCCCGGGTATCTTGCTGTTAAAAACAATATCGTCATTCAGGTCGCCCAAATCATATACTGTACAATCCTGTCGCCCTACTTCTGGCAGATTATGCATGTACGAGTAGACAAATCCATGACTATCTGCACTGATAGCCTGCAGCCCGAGCCCGCTTACCACTGCTGAAGCCAGCAAAGTGTCATTCGACCTTGCTAAAGAACCATTCATTCTGACCAACTGGCCTGAAGAATACGTTTGAAGATCGGAATAGACTTTTCTGCCATCTTTTTGCGCAAAAGACTTAAAATACAACGTTTGCTGCTGACTGAGACCATCGAGAACATACTGAAACCCCCGATCTGCGGACTGGATACACTGAACAGAATCAGCGGATTCAATTTCTGCAGGCGCCAGTTGGTCAGCATTGTCCGAATAGTAAAAGCCGCAAACATCCATGCCGGATGAAGTGCAATATCCTTTTAGTTGGATGGCCCCAACCGATATTGGTCGGGGCATTTCCATTGATACTTCAAAAAAATCCTGTTCATCAAGCCTGGGATTCAGACAGGAATAAATGCTCCCGAGAAAGAGCCCAAAAATCAAAGCATTGCGCATCACTGTTACTTTTGTAAAGATATTCGATAGGTAGCCGTTTGTTCCTCCATCTTGATCGTCAAGAGGTAGAGTGCAGATGGCAGGTCACCAAATTCCAGCGAATAATCGGTATTATTTCCAACAAATATCCTGTTTTGAATAATCTCTCTTCCCAGCACATCGGTCAGTGTCAGGTACGTTTCTTTTACCGGTGGTCGTTCAAATCTGATGGTCACCTGACCGCTGGTCGGGTTGGGGAACACCCGCACACGTTGTTGCAAGTCATGTACTTCATTGGTCGGAACATACATGATGTAGAACATTTGAGTAAATGTGCAGCCATTTGAGTCGGTAACTTCTACGAGGTAATTGCCCTCCAGCAACTCCTGTGCAAAAGGGAGATTATTAAATGCCGGTATTGGCACACCTTCTCTTGACCATGCATATCCATAGGGCTGCGCCCCACCTGTCATATTTACCGTTATGTTGGCCAGCCCTTCCGGCGAATAACTGATCGTCGAATCTGCCAGCGACAATGGTACAGGTTGCAGTATTTGATAGGCCAGGGTATCGGCACACTGATGGCTATCCGAAACGATGATCGTATAGGTTCCTCCGGCAACTGGACCAATATGGTCTTCGCCCGCGCCATTGTTCCATGCATACTGATAGGGCGGTGTCCCTCCAGTCGGTTCCCATCTGATATAACCAGTAGTATCGCCGTAGCAGAGAATGGTGCTGTCTTGTATAATATTTCCAGAAACAGCAGGCCAGACAAACAGTGTGACTTCATCTGTTGCCGAACATCCAAATGCTGTACTTACCGTGAGCGTATACGTGGTTTGCTGCACAGGCCGCACTACAAAAACAGGTGTAGCGGCTGGCGATGCACTCCATTGATAAACAGTATTACCTACCGACAGCATGGCACTGAGGGTATGAGGAGTGCCGGGGCAGATCACCTGATCTTCGCCTGCCCCTGCTATCGCCGCCGGGTGTTCTGAAATAACTACCCTTTTGCGAGCGCTGAAGCAATCTGATATGGTATCATAAGCCTCCATGAAATACGTGCCTTGCCCTGTCGCATGAAAGATATTGCCAACATGCACAGGATCGCCTCCCGAGGCGCCGGTATACCACCGCACGATCAGCCCGTCGCCTACCACAGGTTGCAAAACCGGTATATTGGAAATGCCTGCGCAATAGTCAATGGTATCTGGCAAACCAGGTACAGACGGCGCTACACAATCGCAAGCGAATGTAGTCGCCTGAATGGCTATCGTATTGGGACACAATGCACTCAAAACAATGTTAAAGGGGTCATAATCCTGAATATCTGTGATGGCGATCTGAAATGTCTGTGCGCCTGTTTGCACCACACTGTAGGCAGCGTCTGTGGAAACATTGGTAGCATCCGTTGCAAAACTCAGGTAGCCTGTCTGCCTGTCCGGTGAGCAAATAAACTGCAAATCGCTAAACACTGGTAACGCATTTACATGAATTTGAATGGAATCGGTTCGTTCGGTACAAGGTGCAGTAGCCCCGGAAGAAGTCAGCGTCAGGATAAAATTGGATGGCGCAGATATGGGTGGATGATAGGTCAATGCCCCCAGGTTATTGTTGGGGAAAAAACTGCCATTCGAGATCGAACTACTCCAGATACCCGACGCGGCGCCCTGTACACTACCACTCAGGAAAATGCTCGATTGTGCGCAAACCTCCTGGTCAATGCCTGCCATGACCACAGGCGGCTGGCTGATTGTCAGTGTAACAGGTGTAGCATTACTGCTCATACATCCATTTCCAATATCCCTGACACGGGCATAGTATGTTCCCGCTTGAGGTGGCAAAAACTGATTGCCAACAGCCAGTGGCGGCTCAGCCGTGGAGAGCGACGCATACCACAGCACTTCTGTACCCTGGCCCGTAGCATTTGCTACCAAAGGAGGGAAGTCATCGCCTGCACATGCTTTTTTATTTCCCTGTGATACCGGGGCAGCAATAGGCGGGCAAATACAGCCGGATGGAGGCGCAAATACGTGCAGAAAGTTATTACAACCCGTAGAAGTGAAAAAAGCATCCACATCCATATCCATTTCGGCTGTAACGCCAGAAACAATATACTTGCCATTTCCCAGTTGGACAACCGTTTCTGATGAACTTGCGACTTCATCTGCATCGCTTTGAAAATATACAGCGTATTGTCCGCTGGCCCCCAGACACACGACGGAATCCAGGGTGATCTCAGGTATCGGATTTATGATAAATTCCACCTGTGTGCGCTCACTACTCTGACATCCAGTCATGGCATCTCTTGCCTCTGCATAATAAGCCCCCGGTGTGGAAGGGGTGTAATCGGATGTATTGCTACCGCCGACAAGCGGATTGCCACCATCGGCCTCGCCAAACCAGTACACCTGATATCCGGAAGGCACGCTAACTTCCAGTGGTAAAGGCGTTGTTTCATCACTACAAACCACAATATCTACCGGGTTGAAAGGGGCCGCCACGGGTGGGCACAGGCATTGTGGCGACTGGACAAACAAATCATTGTAACATGGTTCATTTTCCGTGTATACAAATGCAGTGGTACCAAGCGAAATTCCGGAAAGAACATACTGGTTATTGGACACAAGTTCCAGGGTGCCATCTCCGTTCCCCAGGTTGGGTGTAGTGCTGGTAAACCGCATGGAATAAGTGCTTCCGTTGACCAGGTCAATATGACAAATCGTATCTACAAACACCAGTTGAGGCACAGCATTTACGATCACCTGAACAGGCACCCGCACGCTTTTACAACCGGAAAGCACCTCTGTTGCCTCCGCATAGTATGTTCCCGCCCCTGAAGGATGGTAAACAGCCGTATTGGCGCCCCCTTGCAGCACCGCCCCTCCAGAAGCCGCAGCATACCAGTTGACTTGCATGCCGGGTAATGCAGATACCTGCAAAGCAGGAATATTGGTTCCGGCGCACACCGTCACAGGCGACTGCTGTAGGGGTGTCGGTGCGCTGACGGGCGCACAATTACAGATTTGATTCAGTGTAATCGGAGGAGATGTACAAGTATTCCCTCCGGAGAACACCGCAGTGAAGGTGACATTCACCCCGGATGGCAACTGCGAGAAGGTGTAAACGTTGTTGGAAACAGTTTTTATGCCTGCCGTTGCATTGATGTTTGTGCCGGTTGTGGATGCCACGACGGTATACGTCAGATCGGGGCCGCATTGCGGGTTCGACAGATTCAGGGTCGGCACCGGGTTGACGGTGAGGGTAACCGGCGTCCGCTGCGCACTCACACATGTTGTGCTGGTATTTCGGGTTTCTGCATAATACGTGTACGTTATCAGGTTGTTGGGTATGTAGGTGAGGGAGTTTGAATTTACCAGCGTGCCACCTGTGGGAGCATCATACCAGTTTACAGTCAGGTTGGTACCGGCGGGCAGCGACACGGACAGTGGTTGTGTAAGTTGGCTTCCTGCACAAATGGTTCTGTTTTGCGGGCTGAGCGGCTGGCCGGGCAAAGTTTGTACAGTGACACCCACGGAGGCTGTTTTGGTAATGTCCGTGCAGTTGATGTTGGTGATGGTAACCGTGAATGTACCACTAGCCAACGGATACACTTTGGTCGTGTAGGACGTATCGCCATTGCTCCATTTATACTTAAACATCTGGCGCATACCCGGCGCTACGTTGGCCGTCAGGGTAACTTCCTGACCAGGGCCGCAAACAGACAGCGGTGTTGCCGAAACACTTAATACTGGATTGGGATTGCAAATGCCCAACTGTACCACCCGAATAAACTTTTTATACACTTCCGGGTGATCCACATCATACAAGCGCAAATGCGTTGTTCGATTGATTTCGGTAGTATTATTGGTAAATAGCAGGCGTACTGCACTGGGGCCGGTCACGGTGATTTCGTCATCATCTGTTATGGTAATACCTTCATTTGCGTATGATAACTGCAGCCAATTTGCCGGAAATTCTTCAACAAGTCCCCATTGGGTTGCATTTCCTGTTTGTACATAAATATCCGAATAATTGGTTCCATTCACGATCTTCTTTACAGCCGAACTACTCACATTAAAACTCCGGCTGACGGTTTTTTGCAGGTTGAATATCCTGCTGGCCCCGTCATTTTCAAAAATATTGGTGCTGTTAATACCCGGCACATCAGTGGGTAAATAAGATGCATTGTACTCTGTATAGAGTTCGTGTCCGGGCTCACCCTGATATATCAGAATGGCAAAGGTATCGCCTTCCGCAAAGGCGCACTTGTCGGGCAA
Source organism: Saprospiraceae bacterium (assembly GCA_016787415.1). GTDB lineage: Bacteria > Bacteroidota > Bacteroidia > Chitinophagales > Saprospiraceae > M3007. The sequence continues at coordinate 8,730 of JAEUUT010000144.1, read as the reverse complement.
TACCAGTTCGTCGCCCGCAATCGTTATTTCGTTTGTAAACTGAGATTGCGACCAGAATTGGGTAAGTAAGGAGTTGGAAATCAGTTCCCCATCGTTGTCCGGATACAAAAACATCAATTTATCATTATCCGACAGGTCGGCAGAAGCATCTGTATTAATCACCACGTGGTGCCCCAGGTTGCCATCCGGCAGGCAAAATTCCCCGACTGAGTTGATTCGAATGAAATTGTCAAGATCACTAATGGTAATATGGTCGACGCAGTCCAGCGTAATAGAAAAATTGTTACTCACTGCTGCGGTAGCCTTGTCTACAACTATGTAATAATTGCCCGGATAAAGCAGCAAGGAAATCTTCGCTTCGGGGTTTGCCGCTGACGTTTCAGCATAATCCACACACTGCAAGCCACAGATAAAATTATACAGGAACATGCCCATCTGGTTGCTGGTATTGAGCGTGATGGTGACATAGCGCGCTTCATTGAGTGTAAACTTGAAAAAGTTTTCTGCGCCCGCATAGGTTCGCGTCCCTGGGTAACAGTTTTTATACGCTGTACCTGTGCTGGAAAAGACGGGATCGGCCGTTCCTGTAATATTGGTATTGAGGGTTTGTCCGCATGTGATGGTAGGAGGGTTAATATCGCAAGGCCCTTTTGGTGTAACGGATACACCCGAGTAAGTGGCGCCTGGCAGCCCTGTTACAACCACATAATAGAATTGATCGCATGCCGTCATTAAAACCGTGTAGGTGCCGGTAGAAACATCATCGAACGCAGTTTCACATTTTGGTTCACGGTGGCAAAAAACGCCCTCGGGAGCGGCATCTGCTTGAAAGCCAACCGTTAATGGTTCTTGCCAATAACAACTGAATACGAAACACTTGGTGTTGGAGTTGCCATTGTTATTAAAATTAATTTGAACAGGCCCTCCAGATGCATTGTGAAACAGATAAACATCTGATTGCAGGTTTTCAGGCACATTGAAATTATAGGCGGTTTGTACACAATCGCTGGCTTTCAGCAACTGGGGCGCATCATCTGAGTTATCAAACGAACCCGTGTAAGTGTCGCCCCGATAAATAAGCGTGCCTCCATAATCGCAAATGTGCTCGCAGGGAATTGTCTCAAGATCAAGATTATATAAAGCGCCTGCGGCCAGGATAGGATAACCGTAGTAATCGCCATTTTTCAGGCAAACATCGCCTGGAATAAAAATATCACCTGCAAATCCAGTCGTGTAAAAGCAAAGATTATCCACGGTATAGTCAACCGCCTGTCCTCCCAGTGCGCTTGGATGCGCATCAAAGTTGAGGTCGGCCAGGCTGTTCATAAAGAAGGGGTAACCTGCATTAAAATCCCAGGAGAAGATAAAATTGTGATCGATCCAGAATTCCGCTTTCCCTTCATCCAGGTCTATGATCTGCATCACATTGATCGTCTGCCCATTGCGATAGGTAAATAGTTTGGAAGGATCATTATCCGGATCGCCCAGGATTATCTGACCTATGCCGTTTGCATTAAAAGCAACCCTGTACGCAATATTCTGCCCCGAGCCACTTGCATTGGGAGCCAGGTGGTGTATATAATAACTGGCAGCCTTACCTGCTTCAACGGTCAGGTCGAATGACAGGCGATACCTGCCGCTTGTGGCTACACCATCGGAATAAGGAAATAAATCGAGCCAGATATCCGGCTCGTAACTGCCTGCATTGGCCACCCTGATGGCCTGGCTTGAACCGTTGTCTACAATTTCTACATCATCCGCCGGGTCATTCCACACATTCCAGCGTTCGGAACTGGCGCTGAGCAGGTCGCCCGGATAATGTGCATCAAAATTCTCACAGTGTAAAACCAGCCCAAGTGCATCCGTGCATGCACAGTCGCATTGCAGGCGAATGGTATAGGGTTCTCCTGAACCGAGGTCTTCGACCACCACATAATAAATACCCGGATCGAGTACCTGGGTAATGGATGCATACGAGCCCGAATTAGCCTCGGCGGCTATACAATTGGCAGGACTACAGGCGTCCAGTAGAAACAGTCCGTACTCGCCGGGTTCAAAGAAGAAAATACCATTGATCTGTATCGTTATCTCGGTTGTTTTCTTCAATTCAAACTTGTAAATCCGATCCTGGTTCTGAAAAATATCTGTTAACTGTGGCAAACAATTGGCATAATCAGGCAAGGAATAATTGGACACTCCGTCAAAAGTCTGATTCAACAATCCCTGGCTGCATTCCAGCCATTGCGCATCGGCACATGGGTCGGGGCATGGTTCCGACTCCAGAGGCACGTCATACAGGTCGCATGCGGCGCCTTGTGGGGCAAGGTAGGATTGTCCGTTTTTCAGGCACATCGGATTGGCAACAGGGTGTATCAAATTACAAATTACCGAATTGCCTTGCGTAAGGCATATGTCGTCGATCGTAAAATCGAAATTCGGCATAGCGACTACGCTGGAAGGATGAGCGTCAAAATTCAAGGCCGCCAGCAGACTGGAAGTGGTGCTACCAACATTGAAATTCCAGGAATAGATATATTCATGGTTAATCCAGAGTTCTGCCACATTCTGGCTGATGTCGATTATCTGCATGACATCGATGGGCTGGCCGGCGACAAATGGAAAGGTTGCTACTGCATTGGTTTGATCTGCCAAATACAGGTTGCCCACCTGGGTGGTATTGAACAATACCCTGTAGGCTGTATTGGAGCCATTGCCACTCGCATTGGGGGCACTGTGCAACACAAAATAATTGCCGGCTTTGCCCGGACTGACATTCATGGTGAATGATATACGGTAACGGCCACTGGAGGCTGGCACTGTTGAAGGAGAAAAAAGACTCATCCATACGTCTGCCTCCGAACTCCCACTATTGGATACGCGTATTTTGCGGCTACTGCCCGATTGTACCACAATCGCGTCGGCAACAGAAGCATCCCATTTAGACCAACGCACGGCAGAAGCGCCGATTCCGCTGTTCAGGGCATTTTGTTCAAAACTTTCGCAAAGGAGGGGTTGACCATATTGTATATCGTTGTAGAGCGGCGAACAGGAGCAATTGCAATTCAATTCCAGGTCATAAGTTGCCCCTCCGCTTATCATATTTTCAACGATGATGTAATAATGTCCTGCTGGCAAAAACTCTGTAATACTGTTTTGTGATTGCAGTTCAGCGGCAGAACTGATACAATGCACCGGACTACAGTTGTCCAGCAAAAACAAGCCCAGACGGGTAGTAGTATTCCCTCCGTTTGGGTTCAGGTTGATATACACCCAGGTAGGGTTGTCCAGTACAAACTGATAGAGGTCGTCATTCCCTTGAAAGTTGCCCGCTGTGGAAGGCGGACAGTTGATGTAATTGGAAAGCGAAAAACTGGATGTACCGGAAAGCGTCCGATTCCTGGCTGTCTGACTGCATTCCAGCCAGGTTGCATTGGTACATTGAGCAGACACATGTACATGGATTACCAGAAAAAGAGAAAGTAGTAATAATTGCTTCATAGTGTTTTAACACATTGGTTCAGAATGAATTAAGTGTCAGCCTTGCCAGTTGACAGACTGGATTAACGCGGTGCGCAGTTCGATTTCAACTTGTACGCCTGAAAAAACAAGAAATTCCAAGCTCCTTTCAAAAAGTGAGGTGGCCCTGTTTTGTGAAGCAATGCCGATGTGGCGGATTGATAGGGCAATAGATACTGCAATTAACAAATTGCGGAATTGAATATTCTGACAATAAAAGTAAAAGCCCCTGCAAAGTCTCTTTTGCAAAATTTCGGGGTTTTCTCTTTCAAAATACACTAATTTAAGAAATAATAAAATTCATAACGACTTATTTATCAATAACTTTACTAAAAAATATTCTTTTTTGCCCTCTATTAAAATTGCCAGGCGCTTGCACCATCCTTTTTTTATTACCTGATTCTCTCTTGACATATTTCCAGCCATGTTGCTACGTCCTTGTCTTCCGGGTTTAGCGCATTGGCCTTCCTCAGGTTTTCGGATGCCAGCACATATTGGCCGGAATTCATCAGATTTCTACCATTTTCCTTATATCGCTTGAATTTTGTTTCAATTTCCGAATTCGTCTTTGTTATTGCCTGCTCGATGTAGCGATCACTTGCAATGTTTTTTGCAAGTTCATATTGCAACAGGGCATTTCGCAGCGCCTCCATACGATAAAGGCTATCGCCCTGGTTCATATACTGTTCGATTTGTTGCCACTGGGCTTTCATTCGGTTAATAGAGTCTTGTTCAGAGGCAGGCAGGTCGGCCAAATAGAGATCGATACTGTTCAGTGCATCAACGGCTTCCTTGTATTGCCCTTGCACCTTGAAAGCGCGGGCGTTGTTGCTTTGGGCTACGGCAGCATTGCGTGCTATTTGAATGCGCGCACGGTCGACCTGAACATACTGATACACTGCCAGTAAAAAAGCAATTGCACTGACACCTGCCAAAAGCAGTGCTCTTCGTCGCTGACGATCGCTCTCTTTTTGTGCCAGTTCTGCCTGTTCCCGAAGTGTACGTTCTTTTTCGGCCCTCAAACGTTCTTGTTCCGCTTCGGCCTGCAATGCGCGCATGGCTTGCTCCTGTTCTTCACGCAATCGTTCTTCTTCCAGGCGCTGTTCTTCGGCCTTCCTTTCGGCTTTTGCTTCAAGAATAGGCCCAACAAGGGTATCGTGGCTCAGTTCATAACTAAAACCACCTTGCAGGCTTGGTTCTGCCCTCAGAAGGTGCACATCTACCAGCCGGCGAAGGGTTTCCGGTTCCAGGCCATAAATGCGGTATATCTGCCCTTCATACAAACTGAGACGGCGTTCTTCCTCTTCAAATACCAGCCCTTCTTCAATTAAGCGGCGGGCCCTTAAGCGTTCTACCGAATCTTCAATTTCCAGTATTTTTCCGGCATAATAATTTGAAATAATAGTATCCAGCGCCCCCAAATCAGTGTCCTCCACCAACATTTTACCGGTTTGTACTACTTTGTCTTCTATCGAACTCAATACAATTTGCAACTGAGTTGATTCGACATGATCGCGACCATCTTGTGTAAGGAAACGTCTAATTTCGTTCAGTGCCGTATCCGTGTATTCAAAAGGGGGCGAAAAATAGTCGCCAGCCGAACGAGCAGGCAACAATATCGCATCCCGCACTTGTTCTTCATCGAGTGCACCCAGTTCGTAGCAATTTTGTAAGATAAGAGGCAAAAAATCGCTTAGTTGGTGCAGCAAATGCAAACGATCCGATCGAATGGCTATCACCAGCCTGATGGCTGTAGGTTTCTGAAGAAGTGCTTGTGTTTCGGGTTCAATTTTCCGATCTCCGAGCAGTAACTCATCCCAGTAACGCTGTGGCAAATCCGTATAAAGGGTTTCAGCCAACTGCTGACGAAATCCGCGTACAACTTCCGCAGGGTAGGTAAACAACTCTTCAAACTGGTCGAACAGGAGCAACAATCGTCGGGCGCCACGGGACGCGATCTGGTGGCTTTTTACAGATTTCCACAGGCTGAAATCATCCGGAACAATTTCTTCCAGCACAGGATTGGCCAACTCAAAATTCTGCTGAATGGAAGTTCTGATATTGGCAATCGGCATAGGCATTTCTGCATGTTCCTGCCACACTTTAAAACGAATGCGCAGGGTATCAAAAGACGACTCTTCTGCCTGCATGGACGGGATAATTCCCGCATTGATCAACGAACTTTTGCCTGCTCCTGAGCGGCCGTACAAAATGACAAGCGGCTCCAGACGAATTAACCTTGACAGGGCAGCAATGTCTCTTTCTCTTCCGAAAAAGATATGTTGCTGATCCTGCTCAAAAGGCCTCGCCCCCGGATATCTGTGGCTTAGTTCGTCCATTTATTTCCCGTCAGGATTTTGTTGTATGGATTGAACTACTTGAATCAGGCTGTTGATCACGTTGTTGCGTCCGGTCAATTCTTCCGATCGGGTTATCAAGCCTTGCCGGAAAGAATTATTCAGGTTGTGGTACCGATTATTTAAAAGGGCAATTTCTCTGATACGTGCTTCATCTTTTACAGCCTTCATAAATTGCATAATTTCTGTCAGGACCTTGTCTATATGGTCTTTGGCAATGTCTTCCAGCCAATGGTCTGTATGAAGGCTTGACACATTAATACCTGTCTGTATGGCATCAGAAGAATCGGATTTCCTAGTTCTCAGTAATCCAGGCTGTTCGCCACATTTTACATACAAGGTATCAACAAACGCTTCAATATCCTTGATGTCGAATAGAATACGGAACTGCTCTTCACAATTGATCTGAGTGTGAGCATCTATAAATGAATCTGAAGAAAATTTTCTCGAAGGAGTCATTTTCTGACGATCGTATTCTTTCAGCAACTGCATAAACAATTGAAGATACCATTTATCCAGCGACATCCCCAGAAACAGGATATATTCTGCTTTAGCAATCTGGTCTTTCACAAGTTCAGGAAAAAACTTTTTCTCAAAAATGGCTTTCAAAAATTGAAAATAGTCAGATTGAGTCAGTACCAGTGAATTGCGATTGTTGAGTTCGCCCAGTAAATTAATAACCAGCGGCTGTACAGCAGTAGGTTCGCCGGCAATGATGAGCGGTTCATATTTGTTGAAACTGAAGAACTGTGCGCCTGTTTGGCTGAAAGCGTCCCTGATGCGATAGTCAGGCGTAAAGGATAAAACAAGATGGAAGGGTATTTCTGCAATTTTTTGCAATTGGCTCGATTCCAGCGGCTCTATTTTTTCGTAAAATTCTCGAATGCGCTGCCACGTTTCCACTTCTGACTCTCCACGAGCATGAAACCATCCGTCATCATATACCCTGATCTGAAGTTGCTCTTCTTTTTCCCGCAGGAAATTGGCCAGTTTCACTTCTTGCCTCGCTCCGGTTTGCGATGAAAAAAAATCAGGCCCAATACACAGGATGCACCTATTGGATTGAAGTGACTTTACCAGGTATTCTACATTAATACTATCCGGCAACAACAAATTATTTACATCTTTCATCAGGGATTCAGGTAATAGACGGCAATGATAATATTCAGAAATAAATAACAATGCACCAATGATGTCATTTTTTCCATTTTGTTAATATTAACCCCTGCGTTAAACTCGTACTAAACCCCTCGCCAACGCTTGATTCTACGCCCCGCATACAGATAAGTTTGCCGAAAATGCAAACAGATGAAAAACGTATTTCTTCCTTCCGCCTTGTTCTTGTTCGGCCTGTTGCTCGCTGGCTGCGATAAAGACCCTAACCCCTTAAGCCTCGACCGTTTCGACGTGCGTTGGTACGACGACGACAATACGGGCACCCAAACGCCAGGCGATGTTGTTTCTTTCGATATGGAAATTTCTTCCACCGACAACGACCCCAACGATCAGTATGTAGAAGAATGGGAGTTCTCCTATACCGTCAACGGGCAATTTGCAGGCGTCCTGATCGGCGATGAAAACGCCAACACCAATACCGTTGGCGCTAAAGTAGATGTCGAAATAGACAACCTCGTGCTACCCGGACCCGGCCAGTTGCACCCTGGCGATGTGATCGAATTCCGACTGTGGGCAATCGACAATTGCGATACCGAACTGGAACACTTTCACAGGTATATTCTGGAATAAACGTACCTTGGGGCTCCTTTTGCCGGCAGGTGGAAGGAGCCCTCACCACATTTATTCAACTAAAATCATTTTGCATGGGACAATACGCAGACATCGACACCGACCATCTGCAACTGATCCGCCAAAGCGCCCGCGACTTCGCTGAAACCCATATCCGTCCCCATGTCATGGAATGGGATGAAAGCCAGCATTTCCCTATCGACCTGTTTCATCAAATGGGTCATCATGGCTTTTTAGGTGTTCTGGTGCCGGAAAAATACCATGGCGCCGGACTCGGATACCAGGAATATATTACTATCATAGAAGAAATAGCCAAAGTATGCGGGTCCATCGGCCTGAGCGTAGCCGCGCATAACTCGCTGTGTACCAACCATATCCTGAGTTTTGGCAACGAAGAACAAAAACAAAAATACCTGCCCCTGCTCGCCACTGGGCAATGGGTCGGCGCCTGGGGTCTCACCGAACCCAATACCGGCTCCGATGCCATGCGTATGCAGTGTACTGCCACCAGAGAGGGCGAATATTTCATTCTGAATGGCACAAAATCATGGATTACCCACGGCAAAAGCGGTCACGTGGCTGTGGTGATAGCGCGCACCGGCGAACTACTCGACAGTCGGGGTATGACGGCTTTTGTGGTAGAGCGCGGCACACCCGGTTTTCAGGCTGGTAAAAAGGAAAACAAACTCGGTATGCGCGCCAGCGAAACGGCAGAAATGATATTTGACCACTGCCGCATTCACGAAAGCCAGATACTGGGCAAAGAAGGAGAAGGGTTTATTCAGGCCATGAAAATTTTGGATGGCGGCCGCATTTCAATAGCGTCGCTGTCGCTCGGTATTGCCAAAGGCGCTTACGAAGCCTCGGTGAAATATGCCAAGGAACGCCAGCAGTTTGGCAAACCCATCGCTCATTTTCAGGGTATCAGTTTCAAACTGGCCGATATGGCCACCCGCATCGAAGCAGCAGAATTGCTCACCCGGCAGGCTGGGTATTTGAAAGACAGAAACCAGAAATGTACCAAACAGGCCGCTATGGCCAAATACTACGCCTCGGAAGTGGCTGTGTATGTCAGCAACGACGCCGTACAGATTTTCGGCGGCTATGGCTA
>JAEUUT010000131.1 GCA_016787415.1 Saprospiraceae bacterium | reverse complement strand
GCCAATGTCTTTTGCTTCGATGTACCCGACGGGAATGTCTTTTTTTGTCAGGATGTAGTCGGGTGCGCCGCACGCGATACGTGCCGGTTCATTCGTAACCAGGATTTCAGGTAGCAGTGTAGAAAGTAGGGTTTGAAAGTCGCCCCGATAAGTAAGTTCCCGGCTAAAACCGGTCTGGTAGCGGGTGTTAAGAATCTGCGTGTATTGAAGGAGGTTCATTCGTTGGAATTCAGTCGAGAAAACAAGTATCGCAGCAAATATAGGTTGCGCCCTCTTTTCTTAAAGCAAAAAGTAAAATTTGCTCAACTGAACCGATAAAACATCAAATGCAGCTACTGCAAATCCATATCGACGTTTTCCATCAACAGGCATTCTAATTCGGCGGTAGAGGTATATCCTGTTACCCCTTCGCCGGTTTTGGTATCAATCCAGTCGGATACCTCCATTGCATAAACAGCATCATTACACTGATTTTTCGGCACTGTCTTTTCCGTACGGGTTTTTTCCGCCGCCGGAAGGTTGAACCCGAATCTTTCAAAAATACGGTATGGTTTCATTGCCTGATAAATGTTGTCAAGCGCCGCCACATAGATTTTCTTTTGCAAACGGCCTTTGTTCCGGGCGTCAAAGTCTGTAAAAATCTTGCTGCCGTATTTAACCGTTTCCACTAAATCCCGTTCCAAATTTTTTATAGGTCGCATGTGTTGAGCGTATTCAACAGAAAATTCCCCGGTCCATATTTTTAGCCATTCGGCAATAAGCAGATCCGCCATTTCTATGTTCGGTACGATCAAATGCAAGTGAGGGTTATAGGTCCGTTTTTTAGGATTGAAATTGCATTCCAACGATTTAATACCCATGAAGTGCGGACCGGTGCCCCGTTGGTGCCTTTTTTTACACTTCTCTCTAATGCGCCGGAATGCCTTATTAACCCCGTAAAACCATTTCCTCAACGATTCTGCTGGTACGGCTTTTTGTGTCAGGGTTACAAAGTAGGGAGCCTCCCATGTGCGTACAACAGGCAAATACCGGTTGATAATTTCGGCCTTTCGTATGCTGTTGCAAAGCGGACAAAACCGGTTTTTACAATACCTGCCGTAACTACGTCCGTCGTGAATAGTTAGTTTCTCTTGGCAGTGAAACGTATTCCAATAGGCGCTTTTTCTTTCGGGTTCGCCTTTCTTTTCCACTTCTGCAACCAGGTGAACGCTCAACGCCTGCGCTACCTTTTTGCGCTTGGCGCGGCCCTTCCATGCTTTTTTATCGGCTAAGTCACTGCCTTTACCCATGATAACATTGTCCGCCGATTGGAAATGGTTTGTCCCGGTTTGTGCTAATGTATAGATAGGTTTCCCGGAATGCGGTTTTTCTCCTGCTGCCATACGTTACGGTTTTTGGGCGCGGGCGCGGCCTGCACTTTTGGTAAGAATGGATTGAGAAAACGCGTCGATGACTTCGGACTTTTTGAAGCGCACAATGCCGCCGGTGCGGTACTTCGTTAGTACGCCCGCTTTGACTTTGTTGTCGAGCGTTGCCAGACAAACGCCTGCCAGGTGGGCGGCTTCTTTTCGGGAAATGAGTTGTTTGCCGTCGTCGGGTGTGACGGTAGCAGGTCCGTTTTCAGAAATAACAGTACGGACCGCGTTCTGAATGATCTTGTTTAGTTGTTCGCTGTCGAACGTCAGGATAATCATATGCCAGTTCTTTTGTGAAACATGGCGCAAATCTCCAGGCTGTTCGACTATCCATTCATAGACCCTATATTGGGTCGTATTTTGCCTAAATCAATTTATTTTTTGTAATTTCTTCTAACTCCTTGAATATCTTTATGTTATTCTCTGTGTTTGTGGTCTGGAACGCCTGACTTAAATCTTTGTCATAATTGGAAAGGTCTATCCCAAACAGTGTTCCGACGGCCTTCATTACTGTTAGTTTGTTCGGTTTTAGATCATCCTGATCTCTGAAAAGGCCCAATTCCCACATAGCGTTTACAATCCGAATTAGGTCAATTTTCGCCCCTTTTCGAGAGGATAACCTCAACCCCGAATCTTGTAGTACTGATTGTATCGCCGGACCGATGGGTATTGTTTCCGCTTGTATGGGCGTGATTTCTTCAATCATTGTTTCAATGAATTGAATCCTTAAATCATAGCCCTGATCTATTCCACAATTTGTTGGGTTCGTACACCTTTTTTTATGCCGTTCGGCATTCATTTGCATCATTTTCAAACACCATTCCAAAAAAGGGAGGCGTTGTTTTTGCGGAATGGTATTAAGTTTATCTTTGACATAATATTGGAACTGCTGCCAATCTTCTTTCTGAAAATGAATCCGGGGTTGATCTGCCAGGTATTGATCAATTAGTAGCCTGTCGCTTAGAATTGATTCGGGAATCTTTGCCGGAATTACGTTCGTGTATTCATATAGTTTTCCTTCCAAACGATTTATAGCATTATGGAGCGTTTCGTCATCGAATAGTATTGCCCTGCTTTTTATCTCATCGAGCGCCTTAAACAGCAACAGGAAAAAGCGCCGGTTTGAATTGAGAACTGATTTGAAGTGACGAAACTGGAATTCCGCATCCAGATCAGGCGCTACTAACAGCTCCCGTACCAATTCTTTATAGTCCGCTTCTTCGTATTTTTTTTCTGTGATAATCATTTTTTATAGGGTTTAGTTAGTTGAAAAATGGGTTGTCAGAAACGAGTAGCGCGTGTTCATCGGGCCGGATACGAACGTATTTGTAAAACTCTCTTTCGGTGGTGTGGCCGGTCACAGACATTATATATTTGACGGGAACCTTAGCTTTGTAGGCGTTTGTCGCAAATGATCTTCGCGCCGTGTGCGTGGTCATTAGTTCGTATTTTGGAAAGGTTTGGTCAATCCTTTTGCCGTTGCGGATACGCGTCAACATGGTAGGCTCTTCCAGCCCGGCCAACTTGCCGACTTCTTTCAGGTAGTCGTTGAAATTCTGGTTGGAAATTGCCTTTGGCGGCTGGAAGTCGTATTTGTTCAGGATTGCCAGCAATTCGGACTTTACAGGTATGGAAACCTTTACCCGCGTTTTCCGGGTGAACATTTCAATGTATGATTTTCCGCCGTCGGATTTTTTGAAGTTGCCAGGCGTCAATTCTGTAAAATCGCTAAACCTCAACCCGGTGTAACAGCCGATCAGGAAGAGGTCGCGAACGCGGCACAACCGCGCATTTTCGGAAAGGTCGAGATCGTACAGGCGGGTTAGGTCGTCTTCTGTCAGGTAGATTGCGGGCGGCTCTTCGCGTGTGGCAACCATCCAACCGTCTTTCACTTTAAGTTCCGGCGATACTTCGCGGCGGTCCGCTTCTTTCAGCAGCGTTTTGAGGGTAGACGTTAATTTATGAACGTAGTTGTTGCCGTAATCCTTTCCGAACAGGTAGTTGGAAAAGGCGCTAAAAAATTCGTGGTTGAAGTCGGCAAAGAAAGGTTCGCGCCGCAACACTTCGTCGGCATACTTTTTCAGGTGGTTGTAGGTGGACACGTACACCTTTATACTGCCTTTCGAGTAGTTCGGATTTCCGGCCCGCTCTTCGATGAACTTTTGGAAGTAGCGGAAAAAGGTCACACGGTCGTCGGTGACTTCGCGTTTGCCTAAAAACGTGTCCAGTTCCTTTTTGAAAACTTCGTTGGTGAGATCGGATTTATTGTACTGACTGCGAAGCGCTATTTGTTCGGCTTCCGTTTCAATCCGTTTCAGGTGGGCATTGATTTCGGCAAAGCCGGGAAACTTCCGGTCCTGTTTGGCACGGCCCTTTTCTTTGTCCCAAAATTCTTTGGGTACGGTCACGCCTGTATAGTATCGGAGGAAATTTCCTTTCGAGTACGTGAACTGAAGATAGATTTGGAAGTGAGGAAACCGGGGGTCGGGTTTGGGCGCGAAATGAGGTTTGCGCATCGGTTACTTTTTTGCAGTGTAGTGTTCTGTTATCGTCACTACAAAAGTAACCTAAATTTATGGTGGTGCAAAAAGTGGTGTAGATTATTTTACTTCCGGTTGGTGTTATTTGGGTTAGTTTAGGATTTCACTTTTCCTTAATCAATTGATAATCAGCGAAATGAAACCATTCTAAACTAACCCAAAATAACGGATTGTGGAGCTGGCGGGATTCGAACCCGCGTCCGGACAAAGCGCCGCAGCGCCTTCTACATGCTTATTTCCTGATTGGTTTTTCGAGTGCGGGTTGGTTCAGAAACAGACACATCCGCACCTTATCTTCTAAGTTTCGCTCTCCGGCCGAAGCCCTCCGGAAAACTATCCTGCATAAGGTTGATGCGCGGCGGGTCGTTAGCAGAATTCAGACCAAAAAGGGGGACGCTGAGCGTAGCCCTTACGCGGCACAAAGGCATTTCTAATCTATCTCAGATTAGGCAGCCATGGCATACTGAGTGTTGCCAACTATTGTTCGGTCATTATTTTTTACGGAGTAACCAACCATGCTCCGGCATGCTTACGAAGCGACTACACTTTCCCGTCAATACCAGGCAGCCCCTTTTGAAGTTATGAGTTATAAGTTATGAGTTATGAACGTCGGTAACTTATAGCATCAATGGAAGAAAGTTGCGCTTTTCAGACGCAGGCTTTCAGAATGGTAACAATAGTGGAACAGAATCAATGAACAGTGCAAAGGTAAACAAAAGGAAGATTGGAATAGTTCAAAAAGTTATGAGTTATGAGTGATAAGTTATGAGTGTTGGTGCTGTACACATGGCCACTCTATTGATAAAGCCAAGCGTACAGCACCAACACTCATAACTCATAACTCATAACTCATAACTTAGTTAAAGATGTATCGGATGCCCAATTGAGCCTGCCATACGTTGTCGATGTTGATGCTCTTGGTGAAAGCATCTTGCAACAGAACTGTTTGGCCGTTTACAGACTGGGTGCCCATGCGATAAACCGGAATGCCGTCGGCGCCGATGCTGGCCACTGTCAGTGGCGTGTTCGACGTGCTTTGCTGGCCTACGCCCCACTTGTTGTTCAGCAGGTTGGAGAAGTTAAGAATATCCGCACGGATTTGAATGGTATTCTTCTTCTCGTTGCTTCCGATTTTCACATATACTTCCTGCATAAACGTCAGGTCGAAACGAGTCAGCCAGGGCAGTTTGATAGCGTTACGCTCTACATACTGGCCGCGACGGCTGTTCAGGTATTCGTTTTTGCTGATGTAGGCATCGAAGGCGGCTTGCTGCTGCTCCGGTGTAAATACGATCTGGTTGGCGCCAGTACCTACTGTTACGTTGGTGAATTTCAGGTCGGAACCCTTGTTCGGAATAAACAACAGGTCATTGGTCTGGCCGTCGCCGTTCATATCGTTACCGTAAGTGTACGACAGGGCTGCACCGTTGCTGATCGGAGAAGTACCGCTGTTCGACACGCAGCCGAGGGTGATTTCGCTGGCGCCGCCCAGTTTGCCACCGTAGTTAATACGGTAGTTCAGGTAGCCAACGAAACGGTGGCGCAGGTCGTTGTCAGACAGTGCCGTCGTCAGGTAGTTCTGGCCGTAGATAGTCGGGATATTCGCCTGTACGGTGCTACCCACAGCCTGCAGGTCGTAAGCAATACCGTAGGTGTAAGCCAGCATACCGCCGAAACCGTTCGTCGGGCGTTTTTCCAGTTTCGCAGTGAAAGAGTAGGAATAACCCTTGTTGGTGTTGGTCAGCACGAAGGCATTCGACACGCGCGGGTTGATGAAGCGCGCCACGTTGACTGTGTTGGCAGCGCCGCTACCCGAACTGGCTACGCCAGAAGCAGGGAAACGATCGCGGTTGTCAGGACCGGCGAAGTTGCGATCCGGGCCGTTCAGGTTGGCGTCGATGTAGCGCAGGCCCTGTACGTTGCGATTGAAAATGGCTTCTACTGTGGCTACTACACCCCAGCCGATACGTTTGTCGATGGCAAGGTTGTTTTTCCACAGAATGGGGTATTTCAGGTCGTCCGTAGATGCATTGATAACGTATGGTGGCAGGGTAGCAATGTTGGTATTTTCCGGTTTGAAAATGCTTGGGTCAGTGGTGAACGGGTATGCCGTCGTGTTGTTGGCGGTTACCAGTGCAGTGTTCACACCGTTGTTGCCCAACTGGTTGGAAACCAGTACCTGCGGAATGCGCGAAACGAACAAACCGGTACCACCGCGTACTTGCAGGCTCTTGTCGCCTTTTACATCCCAGTTAAAACCGAGGCGTGGAGAAACGAGCAGGCGTGGTTTCGGGAAAATGCTGGTGTTGATGTTCAGGTCTTCGCCGTTTTCATCCTTGAATGTCATACTGGCTACGATCGGGTTGTAGAAATCTTCGGCCGTAGAGTTGTCGTATTTGAAGATATCGCCACGCAGACCAGCTGTGATTTGCAGGCCTTTTGTCACCTGGAACTGATCTTGCAGGTACAGGCTGTAAGTTTGCGAGCGGAGCACCTGCAGCGGATCGATACCACCAGGCAGCAGCGAGTAGCGCAGGTTGTAACGTGCAACTGTTACAGGAGAAACCGGATTGTTCGGGTCGCTGAGGAACTGGTTGGCGGCTGTTTTGAAATCTTCGATCGAGTTGTACACATACACACCCTGTGAAGACGGGAAGAATACATTATTCGATTTGAAGAACTCGTAAGAAGCACCCAGCGTTACGGTGTGCTTGTTCAGGTAGAAGTTGAAGTTGTCGGTAAAGTTCAACGTGCTGTAGTTCAACTGGTTGCTCGGTGTGAACGGGTCGAAACCGATCGACGTGTAGGTGGAACCGTCTTTCAGGATGTCGATCGTCGGGAACAGATCGGCCTTGTACTGGCGGTCTTCCAGTTGTTTGTTGTACGTGGCGATGAAGTTGTTGGCAAATTTGGTGCCGATGGTAGAGTTCAACTCAAATGCAATCGAACGGGTATTGTCTTCAATGATGTAGCCGGTATTTTCAGGAGAAATAGCCGTCGCGAGGTTGGTACGGTTACCGTTACCAGCCGTGTTGCTACTGTTACTGTTGCTGATGACCTGATCGGATTCTGAATTGTGGTGCGAGTAGCGTAGCGAAGCCTTGTTGCGTTCATTGATGTTGTAGTCGAGGCGAACGATACCTTTTGTACTTTTTACATCGTTGTTGAAGTTGTCGATAGCGCCCAGGTCGCGGCCGAATTTCTCCTGCATGAATGATTTCAGGTCTTCCAGATCAGAAGCGAGTACGCGCGATACGCTACCCGCGGTTTCGCCTCGGTTAGCCACCCAGTTGAGGGCTGGTGTCGAACTGCCGAAGTGTTCGCCGTTGACAAAGAAGAAAAGTTTGTCTTTGATGATCGGACCGCCGATACGCAGACCGTAGGTTTTTTCGTCGATATTCACTGTTGGTAGGTCGCGGCCGTCGGCTTTTTTACCTACCAGGCTGCTGTTGCGAATGAGTGTGTAGGCCGAACCGGAAAATTCATTGGTACCGGAACGCGTAACGGCATTGATACCAGCGCCGGCAAAACCCGACTGACGAACGTCGAACGGAGCGATGTTCAACTGAATTTCTTCCAGTGCGTCCAGAGAAATAGCAGTGGTACCCGTACGGCCGCCTGCCTGTGCGGAAGAGCCCAGACCGAAGCCGTTGTTGAATACCGAACCGTCGATGGTGAAGTTGTTGAAACGGCTGTCCTGACCGGCAAAAGAGCGGCCATTGCTGTAGGCATTGTATTTGGTGATGTCGTTCACCGTACGGCCGATGGTTGGAATAGAACCGATCGTTTGTGCATTGAACGAAGTTGCAGCCCCGGTGCGGTCTTTACTGAAAATGTCGCCGCGGGTGGCTGTTACAGTGGCTTCCGACAGAAGCGTGCCGGATTCCTGGAGTGAAAAATCGGCATTGGTACCGGAACCCAGGCTGGTATATACGTTTTCAAGTGTCTGTGGTTCAAAACCGGTATAACTAACCGAGATCGTGAACGGACCGCCTACACGAACTGCCGGCAGGGTAAAACGTCCCTGAGCATTGGTAGCCGAGCCATAACGCGTTCCCGAAGGTGTGTGCGTAGCCACTACGGTGGCGCCGACAAGCCCTTCCCCTTTTTGGTCGGTAACCAATCCATAAATGGAAGAGGTTGTTACCTGCGCATAGGTGGAAATAGCGCAAAGCATGAACGCAAGCGTCAGCAGCGTCCATTTCTTGAAAGTAAAATGGTTCATACAATAAACGGATTTGTGTGAAAGTGTAGAATCTGGCTGCGAAAATACGCGTCCATTGTTAAATACCCATTAAGTTTGGTCGATTTTCCTCAGGAGATTTCAGCACATAATTTTTTAAATATGTGTAATTGTTTTAAAGTTTGGAATTATATTTTGCCGGTCACATGCTCCTGCAAACAATATCTATGAATGGGGAGAAGCCTCTACAACTTTCTCTGATTTACGGGAATACAGTCTGCTTGCTATCTTTTCCCTACTTTTGCACCGTCACATTCCGCAAACAAATACGACGTACATGAAAAAAACAACGCTATCGCTGGCTGCCTTCTTGCTCACGCTGATGTCGCTGCGCGCTCAGATTGTCATCACAGAAATTATGTATAACCCTCCACCATCGGGCACTGACAGCCTTGAATATGTGGAGGTGTTCAACAATTCCGGTATGCCGGTCAACCTCTCCGGCTGGAATTTTACCCAGGGTTTCAACTTTACTTTTGCTGACGGTACGGTTATCCCTCCGGGCGGGTATCTGGTAATTGCCCAGAATGCGCCTTATTTTGAATCGAAATTCGGTTTCGCGCCACTGGCCATGGGTGCAAGCAGCGCTCTTACAAATACAGGTGAGGACATCGAACTGCGCGACGCGCAGGGCAACGTAAAAGATTATGTAGACTATAAACCAGCCGACCCATGGCCTGCTGCTGCAAATGGCGGCGGACCTTCACTCGTATTGTGCGACGCCAATTCGGACAACAGTGTGGGTGGCGCCTGGCAGGCTGCTGGTACGGCCACCAGCATCGTGATAGGCGGTATTGCTGTGTTTGGCAACCCCGGCGCACCATCTGACTGTGGCGCTGGTAGCCCGCTCGTGGCAGCCGACGACAACCTGGTGGTAACGGCAGGAACAGCAGTCAACCTGAATGTCTTGTCCAATGACTACACACTCAATCAGGTTGTTTCTGTAACGATTATCAATCAACCCACATTGGGTACTGCTTCGGTAAATCCTGATTTTACCATCCAATATTCAGCCCCAGCGTCTAATTGTGGCGCTGATGAACTGACGTATGAAGTGTGTGATGCCAACGTATGCGATACGGCCACCGTTACCATCGACCTGCGCTGCTATCCGGTCTATACCATTGCACAGGTTACTGGCGAAAATGCCGCCGGTGCTGCCGATTCGCTGGGTGTTCATTGCGAACTGGAAGGCATCGTATATGGCGTAAACATTCGCCCCATCAACAACAACGTTTCGGCGTTGCTTTTCACGCTTATTGATGAAAGTGGCAACGGCATTGCGGTTTCCAGCCTCAATGGCAACTTTGGATACACGGTTACGGAAAAAGACCGTATCAAAGTGCGTGGCACAGTGGGCCAGTTCAGCGGCCAAACGGAAATTGTTCCGGATTTCATCAACCTCGTTTCCGCAAATAACAGCCTGCTGACGCCGACCGTGGTAACCAAGCCAACGGAAGCCACCGAATCAAAACTGATCCGGATGAACAACCTGCATTTTGTAGATGCAGCCGAATGGACTACCGGCAGCGGCGGCAGCGGCTTCAACGTGCGCGCTGTTTCTGCCGATCACCCGACGGATACCATTCTGATTCGCATCGACCGCGATGTGGAAACATACAATGCACCTGTTCCATCTCAACCTTTCGATCTGACAGGTATTGGCGGACAGTTCGACGCTTCTTCGCCTTTCGATGCAGGTTATCAGGTGCTGCCGCGTTACAATGCCGACATCAGTTCCTTGAATACGACGAAGGAAGTGGACTACAGCCAGTACATCATTTTGTCGCCCAATCCGGTGGTCAATATGCTCGATGTGCGCTGTGCCATTTCTTTTGATCAAATTGTCCTGATGAATGCCAATGGTCAGCAAGTAGAAACATTTAAACGCCCGGATCTTACGTTTGAAATTTCTATGAGCAAAATGCCCGCTGGTATGTACTTCCTGAATTTCCGCAAAGGCAACTCGTTCTGGACCGAGAAGTTTGTGAAGCAGTAGGGGGGGAGGGTGTTTTGGTGTTTTTGTGTTTTAGTGTTTTAGTGTTTTAGTGTTTTTGTGTTTTTGTGTTTTTGAGGTGCTTCGCGTTTGATATTTCGTTTTGATTTCATGCTTTTTGTTGAGTTTTGTTATTTCAATTCCAATTTCCAGGCGCGAAGCACCTCCAAAACACAAAAACACAAAAACACAAAAACACTAAAACACAAAAACACCGACCATGTCTTTCCTACGAGCCCTTATCCTGCTGTTGCTGATCGCTCCTATGCCAACAGCAAGGGCACAATCCTTTCCTCGTCGTGTCAGGCTGCCTGAAACATTAAAGGAAATATCAGGTATGGCGCGCCTACCCAATGGCGACTGGTGGGTACTCAATGATGGGGGTAATGCTGCATCCTTGTACCGGCTGGATGCTACGGGTAAAGGGATTGCAGAAACCCGTTCGCTGCCTTGTCCCAACAGGGATTGGGAAGATTTGTGTGCAGATACGCAAGGCAACCTGTACATCGCAGATGTGGGCAATAATTTCAATCAGCGCCACGACCTGTGTGTATTTCGATACCACCCAGTGACAGAAGCACTCGACAGCATCCTTTTCTCCTATCCCGATCAGCGCGATTTCCCGCCTTCCAATGCGCGCGATTGGAATTATGACTGTGAAGCGCTGGTGTTTTTTCACGATAGTCTGCACCTTTTTAGCAAAAACAGGTTCAAGAGCAATCATATCGTAAAACATTATGTGATTCCTGCGAAGCCGGGTCATTATGTGGCCGAACTCCGCGAGAGTATCCGACTGAAAAACCGGGTAGTTTCGGGGGCTGCCATGAGCAGCGACGGCAAGACCCTGGCCTTGACTACCTACATTCTCGGGTTTAAACTCGGGTTCATTCCATTTTCAAAAGCGAGCGCATTCTATTTCACCGATTTCAAGGGAAGTGTGTTTTTTAATGGTAATAAAAAAAAGGTCAGGTTACCCAAATTCCTGATTGCCAGGCAGTTCGAATCCATTCTGGAATGGAAACCCGGATGTTGGCTGGCTGCCAATGAAGGGATCGGCCCGCAAAAACAGTCGGTCTGGCGGGTGAAACGTTGATGATTATTTCACCGTTACTTATCAGAAAATCCAAGATACTTTTTCATGTGCGGAATCGCCGGTTACTGGCTCTCGAAGGGAACACAATCCACCGACCTGATTCAGGCCATGAACCGTTTGCAGAAGCGCCGCGGGCCCGATGATGAAGGCTACTGGTTTTGGCAAAACAGCGCAGGCGAAGGGACTGCATGGGCAGGTGAAGACACCGTGCCGACTTTAAAAAAACAACTGCCAGATATCAGGCACAAAGATTTTATTCCGCACCAACTTGCTTTTGCCCACCGCCGCTACGCAGTCATAGATTTAACCGATGCTGGTCACCAACCCCTGCTCACAGGGCAATATACACTGATTTACAATGGTGAAATTTACAACCATGCCGACCTGCGCGCCGAATTGCAAAGCCAGGGCGTCGTATTTTTTAACAATACGGATTCGGAAGTAATAGTCCGTTCCTATGAATATTGGGGTACTGCCTGTTTTGAACGATTTCGAGGCTTTTTTGCGATTGTTTTGTTCGATTTGCGTACTCAAATGCTGCTGTTTGCCCGCGACCCACTGGGCAAAGCCCCTTTGTACCTGTTGCAGCGAGCGGATGCCTGGTACTTTGCATCCGATATTAAACCTTTACTAGAAGCCTGCCCGGAAGAAAGAGCGAAGGTGCGAACTGCTTCCGTAATGAATTACCTGCAAAGCGGTCTGCGCGATTTCAATTATCAGACTTTCTGGGAAAATATCAACAGCGTGCCGGCAGCAACCTGGATGCGCCTGCACCTGAATACTGGTCGTGTAGAACAGGAATTGTACTGGCAGTTGCCGGAGCGCAGCCATGAAAAAAGAACATCGCAAGAGGCCTCCAGTGTATTGCACGACTTGTTGCGCCAGTCCCTGCAACGTCGGCTTGTTGCCGATCGACAGGTAGGTTTTACGCTCAGTGGCGGGCTCGATTCTTCGGCGCTGGCAGCGCTATATGCGCAATGGCCGAATGCCGGCAAAGTTCCTGCCTTCACAGTCCGGCACAAAGACCCCGCTTACGATGAAACACCATTTGCAAAAATGGTGGTGAACGCATACCCTGCTCATTTTGAGCACATTATCATTGATGGCGATGCATATGACCTGCTGCAGGATTGGGATGCATTTTTTGAAATGCAGGAAGAACCATTTCACGACCCAGCCCTGTATGTCGATTTTTGTCAGCAGAAAATACTAAAATCACACGGTGTAGATGTCAACATAAACGGCGCTGGTGGCGACGAGTTGCTGGCTGGTTATCCGGCGTATTTTTTACCACACCTGCGTTGGCTGAAAGCACAGGGCGTCGGTTCATTCCCTCAAATGGCCACCGATGTAAAAGGAATTTTTAACAACCTGACCTTTTCTGAAATATGGGGCGCCTGGCAAAAAAGGAAGCGCCGCAACCCACCTGACAACCATCCATTTTTCCGCATCCAGGTGGCTGCTGCGCCTGCTATTTCACCTGATTTCGAAGTGTCGATGCGCCAGCGTATGGGCCCTTGGCTGATGCACTACTGGCTGCGTAGCCAGCACAAAAACTACATGCAGGTGCCAGTAGAACCCCGATTGCCGTACCTGGATGTAGATTTGGTAAATTATTGTTTCACGCTATCGCCAGGTTTACTTATTCGGGATGGCTGGACAAAATACGTACTCCGGCATGCCATGCGAAACCATTTACCGCCCGAGGTGCTTTGGCGAAAACGCAAAATGGGTTTTCCATTCGACACCCCAAACTGGCTGTTCCGGCATGAGACCGCCTTGAAAACGTTGTTTCTGCGCGACCATGATAATCCATGGATGGATACCAGAGCCATCAGGGATTCGTATTCTTTGCTGCTTCGTAGCGACCCGCAAATGCTGTGGCGCATGGCATGCCTGAGTGGCTGGCATCTCCGCATCATTCGCGGACAATCTTTCGGCCTATGAAACAGGGCGCTTCCACCCTCTTTGTTGGCATACGAACCCTGACTGCAGGTACCATGCTGATTCAAGCAGGGCGGCTGCTGGTGTTGCTGGTGTTGTCGCGCTGCTTGCCTCCTTCGGAATTTGGCATCCTCTCGCTGGCCACTGCCATTGTCGGATTTTCCTCCTTTTTTGTAGATGCCGGTGTAAGCAATGTGTTTTACAGAGAGGAAGTGACAGACGAGGCAGCTCGCTCTTCTCTTTTCTGGTTGAATATTGTACTTGGAGTAGCCATGTGCTGTTTAATCGTTGTTGTAAGCCCGATGATTGCAGGCTACTACGACATACCTGCTTTGAAACCGGTATTAAACTTGACCTCGTTGAGCCTGATTTTTACTGCATTGGCTGCCCAGCACAGGGTACATCTGCGCCGGATGATGCGTTTTGATCAATTGATCCGGATTGATGCGGTTTCATTTGGTGTGAATGCGGCCGTGACGTTGATAGGCGCCTGGTATGGCGCAGGGGTTTTTGCCATGGTTGCCGGTACGGTATTGGGCAATATGGTGGCTACAATGGGGTATTTGCTGGCCGGAGGGAAGGCCTGGCTGCCCCGCTGTCAGTTCTCTTACGTTGCCATAAAACCACATCTTGGTTTTGGTATGTACCAGATGGGTGAGCGACTCTCCAATTTTCTTGCAGAACGTGCCGACGTATTTATCATCGGGAAGGTGCTCGGCCCCGGGCCGCTGGGTTTGTATGATGTGTTGAAACAATTGCTATCGCGAACGGAAAGTATCGTCAACCCGATTGTCTCGCAAGCCACTTTGCCTGTTATGGCGCGCAAACACCACAACCTGTTGTTTGTCAAAGTCATATACCTGAAAAGCCTCGAACTGAGCAATACCCTCAATATCACGGTTTATGGCCTGGTAATCTGTATGCCCACGGCTTTTTTATCCGTGGTAGCAGGGCCGCAGTGGGCCGGAGAGACAGCCGTTTTGATCTTTCTGGCAGCCTACTACATCATACATGCCTCATTCAATCCAGTAGGGTCGCTGCTATTGGCAAAAGGCCGTGCCGACCTGGGGTTCTGGTGGAATATCGCCATGCTGCTGCTCACGCCACCCATTGTATGGGCTGGTACAAAAGGCGGCACAGTCGGGGTAGCGCTGGCATTGGTAGGTATGTTTGTCTGTTTGGCGCCGTTCCTGTTTTTATTCCTGATACGGCCTCTCAGTGGCGCTCGATGGGCTGAATACCTGCGTACTTTATTCAGGCCATTACTGATGGTTTTGGTATGCGGTGCTGCTGCTTTTGTCGTGTCAACCGCATTCCCTTTACCACCGCTGGCGGCTTTACTCTTATTCACAGTGTTGTACCTGCCGGCCATCTGGTGGTGGCTCGGCAGGTACAATAGAAATATATTCAGGCTGTTGCGAAAAACAGTTTCAGGAGGTAATAAATAATGGCTCTCATGCTGAATGCTTATCGGTTTTGGCTTTCTTCAAAAAATGCTTTACCTGTTTTGCCCCTGACTTGAAGTACCAGTTTCTTCAAACCATCGTGCATGCTGCCGGCGTCCTGCAGCATAAAACAAATTCGCCAGTCCCACACCTGATCCGGAACGGCAGGGTCAGAAAAGAAACGATCACAGGATTTCATTTGCTCATAAAAGTAAATGCTGGTGACCGGCCCCATGGTATTGTTTGGTGCCGATATTTCCCATTGCATTTTGTTCTGCCTGAATGAAATGCGGCTTTCCTGGCCGATGCTGTCTACAAAAACCACCCCGTTCAGCAGGCTGTCAATAAAAACGTTTTGATGGTAGGTACAACGCTCGCAATCGGGCTGGGCTATGGAAAAGTCATTGTGGTATCGTGGCACGAATGGCATATACAGGGCAACTTTTCTTTTATCCAGTGCAGAAGCCAGCAAGGGCAACTCTTTCGGATTGTCAAAATTGCAGGGATCGTAGGTGAAAACTTCCATTCTGTCTAAAAGACTGTCAGACAAAACTTTATATAAATTGTAGTAGTCAAACAAATTACAATCGAGGTACAAAAAATCCAGGTCTTTCAGCATCAAACTGTTCTTGTCGGGCAGTTCGCTCAACAAGTTGAATGAAAGGTCGAGGGCATGAAGCGATTGGGGAATGGGCGGCACCCGGGTGAGGTAGTTGCGGATAAGCGACACCGATTTCAGGTTTGGAAATTTTTCCAGCGCCTGCAAATCTGCGGTGTTATCCAGCCCGCAGCATTCGAATGTGAGCCAGCCGAGTTTGGGGTAGGCGCGGCTGAGTTCGGTCAGCATATTGCTGCAATGCAGGCGGAAATTTGGAATCCCCACAAACCGCAGTTCTTTCAGTTCTTCCATCAGATTGTCTTCCAGCCTGCAGGAGTCCTGCACTGGAAAACTTGTAATGGCAAAACTGAGCGAAACAATGTCGTTTTTGAACTTCCGATACAAGTCATCGGCAGCGTTCTGATCGCGCCGCGCTTTCATCTGGTCGTTGATCACCTGAAGGGTGATGTAGGGGCATCCGACAAAACTGATTTCGAACAAATGGCGGAACCCGGCCAGTTCTTCCGGCAATTGGCGCCAGTTGGCATTCCTGATCTGAAGGTTTTTTACTTCGTTGTGATACCTTGGCCAGAGCGGCTGCGCCCCGTACAGCAGTTGCCTGCCCAGAAACATGCGCAAGGTGTCGAGCATGGCGCTGTCGCCTTTTTCTGTATTGTTTCCTGCGATGGCAATGTATTCCAGCGATGCTTTTCGCAATTTGTGCAGGTTGCCTGCTATTTCATGGTAGTGAAAAAAACGCGGCCCCTGCGCCGATGCAAGTGCTGGCGCCAGCCACAATAGACAAAGGACAAGCCATTTATTGTTGATACGGGCGGCTGACATATGGATAGAAGAGATCTGTATTGATTTCATAATAGAATCGTGGTTTTTGGTTGTACAAAGGCTGGCTTTCCCAGGGGAACAGGGGAGTGCTGACGCCACCCATTTTCAGGAAAATCTTGCGCACGATACTTCCTGGCAGGTGGGAATACCCCTGGTGGGCAAAACGCTGCATGTCGCGACCCCATTTCAGGTCGTCTTTGCCGAGAAACACGCCAAGTCCGCCGAATCCTGTTTCCGCTTTTAGCCGTACGCCATAGTAGCCATGAAAACTGTTGGCAAGCCCCAGCACGTCGTACATGCCCATTCGTATCTGGTTGGAACCCAGCCGTTTGTGCGTCCTGCGGTCGGTAATCATCCGGAGCGAAACACTGGCTTCCAGTTTTTGCAGGCTTTCGGGCTTGTAGGCAAATACCTCGTTAGCATTTCGGGCACGCGTTTCCAGCGGCCGGAAATACGCGGAAATGAGTGCCGAATTGGTTTCCCCGTGGTCGTGGTTGGTGAGGAAGGAGCGCATGAATTTTGGGATGAATACGTCGTTGCCCCAATTGATATTGAAGCCCCAGCGGTCGTCGAGCCTTGCTACATTGACGGTTACATAACCGACCGTATTGCTGAGTTTGCGATAGTAATAGGAATGGTAACGGGAGGTAAAGTCATAACGCAGTCGAATACGGCTTCTTTTTCGGAATTTGGGCAACAGATCACCCGTCTCCGTGTCGGCCACCCGCCAGGTACGATACAGCCCCCAGTCGGCTGAAATACCCACATTGGTCAGGTATGTCCAGGAGAGGTTCCGAAACTGTATGTCTTCGGAATTTTTAGAAAAACGAGTGCCATAAAGGGAAAAATCCTTGCTGGTTTGTAATTTGAGGTGTAGGTTTCCTCGAAACTTGTTGCGGCGCAGTTGGCCTTGCAGGTTTTCTGGCGGCCGGGCGAAGTAATTGTAGGCGCATGAAAAACAGATGTCCGTTTCGGTAAAAAAATACAATTGCCGGTTCTGATTGCTGAATTGCATGCCGACACCCACGCGGCCATTCAGCCAGGAAGGGCTTCGATAATCCCACCAGGGAAAATCATAACGCGCCTGTGCGCCCAGGGCACTTGCAGCAAGCATGCCATACAGAATAATGGCACAGCGGAACGTAATAAGCAGATAAGTGCGTGACATATGGAGTTTATAAAAATGGTTTGAGTTCCAGCCTTCCACACAGGATGTTTTTTATGGCCTTGCTGTGAACACCCAATGTCATTTTTTATGAAAAAACCTTGAATATCCGCTTTCATCGCGCCATACGCTTGTTACATTTGCCGCTTCAGTAAACATTCCAAACAATAACACCTCTATATGAATCTCTCTTTTAAAGACAAAAAAGCGCTGATTCGGGTCGATTTCAACGTGCCGCTTGACAAGGAATTCAAGATCACAGACGATACCCGTATTCGCGAAGCGCTTCCCACCATTCAGCATATTCTGGCACAAGGTGGCTCAGCCATTCTGATGTCGCACCTGGGGCGTCCGCTGGAAAAACTCAACGCAGACGGCAGCATCAACAAGCAGAAATTTACTCTGCAACACTTAGTGAAACACCTGAAGAAAAAACTGAAAACCAAGGTGCATTTTGCCGACGATTGCGTGGGAAAATCAGCCGTGAAAAAAGCCGCCGCGCTCAAACCGGGTGAAGTATTGCTGCTGGAAAACACCCGCTTTTATGCCGAAGAAGAGAAAGGTGACCCTGCTTTTGCAAAAAAACTCGCCGACCTGGGCGATATTTATGTCAACGACGCTTTTGGCACTGCACACCGCGCACATGCCAGCACAACCATTGTAGCGCAGTATTTCGATAAAAATCACAAGACTTTCGGCTTCCTGATGGAGCGCGAAATCGAAAATGCCACGCGTGCCATGAACAATCCGGAACGCCCTGTTACCTGCGTGACGGGTGGTTCCAAGGTGAGCGATAAAATCCTGTTGCTGGAGAAGTTCCTCGACTACGCCGATAATATTCTCATTGGCGGCGCGATGGCCTATACATTCTTTTTAGCCAAAAAAGGTGCCGTGGGCAATTCCCTCGTGGAAGCCGAAAAGGTGTCTGTAGCCAAGGAATTCCTGAAAAAGGCAAAAAGTGCGGGCGTAAAAGTCCTGCTCCCCAAAGATTCGGTGTGTGCAGATAAATTTGCCGCCGATGCCGCCACACAGGTAACGCTCAGCAATCAAATCCCTGACGGCTGGATGGGTCTGGATATCGGCCCTGCTGCGGCTCGCCAGTTTGCGGGCGTCATTCGCAAAAGCAAAACGGTGATCTGGAACGGCCCGATGGGTGTATTTGAAATGCCAGCCTTCGCAAATGGTACTAAAGTGGTAGCAAAAGCCTGCGCAGCCGCTACCAAAAAAGGCGCCTTCACGATGGTCGGCGGCGGCGATTCCGTGGCCGCTGTTAACCAACTCAAACTGGCTAAAAAAGTAAGTTTCGTGAGCACCGGTGGCGGCGCCATGCTGGAGTTTATGGAAGGGAAAGAATTGCCGGGGATTAAAAGCATAAAAGAGTTATGAGTTATGAGTTATGAGTTATGAGTGTTACGTACCAATTCTTGGCTTTGTCAATAGAGAAGCAAAGAGTTTGTACGTAACACTCATAACTCATAACTCATAACTCCACCACCACCGTCCCCATCAAGTTTCTTCGGGCTTGCGGGAAAAAACCCGCCTGGTGGTACACATTATTCTGTTCGAGGCGAGTGTAGGGGTCGTCGGGGCGCGGGTCGTAACCGGCTGAAACAAAACGATACACCCATCCATTGGACGAGTATTTCTGGTCGAACAGGTTGTTGACTGAGAAAATGACCGCGATATTTTTTCCCACCATATTTTTCAGGTTCCAGTTCAGCCGCAGGTCGGAGAAGAAATAACCAGGCAAAGTGGCGTATTCGCTGGAAGTGTTATCTAGGTATTGTTTCCCAACGTATTTTCCGGAGAGTGCAAGACTGAGGTGTTGCCGGGTGTTGTGTACGACATCCAGCAGGGCTTCCGCACGTGCTACGATGTTGGGCGAAAACGCCAAATCGGTATTGGTGTATACAATACTTTGCTGCGAACCATCGTCCCAGTTGTCGCGGTATTCCACAAAGTTTTTCACCTTGTTGCGGCTAAATGCTGCATTGGCGTTGATAACCAAACGACTGGTGATGCGTGCCGTGGCCTCCAGTTCGAGCCCTGCCCGATAACTTTCGGGAACATTGGTGCGAATGTAGGCCCCAACGTCGTTGAGCCGCCCGTCGAGCACCAGTTGATCTTTGTATCCCATGAAATAGGCGTTGGCTGAAACACTCCAGTTGGCCGCCGATTTTTTCAGGCTTGTTTCCAGGTCGATCAGGCGTTCAGGGCGCGGTCTGCTGCTGGGTGTCGACTGGGTGTAATCATCGCGGTTGGGTTCCCGATGGGCTACACCAGCATAGCCAGAAAGTATCCATTTGTTTGAAAATGAGTACGTTGTGCCAAGTTTAGGGTTGAAAAATGTTAGCGCCGCTGCCTGTGTAACATTGTTCAGGTTGTTGTCGTAACCCAGAAACTTGTACTCTACATGCCTCGTCTGTACATCCAGAAAAGTGCGCAATTTTTCGTGGACCTGACTTTCCCATTTCAGGAAAATATTGGCATCCCTTTTATCTGCGTCATTGTCATAGTACACAAAATCTTTGGGTACCCTTGGCGCATCCTGTGTCCAGATAACTTCTCCATAATGCCTGCCTTCATACCGACTAAGGGCACCGCCCAGCAAAAAAACATTGTTTTGGGACGCCGAAGGCGTCCACTGCAAGGCAAAAGTGCCTCCATAAAAATGGTTGTCGAGCCAGCGGCGGCGCACCAGATCGGTTTGATGCAGGGTACTGTCGCCCCAGGTAGCCAATCCGTAGTCAGCGGCTTTTTCGGCTGCTTTGTATTGCTCGTAATAACCATATCCTCGGGTGTAGTGCCCGTTGAGTTGGAGGCTCCAGGCGCGACTAAAAAGGTATTTGTAGTGTGCCAGATAATGGCGTTGGGTGTAGTCGTCCACTTCGTCCTTGTACGGGCTGCCTGCTTGTTCGGTACCTGCGGAATTGTAGGTGCGTTGGGTATCGAGGTATTGGGTTGGCAAACCATTCCAGGATTGGTAGGTGCGTTCATACCCCGAAAGCATATGCGCCTGAAACGATTGTCGGTCGTCGATATATGCGCCGCTCAGGTGATAAGAACGCAGGTCGGCGCTGGCTCTATCCACATAACCATCTGATTTTATGGTGGAAATACGCCCGGTAAAAGCAAATTTCCCCATTAATCCGGTGCCCAGATAAGCCGAATGTTTGCGCGTGTTGAACGAACCCAGGGTATTGCTTACCGTGGCAAAAGGCTCGGGCACCACTTTCGACAGGTCGATATTCACTGTAGCGCCGAATGCGCCTGCGCCGTTCGAACTGGTACCTACGCCACGTTGCACCTGTATTTCAGCAGCCGAGGTGGCTACATCGGGCAGGTCGACCCAAAATACGCCCTGACTTTCCGCGTCATTAAACGGCACACCATTGACCGTCACATTTACCCGGGTAGGGTCGCTGCCCCGAATCCGCAGCCCGGTGTATCCAATACCTGTACCTGCGTCCGAATTTTCCACCAAAGAAGGTACCGCGCTCAGGAGCATGGGAACGTCCTGGGCATGGTACATTCGGCTAATTTGCTCGGCACTGAAGTTGGTGTGCGGAGAAGGGTGGCTGCTGCTGGCACGGGTCGACTGTATCACGACCGTGCGCAAAGCCAGCGAGTCGAGGGTGATTTGTTGTGCAGAAAGGTGGAGAAATGGTAATAATACCGAAAGAAAAACAAGCCTGAGGGCCGGTGAAATCGCGGAAAAAATCCGCCATTTTTGGTTGTAAACCATTAAAAAAGAACATATTGAGTGAAACATCCGCCTTCCGAAGGGGCTTCGGACGCGTAGTGATGCCACTACCCGCTTCATTCCTTACCCAGAATTACCCGGACAAGTTCGATGGGTGTAATCTCAGCCGGACGAGCCGGCACCCCAATGAGTATGGGCGCAAAGATATGAGATAACCAACGACTTATTTCTAGGATTTACCAAGCAACACACCCACCACCTGAGCCAAACGATTCTCCAGGCTGCCTTCCACTTTCAGGAATGGCAAATGCCGCTCTTCCATCAAATTTTGATACAGTTCGAACAACTGCCAGCGCTCTTCCGGGTGTTCGCGGAAGGGATCGGGCTGCCAGGGAAAATCGGGCGTAGAGAGCAGGTAAAAGGTATCGGTTGCCTGTTCCCACGAATCAGTTTCGGGCAAAACAGACGGCAGGCCCGGGTATCCGTACTGTTCCCAGATACGCAGCACGGTCCAGTCCGTATCACAAACCAGTACGGGTAGGGCAGGGGAGTGGAACATATTATTACAGAACCACGTTTCCCAGTTTTTTTGCCCCTGATAGATCAGCGCAAGATCGTTGTGCGTATAGGGTCGACCCATATTTGCCACATAGTAGCGGGCAAATTCGGGTACCCAACGCGTTTGAAAACGCTCGGCCAGCGCCTGCGCCAGCATGGTTTTCCCGGAAGATTCAGGGCCGGTTACAACGATTTTTTGAATCGAACGTTTCACCATTTTTTTGATGTCCTTCTTTATTTTTGCCCAGTCATGCATCAAATTGAACCATTTTATCGCTGGCGCGACCTATATGCAGCAGAGGAAGACAAGGATTCTCCCTTTTTTGGTCGGCAATACAGTGAATTTGAATACAGCCATCGACTGTATAATTTTTACCTGCACCCGCAATGGGACTCCATCGGGTCGTCTACGCTATATTGCAAGTTGTTATTTGCAGACTACGACGAGCATTTTGCCCTGATCGAACTGATTGGCGAGTGGAATGATACCTTGCACAACGATGTGATGTTCCTCAAACGCAAACTCGTAGACCCGCTTTACGACAAAGGCATCACAAAATTCGTGCTTTTCTGTGAAAACGTGCTCAATTTCCACGCCTCACCCGACGATGACTACTACGCCGAATGGGCCGAAGAAGTACACGAAGAAGGAGGCTGGATTGCCATTCTCAATACCCGACAGCATGTGGAGGAGGAAATGCACGCTGCTCGCCTGCAACATTACGTGCATTTTGGAGAAGATTACAACGACATCAACTGGCAGACTCAGAAACCCTTGATCGTTTTTCAAATACTGGATGCGCTGGTGAACGGGCGTGTGCGGCGGATCAACGGGTGAGGTAAATTGCCAGTAGCAGACATTTCGTTTGATATGAATCTTCGCTGGCAACGTTTTTAGTGGGAAAAACGGTCTTACATCAGACAAAATACAAAACGGATGAAATCAATCTTGTACGCAGCAGTTTTCCCTGCCTTTCTGCTCTTGTTGAGCCTTTCTACGGTATGTTCCCAAACGCTTGATCCGGCTTTCCCTACTGTGGATGGCACGGTAAGCACACTGTTGGTGCATGGAAACACCTTGTATCTGGGCGGCTCTTTTACCATGGTAGGCGGATTGCCCCGCACCAATATTGCGGCCATCGATATTCCTTCCAAATCGGTGACTTCCTGGGCTCCACACCTGAACGGTGATGTGGTGGATATAGATGCCCGTGGCGGAAAAGTCTACTTCTGTGGTCATTTCACGCAAGTGGATGGGGCCTCTCGAAATGCGCTTGCGGCGGTCGATTCCGTATCGGGCGCTGTAGATACGTTCAATCCCAGTATTTCATTTCCTGGAATACCAGGTATGCAGACGGGGACCGTTGCAAGCCTTAAAATTGCAGATAACATCCTGTATTTTGCAGGTTATTTCCTTTCTGTAAACGGCGCGGCGCGCAAAAATGTGGCGGCGATCGACCTCGACTTGAATCAAATTACAGCGCTGAATGTCAGTACGGATATTCCTGTCAACCTGATCGAAATGAACGGGCAAGCCTTGTACCTCGGCGGCCCGTTTTATAAGGTAGGCGGCGCGGAACGGAAAGGATTTGCTGCTGTAAATCGGTATAGTGGCGCTCTATTGCAGTGGAATCCAACAGTGGGCAACCCTGGAAATACGATGTACTCGATTCTACCATCCAACGACCAGATTTTTGTCGGCGGATTCTTTTGGGGTTTACATGGTATGGATCAATGTTACCTGGCAAATACGGATTTATCGGGTACTCCGACCACCTGGAAGCCTTTTAATTGTGGGCAACCTTATGCATATGTCAAATCCATGCTTTTGGTAAATGACAGCCTGGTGCTGGCAGGCGGCGACTTTGCTTCTTTTGATGGGCAAAGCCTCAAAAACCTGGTACTGTTTCATAAAACTACTGGCGCGATCAATGCCTGGCAACCCAATCCCGATGGCGAAGTGCTGGCTTTGGCAGGTAATGATTCTTTGTTGTTTGTAGCCGGCAAATTTTTAAATATCGATGGAACGAGCCGACAGCGACTGGCTGTTTTTCATCTGCCGGATGCCCCCACTCCCACGCCCGAACCGGATGCGCTCGCATTCACCGGCTTTCCGAACCCTGCGAATACAGACGTTTCTATTGTCATACCACCCGATGGGGTACAGAATGTGAACGTGTTCGACCAGAACGGGGCGAGAATGGAAGTGTCATATCAAATTCAAGATCAACTACTTACGATTCAATCAGCATCGTTGCTGCCTGGCTATTATGTAGTGCAAATGAAAACCGCAGATGGAAAGAAAAAAGCCGTTCCATTCCTGAAATTGCGGTAACGCAGACGGTTTCTTAGAAGTTGTTTGAGTTAATTTCATCGGAGCAGAAAACCGTCTTTTGTCGGCATGCTGCGGCTATTTTCTCGGCAATAGCCTCCGGCTATTCCCTCCAAAATAAGCCTTGCCTGCCAACAAAATCCGCTCTTTCTGCC
>JAEUUT010000129.1 GCA_016787415.1 Saprospiraceae bacterium | reverse complement strand
TTTTTCACCACCAACAGATTCGAAGGCAGGCTGATAGCATTGGGTTGCGACACCGTCACAGCCGGAGGCGTAAACGTGCATCCACTGGCATCGGTAATCACTACGGTATAACTACCTGCTTTCAGGCCGGTAGGGCTTTGTACATTGGACGTGTAGGCATTCGGGCCCGACCATGCATAGGTGTAAGGCGCCGTGCCACCGCTCGGGGTCAGGGTAATAGCGCCGTCCATACCGCCGAAGCAGTTGGTCGGAGTAGCCACTGCCGTAGCGCTGATGGCAGTCGGAGCCGTAATCGTAAAGGTAGCCGTCTGGGTCGTGCCGCCGGAGAACGATACCGTTACGGTGTAACTACCTGCTGCCAGGTTGGCGATGTCTTCCGAAGATGCGGTGTATCCGCTTGGACCAGCCCATGCGTAGGTATGCGTCGGGCAAGTAGCCGATACGGTCAGGTTGATAGAACCGTTGTTTTGGCCTGCACAAGAAATATTGGTAGCCGTGCCGGTTACTGAGCAGGGTTGCTGTGCGGTTGTGTACACATGTCCGTTGTTCATCACGGCAGGAATTTCACCTACACCTTCTTTTGCAAATGCGGCAGGCAGGCCTGTCACGTTGCCGATGGTTACAGGGGTAGTAGTACCGGATGGCGCTACGGCCGTAAAGCACACAGAGAAAATGGCTGTATTGTCGGGCACTGTCACGCCGAATGGCGCCGTGCTGTCGTCCCAGATAAAACGGATAGTACCGGCAGGAATCGTAGGTGGCGCCACGAAGTTGGGGCCACTTACACCTGTTTGTACGCCCAGCGGGTTGGCGCCTGCATTAATGGACTGGAATTGCAGTTTCGTCGGGTCGTAGGTCATACCAAACTGGATGGCCACGATGTCTGTAAAATTCAGGACTTTCACATCCACGCAAGCCTGTGCACCGGTTGGTACGGAGTCTTTATCAGCCGTGAAGGTCAGGCTGGTATTGGGCAGCGGCGGAGCAGTGACAAACACGGTATCCGTTACACCCGAAGTTGCGCCCCATACATTCTGGTTGGTAGTATTGTATGCTTCCGCAGTGCCAGAACTTGGCGGGATGCCCACGCCGTCAATCGTAACCAGCGAGTTGGTACCCGCTGCACCGACACCTTTGAAACACACTTCGTAAATTTTGTGGCCGTTAGCGCGTGTAACACCTTGCAGTGATTCGTCGTCCCAGCCGAGCAGCAGGGTACCGGCTGGTGTAGCGGGCACATTGAAGTCGGAAGCCGTCAGGTAAGGCAGGTCGTATGCCTTTGTATTCTGGTATTGCAGCACCGAAGTATTCCAGTGCATGGCATATTGTGCAGAGATGATATTGGTCATGTTGTTGACCGTTACCGGCATGCAGCGGATAGAATCTTTCGGAATATAAATGGTATTGGCTACCACCTGAAAGGTGTTGGGATTGCCGCCGCCGCCGCCCGAGCCGCCAGTGATGGTGGAGCCGCCCGCCTGGTAGGAAACGGTTATGGGTGCGCCATTGCGAATCACCTCGATGCTGGGCGCTACGTTGTTCGCCAGATTAACGGTAGTAGCGCCTTGTGCCAATACGGAAAAGGAAATGGTGAAAATAGTGGTAGCATCCGGCACCGTCACCCCGTTCGGGTTCAGACCCGGATCTGGAAACCAGGTGAAACGAACCACCCCTTGCGCCGGTATGGCGTTGAAGTTGCCGGCCGACAGGTCGGGCAATGTGAAGCCGTTCACCGATACAAACGACAATTTCGTTTGATCGTATTTGATCGGGAACTGCATGGAGGAAATGTTGGTGAAATTCGTGACTTTAAACTGGAGCGTCACGGTGCTACCAACCGAAGAGGTAATTGTGGCAGGGTTAAAACTGGTTATCAGCGACTGCCCCGACATTTGAAGGGCAATGAATAACAGTCCTGCAACGAGGATGCTTGTAATCGGTCTCATCTTTAACGCGGAAGTGGGATGATGATGAAATAAAATGTGAATCAAAACAGGAATAAGGGCCGTACGCACGATCTTTTATCAGTACGCAGTATCAGGAAATACATGCCTTTTTCGCGTAACTGAGAAGAGGCAATTTCCATGCCATGTTGACCCGGCGGGAGCGAAAAAAACTTTTTTTCCAGTATAATTTTTCCGGCAATATCTGTTACAACTGCCTGAATATCAGCAGTTTCTTTGGTATCAAAAAATACCTGAGCCGTTTCCGAGAATGGGTTGGGGGCAATGCGCACAGCCCAGTCTGAATCATTGGAAATATCCGGAATTCCAACTGAAAATCCTACCGCAGTAAAGCCTGGCGTGATTTGCGCCTGGTCGATTCCAAATGCCTGCAAATTGCCATTTACAATCTGGTTGATCTCGAAACTGGTAGGTGGAATTTGTGTGATATTAACCGTCGTACTGCTGTTGAGCGATCCCATCACCTGAAAGCGGATGCGGAAAATGGTCGTGCCATCAGGGCGTGTAGTTCCGCTCGTCAGGTTGTCGCTCACCCATGCAAAACGCAGAATGCCATTGCTCGCGGCTTCAGAAATATTGAACTCCGCAGCATCGAGGCCAGGGAGATTGTAACTATCAACGGTGAGGAAATTGAGCACCTGGGGATCCCAGGTAATCACGAATTGCACACCCGCAATATTATTGAATCCACTTACCTGAACTGGCATGTTGAGCGGACTGCCGGGGGTGGCGTTATTGACAAATGGCAGGGTAAAACCTACCTGTGCAGCAAGGGAGCCCGCCATTGACAGGAGCCCGAATACCACGAGGAATACATTGCGACGTACACCAGAAATCATGGCTAACAATTGGATTTCTATTGAAATGATGTCATGAAATTACCTCCAGAGGAGGAACGGGAAACGTTTTACAACGCAGGGATTAAAGCAATACATCCTACTTTTCAAAAAGCGGGCCAAAAAAGAGATTCCCGACAAAAAGGCTATTTTTTTGTATATTTTGGTGTTTTTGTGTTTGGGTGTTTTTGTGTTTTTGGGGTGCTTCGCTCAGGCTATTTGAAAAATGCTTGAGCGAAGCACCCCAAAAACACAAAAACACCCAAACACAAAAACACCAAAACACTAAAACACCCTAACACATAAAAAAAGAGCGGGCGCATGGCTTTCGCCACACGCCCGCTCCATATTCGGGATGTCAGGATCGACCGATTAGTCGACGATGATCATCTTCTTAACAGCGCTGTTGTTCGAGGTAGACAGTTCGTAGAACAGGATACCGGATTCGAGTTCGGCGCGGTTCAGTGTTACGGTGTTCAGACCTTTTGCGAAGGCGCCTTTCACTACTTTTACTACACGGCCTTCTACGGTCGTGATTTTCAGCGTAGCCGCTGCGCTTTCAGGCAGGTTGAAGGAGATGTTGGTTTTGCCAACAACCGGGTTCGGCTGGTTTTGGTACAGTTCGAAGCCAGTGCCAACGATCGGGCCATTCGCGCCGTCGAAGCGGAAGGCTACTTCATTGCGTTCGCCACCTTCTGTGTAAGCCTCTGCTTTGGTGATGCGGCTCGATACGCCCAGCATGCTGGACAGTTGGCCTGCTTTCACAGCGCGGAATTTCACAGCGAAATCAGTAGCGTTGCCTTCAGCAGAAGTTG
Source organism: Saprospiraceae bacterium (assembly GCA_016787415.1). Classification (GTDB taxonomy): domain Bacteria; phylum Bacteroidota; class Bacteroidia; order Chitinophagales; family Saprospiraceae; genus M3007. Next base: position 1,186 of record JAEUUT010000129.1, on the reverse strand, counting down.
TGATAGCATCAGCAAACACACCGAAGTTGTCTTTCGTCATGTTAGCGCCCGGGATCACTTCTACTACTTCCAGACCGTCGAAGTTCATCGTGAACTGGTAGCCCAGCATTTTGTCAGCGGCTTTGAAGTTTACAACCACTTCTTCACCTGCTTTTACAGACTGAGATGCAGCGTTCACGTCAAATACCATCGTACCGGCAGAGCGGGATTCAGCAGCCTGTGCTGCGTTTGCAGTTACAGAAGCGTTTACGTCGCCCACTTTCACACCTACGAAGTCAGCATTCATGTAGCTGGCAGCCAGGTTGTTGATCGACATATTTTCCGGGAACGTCGTTTGGAACGGGTTAGCCGGGTTCGGGAAGTTGTAGGCTTTTTCTACAAATCTCCAGGAAGTATTGCCAGGCAGTTCTTCGTAGATACCGAGGATCAGTTTGCGGAACTCAACGATGTCGAACGTGGTGATCGAGCCAGAGCGGTTAGCATCAGCAGCAATCATTTTGTAAGGCGTCGTCAGCGGCTCCAGACCCAGGATGTGTTTGGAGATCAGCACCAGGTCGTACGTGGTTACACCATTCAGCGGATCGTTGTCTTTTGCAGGTGTTACGGTTACGTTGGTACCCATTGGTACGTTGGTGAACGCGTAGTTACCATCTACAACTTGTGTGCTGTTCAGGTTTGGCGATACGTTGAAGCCTACAGACACCTGATCGATGTTTTGCAGTGTTTCAGTACGCAGGGCACCTGCAACGGTAGCAGAAGGCGTGTTGCCATCGCAACCAACTACGTTAGCCTGAACATTTACGTATGCGATGCAGAAGTCAGCATTGCCTGCTGCGTCTACCAGCCATACCTGTACTGGTACGTCTGTGCCTTCGTCGTCGCAAGTTACTACTACGCTCTGAGGCTGGTCAGCCGGGTAAACATTGCCTGGGTTTTCGTCAGCGCGGATAACCGCTACCGTTGGCTCCAGGATGTTGTCTGGTGTGCAGTTGTCATCGCCATACAGGAAGAAGTCGCTTGCCCACAGGGTAGCCATACCACCTACCATCAGGTTGATGTTCACGTTTGCACATGCAACAACCGGTGGTTTGCAGTCGCGGATTTCAAATGTTTTCTCGCATACAGCCTCGTTGCCGCAACCGTCTTCGGCGATCCACTTGATTTTGTGGCGACCGTGTGCCAGTTC
>JAEUUT010000115.1 GCA_016787415.1 Saprospiraceae bacterium | reverse complement strand
ACCGCCGTTCCGTTGGTGATGACGGCAACCAGATTGCCCTTGGCGGTGTATTTGTACACATCTTCCCGATTTTCGGCTATGGCCAGGCAGGGTTCGGCAACACCCGGCGAATATGCCAGCGACAAATCTCTTTGATTCTCTGTTTCCTTGGAGGGTACCACTTCAATTTTTCCGGGGCGCCCCTTGGAATGGTATTCCAGTGCGTCTTCCCGCCGGATCCTGTGCTTTTCCATCAACGTAGTAAGTGCTTTCTTTACAAGAGGGGGCAAATGTAAAGGAGGAATGATGAATGATGAACGATAAATGATGAATGATGAATGATGAATTTTTGCAACATCGCATCATTCATCGTTCATCGTTCATCATTCATCATTATATCTTCGCCCCATGCTTTCCGCCCCTCTTCTTCAGGAATTTATCTGGGAACACCGGCTCGACGACCCGCAACGCCTTGCGCTTTCGGGAAAAAAATACCCGAATGTGCCTATGGCGTATGTGGCCGGGCAGGTCGATTTTTTGCAGAAAATACAGAAAAAAGTACCGTCGTGGTATCGGCCGGGCTTGCAATTTCCTGCCGCTGTATCGATGGAGCAGGCTTCTTCGGAAGCAACGGCACGTTACAAAGCCAGGTTGGTGCATGGACAAAAAATGGTTGACCTGACAGGAGGACTGGGGATCGATTGTGCATTTCTCGGGCGGTCTTTCGAGCATGTCACTTATGTGGAAATGAATCGGGATCTGCTGGAAATAACCCGGCACAACTACGGCGTACTGGGAATTGAGCACACGACCTTCATACATGCATCTGCAGCGGATTTTTTAACCTCGACACAGGATTCTTTCGACCTGATTTATCTCGACCCTTCGCGTCGGCACGACCGAAAAGGCAAGGTTTTTATGTTGGAGGATTGCAGCCCCAATATCCTGGAAATCAAATCATTGGCACTGGAGAAAGCGCCGCGCATTTTGCTCAAAACGGCGCCATTACTAGATATTCACCTGGCATTGAAACAACTGGGTTGCGTCAGTCAGGTGTGGGTAGTATCGTGGAACGACGAATGCCGGGAAGTGCTTTACCTGCTCGAACGCGCCCCTGCCCTGCCGGAACAGGCCATGTTGCATGCTGTCGACCTACAAAAGGATAATAAAGTGCTCGACTTTCAATTCACATATGCCGAGGAAAATCACGCAAGGGCCGAGTACGCATTACCACAGAACTTTTTGTACGAGCCAAATGCTGCTGTACTCAAAGCCGGCGCGTTCCAGTCGTTCGGACTAAAACTGGGCTTGAATAAACTGCACCCCCACACACACCTGTATACTTCTGCTGAGTTTGTTGCTGGAGTGCCTGGCAGAAGTTTTGTCATAGAAACTGTGTGCAAATACGACCGAAAAGTAGTGGAAATGCATGTTCCAGAAGGCAAAGCGAATATCAGCACACGCAATTTCCCGGACAATGCCGAACAGGTGCGCAAAAAACTGGGACTGCCAGATGGCGGATCGACCTATATTTTTGCTTTTTCCGATTTGGAAGACCGGAAAATGATAGCAGTTTGTAGAAAAGTGTAAATTTTTTGTTTTAAAATTTGGTCAAATGTTTTGCAATTTTCTAATTTAGGGCCCGAATTTACCCGATTGCTCCAAATTATGACTACCTGAGACCTTCTAACATCAAAATTTTAAAACAATGAAAAAACAACTGATTGCAACCTTGGTAGGCGGCGTCCTGCTATTCTTCTGGCAATTTTTGTCATGGACCGCGCTCAACGTACACGGCGCTGAATTCACCTACACACCTAATGAAGGAAAAATCCTGGAAGCCCTCAGCCAAAATCTTCCAGCATCGGGCCAGTACATGGTACCCACCTTGCCGCCCGATGCCACTCCTGAACAACAGGAGGCTATGATGAAAGATGTAGGTAGCAAGCCCTGGGCGACTATTTCCTACCACACTTCGTTCAATACCAATATGGGTATGAATATGATACGCGGAATACTGGTAGATTTTGTATGTGTATTCCTGCTTGTCTGGCTGCTCCTAAAATTCCAGAACCTGAACTTCCAGACCACTCTTTTGTCATCACTCGCAGTAGGCATCATCGGTTACCTGACGATTTCCTACACTAATACAGTTTGGTTTGAAACCAATTCTATCGGCTACCTGGTAGACGCTGTGGTTGGCTGGGGCCTGGTGGGTGCGTGGTTGGGATGGTGGCTAAATAAGAAGTGAGAGGTGAGAGGTGAGAGGTGAGAGGTGAGAATTCGTAGAGTACACCTTAATATTCTTGACATTTCTACAAACCAATATCAAGGGTATTAAGGTGTACTCTACGAATTCTCACCTCTCGCTTCCCACCTCTCACCTCTAAGAAGCAGGTTTGTCATAGTTAAACATCCAGTTTACCCCAAACTGATCGGTGAGCATACCGAATCGGGCGCCCCAGAACGTATCCTGGAGTTCCATCGTAATAGTACCGCCTTCCAGCAATTTATTAAACGTATCTGTTTGTTCTGCTTCACTGTTGAAGTTGAGCGACAATGAAATTTGATTCCCGCTCACCACAGGCGCTCCTGGCATTTGATCGCTGGCCATTAGCACAATTTCTCCGGCCCGCAAGGTGGCATGCATGACCTTGTCTTTCTGCGATTCTTCCGATTCCATCGGCGCATCCTTGAAGTATTGCATAAACTCGATGACGCCGCCCAAACATGCAGCATAAAAATTCATGGCTTTTTCTGCATTGCCATCAAATGTGAAATACACATTCATTTGTTTCATAGATTAAGTATTTAGGTGAAAAATGATTTTATCCGTGTGCCGGGTGGCTCAAAAAGGGCGCACAAAAATACTTTTTTGTTTTAAAATAATTTACCAATTTAAAACATTTTATTTTTTTTATTTACCCTCGTTTTCTACGCCGACGAAAGTCATCCTTCCTCCTGACGTGGATCATCCGAACAGGAACGATCAACCTACCATCTTGCACCCGGTTTTTAAACAACACCACTCGGTAAGATGAAAATCATGCTATTGCTTATTCTGTTTAGTCTGGCCCTTGCTGCGGGTTTTCTGCTGATATATCTGTGGGCTGCACGCAACGGGCAATTCGACGATGAGTACACACCTGCCGTCCGGATTCTGTTTGATGAGCCTTTATCTGGAACTTCAGAAAACAAGGAAGCCACTGTATCGGAAGAAACATCACAAGTAAAATAAAGCGACGAACCTAATTCACTCTTTATGAGCAACATACAACAATTTCAGTACGACAATCGGATTACGAGGGCTTTCGGAACTGCCTCGTTTATCTGGGGTGTGGTGGGAATGCTGGTAGGGATTATTATTGCCCTGCAACTCATTTACCCATCGCTCAACTTTGGCCCATGGCTTACTTTCGGACGTTTGCGTCCGCTGCATACCAATGCAGTCATTTTTGCCTTTGTAGGCAATGGTATTTTTATGGGCGTTTATTACTCCCTTCAGCGCCTGTTAAAAGCGCGGATGTGGAGCGACAAACTTTCCTGGATACACTTCTGGAGTTGGCAGTTTGTCATTTTATGCGCTGCCTACACCCTCCCGATGGGTATGACCACCAGCAGTGAGTATGCAGAACTGATCTGGCCGATCGACCTACTGATTACGTTGGTATGGGTCGTTTTCGGGATCAACATGTTCGGCACCATCCTGACGCGTCGGGAAAACCACCTGTATGTAGCGATATGGTTTTACATCGCTACCTGGGTGACGGTTGCTGTACTGCACATTGTTCGTAGTTTCGAACTGCCGGTTACGCTTACGCAAAGTTATCCTTTGTTCTCGGGAGTACAGGATGCGCTGGTACAGTGGTGGTATGGACACAATGCGGTGGCATTCTTCCTCACCACGCCTTATCTGGGCATGATGTACTACTTCCTGCCAAAAGCCGCCAATCGCCCGGTGTACTCCTACAAACTTTCTATCGTACACTTCTGGGCGCTGATTTTCATCTACATCTGGGCCGGTCCGCACCACTTGTTGTATTCTTCGATGCCCGACTGGGTTCAGTCGCTGGGTACGGTGTTCTCCATCATGCTGATTGCTCCGTCGTGGGGTGGTATGCTGAATGGTCTGCTCACGCTGCGTGGCGCATGGGACCGCGTTCGTCAGGACCCCGTTCTGAAATTCATGGTTGTAGCCGTTACGGCCTACGGTATGGCCACTTTTGAAGGCCCGATGCTTTCCATCAAATCGGTGAACGCCATCAGCCACTTTACCGACTGGACGATCGCCCACGTACACGTTGGTGCGCTGGGATGGAACGGTTTCCTCACCTTTGGCGCACTGTACTGGCTCTGGCCGCGCATGTACCGCACACAACTGTATTCTACCAAGTTAGCCAATACACACTTCTGGCTGGGTACGCTGGGTATTGTTGTATACGCTATTCCGCTGTACTGGGCTGGTTGGACACAAGCCCTGATGTGGAAAGAATTTACGCCGGAGGGCACCCTGGCATGGGGTAACTTCCTGGATACGGTCACGCAGATTCTTCCGATGTATGCCATGCGCGTAGTAGGTGGTACGCTGTTCTTCGTAGGCGTATTGCTGGGTGTTTACAACCTGTTCAAAACAGCCGCCCAGGGTTCTTTCTTGGCCAATGAAGATGCGGAAGCACCTGCTCGCGAACGCCACTTGGCTACCGCAGGCGAATACTGGCACCGCTGGATTGAAAGCCGTCCGATTCAAATGTTGTTGTTCAGCACTATCCTGATCGCAATCGGCGGTATCGTTCAGATCATCCCGATGGTATTTATCGAAAACCAGGTACCAAAAATATCGACAGTCAAACCATATACCCCACTCGAACTTGCTGGCCGTGATATTTACATCAGCGAAGGTTGCGTGGGATGCCACTCTCAAATGGTTCGTCCGTTCAGAAGTGAAACCGAGCGTTATGGTGAATATTCCAAATCAGGCGAGTACATCTACGACCGTCCATTCCTTTGGGGTAGCAAACGTACTGGTCCGGATCTGATGCGGGAAGGTGGAAAATACCCGGATAGTTGGCACTACAACCACATGATGGACCCGACCACCATGTCGCCGGGATCGATCATGCCGGCTTATGCACACTTGCTGGAAGAACCGCTTGATCTGTCTACCCTGCCTGCCAGGATTACAGCACTACGTACACTCGGCACCCCATATCCGCGCGATTTTGAGAAATACGCAGTGTCGAATGCCGAAGAACAGGCTAAAAAAGTAGCCGCCAACCTGGCATCGCAAGGCATTAAGGATCAAGGTATCGAAAGCAAGAAAATTGCTGCGCTGATTGCTTATCTGCAACGCCTGGGTACAGATATCAAGGTAAAACCGGCAGATGGACAATGATTAGGTAGTTGAGAAGTGGAGTGGTTGAGAAGTTGGGGTAACAAACCTCCACCTCTCAACCCACTCCAACTCTCCACCGTTCCACCAACTCAACATTCAATTTCAATCAACATGTACAAATATCTTCTACAGTCCGTCGATGGCATACAGTGGTTCGGTATCAGCACTTTGGTGTTGTTTTTCGGTACTTTCTGTATTGCATCCATCCGGGCGTTCATATCTCGTAAAGAGGAGATGGATCACATGGCGCACCTGCCGCTGGAAGACACATTTCATGACAATCAATAATTTGAAAAATGAAATCTAAAAAATACCTGACCCTGCTTCTGGCGCTTCTTTCAGCGGTAGAAGGTTTCAGCCAGGCTGCTCCTGCTGCAACACCTGAAACGTCGACCCAACAATTACCCAATATCATGACCTGGGTGTTGGGCATCGCTTGTGGCGTATTGTTTATCGTCGCCATGATTTATATTATCAAGGTCAATCAGTTCCTCTACAAACGTGTAGTTTCTCTGGAGGCCGAAAAAAGCGGCGCCGCGCTGCCAGGAACCAGCGCCAGTGCAGTACCTGCCGGCGACGACTTCTGGACGCGCCTGCGGAAAAAATACTGGGAAGATGCCGTTCCGATCGAAAATGAAGGCGATATCCTGATTAAACACCCGCACGACGGCATTTTCGAACTCGACAATCGCCTCCCACCCTGGTGGATCAACATGTTTTATCTGACCATTATCTGGGCAGTAGGTTATATGTACTACTACCACTTTGGAGGAAATGGCCCTTCGCAAAAAGAAGAATACCAGCAAGAGATAGAAGTGGCCAAAAAACAAGTTGCCATGGCACTTGCCGGTAAAGCCAATGCAGTCGATGAGTCCAATGTGACGGCCCTTACAGATGGCACCGCCTTGAGTGAAGGGGAACTGATATTCAAAAACACCTGCGCTGCCTGCCACGGCCAGGCTGGTGAAGGCGGTGTAGGTCCGAATATGACCGATGATTACTGGCTACACGGTGGCGGTATCAAAAATGTCTTCAAAACGATCAAATACGGCGTGCCAGAAAAAGGTATGATTTCGTGGCAATCACAACTCAAGCCATCGGATATGCAAAAAGTGGCCAGTTATATCTTGACCCTGCATGGCACCAAGCCGGCCAATCCAAAAGAGCCGCAAGGTGTAATTTGGAAAGAAGAGGGCGTGGCAACTGATACGACAGCAACAGGTACCACCCCTGCCGGAAAATAAGTACACTGTGTGTGTGCATTATGTGATTTGTATTCAGGCTGCCTCCTCTGTCTGATGCAATTAAATGGTTTCAAGGGCCGGGCGTATGTACGCCCGGCCATTTTTATTGTATAAAGTCACCTATGCGTATGACACAGGTCATTCTGCCACCCCTGCTTTTCGCCGGAACTTGCACCCTATATCCGGCTGATTTCACGTGGTATCCATTCTGTTAGAAAAAAATACCCATTTCGAGGCCGGAAACAGACAAAATAACTCCTGCATCATTCAACTTGAATCAGAATATGTCATCCGAATTCACACAGCCACAGTGGGAAGATACTGAAGAATATCGCGACCACATCGCAACGGTAGATCAGACGGGCAAGCGCATTTGGCTGTACCCGAAAAAGCCCTCCGGCAAGTTTTACAATGCCCGCACATGGGTGAGTTTTATCTTTCTGGTCATTTTCCTGACGGTGCCTTTCATTCGGGTAGGTGGAGAACAATTTCTTTTGTTCAATGTACTGGAGCGGAAATTTGTACTGTTCGGACTCGTATTTACGCCACAGGATTTCCACCTGTTCGTGTTGGCCATGCTCACATTTCTGGTGTTTATCATCCTGTTTACAGTAGTATATGGCCGGCTTTTTTGTGGTTGGGTCTGTCCTCAAACGGTTTTTATGGAAATGTTTTTCCGAAAAATCGAATACTGGATCGAGGGAACGATCAGCGAACAGCGCAAACTCGACAAAAGCCCCTGGACGGCTGAAAAAATCAGGAAAAAAGGGTTGAAGCACCTGATCTTTTTTGCCATTTCCGTCGTTGTGTCCAACTATTTTCTTGCCTATATTATCGGAACTGAAAAAGTATTGGCCATCATTCGCGAACCTGTTAGCCAACACCTGGGTGGTTTTACGGCCATGCTCGTTTTTTCAGGTTTGTTCTACGGCGTATTTGCTCGTTTGCGCGAACAGGTTTGTACCACCATCTGTCCATACGGCCGCCTTCAAAGCGTTTTGCTTGTAAAGGAATCTATCGTAGTGGCTTACGATTTTGTGCGGGGCGAGCCACGTGGCAAACTGAAAAAATCAGCCGCATCTAAACCTGTTGAATCGGCATACGCGCCTGCAGTTTCAAACGACCCTGCCGAATCCATCCGCACCGCTGTTGCAGGCGCCTCCACCGATCTCAAAAACCCGGAACCCGTTTTGGGCGATTGTATTGATTGCAGTTTGTGTATTGCCGTATGCCCGACCGGCATCGATATTCGCAATGGTACCCAACTGGAATGTACCAACTGCACTGCCTGCATTGACGCCTGCGACGAAGTGATGGTAAAAGTGCATAAACCCAAGGGCCTGATTCGCTACGATTCCATGACAGGCATTGAGTCTGGTCGCCGAAAACTTTTCACCACCCGTGTGTATGCCTACACGGCCGTGCTGGTTGCGCTGCTGGCTTTGGACGTATTCCTGCTTGCCCGCCGGGGCGATATCGAGTCGATCATTTTGCGCTCGCCGGGCCAACTCTACCAGCAAAAAGACGAAACGCATCTGAGCAACCTGTACACGTACATTCTTATCAATAAAACCAATAAGGAACTTCCTGTCGAGATAAAACTTGAAAATCAGGTTGGCAAAATCACCCTGGTAGGTAAAGCACCCGGCAGTATTCCCAAAGGTGGAAAAGTAGAAGGAGTATTCTTTATCGAAATGCCTACCGATCAACTGATCGGCCGTAAAACACCCCTGCATATCAATATCATTTCCAATGGAAAGAAGATAGACGATGTGGAAACGAATTTTATGGGGCCTGCGAAATAACACAACAAAATAACTCATTGCATATGAAATTCAATTGGGGAACCGGTATCGTACTGGTGTATGCCATTTTCGCAACCGTCATGGTCAGCGCAGTCATTCGTTCTCGGAAATACGATCCGGGACTGATGCAAAAAGACTATTACAACCTCGACCTGAATTATCAGGAACGCCTGGTAAAAAAGCAAAACACCGCGAGCCTCGACAGCCTTCCAGTGGTTCATTTCGACGAAGCAAGTCGGTCGGTACAAGTTACTTTTCCGGCCTCCATGCCCTCGCCCAACGGTTCGGCCAAGTGTTATCGTTCGGCAACAGTGCAGGAAGATTTTACCACAGACATCCGCAACACCCGCGCTGTGAGCATACCGGCCACCGCCCTGACACCTGGCCGCTGGCACATCGAACTCGACTGGGAGTCGAATGGCAAAGGCTATTTTTATGAAAATACGTTCATAGTTCCCAACGCCTGAACAGGTCCTGAATGCCATGTTTACGCCTCTTTTACTCGGCCTTGCAGGTAGTTTGCACTGCGTTGGCATGTGCGGGCCGCTCATGCTGGCCTTGCCTTTACCCGATTCGGCGCGGCGGGCAGTGGTGGCACAGATACTGGTGTACCAGACCGGTCGTATATTGAGTTACAGCCTGCTGGGAGTATTGTTCGGGTTATTGGGAAAAGGGATTGCTATTGCAGGTTTTCAGCAAATATTGTCCCTGCTTTCGGGATTTTTTATCATTGCAATGGCCGTTCTGGCCTGGCGATTTGAACGACTCGTAACGGCTTTGCCGGGTTTCGGCGCTTTCACCCGCACCATTCAGCATCAACTAGGTAAAATGATGCGCCGCCACGGCGCCGGCGCCAGTTTTTCAGTCGGTATGCTCAACGGGTTATTGCCCTGCGGCATGGTATATGCTGCCCTGGCAGGAGCCATATCCACCACAGACAGCGCGCAAGGTGGCATCTTTATGGCTTTATTCGGTGTAGGTACTTTACCTCTTTTACTAACGGTAAACCTGGCCGGCCGATCCCTGGGCTTCAAATGGCGGGCAAAAATGAAAGTAGTACAACCCATTCTACTTACCTTGGCTGGCATACTGCTCCTGCAACGCGGCCTGCACCTCGATTTATCCTTGTTCGAGTCGGCAGTGCCTAAAGCAGGATATGAGTGCCACTAAGTAATTATGCCTTCTCCCCTTACACTGATTGCTGAGCATCCGGGCCGTTCTCAGGGTATCACGCTCTATCTGAAGCGCGACGACTTGTTGCATCCAGTGGTGCAAGGCAACAAATGGCGCAAAATGGAGCCTGCTATTCAGGCCATCCTCGACAAAGAGTATGAAGGAATTATCACCTTTGGCGGGCCGTTTTCCAACCACCTGCACGCTGTCGCCTCAGCAGGCAAACACTGCGGATTTCCAACAGCAGCCATCATCCGGGGCACAGCAATAGATACTGCCAACCCTACCCTGTCCCATGCGCTGGCATGCGGAATGGAATTGATTCCGATTCGGAAAACAGCGTACGATACCGGATTTGAGAGCGATGCGGTACAACAAATCCTAACTTCGTATGGACATTTTTTGCACCTGCCCGAAGGCGGCGCAGGTAGGGCGGCCGTACGCAACTGTGTGGGAATCGCATCCGAAATACTGGAACAAACGCCAGACGTGGCAGCCGAAAATCGTATCGTCGCCATACCTGCCGGCACAGGCTCTACCGCTGCCGGATTGATCGCAGGACTGGGTCTACAGGGCAAAACATTGGTGTTTCCCGCAGCGCCTTATGGCGTGGGTGAACCCCGCATTCAACAATACATGCAGGATGCATTCGGGCACGCAGGGCCGCCGTTTGAAGTCATCCCAGATTACACATTTGGGAAATTTGCGGCTTTCCAACCCGACCTGATTCGTTTTGTGCAGGATTTTCACCACATCACCGGCATCCTGCTCGACCCCATTTACACCGCAAAAATGATGTGGGGGCTCTACGATTTACTTAAACAGGGATTTTTTCCGGAACTTGCCGTTATCGTGGCCGTACACACCGGCGGGCTACAGGGCTGGGATGGTTTTAAACAGCGATTCGGCGTACAAATCGATCCACACAACACATGAACAATGTAGACATCGGAATGCTCCTGCGCCGCCATTTCCCGGCATTTAACCATCCGGAACTGCATGAGCAACTTGTTGGGCAGGCTGTTTACTTAAAAATCCCCGTCGGCAAAGTGCTGCTTCATCCTGGCGATACGATTCATGTTATTCCGCTGGTGGTGCGCGGCTCCATAAAAGTGCTGCGGGTGGATGAAGCCGGACATGAAGTACTGCTGTACTACATTCAGCCGGGCGAAAGTTGTGCGCTCACCCTTTCTTCTGCCCTGAAACAGGAAAAAAGTCGCATCAAAGCCATCACCCAGCAGGAAACGGAGGTGATTGGTGTGCCCAGCGAACTGGCCTACCTGCTGGGCAGGCGATTCCCGGGCTGGTACGATTTTGTGCTGGATTCCTACTCTGCCCGTTTTCAGGAATTGCTGGATATGGTCGACGAGATCAGTTTTTCCAGCCTCGACCAGCGTCTGGTAAAATACCTTCGGGAAAAATCGGAACTGCTCAACACCCTGGTGCTGCACCTTTCGCACCAGGAAATAGCCGACGACCTTGGTACGGCGCGCGCAGTGGCCTCTCGCTTGCTAAAACAGATGGAAAAACGCGGCATGATACAATTGTTGCGCGGCAGAATACGCATTTTGTCACTTGTGTGACCCAGGTAACAAAACTCCACCGGCGATCGGGCGAAATTTGTAGCATCAAACAACTTCGAAAGATGCACCAATCAAAATGGATCAAACTGGTTGTCGTCTGCCTCCTGTGCCTCGGCATGGCAGCGCTGATAGCCTTGCTGATTCGACTGTTTCACACCTAAAATTTCAATCGCCATGACAAAGAACATGGGTTCTACCGACAAAATCGTCCGCATTGTACTTGCAATCGTTTTTGCTGCACTGTATTTCACTGGCACCGTAACGGGACTGGCTGGCACCATCCTGCTCGTGCTGGGCGCTGTTTTTGTACTCACCAGCCTGGTCAGTTTCTGTCCGCTGTATGCTATTGTAGGGCTTTCGACCTGCCCGACGCCAAAGAAGTAGTCAGTCAACAGTCCGACAGTCGACAGTCCGACTATTGCATAAATTTTCGCAGGCCATCCATCGCGGTGGCCTGTACTTTTTTACGGAAAAAGCCCGTCCAGCCGAGCAACAAACCCGGCAGCCCCAGCGCCTGTTTCGCCCAGCGATGAAAAGGGAATGTATCGCGATGGGTAAAGATTTTGCCGTCCTTGAATGTGAATTCGGCATGGATCACATTGTGTACTTTCCGGCCCGATTTTGAAAACGTGTACCAGGCTTCCCAGTTGGCCGAGCCCCTTTGCTCGTCGGCCACAATGTCGGAAAAGACAATGCGCAGGTCTTTGCCGCGCTCGCATAGCATGTGCCACATAGCAGGCACTTCCGGGCCATGAAGGTCGAATGCCTCGTCGCGAAAGGTAGCATCGGGGTGGTAGCAGGCGCCCATGGCAGCGTAGTCCTTGCGGGAAAATGCCTCGTAAAATGTTTGTATCAATTGCTGATTCGGGTGCATAGGAGTAAAGTTTGGAGGCAAGATCGGAAGGCGTGAGGGATTTTGGTGTGGGGTAATGGGATTTTTGTGTGTTTAGTAGACTTAAAGGCCATATTATTTCTATCGAATATCCTACTATTTGCTGAAAGAGATGAGGCATCCGGAAACATCCGGATGCCTCATCTTACAGTATAAAAACCAGATTCAGAGTAGCAGTACTCAGATTACAGGGTAGGCAGAATCACTTTGTCGATGGCATGTACCACACCATTGGCACCTTGTACGTCGGTGATAATGATGTTGGAGGTACGATTGTTCAGGTCTTTGATTTTAGCGCCACCCGCCAGGTTGATGGTGAATTTTCCACCCTGGAAAGTTGTGACCTGCTGTCCTTCTGTCAGCGTTGCAGCCAGCACATTAGCGCCGCTTACCACGTGGTATTGCAGCACTTTATTCAGGGTAGCAGCGTCGATAGCAGCGAGGCTAGGAGCGCCCAGTTCTGTCAGAAGTGCAGCGAATGCATCATTTGTAGGAGCAAATACCGTGAACGGACCGGCGCCTGACAGCAGTGTTACATAGTCTACACCAAGGTCGGAACGGGTAAGAGCAGCCACGAGGGTACTAAAATTCGGGTTATTCAAAGCATGGTTCACAATGGTAGGCAGGGCAATTACCTTGTCCACTACATGTACCACGCCATTGCTGGCATCGAGGTCGGCGGTGGTCACATTTACGTCTTTGTTGACGGTAACACCTACGCCACTTTTGGTAAGGTACAGGCTCAGCGTACTGGTAGTATTGCCAAATGGCGACGCGGATTTTACATATCCGGTGGTGATGGCGCCAGATTTAACTTCACCTGCCACCACGTGGTTGAGCAGGATGGCCTTCACGGTTGCTTTATCCACATCTGTGATTTTAGATACGCCCAGCGATTGTAGCAAGGTAGCAAACGCTGCATTGGTTGGTGCAAAAACCGTGTATTCCGTATCTCCGCTCAAGGTAGCAGCCAGGTCGGCATACACAACAGCCTCTACCAGGGTGCTAAGATTGGCATCGCTTTGTGCAAGTTCTACGATGTTTTTGGGTTGCTCTTCATCGTCTTTACAAGCGGTTACAGTGAGTACAGTACTCATCGCCAGCAAGGCGCCAAAAAGAAATTTTTTCATGATTGGAAAGGTTTTGAAAGTAGTGAATTTGTGTTAATGAAAGTAATACTCATTTTTGTAAAGTAATACTACAACGAACTGCGTGTCATTTTGTTTAACTTAATCATCAAATTTATTTGTAAAAATTAAACAAAACTAAGATAACTTCTTAACCCCCAAGGAGTTTTGTGCATAAAAAAAGCCACCCTGCACAAGCAGGATGGCAATCAAATGCGACCAGAAGAGGTTTTTAACAAAACTGGCGCAATCGCAAAAATTCATTCAATGAACTTCTGCTACATTCATTTGTAAAAACGCTATTCCCCTACCCCAACGCCTTAAGCGCCTGCCGGTTAATTTTTCCCGTATCATTTTTGGGCAGCCCATCAATAAAGGTCACGCTTTTCGGGATTTTAAACCGCGCAAGTCGGGTACTGCAATACTCCAGCAAAGCCTGCTCCGAAAGCGACTCACCGGGTCGCAGCACGACATAGGCCTTGCCTACTTCGCCCCATTTTTCATCGGGCACAGGAATCACCGAAGCCTCTGCTACGGCCGACTGTGTCACCATAACGCGTTCTATTTCAGCAGGATACACGTTTTCACCACCGGAAATGAACATATTCTTAATCCGATCGACTACATAGATATACTGTTCTTCATCCTGCCGTACCAGGTCGCCGGTATGAAACCAGCCGCCATCCAGCGCCTTGCGGGTGGCTTCGCGGTTGCGCCAGTAGCCGGGCGTCACCATCGGGCCACGTAGCAGTAGTTCACCCGGCTGGTTGGGAGCGCAACCCTGCCCTTGTTCATCCACAATCCGAATGTCTACATAAAAATTAGGGCGTCCGATGGAGCCGCGTTTCCGGACAGCATCGTTTTGGTGCAGCGAAGTCAGGTTGGGCCCAACCTCGGTCATCCCATAACCTTGCCGAATCAACACACCTTTCTCATGCCACTTTTCGATCAGGGGCACCGGCATAGGCTCTCCACCTACGATGATATACAATAAAGAAGAAAAGTCTGCTTGCTCAAACCCGGGTTCATCGGCGAGCATTTTCAACATGGTCGGCACACCCATAAACAAGGTGGTACGTTCGGCTTGCAGCAGGTGCAGCACCGCAGCGGGTTCAAATTTTTTCATGAGGCAGGTGTATCCGCCATGGTGAAAAAACGGCGTCGTCAGCACATTCCAGCCGCCGGTATGGAATGGCGGCATGACATTCACCGTTCGGCTTTCCGTGTTGACAATCAACGACATAGCCGTATTAATGCTGTTCCAGAACAACATTTTATGGGTGTACATGGCGCCTTTGGGGAAACCTGTTGTGCCGGATGTATATAGAATAAAAATCGGATCGTCGTCGCGGATTTGCGCTTCAGGGAAGAACGCATCCGAATCGGTTGAGATGGCCTTGTCGCAATAAATAGCCAGCGCTTCCAGCGACCAGCGTCGGCGCAGTTTGGAATAATAGGGCGCCGAATCGAGCAGGTGCTGAAATTTTGCCTCGCTAATAACCAGTTTCGGTCGTGCATCCATCAATAAATAGTCGATTTCAGCCCCTGAAAGCCGGTAATTAAGCGGCACCAGGATGCACCCTGTTTTTTGTGCCGCTGCAAACAATACGATATACTCCAGACAATTTTCAGCCAGTACGGCTACCCGATCTCCTCTTTTCACTTTGAACACGGATACGAGGTGGTGCGCCAGGCGGTTGCCCAGGCGATTGAGTTCGCCAAAGGTCAGGGTGCGCCCGGTTTCGTATTCCTTGAAAGCAATTTTTTCGGGGCTGTAAAGCGCCCATTTGGAAGACCAGTCCATGCCAGAAGTGAGAGGTGAGAGGTGAGAAGTGAGAAGTGAGAAGTGAGAAAATAGCCACTCATTGCCACCGAATGGTAGCCCTGAAAGGGCGTATACAATAGCACAGGGCAACGCCCTGTGAATAATGTGAACATTATGAACAATCAACACATCACATATTCACAGCCGAAATGCCGCGGCCGCAAAAGCAAGTCCACCGCCCGAGCCGATGAAAAACACCACATCGCCGGGTTTGACCAAGCCTTTTTCCCAGGCATCATTAAATGCCATTGGAATACATGCCGATCCGGTATAACCATACTCCTGCATGATGGTATGGCCTTTTTCATGGGGCAAATTAAGCCGATCGAGGGTTTCCCAAATAGCGTTGATATTGATTTGAGTGATAAAAAACTGTGTCACATCTGAAAGGGCAATGCCGCTACGCGTGCTGAGTTCGAGGGCCATGGCAGACCAGATTTCCGGATTGAGTTCTTTAGGAAATTTGCGAACAAACTGCAATTGATGCTCCTTGTTTTCAAGCACCTGTGCATTCAGCGGTTGGCGGGTACCGCCGGCATAAATGCCCATCCATTCGTTGTATTCGCCCCGCGTTATCAGCCTGCTTGCCAGAAAACCGTTTGTTGCTTCCCGAGGAGCAGCGCCCAGCACAACAGCCCCTGCGCCGTCGGCAAAAAGTGTCACGGTTTTTTTGTCGGTTTTATTCAGGTATTTACTCATGGCGTAAGCGCCAACCACCAACACACGCTGATACTGAGCGTCAGCCTGGATAAACTTGGACGCCGTATCCAGGGCCGTAACAAACCCTGCACAAGCAGTATTCAGGTCAAAAGTCCCTGCACGGGCAGCGCCAAGGCGATGTTGTAAGATGGAAGCGGTAGAGGGAGAAACAAACTCCGGCGTGTCGGTGGCCACTATAATAAGATCAAGTTCGGACGCCTGTAGCCCTGCTCTTTTGAGCGCCTGAAGGGCGGCTTTTTCTGCCAGATCGGCGGTACTTTCCTGTTCGGAGCACCAGTGTCTTCTGTAAATGTGAACATTTTCACTCAACCAGGTACCTACATCTTCACCCAGCAGGTCGTTGAAATATTGATTGTCTAATACGAGGTCTGGCGCATATGCCCCGACAGACAGGATATGGGCGTTTTGCATAAAAAAGAAAAATGAAACAACAGGAACCGGGCCGTGATGGCAGACCACCAAATCGGCCTTCAAAAACCACAGCCGGCTCCTGTTCGCAACAATTGTATGAAGTGTTATTTTTTACCGCCCAGTGCTGGCAGGTCGACTTTCAATTCTACAGAATAGAGGCGTGAAATGGCTGGCGATGCTACAAATTCGCGCACTTCCGAACCAAAAAGGTTGACTACCTGGCCTGCCAGGGTGAAATGTTTACCGAATTTATAACCCAGCGACAGATCCACATTGAAGAAGCCTCCCAGCGGACCATAGTTAAACGAGGTGCCAACGCGCTTTCCTTCCACCACCGGATTGCCGCCATAAATGAGGTCGGTATTGGTAGCAGCAGCCACATTGATGCCGGAAAAGAAATCGTAGGTCTGCACATAGCGCCCAAATACGGATCCGAACAGCCGCTTGCTGGAATAATTCAATCCCAAGCCGAGTTTGTTGGCAGGCGTGTTGATCGGCAGGTCGTTTTCGTTCACCTTGCCATCCTTGTTGCCATCATTGGCCAGGTCGGTGTCGTCGATGTCATAACCGAACCAGGAGTAGTTCATCGTAGCGCTCAGTTTTTTGCTGAAAGCATAACTGAGCGAGGCATCGAAACCGTAGGTATTTACCTGACCGAAATTGACGTAAGTAAGCACGATGTCGGCGCCTTTATCTCCATTGGGCAGTGTGGTGGTGGCTGTCAGTTCGGAAATAGGCTGATCGCCGCGTTTGGTGGCATAACCACGAATTTGCGGGATATTGGGCGTAGCAGGGTTGTTGTCGTGGTCGAAAGAACCGCGCTCGGGTGCAATGTTGATAGAAGGGCTGAGGAAATCCTGCGATGCATTATAGTACACGTTGGCGTCGAGGAAAAATTTGCTGCCGAACAGGCCCTTGTAACCCAGTTCTACCGTCTGAATTTTTTCGACTTTCAATGGCGCTACTTCGTAGGTACCTACAACGGATTGAGTGGCCTGGTCTACTTCTGTTACGGTGAAACCCTCGCCATTTCCGAGCAACAAGCCGCCGAAAATATTGGCCGACAGGTTGAGGATGGTAGGCGCTGCAATACCTTTTCCGTAGGTGATGCGGGCCGAACCTTTATCTGTGGTGTACACGAGTGCTGCTTTGGGGATAAAGTTGAAACCATACAGATCGTGGTTGTCGGCGCGGGCGGCAACTACGGCGCGCATTTTGCCAAATTTGCGTTCCAGTTGGGCGTAGCCGCCAAACTGGCCGATCGTGATATCTTCTCCTTTATCAAGCAGGTAAGTGTTGTTGCTTCGTGCCACATCCTGTTGATACTGAGCACCTACGATCAGGTCGAAAAGTTTGCCTACCGAATTATTGTACTGCAATTCGCCATTCAGGCGGCGGGAGTCGTCCTGAAACAAAGCACCCCGTGGCAGATCGATAAAAGACTGAGTACCTGCATTGTAAAAATTGAATGTGGAAATGGATTTGGCACGGGCAGTAGCCTCGTCTACGCCCGCATTTTTATACGACCAGTAATTGAGCGTCCGGCGGTTCATCGCATACGTCGAGTCGGTATGGCTCCAGGTATGATACAGGTTGGCGTACACGTGAGGCGACACATAGCGCACCTGTCCCCAACTTACACGCCAGTCGCGAATCTGGTTGCGACCGGCATTGGTATTGCCGATGTTGTTGCTGTTGCTGGCGCCATAGCCTACGATAATGTCGGATTTGGGTGCCACCTTAAAATACAGTCCGGCTTCTCCGCGGGCCGAATTGAACTCGCGGTTGAGCAGGTATTCCGGGTATTTGGCAAATTCCACACCGCCAGCAACGCTGTACACGGTATCGGTATAGTCAAATTCCTCGCCTTTGGTGTATTCGCCGCTGAGTTTGAAGGCAAACCAGTCATTTACTTTGGTGGCATGGCGGAGGCGGGCGGTGAATACTTTCTGATTGCCGGCGCCCAGCGCTACGGTTGTTCCCTGGTAGGTGCGCGGGTCTTTTGTGATGGTATTCAGCAGACCATTGTGCGCATTCGGGCCATACAGGGCTGAAGAAGGGCCAAGGATCACTTCGATACGCTCGATGTCCTCTTTTACGGTCGTACTCAGCGCGCCCAGCGGCAAACCCGTTGCAACAAGCGACGACAGGCGGCCGTCATTGATTTGCAGGTTTTTGGGGTTGAATGCACTGTTAAAACCGCGTGCATTGATACCAATACCCAATACGCCGGAGCGCACGTAGTCGACACCACGCTGGCGGCCCAGCAGTTCGGCTACATTGAATGAAGGCAATTCGCTGATAGCCTGCGCATTTACCACCGAAATGGTAGCCGGTGCATTGGTCAGTTTTTCTGCCCGCCGGGAAGCGGTTACGACCACTTCCTCGCCCTGGAATGAGGTGGTTTCCATGGCTACGTCGAGGGCGGCGGCCTGCCCTGCTACAACAGTCACTTTGCTGGTAGCGGTTTTGTAACCCAGATACGAAACGATGATGGTGCGTTCGCCGGCTGGAATTTCCAAGGAGTACATCCCCGAGGCATCGGTGAATGCGCCCGTGGCGGCGCCTTCTAGCACTACGCTGGCGCGGAGCAGCGGTTCGCCGGTATCGGCGTCCGTAATTTTACCAGTCACAGTACCACGCTGGGCAAACGCGGTAGCCGAAACCAGGAGCAGCAATAAAAAGGTAACAAGTTGCTTCATGGTGATGAGTCAGTTTTGTTGAAAAGGAAATGAGTACGAAACGGGAGTATGGAGTATGGTTTATTGTAGAAAATTCATGATTGCCGCATTGGCAGCATCGGCGGCTTCCCATTGCACGAAATGGCCGGCCTGTGGCAGCATTTTCAAGGTACAATCAGGAATCTGCGCCTTGCCCGATTCTGCCACCTGTTTGGTTGTCAATGATTTATGTAAAATTTGATTTGGTATGAGAAAATCGTTTTCTCCGTACAATACCAGGGTCGGACAGTGAATTTCCCGGAGCCTGTCAAACACTGGTTCGCGTAGCATGCCCTGCACACATTTGGGTATCATATGGCAATAGGCATCATAACCTTCAGAATCCCGGAGTGCCATTCGATCGGCAATCATGAATTCGGCATCTGTCGGGAAATGGAGAAAATTGATTTCGAAATTCTTGCGAATCTGTTCAGGAGGCGTTGCTTTCAATACGTCCGGTGTGTAGACAAACTGAAACCAGGCGCGCTCCTGCTCCGTAAAAGATTCAAACCCGGCAGGCGCCAGCAGCACCAGTTTCTGCCAGCGCTGCGGGGACTGCAACACACAATGCATGGCAATTTGACCGCCCATGGAGTGACCGACCAGTACAACATTTTTCAGGTGCAAGGCGTCTGCCAGTTCAAGTACAGTATTGGCAAAAAAGGTCATGTCATAGGCATAATCACCCTGCTGAGAGGCGCCATAACCGGGCAGGTCAGGCGCGATACAGCGGTATTGTGCGGAAAAGGCCGCTATGTTTTTTTTCCAAGCCTTGTGGTTACTGCCCAACCCGTGCAGCCATATCAAGGTGGTCGAGCCGGCGCCTTCATCGCTGTAAGCCAGCCTGATTCCGGAGGGTAGTTGGATATAATGAAGGCTATCGGTCGACATAACAGGTTGATTTTGAATTGCTTTACCCTGACAAGGCAGTATAAACAGTAAGTTCGCGGCCACCAAGGCCACTATGTGGAATAATGGTTTTTTCATGATGCCGTAGTTTTTTTTAGAGAGAAATGCAGTAGCAGACCGGTACAGGCCGATGCCAGGATCGCATACGTAGCCGCTACTGCCGGATTGCGCACAGGCCCTTGCAGGTATTCGGTGATGCCGCCGTAGTAAGTGCCGAAATGCACCAATATGGCAATCACAGAAGCGCCGATAACCGCAATAGATGGTGTATTCTTCAGATAAATTCCGAACAAAACAGGGATAAACGCAGCCGAGAAGTAGGCGTAAACACCGTTTTGAGCAAAAATGCCAACGCTGAGGTTGGGATGTTCGAGTTGATACGCGGAAAGAAAAAAAGAAATCAGGGCCAATGCGACAATCACAAACCGGTTAATGGAGACATAACGTTCATCGCTGCCAACAAAGCGGCCAAATAATGGACGGATCAAATCTGAAGTAATAGTCGTCGATACAGACTGAACCAGTCCCTCGAGCGTGGATAGTCCAGCCGACAGCAAACCAAGCACCACGACCAGCCCAATCCATACCGGGAATTCACGTACAACATAAGCAGAAACGATACCGTCCAGCCGCAATGCCTGTCCATCGACATGCAAATCAGGGAACATCAGACGCGCATAAAATCCAGTGATGACCACTGCAAAAAATATGGCTTCGGTAGTCAGTCCAACCAGCAAGTACCGGTTTACGTCGCGGTCATCACGTAGCATCAAGGATTTTGTGATGATATGCGGCTGACATACGACCGCCACACCTACCACGAAATTGCAAATAAATATTTCAAAAAAATCGCGCGAAAGCGGGCTGGATGCATTGGTAAACGTTGTCAGTTGCGGATCGATGGCGGCCAGTTTTTCCCAAAATCCGTGTACCCCCGCACTAAAATGTTCATAACCCGAGCCCAGCATCAAAAACGCAACGACCAGCATTATAAGCGCTTGAATGGTATTGGTGTACACCATTGAATTCGCGCCTCCAAACATCATATAACCAAACACAAATACCACGATTCCGCTCAAGACAACCCACTCCTCTACCCCAAGCGCCTGGGCCAGTACTTTGGTCATGCCCACACAAATCAGCACAATGAATGTGATCAACAGAAGGGATAATACTGCAAAAAACAGCGCAAAACCTTTGCTTTGATACCGCTGGCCGATCCATTGCGAAAGGGAAAGCGCCTTGATACTGGCGCCATACCGCCTGAAACTCTTGGTCAGAAAAACCAGCGAAATACCCAGCCCCAACGGCAATACCACTGCAAATGCCAGCAAGGCACTCAGGCCATATACAGCAATAAAACCGGGATTGATAATAAAGGTGGCCGCACTTGTAATGGAGGCCGCAAGCGACAAACCTACCACCGTCGGAGAAAAACCCGCAGTGCCCACAGCATAGTCGCTCAGGGAGCGTGTACGCCGGGCGCCACGGATGACCAGCGCCAGAATAACTGCGGCGTATGCTGCTATCAAGCCCATTGTCGGCCAAAACCATTGTGCATTTTCCATAACAGGTTCATTTTTGGATAAGTCGGCCGTTCACCTAATTTTATTAGGCTATTCAGGACATTTTCCAAAGACAAAGGAATAGTAGCAGCAGTCAGATGAAAACAGGGCTAAGTTCTTTCCCGCTATGGACTAATTGGCACAAAACACAATTTTCACATTTTAAACAACTGTTTATCAGGAATTTATAAGAAAAAATAAAGGGTTGACTCTCATTTTAAAAAAAAACGCCGGGCTTTGTACAACGCTTCATCGACATCTACTTTTGTCACAGAAATATTTTTCAATTTCGCTTAGTCAAAACAAAGCACTCAATACATTGATTATGAAACGTTTGGAAAACAAAATAGCCATCATAACCGGCGGCGCCAGCGGCATTGGAAAAGCCACGGTACAAAAATTTCTGGAGGAAGGCGCACAGGTCGCCATTTGGGACATTGATGCACGCCGCGGGGCAGCCCTGATGTCGGAATGGCCGCAATTCGAGGGTAAAGTCCGGTTCTATGAGGTGGACACGACCAACCTGCAAGCCGTTGAAGATGCTGCTGCCCGTGTAAATACCGATTTCGGCGGCATCCACATTCTTGTCAACAATGCGGGCATCACCCGGGATGCATCGCTCAAAAAAATGACTACCGAACAGTGGGATCAGGTCATTGCTGTCAACCTGACGGGCGTTTTCAACTGCACCAAAGCCGTGTATCCTTATCTGGAATCAGGAGGCTGGGGACGTATTATTTCTGCCGCTTCTGTTGTAGGTTTGTACGGCAATTTCGGGCAAACCAATTACGTGGCCACCAAGGCAGCCGTTATCGGTATGACCAAGGTCTGGGCTCGTGAATTCGGTCGACGCGGCATCACCGCCAATGCGGTTGCCCCCGGTTTTATTCACACGGAAATGATGGATACCATTCCGGAAAATGTACTGGACGGCATCCGCGAAAAAACACCGCTACAACGCCTCGGCCGCCCGGAAGAGATTGCCAGTGCCTATGTATTTCTGGCCTCCGATGAAGCGTCATTTATTAATGGCACGACAATTAGTGTGGATGGAGGCGTAACCGTTTAGAGAGGTGAGAGAGTGAGAGGTGAGAGGTGAGAGGTGAGAGAGTGAGAGAACGTAGAGTGTACGGTAGGTTGTGAATTGGCTGCAAGATTATTGGGAAATTTTGGCAGGTATTTGGAATTTTTGGATGGGGTAATGTTTTTGGTCAATCTATATTTCCCAGGGCGTTGCCCTGGGCTATTGTATACGCCCTTTCAGGGCTCTTTGTAGGTTAAACGTTAAATGGCCTGAATAGATTCAAGCAGATGCCGTGAAAGGGCAGGTGTAATCTAAATCGGCTCTCACTCTCTTTCACCTCTCACTCTCTCACCTCTCACCTCTCACTCTCTCACCTCTCACTCTCTCACCTCTCACCTCTCACCTCTCACCTCTATCCATGCGTTTGCGTGCTTTCACCGACTTTGCTGCCACGCTCCTCCCGCAGGAGACAGCCTATCTATTGTCGGTGCAGAAATTTGCAGATCCTGTAAAGTGTTCCATCCTGGAGCGTTTGCATGAAAACTGCAAAAGCATCGACACCTTTGTGGCATATGATGAAGCGATCGACAAGCGGAAATATTCCAGCCTGAAGAACTGGATCAAAGAGCGCCTGGAAGAAAATGACGTCGACATTCAATTTGAGTGGATGAACGACATGGAGCGCAAGATTATCACGGACGCAATCGAGCCGGAGGAAGAGCGCTTGTTGTTTCGTACGATTCGGCATTTTCAGCCTACCCATTTTTTCTTCATCAAATTTTATGAACTGGTACAGGCTTTTCGGCATTTCCTGCTGATTCGGCTGCGCCGAGATGAACACCGCCTGGCTAATGATTTTCTGACAAAGCACAAGGAACAATACGCACGATCAAAACAGACCTATGAGCAACTGCACGAAGCCACCCTCGACATTGTAGAGCAGTATGCAACCGTATCCGGTGAGTCCATTCAATGGCAGCAATGGCTGGCAGAGGTTTTTTATGATGAGACG
Source organism: Saprospiraceae bacterium (assembly GCA_016787415.1). Lineage (GTDB taxonomy): Bacteria > Bacteroidota > Bacteroidia > Chitinophagales > Saprospiraceae > M3007. Next base: position 1,108 of record JAEUUT010000115.1, on the reverse strand, counting down.
CTCGACGGACTTAATCGATATTATGCCTTGATCAGGTTAATATTTGTTCACCTCAACTATGGTCAATACACCCCTTTGCTGGAAAAATTCGAATACTGGGACACGGTGCTGGGGCGGGGGCAATATTACTCGCGCAGGGTGCTGCTCAATTATTATAGCCAGCGATTGTTGCTGCATTCCAAGTTCAAGGATTACGAAAAAGCAGCCTACTACGGTTATCTATCCATACGCGGTAAAAACTCTGATTACATATTTTATGTAAACAACCTGGCCGCCGTGTTGCTGCGTGGCAAGCGCTACGCAGCAGCGCTAGAAGTGATGAAGGCAGCCTATCCAGATGTCAAAAACATCCGAAATTTCCATAACAAGATCGGATACGTGGCATTTTACATCAAAAGCCTGTATGCCAACCGACAATATAAAAATGCAGAAAGTTATGCCGCCACGTTTCTGAAAGCGTATGCCCGCGAGGTGTTTGAATACCGCTGGCACCTGTTCTTTTCAGCCTATTTTGAGGTGCTGTTCCGACAAGGGAAATTTGGCAAACTTATGAGTATTGCCCAGCAATATCGATTGCTGGAACGCGATGTGGAATATCGAAAAAAGACGACGTATTTGCCCGTGATTCCCTGGTACTATGACCTGGCCAACTACAAGGAATCCGGCAAAGGCTTACAGACAATTGCCAATAATATGCTTCAGTACATACTGGCTTTATCTACCGATTCAGAAAAAATACCGCTACTTGGGGAGTTTCTGGAAGAAACCAAAGAAACAGTGCCTGATATTTACAGATATGTAAGCAGCCGGCTGCATGAGAAAGGAAGAGGGGTGTAGAGTTGTGAGTTATGAGTTATGAGTTATGAGTGTTTTCGTTGTACACTTGGTGATAGGGATGAATGAAAGGAGGGGTGAGGAGTTTACCTTGCATTGCTCAACTAACAATGCCAAGAATACAGCATCATAACTCATGCGAATTAGGGGTTGAAAACCCACAAAGCCAAAGCGGCGGCAATTTTGCCAAAAATGTGAATAATCAAACCTGGATTTGAACGGACTTTTGAAGCGTTTTGGAGATGAAATTGATCATTTAACCAGTGAAAGAAAG
>JAEUUT010000090.1 GCA_016787415.1 Saprospiraceae bacterium | reverse complement strand
CCGAGATCGTACATACTGTCTACGGCAGGGCGAACTAACAGGTACATGTCAGTCATAGGTGTTTCCTGACCACCGTCATGCACCACCTTGATCTTGGAAATGTAATATTCCAAACGGGTGATTTTGTAATCGTAAGAGCCGGCAGAAACAGGCGTATTGAGTGCGAACGATGCAGTACCAAGGCGCGGCGAAATATGCAATTCCAGATTATTCTGTGCCCGTGCAGCCCACAGGGAATGGAAAATGAAAAGGCAGGAGAGTAGTAGTTTGTTCATAAACAGTTAGTTGTATGTGAAATAGTTCGATGAAAGCGGGTACTTAAAATTTTAGGCTCACTCCTGTATTGATCGATAAACCGAGTTGGTTTTTCTGTCCGAAGATCGTAGGAGATGCTTGTAAACTCCAATTGCGTCCTAAAGAGTAATTCACTCCGGCACTTACCAGCCATGAGAGTGAAACGTTGTCGCGTTCCCGGCTGGTTAGGGTAGGCATGTGGTGGGCTTCAAAGCACAAATCCTCACACATTTCCGAAAAGTGTTCGACCTGTACGGATATGTTACCCGGAATATTCAGCGTTCCACCGCCTTCCATGAAACCTTGCCAGCGTCCACGACTAAATGTCCTGCGCAACGCAAACGGAAGTATCCAATCCGTTCGCTGACGTGAAGTCCGCATGGTTAATAAAAATGGCTCATCAGTAGGCATTGTAACCATGCTGTCCACTTGCGCAATGCGTACTGTCAGGTTAGATTCCATTCCACTGGAATGCAGCGCGTACTGAAATTCATAAATTTTTGACCCGGAGTCGTACGGATTAAGGCAGACACCGTCCATAAGTCTTAATTCGGCGGTGTGGGAAGAAACCTGCTGAGTTGTTCGTCGCCATATGCCGGAACTAATTTGCCAGTTCGGACGAACGGGAAAGTGAACCGATAAGCCCATTTGCCAACCTGAAGCAGGACCTTCACTATGTTCGGCGAATGCCAAATGATTGGTGTGACCGGGTGCGCCGGTTACTGCTTGTTGCCATTGCCATACCGGTCCGGCAATAGTACTGATTTGCCAGCGTCGTTCCCGAACAGGTTGAATCCTTGGTGCCTCCGTAAAAAATTTCAGCTCAGGTTTTTTGCCCCAGTCCAAAACTTTGGGTTTCAAACCTGATAAAAGTGCGACGGTCGGAAGAGTGGGGGAAGTAGTGGAAAGTTCGTCAGTTATTAATCCCGATTTTTCAGATTGTACTGGTATTGTTGAAATTCCAGCAACGTGCGTGCGATCTAACTGTACAGAATTTGTACATTCCTCTATTTTAGGTTTTGGCGCATCTGAAGCAGCCAAACTCTTCCGAATTACAGCCGACGTTTCAATTGTATTTACGCTATTTTGAGACTGTGGATAATTTTCTGACGACTTGATAATCGGCTGCGTCGAAGCATCAAAAACGATTGCCTTATCACTATTGTAACGGTAGGTCATACCCGTCAGCACGGCTAAGGTTACAACTCCAGGCAGCCACCACCAGAAAAATGCCAAACGCCGGCGACGACGTGGTAACTGTACTTCGATGCCTGCCCAAAGCGAATCGGGTGCTTCAGGAGCATAGTCATGCAATTCGGAATTCAGATATTGCTCCAGTTCGTCGTGATCGTAAAGTGGCGGTTGTGTCATAACAATAGCAGTGTTTTATCCACGAGTCCGCGCAAAAAGGCTTTGGCCCGGTTAAGTTGTGATTTAGATGTGCTGACCGTAATACCCAATTCACGTGCAATTTCCTCGTGACTTCTTTCTTCAATCACATACAGGTTTAGCACGGCACGGAATCCTGGCGGCAGTTTCTGCAACAAGGCGACCAAACGGCCGGGTTCGTCCGAATCCGGATTACTAAAAGCATAGTCGGTAACTGATAGTACTTGTTCCAATTCGATTTCGTTCAACATTTCCGTTTCAAGGCGTTGCTTTTGCACATGTCCGATAGCGGTACGCAGTACGATGCGTCTTACCCATCCTTCTAAGCTTCCCTCTCCCCGGTACCTACCTATATCCCGGAATACTTGTACAAATGATTCTTGCAACAAATCTTCTGCCTCCTGCCGGGAAGCTGTGAATCGCTGACATACGCCGAACATCCGGTTCTTGAATCGTCCCCACAATGCATACTGCGCCTGACGATTACCCGCATGGCAGGCTTTCGCCAGCGCGAACCCTTCCGGGTCGGGCAGCAGATGGGTGTGTTTCATACGCGTGTGTTAAAAGCCTTAGTGCAGACTGGGAACGAAAAAGGTTGCATGAAGGAAAACTTTTTTTGAGTAGCAAACTATTGTCTGGCGAGTATTCGGCCTACATGCACGTTGGTCACAGATACTGCAAACTCTTCACAATATACAACTGATGATTCCGGTGACTGCCTATTCGAGTTATGGCATCGAACAATACGTACTCAATGTACTCGATTGTAGGTTTGGAAATGAGGAAGCCAAGCGTACCGCCTTAACCCTCGATCTAATTAGGTTGATTGTCAATGATTTTGTCTGTATTTAGTGTCCAATGCCAATAGTAGGTGCCTATCCTTTATGTGATGTATAGAACTCTTTGACCGCTCTACAATAATAGGGGAACGCCCATATATCCTATGGGCGTTCCGTGTTCTCTACTTACTTCTGACGTTTGCGAACTTGATTGGGCAAGATTGTCTTCCCTTGCAAACTGTTTTCAACTGATGTTCCCTTCGAGTCTTCGTGTGCATCTGGACGAATAACCGGATTGTTTTCCGGTATAGTATACATCGGTGTATCATCCGCCTTAGTAATCTTCAATTTATACGCCCCGAGTTCCTTATCAAGTACAGACCTCATTTCGGCTTCAACTTCTTTCAACTCGGGCTCAATACAAAGAATACTATCATGTTTTGAAAGTACACTGTATCCTTTTTCTATGAGGCGTGGCATAATTTGATCAATAAATATGTTGCTCTCTCGTCTCTGAAGCAGGAGCGCAAACTCGTTGCTGCCGTATGCCTTTTTGTAGGCATCAATGATCTTTACCAAAGTTGGGAATATTGTCATCATCTGGAGCTTGGCTTCGCCGTTGTGTCTGTAAGAAGCAAAGAAGATTTCAAAGGCTAAAATTTTAGCAGCGCCTACGTTTTGTAATCCCAGTTTCCTTTTGATGAACTCATAAATTTTTCCACTTTTTGCAAGCGTAAGGAACACCTGCAAATCGAATGGGAATTTCATGAAATGATAGGCCACAGCACTATTCTCATCTATGCTAAAATATGGTGTCGCCGTCGAAGTGGAGGACATAAGTGCAGCGACTTCATGCATCATATGTTTATACAGTTTTATGATCATTGATCGATTGAATTCCTGATACACTGTATTTGAAGAGATGAACAAATTTCTAAGGTCATTGGGGGACCCGCTAACAGATGGGTCCCCCCAGTATTTATTATCAGGTTGTGATATGAAATATTTTCTTTGGTCATTGAGGGACTCGCTAACGGACGGGTCACTCCTGTAATATGAGTGTTCTCTTTCAGGCATTGATATGAACGTATTTTTCTTTTCAGCATAGAGGAAGTCTTTGAAGCGTCCTTGTTCTATAAGACTTGCTAATATATTGAACTGAGAATTTGAGAGATCAATTTGTATTAGTGGATTTCCTTTCAGGAAAAAATAAGGTAGAAAGATTTTCGGTAATGAGGTAATATTTGAATCCAATCTGAAATTCTTTCCGTTTCTTTTGGCATAAAATGTTTTGTATTGAAACTGCGCAATCGAATTTACGTAAGCTTGTTTTACATGATAGCGTTTATGCCTAAAATATAATATCGGGTAATCCATCAGGTATCGATTTTTGTCCTTTATTAAGGACAGCCCCCATTTTTTAGCTATTTCTTTAGCCTTCCGCACAGACAAATGGGATGGTGCTTTATCGTTGACCGGCACTCTTCTGTAATCGATTTCGACGCCGTTTCGATGCGGTATCTCGTCGTCTATCAATATTCCGTCGAGGAATTCACGTTGATCTATATATAGCTTTATCCGCTCTGTTAGCCCTACAAAATCGGTTCTTAGAGAGTTCAACATTCTTCTGGTATGTATCGCTACCAAAGAGTTGTCTTTTATCATTCCTTCGTCTGCGTCATATGTGTATGTGATTGCTTCCACTTGATCATCTATGAGGTTGGGATTTATTCGGTAAGCTTTGCAGAATTGGCGATCATCGTAGTTAGAGTAGCTCTCTGTAGACTGGACGATGTCTGCGCCTTTCAATAATTTCAACGGTCGTTCATAATGTTTACCAAGACATTTTTGCCAGTAAGTGGAGGATACCTCGACATAGGTCCCAAGTAGTGACTTGCTTTTGTATGCCAGCCTATAAAGGATATGCAGAACCCGAATCATATTATCACGTTGTACTGAAACCCTAACCGGTATCGCTTTAACGGACTGTACAACTTGAGTATTCAATACAGTTACTTTCACTGTTCTCTTTTTCATATCATCGTCGTTTGTAGTCAATTTGCATTGACATTTGAAAATTTTTATCATTGGAAAAGAACTCTTGACACCATTCTTCGCTCCATATGCCGTCGTCGGCGGGAACGAACTCTTCAGTGAAATCCTCAGCGCTGAAGTCAGTCCAATCAGTGACTATCGGTCCGCCGTAACAGGCAGAAATAGCTTGAAGGATGCAATCAGAGCCGTGACGATTATCATTTGGAGACAAGAATATAGCATACGAAAGGTCAATCACATTTGATGTCACGTCGACTTTGAACTTCGGGCTTTGGTAATAAGCATTGCCGGCTAACAATGGCACGTCTTGCATTATGCCTCCTGCAATTGGCACCAGAAATAAGTCTGATGGCGGATTCTCCGACCGAGGTAAAATCAAGACTTTTCTCAAAATTCTTTCATGACCTAAAACCAAGTAGATTACTCGGTAATTACCCTCCTCGTTGTTAGGCACCGAAATGTGCCGTGACAAATAATCGAGTGTTTCCACTTCATGCATCGGATGCTTGTGTTTAGACCATTCGTTCGCACGGATTCCCCGATAGAAATAGTTGGTGTCGTTAAACAAAACCCATGGAAGGGTATGACCTCGGTATTCACCGAAGCTGATAACATGGTATTTAGTATTCATGATACTTGTAGAAAAATGTTATTGAAATGCTCGCTCTTAAAGTGAGTCGAGCGCAGTGATTACTTCGGAACGTTTGAACCGCATTATTCAGGTTCCTGTTCCATAGACTTTTAATTGCCCTTCGTTGTACAATCTCCGCAGAGTTGGTTCAGACCAGACACCTTTAACAATTGGGCTGTTTTCCTGCGGGGCAGAAGAGTGTCCACGTTTGTGTTTTCGGTGGCGTTGACGTTGTGTATCAAGATAGGTTTGATCTTTTCAACTACTTTGTCAGCAACTCTGTTGCTGAAAGCTTCAAAACCCAAATGCACAAAATAATCCTTCATCTACTTCTCCTTATAAGTTAGAAATGTGTGACAGTCGTCTGGAGTTACTCACAAGAATCTTAGACCTAACATCCAGTCGATGGAGCAAAGGTATATGTCTTATTTTAAGAAAAACAAGAAGATGCAATACAAAATTATGCAGAATGGAATATAAAAAAAATTTTCAAAAAGTTTTTTATATAGAAATCAGACTTTTCAATATAAAATTAAATGACTTTAACTTTGCTTTTCACGTAAACCTGGACGGTCGACTTGGAAACGCGCATGTTGAGTACGGATCATCTGGGCGTTTTCTTCGCTGTCAATGCAAAGGTACTTCCGGAACTCTTTCTGAGTTTTATGCCCGGTAACCATCATGATGGAGTATATATGCAGTTCCCACACTTTGTAGGCAAGTGTCGCGTACGTACGACGTGCGTCGTGGCTGCTAACCTCTTTTCTGATACCGGCCAACGCCATCAACTTTTTCAGTCCGGCATTCATTTTCTGATTCGACGCAGGCTTCGGAATTTCGAATCCATGCCGCACCGTAACTTGAACTGCCATGTTCGTCAGCGGGACTGTAACAGATGCACCCTTGGGTTGCTTTTGGGTCTTCCGTGATGCGTAGACGAAATTGTAACTGCCTGGGACCTCAACGATATTGGACCGGTGAAATTGATCGTAGTCGGAGTGCCTCATTCCCGTTTGAGTTGCCAGTATAAATCAATACCGCATTAGCGATAGTTCTGGTCGACCTTTATTAAGGCTCAAATTGGAAGGCAAGCCATTTCAGTTTCCTCAAGGTATATGTTTTGAACCTGCATTTCCGGAGTCTTACACTGCTGATTTTTATAAAAATCGTATGGGTTTCATCCGTTCGATTTTGCCATATACTTTCGGGCTATACCTGGACAACCCGCACACCATTCCCGCTGATTGCCGCCGTTTCGTTGACGTCGGCGCAAAAGCGTTGAAACCATACAGCCGTAAATTGTCAATGATTTCGAGCGGGGAATAATTGAGGTTAACGCCGAATTCGGTGTTGTGCGAAACGAAGTTCTCAGGTGCGGCCTCAAATGTATCAGCCATCGTCTCGATGCATGTAGCCGGTTCAGAATAAATAAAGTCCGTACTGTACAACCTTTGATGCCCAAGTTTGTGCAAACTGCTCTGCCGGAACAGGTGCCGTTTAGATGGAGTGATAAACGTAAATCATCACATCGACAAAGCTATACGGTTGCGCCTCGCCGGTGTTTTCGTTTACCTGCGTAAAGAAATCGAACTTCTGTTTCAGAGAATAAGCGTCAACGCCGTGCACCATGCATTTGATTCCGCCTATCATCTCGTTGATTGTTGACAATGATAGAATCATGCTTTTTTTGCGCGGTGGTTTTCAATATGCGCCTCGGCTTCCGCTTCGATTTCGGATAAGGTTTTACGCTTGCCCTGACGAATCCAGGCAATAATTTCATCCTCAAAAAAGTACAGTTTTTTGCCCTGTTTGGCGTGCGGGATTTTTTTAGCGGCGACGAGCCCGTATATGGTAGGCTTAGCGAGATTCGACAACGCGCTCACTCTCTCTATATTGACAGGGACTCCCCGGATTTCAGGTTTGGGCCGGGAAAGACCGGTTTTGAGTTCGTGTAGTAGGCTCTCAATGGCGGCGAGTCTCTGGTCAATTTCAAAAAATGGATTTTGCATGCGTACCAACTTATTTTGTGATCGTTGATACAAATATTTTAACCAAAAAAGGGTGAGGGTCGCCCGTAGGGTTACCCTAAAATTTAGGAATGCCGCTTTATTATAACTTTTTGTACTTTACAATTAGCGCGTCAATTATTAGTAGTGCTTCTGAAATGCCTACGTTTTCGAAGTGCGTCCGCACCATTTCCAAATCCTGCACCGTTTTCCGGCCGCCTGTTCGATCAAAATGAGGGGCGGTCTTCAGATAGTCTAAAAACTTGGAGTTGTTAATAACCGCAGGACACGCTTCGCCAGTGACCAAGTGCATAAAACGTGCAAGCAGAACCTGGTTGATTTGTCCACCGTTTGTAGTTTCAATTCCCATGACTTTGAAAAATATGTGAAAAGCCAGCGCCCATTGATGTGGTGTTAAATTCGAGCCGTTGCCTTTCGGCTGACTTTCACACGGGAGTTTATTGCAATCAGTTTCATAGCAAATGGCGCTATCAACTTTTAGCAACGCACTTTTGTAGCGCCGAATGGTGCTTTCTGAATCTTTTATAGTCCTCCTTTTGCAGCAACTAACAGGGTAAAGTTTGTCGTCCAGACGATTTTGTAAATCTTGGATGGTAAATTCAAAGCATACTTTTACGCCGTACAGAAACTTCATCTTTTCCGCGTACGTCTTAAAACTTGCTACCTGTTCGTCAATGAACTTTTGTCCTCTCACCGGATCGTCATTTATAAGTTGACAAATCCATGCTGGATCTTCGGGATCTTCGTAATCTGAATGGAGCAGCCCCCCCATCAATTCCTGCGTTAAATTCATACTCTCCATGTGCTGTTTAAGTAATAATAATTACAGCGTAAAGATACACTCACTATGTCTACAAACTAATCTATATACTAACAAAATGTTATAAAATGCAGAAAAATAGACGGTTTCGTTTTTTAAAACCCGGAATTTAAATCAGGAATGTTATATAAAAAACTTTTTTGTGTTATAAATAAAGCGCTCTAATCGGAGCGGATAGAAGTAGTTTGAACACAAGATCAACACTCAACGCTTCTTCAAACAGGTTGTAGATCATGACGACCGCCGCTGACATTTATTTTTCTATTTCGCCTTCGCATTATCCCCGCGCTATACCGGAGAATTTGCTCCCATAAGGTTTAGATTATATGTATTGTAATATCAAGAGTTGTACGGCTTGCTTTCGTCGTTTTTACGTCGTTTTCAAAGCAGATTTTCATTCGCTTCTTCGATTACACTATTCTCAAAACTTTTCAGATAGGTGTGTGTAATGGCTTCGCTTTCGTGCCCCAATGCCTCACTGATCACCGCAATCGGGATACCACTCGTTTTTAAAACGGTCGCGTAACTGTGCCGGGCAACGTATGTCGTCAGCGGCGTTTCAATACCAACCGTCCGGCCCATTGACTTGAGATGCGTATTAATCAGGCTGTTCATTTTATGGATACGGTTATCAATCTGAATAGGGGTAATGTGCCGTTCAGCATTCAGGATCGGGAAGACATAGTTATCCGGTTTGCTGCCAGTGAAGGGACGGTAGTATTCCAGAATTTGTCTGGCAGGCTCCAGTAGTTTCAGGTTAAATTCCTTGCCGGTTTTGGCCCGTACATAGAACAGCCGATCCTGTACGATCTGTGACCAACGCAAATGTGCAAGGTCGGTCAGGTTCATGCCCTGGCAGTAGTAACTGAACAGAAACACGTCTTTTGATAACTGCACGACCGGCTTGCCGGAAATATTGATCGCTTTGATTTTTTGAATATCGGCTTTGTCAATGGCGCGTTTTCGCGTACGGGTGTCAAACTTTGAAATCTTGAAATCCCGGAAAGGGTAGTGATTCATACCGACGATCTGATCTTTTACAGCCCTATTGAAAATAGCACGAAGGGTACGGAAGTAGACCGAAATAGAAGTTTCGGCCATGTTCCTGTTTTTGCAATAGGTTTCCCAGCGGTTCAGGAAATTCAGGTCTATGTCGGAAAAGGAGAGGGTTTTGTTTTTCGAAGCAAAATTTTGCAGCGCCCGTTTTGTATCCCGATATACATTGGCATTCCCGACTTCTTTATTCTGAATGAAATTTGCCACCAACGTATCCGTATAAGCGAACACGTCGTTCGTACCTTTGGGCTTCTGCACAGTAGCCACCAAACTATCGGAGGTGAAATCTTTGTCATGCAGTTTCAGGTCTAACGCCTTCGCCTGGATTTCGCCAACCCGTTTTGCAATGATGGTTTCAATTTTCAGTTTGTCCGGGTGATTTTTCTTCGGCTCGTTCTTTTGAAAGTTCCACTTGTCGGGGTGGCAACTAATGCCCAGGGATGAATACTTTCGCTGTCCGTCTTTCGTGACAACCAGCATTAAAGGGTGTTCTCCGTTGGACAACGTTTTGGATTTGTAAAGGATGGCCCGGATCGTAGCGTCTTGAATCATGGAATGGCTTCGGTTTACATCTTAGTTTACACAAAGAAACGAAGAAACCATGAAAAACCATAATCATTGAGACAAGAAATTTTACATTTGCTTGATAATCAATACTATTTATAACGTGCAATCATCAACTAAAACATAAGGGCAACTGCCTTCTAAGCAGGCGGTTACTGGTTCGACCCCAGTTGGGATCACTTGATTAGATCATAGGATCATCTTGTTCATCAGGATGATCCTATTCTTTTACTTAGTCAAATCACCCCTTAGAGTTTGTTGAATTTTCTTGTACTCGTCTGATTGTTTGAGTTGTTCAAGTACAGTTGGTGCAAGTTTCTGAACTTCATTTTCAAAAAAATCCAAAGAGTCAAGGCCATGATTGACAGATCTAAATAGCATATCCGTAACGGCTTTTATGTCGGTATTTATGATTGCCCGCTTTGCCAGCATGATTGCTGAATCTTGAAATATTTTCTCCATTTTGATAGATAAATTGGATTCTTCCTCGATCTCTTTTAAAGTGAATATATTGCCACCACGTCGAAGGAAGCCAAGTAGATTTTTTACACGGCCTGTTAGCAATTTGCGTATTGAGGCGTGTAACGCTCTATATTCATCTGAGTGAAGAGAGATTAATTTCGGTTCCACATTCTCAAATAAATCTTCGGTGCGCTCAAGCAGAAATCGTTTACCATTGGGCATGTGAGAGTCCCAACTTACGCCAAGATGTACCGCTGAATAATAGCGCCCAGTAGTGCTCCTCATAGAGTTAGTATGAATAATCAGATAACTTCGTCGTTTTTCATAACGGAACCCTGTAAATATTATATGTACATTTTTGTGTATTTCTGTTGCTCTGCCATGGAGTATGCCAGATTTTTCATTAACGTTAAAATGTTGATTTTTATACTGTGCCTCACCCCATTGGTTAATATATAACCAGTTGATCTTGATGTTTTTAGATTCGTTTGCCTTCCCTCCATAGGAATAAACTTTATAGACACCTGCATAAGGAAATGGTTCCTTAAACGCTGCAACATTGTCGCGAACTGTTTGGAGACTCATAAATGCACCATTACTAAATCTAAGTTGTCTTTTCCAGGCCTCTGGGATTTGGTCGGCGGACTTGGAGATCGTATGCACTCTTTTGTTCAGGATAAGTACCCCCGTACAAGAATCCTTCCCGGATGATAGTGTAAAGAATCCGTATAAAGTATTATCCGTTTTGCATTGAATGGTTACATGGATACTCAATCTAACGTGGTCAGTAAATCGAATATGCGCGTAATCACACCCCTGTAGGGCTTCCGTAACCAAACTACCTTTTAGTACTTCTGGCCCATTAATGTTAAAAGATAGCGTTGCAACAGGGTAGATATCACGTTCACTTTTATCGATAGACAAGAGAAAACGATCGATATCGGCATAAACCAAATTGTTATGAGCAGCAGAGACTCCTTTATACACCTCAGAAATATCATGTAAAAACAAATCCCACTGCCCCATCAGATAATCCAATTTATTGTCTACAATCTGAACGGCGTTCTTTATCTGAGTGAGCAACTCTTCATCTAGTTTTTGCGAACGATTAAGGTTCCAGAGTGTCTCAAAGTGTTGTTTTATTTTCTCGTATGTAAAATGCGTAGGGTCTGTTATTTCGAAAGTCGGACCGCCTTCAGCATGGCCCGTTGCATAATGTAAACCGTAGAACAAGCGGTTTTCCAGAATTACACAAGTCATCGCTGGTAGTTCGTCTATCAGGCGTATATCTATTTTGTCAGGGTATTTCTGTTTTAGTGACAGTACGGTTTCCAGCCCATCTATAATGTCGTGCGTAAGATTCGTCATATTCTTCCCTAGATCGGTTTTGGTGCGCAGGCGCATTGCCTTACCGTCCGGCCTGAGTAATAAGAGTCGAATCTTTTTTTGCTGCTTCTCTATCCAGTTAATGAATGTCTCAGGGTCGTTTCCTGCATTCTGTGTGTGATACATTCTAGGCGATAAAAACGTATTGAGTATACATATCTCTTCCCCGCTACCCTTGATCGCGTCCGCTACATTGGCGCTGATGTAATCTTCATGTATTTTAATGATGTTGGACTCATTAATGCTATGGGCTGCTTTGCCAATCATGACCAATTCTCCTGCAACAATATCAAAACCGGCTTTCAATTTATTGTATACCCGAATCAATGTTCCTTTTGACAGATTGTTGGGAGGAGGAGCGTCGGGGGCCTGCTCTCTTTTGCGCAAATAGGAGAATATTAAAGAGAGTGTTGAAGGCCGAATCTTGCAGTGGTCGGCTATTTTTATCTGTTTATAAGGGCTGTTCTGAAATGCGGAGTAGTATTTCAAAAGATTTTCCCAATCCTTTAACGTTGAATTATCCATGTCACGAAATAAGGAATAAATTGAAAAAAAATAAAATTTTCTTTTTGTTTCGCAAATGTAACATTTTGTAACAAAAAAAACAATGCAAGCCAAATAATTTTTAAATTATTGAATTTCAGTACATTATAGTTGTAACAAAATGATTTTTGCCATACCTTTATCAAGTTAATTTTCTTTTCGCCTTTAAATTAAATCCTATGTATAGACTGTTTTTCATTGCGCTCTTTTTCTCCCGTTGCATCAGCAACCCGGAACCAAGCCCACAGGCTCCTCAACCCCACCCCAAATCCGCCGTACTCCTTCACGACATCAGCATCACCTTTAAAAGTGCCATTCAACCTGACCGATCGCTTTTTCTCAACCTTGGAAAAGAAATTGCTGCCAGTGGCGGAAACCTGGCATTTGGCCTGATTGGATCACCGGATTCCACCGAACAACTTATCCGCCAATCCTTTGCAATGCCTCCCGTATTGCCACCAGACCTTGTTCATTCTGAGAGAATACGCTATCAGGATTCCCTCGCCATAATAAACCATTACAACGATTCGCTCATAAACGTTTTTGCAGACAATTGCATGGAAGTACTCCGAATGCATAGCCAAAAACATGCCTGGACAGACGTAAACAAAGGCCTGCAACGCGCCAATGAGTTCTTTTCCGAACTAAAAATGGCCGATACCCATAAAATCCTGATTCTGAACACAGACGGAAAACAGGATGTCCTGCTCCCCAACGGCACACGCGACCATACGTTGAAACTCGACCTGATACCTGCCGGTACGAAGTCCATTACCTGTGGATGGGAAGCCCCAACACGTATATCCGGGGCGGGGATTGTCGAATCTCCGGGCGGCTTGACAGAACAAATCCGATTACTCACTTTTAAATAGTTTCATCATGAATCACTCAAAGTTTTTCCCTTTCAAAGAAGCGTCCGATCAGGCTCAAAAAGCCAGCCTACGCGCTTCTACTGTGCGAAAGCGTATCCGGCAGCAGCGTTTGCTGGCTGCCAACATCAGACACTGGAAAGCCGTTTTTTCGCTGGCCAATGCCTTGTTTGCAGTCGGTATTTTCATCGTGCTGGCAATAGCCGACAGCCTGTTGTTGGGCGATATGTACCGCGAGTTTTCCAAAATGGTCTGCGGCGATGCAGATCACCTGCGTTGGGAAATCGCTGTGGTCGTCAACCTCATCGCTGCGCTCTGTAGCCATGAAATTACACGCACACTTGCTTCCGGCCCGTTTTTCGACTGGGAGGCCGACAAGTACGCGTCGGTGATGCCAGGGGACATCGTACAACGCCAACTATCGAAAATACGTGCTGGACGCCGTCTTCCACTGATTTTGATGCTTCTGGTGTTTATTACCATGCTTTCGCTTATTCTTTTGATGCGTGCTGACTTCATGCATGCTGAAGGAAGCACTGAAATGTCTGAAACCTGGATCATCGTCTTGGGCCTGTGCCTGATGGGTTTCGAGATAGCGGCAGGCTGCTACTTCGTGTACTTGATTCAATACCTGTTCTGGGTGCTGCTGCATAGCCTGCAGCAGGCGCGCGTTCGCCGTGGCATTCGAGCCGTAGCGAAAATGGACCGTTCTGTACACGAATATTGTATGTACCTCGACCCTTCGATACCGCTTACCTCTGATATGAAAGAAGCCATTTATCGTTTCCGCTACCGCCGTCATGACCTCTCTTACTGCGATCTGATGGAATACACTGCTGAAAGTCCGGCGACTTTGCAAGGAATACCCCGATTGACAGATGCCCGGGGTTACAACTGACTCATATTCAATATTTTCTCACAACTTTAAACCATGTAGTCATGAAAATTAAATTCAAACATTTATTAATCGTCGCTATGGTCGGGGCTGCGTACAGCATGAACCCTTCCTGGACGGACCACAAAAACAGGATACTCGAAGGACAAACGCACCTGGAATACCATCAGGACCTGGAGTTTGTCAGAAAATGTGATTTCTACGACTACAAAGTGTTTTCAATGATGTTCTACCAGGATCGGTTGATTTCCGTTGGCCTGTTGCAAAATGTACACGTCCGTTACACGCAACTCAACTATTGTATGGTTTCGTTTCAGGAAGTAAGAAGCCTGAGCGGTTTCCATCCGCCTCAGTTGTTGCAGTGGCCACGAAGTGACGATTGACATACAAGATTGATGTAGAAGCGTAACAATGATCCCGAGGTTTTTCCCAAAAAGGAAAAATCTCGGGATTCTTTTCTCCTTAAAGCCTTGTCGGTTTCCCTACTTTCTCTTCAACGAGCCGAATTAGATGCGGTGTTTACCACTATGCCTGAGCCAGGAGTTTCGAAGCAATATAGTGAAACTATCGAGCCATTTGTAAAGCGACCTTCTGCTCCGTGTTTGATGAATCAGAAGATCAATGTATAGCCTGCGTTTGCGTTTCCGGGCGCGTCTATTGGGTTCGGGAGAGCGTCGTTTAGGTTCCAGACCCAAACGAATAGGTTGGTAGAGGTATATTTTCAGGTTCCAGGCCTGCCCCTCCCACGTTACAATTATTTAATCCCCATTTAACCTCTGCTTTCCGGCCGGGCATACCTCGCCTCCTACTTTTGCCCCTGAAAAGGAACAAGCCGATTCTGCGATACCAGACGCGTTCCTGATTACCAAACAGACTTTCATGAGGAAACTTTACTTGCTATTGCTGCTCCTGAGCGGCACGGTAACCCTTTGCGCCCAAAGCCGACTTCCCGAATCGCCCGGACACTCCGTTAGTGCACAGTTCGCTTCCATCGTTTCCAAAACCCGACAGTGGCTGCATCGGTATTACAACCATCCTTTCGACGGGCAGCGCCTGATGAGCGACAGTTTGTACGAAAAATGGCGCACGCACGAACTGGTAGAAGACACCGAGCACCCCTCTAAATACCTCATTATCATCACGTTGGACGGGCTTCGCTGGCAGGAAGTATTTACAGGCGCCAACGATACCCTGCTGCGGGCAGAAGCCGGGAAACCGGAATGGGAACAATGGACACAGCAGCATCCGGTGCAAAACCGCGAAGCGCTCATGCCATTTTTGTGGAATGAAATAGCAACAAACGGACAAATACACGGCAACAGGGAGAAAGGCTCGCAGGTGGGTGTGACGAACAACATGCGAATTTCCTATCCCGGTTACAACGAGATTTTTACAGGCCATCCCGATGACCGGCACATAAAACTCAATTTTAAAATCCCTAACCCTAATCAAAACGTACTGAGAAGCATTGGCCGTGAAAAAAACTTTCGCGGCCGGGTGGCTTCGTTTGCCTCCTGGGATGTTTTTCCCAGCATTTTTAATCAGGAAAAAGGCGGTATGTACATCAATGCTGCTTTTGAAACAGAGTCGGGTGTTGCTTTTTCGGCATTGAATGCGCAATTAAATACAGTAGAACGGCGCTGGGGAAGCCGGGTTCGGCCCGACAGCCTCACCGCCGCATTTGCGCTGGAATACCTGCGGCAAGCATCGCCACGTGTGTTGCATATCGGCCTGGGTGAAACCGACGAATACGCGCATGAAAAAAAGTACCTGGATTACCTGAAGGCGGCGCAGTCAAATGACGAGATGATAAGGCGTATCTGGGACTTTGTGGAGTCCAGCCCTGTATATCGCCATAAAACCACCCTTTTCATTACGACGGATCATGGGCGCGGAAACAAGGCTGATACCTGGCACAAGCATCATACCTGGGTGCAGGGTTCTGATGAAATATGGTTTGCCGTAATGGGGCCTGAAACGGCGCCGCTGGGTGAAATAGAAGGCGGGGCGCCGTATTTTCAAAATCAGTTTGCCCAAACGTTTGCGGGTTTTTTGGGGCTGAAATACGACGCCGATCAACCTGTGGGTGAAAAAATAGTATCCCTGCTGGGAGGCGGCTCAACCCACCTTACGGAGCGGTAGCGGGCGAGGCTTTTTTGGCCTTGCCTTTTTGGGTGCTTTTGTCGGAAACGGATACTTCCTTGCTTGCTTTGGGTTCGGCTTTTTTGGCAGCCTTTTTAGCGAATTTGTACTCGTTTTTGGCAAGTTTATATTCTACACGCTTGATTTTCAAGGTCAATTTGGCAATTTTCATAGCCGACCAGATTTGCAGAAACACATTTTTGGCGGGCTCGGTTTCAAATGCGGCTTTGTATGCCGCCTGTTTTTTGTCAAAATCGGTTTGCGCCTTCTGAACGGCCTTGTCGGCTTTGTCGATTTTGGCCAGAAGTGCTTTCAGTTCGGGGGTAAGTACGGGCGTCTGCCGGGAGGGTTTTGCTGCTGCTTGTTTCATATTAATTGTGATTGGTTATTCAGTACAGGCGGCAAAATTATCGGGCTTAACAGTAACGTAATATTAAGTTTACTCAGACGTAACAAACTTAACATTGGGGTCAATTATGGTCACAAAACAATACGATTTGCTCATTATCGGCGGTGGCGTGCTGGGTATGTTCCATGCCTGGCAGGCTTTGGAAAAAGGCTTGCGCGTAGCGGTACTGGATCGAAACAAACAGGCACGGGGTTCGTCCGTTCAAAATTTCGGGCAGGTGGTGCCATCCGGTATGAATTTGAAATGGCAGCGGTACGGCCGCAAAAGCCTGGAAATTTACAAATCCATCCAGCAGCAGTTTGACATCTCCGCCAGGCAAAACGGCTCGGTGTACATTGCTTCCAATGAAGAAGAAATGACCTTGCTGGAAGAACTGTCGGCGATCAATCGGGCGCAGGACTATCCTTCGCAATTGCTCACCGCTGCGGAATGCCTTGGTCGTTATGAGGGCCTGCGGTCGGATTATTGCGAAGGCGGCTTGTTTTTCCCGGAGGAAATTACCCTGGAACCCCGAACGGCGATTCACCGCATTCGGCAATACATGGAAGAACAGAAAGGGCTGGCGTATTTTCCACAAACGCTGGTCACCGAAATCGAGTCGCTTTCCAACAATTGCCAGATAGTGGCCAGCGACGGCCGCTTGTTTTTTGCCGATCAAGTACTGGTTTGCAGCGGTTACGAATTTCAAATCCTGTTTCCGGAAATATTTGCGCAAAGCGACTTGCAGGCGGTCAAACTTCAAATGCTGCTCCTGGAATCGCAGCCTTCGCAGGTTATTCCAGGTTCTATTCTGACGGGTTTGAGCATCCGGCGCTACGAAAGTTTCCACGAATGTCCCTCTTTCGCGGCCATCAAAGCGCAGGAAGACCCGGACAGCCCGGCAAAAAAATGGAGTGTCCACATCCTGTTCAAACAGGCGCTGGATGGCTCCATAATTCTGGGCGATACCCACGAATATGCCGACGCTGCCGAAGCCGAGGCATTAGGCTCGCAAGTCAGGGACGACATGAACCGCTACATGCTCGACGAGGCTGCGCGCATTTTTGATCTGCAAAACTGGAACGTGCGGGAAACCTGGCTGGGTACCTATTCGCAGTGTAAAAACAGTGATATTTTCCGACATACCATTGACGGAAAAATCCACTTGCTGACCGGAATCGGCGGAAAAGGCATGACCGCCAGCGCCGGCTATGCCGCTTATCACATCAATGATATTGTTTAAACATTAATACCTGGTAAAATGATCCGATTAGTGGTGTTCGATATGGCGGGAACTACCGTCGACGAACAGAATGTAGTGTACAAAACGGTGCACCAGGCCTTGTTGCGCGCCGGTTTCGACGTGACACTGGAAACGGTTTTGCTGTATGCTGCCGGCAAGGAAAAATTCCAGGCGATATGCGATGTGATGGCTCACTTGCAGGGTGGACTGGTGGATACCCTGCGGGCGCGGGCGATTCACCACGACTTCGAGGCCTTGCTGGAAGAAGCATACGCTGCCCTGACGCCGCTTCAAATGCCGGACGCGGAAGAGGTATTCGCTGTGCTGCGCGGGCGCGGGGTGCGGGTGGTGTTGAACACCGGCTACAAACGACCTGTGGCGGAAGGGCTGTTGCAACACCTGGGCTGGCAGCAAGGCAGCACCTACGATTTGCTGCTGACGGCCGACGATGTACAGCAAAGCCGCCCACACCCGGATATGATTTTCGAAGCCATGGAACATTTTGGAATAGAAGATGGCATCGAGGTGGCTAAAATCGGCGATTCCATCGTCGATATCGAAGAAGGAAAAAATGCGGGCTGTGGACTGGTGGCGGGCATTACCACTGGTGCGCAAACGGAGGAACAATTGAGAACAGCGCAGCCGACACATATTTTTCATCGATTAGGCGACCTCATCCCTGCTCTCTAAAGCCATGTATCACTCCCCTGCACTGAAACGAACACTGTCGAGTCAGCATCCGCTTGGATTTGTGGCAGTGGCCGGACTGATTGCTTTTGTGGCGTATGGCTGTGTGTATGCGTTCAGAAAGCCATTTACCGCTGCCGGGTTTGAAGGGCTGGCGGTATGGGGTGTGCAGTACAAAATTGCCCTGGTGATCGCGCAAGTGGCTGGTTATGCACTATCCAAGTTTGCAGGTATCCGGCTTATCTCTTCGCTGGGCAGTAGGCACAGAACGGGCATGTTGCTGGGTATTCTGGCTGTGGCCGTTTTGTCGCTGCTGGGTTTTGCAAATGCTTCTTTGCACTGGGGTGTGTTCTGGATGTTTCTCAACGGTATACCGCTTGGAATGGCCTGGGGCGTTGTGTTCAGTTATCTGGAAGGGCGGCGGGTAACGGAGGCGCTGGCAGCGCTGTTGTGCATCAACTTTATTGTCTCATCGGGTTTTGTAAAAACTGTGGGTAAATGGCTGGTTCAAAACCGAAGCGTTTCCGAATTCAGCATGCCGCTTCTGACAGGCCTCCTGTTTTTGCCGGCTCTTTTGCTTTGTATCTGGCTGCTCGAACACCTGCCGCCACCCACTGATGCAGACAAAGCGCAGCGCAACGAACGTGCGTCCATGAGCGCCGCTGACCGAAAGGCGCTCTTCCGAAAATACGCTCCCGGACTTTTGTTGCTGACGGGTATCTACTTGATTCTTACGATCATTCGGGATGTGCGCGACAATTTTGCAGTAGATATCTGGAAGGAACTGGGGTATGGCAACCAGCCTGCCATTCTTACCACCAGCGAACTACCCATCGCGCTGCTGGTACTGCTCAGCATCGGCGCCATGAGTTGGGTGGCCGACAATTTTAGGGCCTTGCGGCTCAACCATGCGATCATCATTGGCGGGGCGGCGCTTACGATCGGTTCTACGGTGTTGTTTCAGCAACATCTGCTGCCGCCTGTCGCCTGGATTGTATCGTCGGGTACCGGCATTTTTTTGTCGTACATCCTGTTCAACGGCGTTTTATTCGACCGCCTGATGGCGGCTTTTCGGGAAAAAGGCAATGCCGGTTTTTTGATCTATCTGGCGGATGCTGTCGGCTATCTCGGCAGTGTGTTGGTACTGCTGTGGCGCAATTTTGGGCAAAATGGCCTCAACTGGGTCGATTTTTTTTGCGACCTGTGCTTGTACGGAAGCGGGGCTATTATCATAATGGCTTTATTGTCAATTGTTTATTTCAGAAAAAGCATACACAGTTTTAAAGCGAATCAAGATACATGATACGACTGTTTTCTGTTCTCCTTGCCGCGTTTTGCTTCTTGTATTCCGCCCGCTTGCTGTCGCAAAACGCCTTGCCGCCCTGGCAACCCGGTATGATGGACATTCACCACATCAGTACGGGCCGTGGCAATGCAGCGTTTTTTATTTTTCCGGATGGATCCACCATGCTGGTCGATGCCGGAGAAATATCGGATACCCATCCACGCACCTTGTCGCCCAGAAACGGAGCGCTTCGCCCAGATTCCAGCCGCCGCGCATCGGCATGGATAGTAGATTATATCCGTCAATTTCATCCTGATCACGAAAAGGCGACGCTCGATTATGCGGTTATTACTCATTTTCACGACGATCATTTTGGCGAGTGGGACGCTTCCAAACCACGTTCTGCAAAAGGCGCTTATTCGCTTACCGGGATCATGGGAGTTGGGGATGAAATCCCCGTCCGACGCTTGCTGGATCGGGGGACGCATTTCCCTATCGATGTTACAGGCGAGGCGTTTTCGAAAGCCTATGAAAAGGACGAATACCACATCGTGCAGACCTTGCGAGAATACCAGAAGTATATCCGCTGGCATCAGGAGCACAGTGGGCTGCGATATGACACCATACGCCCCAGCGCGGCGGATCAGATCAAACTGAACAACGCGGCGGCATATCCGAATTTCCAGGTGCGAAACATCGCTGCCGGTGGTAAGGTATGGACCGGCTTCCAGGATGGAGAATACACGGAAATGTACAAATCCGGCACGTATCCGGGTGAAAACCCGCTGAGCGTATGCCTGAAAATAACCTACGGGCCCTTCGATTACTTTACTGGAGGCGACATCAGCGGTATCGACGAACTGGGTCAGACCAACCTGCAGGCGATGGAAACGCAAGTCGCGCCGGTGATTGGCCCGGTAGATGTTGCCACCCTGAATCACCACGGCAACCGCGATTCGCAAAGCCCGTTTTACGTAAAAAACCTGCGCCCAAAGGTCTGGATTCAGCAGTGCTGGTCGTCCGATCATCCGGGCGAAGAGGTGCTGCGGCGCATCACATCCAGGTCCTTGTATCCCGGTGAGCGAATGATTTTTACAACAGATATGCTGGAATCCAATATTCAGGTTATTGGCAATAAAGTAACAGACTCTTATTCCAACCTGCATGGGCATGTAGTCGTGAGGGTAATGCCTGGCGGAGTGACCTATCAGATATTCGTTTTAAACGATTTTTCTGTCAAAAGAGAAGTGATCGAGCAGTTTGGCCCATTCCTTTCACGTTAAAAAAAACACTTATGCACAAACCTGTTTTATTGCTCATTCTTGCCTTGCTGGCCTTTTCAGCGCAGGCACAACCCACGGCTAAAGTGGAAAATTTTATCCTCATTACCCTCGACGGCATGCGCTGGCAGGAGGTTTTTGGCGGCGTTGATACGGTTTTGGTCAATGACAAACGTTTCAACCAGAACGACAGTGCCGACATTATGACCAAATACTGGGCGCCTACGCCTCAGGAGCGGCGAAATAAACTCATGCCATTCCTTTGGAGTACGGTGGCGTCGAAGGGCCGGCTTTATGGCAACAGAACCCTTGACAACAAGGTAGACAATGCCAATCCGTACTGGTTTTCCTATCCAGGTTACAGTGAAATATTGTGCGGATTTGTAGATACGACTGTCAATTCCAACAGCTATCCACCCAATCCCAATATCAACGTACTGGAATTTGTTCACAACCAGAAAGCATTCAAAGGATCGGTAGCAGCCTTCGGCGCCTGGGATGCATTCGACCGGATTATTAACGAACGCAGAGCCGGTTTTCCGGTGGTATCCGGACGGGATGCTTATGGCGGCGACTATCCTACGCCACGGGAACAATTGCTCAATGACATGAAACGGGATGCCTACACGCCTTTTGGCGATGCCGAGCAATTGGACGTTTTTACCCATTATGCCGCGCTGGAATACCTGCGAAACAAACACCCGAAAGTGCTTTACATCGCCTATGGAGAAACAGACGAGTGGGCGCACCACAGCCATTACAAAGACTACCTGGATGCGGCGCGCCAAACAGATGCCTGGATTGGGGAAATATGGCGTTTCATACAGGCCGATCCTCAATACCGCAACAAAACTGCCCTGCTCATTACAACCGATCACGGCCGGGGCGATCGGGTAAAAGCAGAATGGACCAGTCATGGTTCGAAAGTGTTGGACTCCCACGAAATATGGATTGCTGCCATGGGGCCAGGCCTGAAAAAAGGCGGTGAAATGAGCGGCTCGGTTCAATTGTACCAGCAACAGGTAGCGGCTACGGTGGCCGAATGGCTCGGCCTCGAATTCAAGGCCAATCACCCGGTGGCTGCCAGTTTGTGGGGGGCATTTAACAGATAATTTACCTGAAATCACCACCATCTTAATGTACAATTCAAGGAAACTTAAACCCTGATTGCGGCTTTCCTGCAAGTACCGAACCTACCTTTGCGCATCCGAAGCATAGGAACAGTTCTTATCCTTATTCCCGCTTTTCATTTTTCAATCCACTTTCACTTTTATCAATCTTTTCTATCCATGAAGGCAAATTGCTACACCTTCAAGGGCCTGTTTATTGCCCTTGTATGTACCTTTTTTAGTCTGGCTACACACGCCCAACGCATCAGCGGCACCGTGTTGGACGCCGACACCGACGAAGCGCTGATCGGCGCTTCCGTAGCGGTAAAAAACACCGGCCGTGGCGCCGTGACCGATGCCGCTGGCACGTTTAAACTGGATGCGCAGGCCGGCGAAATCCTGCTCTTTTCCTATGTTGGTTACGAACCGCAGGAAGTTACCCTCGGCAGCGGCACGACGCTGAGTATCAAACTGGCTGCTCAAAACCAGTTGAACGAAGTGGTCGTTACAGCGCTTGGCCTCAGCAAAGCCAAAAAGTCGCTGGGCTACGCCGTGCAGGAAGTCAGCGGCTCCAGCCTCGACAAGGCGCGCGAAACCAATCTTGTAAGTGCCTTGGCCGGGAAAGTAGCCGGTGTCACCATTGTCGGCAACCCCTCCGGCATCGGTTCTTCTGCACGGATTACTATCCGCGGCGAGCGCTCGCTCAATATCAACCGCAACCAACCGCTGTTTGTCGTAGATGGTGTACCCATCAGCAACGATTTCCGTGGTTCTTCCGGCAGCAGTTACCAGGATGTGGACTATGGCAACGGCGCGGGTTTTGTAAACCCCGACGATGTGGAGTCTGTGACCGTATTGAAAGGCGCCAGCGCTGCGGCTCTGTACGGCTCCCGCGCCAACAATGGTGTGGTGCTGATTACGACCAAATCTGGCAAAAACACAAAAGGTATCGGCGTGAGCATCAACTCCACTGTTTCTTTTGAAAATGTGCTTCGACTGCCGGAGTACCAAAACGTTTACGGCCAGGGCCTGGGCGGCATTTTTGAATTTAAAGACGGCAATGGCGGCGGCGCTGCCGATGGTGTGGATGAAAGTTGGGGCCCGAAAATGGAAGGGCAGTTGCTGCCTCAGTTCGATTCGCCCACTTCCAACGGCTTTCGCGGCGGCGATGTAGGCAACCTGTTTACTTCCATCGGCCCTGTTGACCTGAATGCGCAACTGGCAGCCCGCGGAACGATTAATAACACACCTTTTTCAGCACAACCTGACAATATTCGCGATTTTTTTGAAACCGGCGTAACGCAAACACACAACGTAGCGCTCGCAGGCAGCAATGAAAAAAGCGATTTTCGCTTGTCGTACACCTGGCTCGACCAGACAGGCACCGTTCCGAATACCGATCTGAAACGCAACACTGTCGCTTTTGCCGGTGGTTACAACCTGTCGCCCAAACTGAAAGTACGCACTGCCATCAACTATGTAAACAGCAACAGCGACAACCGTCCGAACCTGAGTTATGGCACCGAAAATATCATGTATCTGTTCAACTGCTGGCTCGGCAGAAGCGTAAATGTGGCTTCCCTGCGCGACTACTGGATTGCCGGTCGTGAAGGGCTCAATCAGTTCAATTTCAATTACAACTACCACGACAACCCGTATTTCGGTTTGTATGAAAATACCAACAGCCAGGCCATCGACCGCGTATTTGGCAATGTGTCGCTGACGTACGATTTAACTTCCGATCTGAGCCTGATGGTACGCAGCGGTACCGACGTGAGCAATGAATTCAGAACCCGCCGTCGCGCTTACAGCACGCAGCGTTTTCAGCGCGGCAGTTACCGCGAAGAACGCATCGGTTTTACAGAAATCAACACCGATTTCCTGCTGAATTACAGAAAAAATCTGAGCGAACGCATCGACCTCAATGTGGGCCTCGGCGGCAACGCCATGCGCCAGCGCGGTCGTTTCTCCGACGTGATTGCACCAGAACTGGCCGTGCCCGGCATTTATACCCTGGGCAACTCCCGCGTGGCTTTGCAGAACCTGGCATCAGTGCCTTCTACACAGAAGCGCATCAACAGCCTGTATGCTACCGCGCAGGTGGGTTTCGACAACTACCTGTATCTCGATTTGTCGGCGCGCAACGACTGGTCCAGCACATTGCCTTCCGATTCGCGCAGTTACCTGTACTACGCGGCCAACCTCAGCGCCGTCCTGACCGATGCATTCAAAATCAAAAGTGATGTGCTGTCTTTTGCAAAAGTACGTTTCGGCGTAGCCCAGGTAGGTAACGACACCGACCCTTATCAACTGGTGGCCGTTTACAATGCACAGACAGCCGTACAGGGCCAGCCCTCTTACAGCGAATCGAGCACGCTTGTGAACCCTACCCTGAAACCGGAAATCAGTACCTCTATCGAAACCGGCGTGGACGTACGCTTTTTTAACAACCGCCTTGGCCTCGACCTCACGTATTATAACACTGAAAGCCGCAACCAATTGCTTCCGCTTGCGCTGAGTAACACGACAGGCTACAGCAGCCGTTTCATCAATGCAGGCCTGATTAACAACTACGGCGTAGAGGCTACCCTGAACATCACACCCGTGAAAACCAAAGATTTCACCTGGGACATTGCTTTCAACTTCTCTGCCAACCGCAGCAAGGTAAAAGAACTCTATACCGACCCGATCAGCGGCCAGGAAGTGACCAATTACGTGATGGCCAGCCGTTATGTAAATGTGGAAGCCCGCGTGGGAGAGCAAATGGGCGATATGTACGGCATTGGTTTCCAGCGTGTAAGCGCCGACCCCAACAGTGCCTATTACGACCCGACCGGCAAGAATGTGGGTCAGATTGTTTACAACAGCCAGGGCAAACCCGTAGCAACACCCAACCTCATCAAACTCGGCAATTACAACCCCGACTGGCTGGGCGGCATCTACAACACCTTTACTTTTAAAGGCGTCAACCTGGGTGTGTTGTTCGACATCCGCAGCGGCGGTGAAGTGTACTCGCACACGCAGGTGGTGGGCCGTGAGGGCGGACAAATCGTCGAAACACTGGAAGGCCGCGCCAATGGCTACGACCTGAGTGTAGAAGGCAATGGTGTGGTTGGCGAAGGCGTGGTGCAAAATACCGACGGCTCTTTTAGCCCCAACACGGTAGAACTGAGTGCCCGCGAATGGCATACTTCTTACACATTGGGCCGTCGCCTGATCGAAGGCGCCATTTACGATGCTTCTTTTGTAAAACTCCGTGAAGCGCGTATCGGATACACATTCCCGAATAAAATCTGGGGTAAAACCAGCCTTCGCGACCTGAACCTGAGCGTAGTAGGCCGCAACCTGGCACTCTGGACAAAAGTGCCGCACATCGACCCGGAAACCTCTTCTACTTCCGGTGGCACGGTCGTTCCCGGTGTGGAATCTGTGGCGCTTCCCTCGACGCGCAGTTGGGGTATCAACCTGAATTGCCGTTTCTAAAACCGTTTACTTCTAAATCTTTCATCCATGAAATATACAACTTTAAAATCCCTGCTTCTATGCGGAATGCTGGCGTTTATGTCCGGCTGCACCAAGGATTTTGATGACATCAATTCCAACCCGAATGCACCTACTTCGGTC
Organism: Saprospiraceae bacterium; assembly: GCA_016787415.1. Lineage (GTDB taxonomy): Bacteria > Bacteroidota > Bacteroidia > Chitinophagales > Saprospiraceae > M3007. The sequence goes on along the minus strand of JAEUUT010000090.1, from coordinate 6,585 downwards.
AATTCCGGCCTCTTGCTGCCACAAATCCAGCGCGATATGATCGGCTCCCTGCTGGGAGAAACCTGGGGTATCGGCAATATCGTGATCCAGCATACGGCCAAAAACCAGTTTGTAAACGAAGACCGTTACCTCTGGGGTGAAATCAATGGTATCTGGAATGCGGTGTATGACAACATGCGCGACGTCAACAACATCCTGATTCAGAGCGAGGAGAAAAATGAGAAAAATTACCAGGGAATCGCATTGGTGATGCGCGCCTGGATGTTCTCGCTCGCTACGGATGCCTATGGCGATATTCCTTATTCGGAAGCCATCAAGGCTAACGAGGGTATCAACTATACGAAATATGATTCGCAGGAAGATATTTACAACGGTATTCTCAACGACCTGAAAGAGGCCAACAGCATCCTGGGTACTTCCGGTGAGGTGGTGGCAGGCGATATTATCTACGGTGGTGATGTTTCCAAATGGAAAAAACTGGCCAACTCCCTGCGTATCCGCTACCTGATGCGCATTTCTGGTAAACGCGACGTAGGCGCCGAACTGCGTGAAATCGTTACCAACCCTTCCGCTGCACCGATATTTGAAAGCAATGCCGATAATGCGGTGTACACCTTCAAAAGCACTGCTCCGGATCAGTTCCCGCTTTACTCTTCCCGTATCGGTTCGTTCAACGAGTTTCGTGCATCCAAAACCCTGCTCGATACGCTGGTAGACCTGAGCGATCCGCGTATGCCCGTTTTTTTCCGCCCAACGCCTAATACGGAAACCAGCGGTAGCCCGTTGTACGCAGGCATTCCAAACGGCCTGAACGACGTAGATGCGCTGCAATACAACGGCGGCCCGCAAAACCAGTCGCGTATTGGCTCCCTGTTCTATGAAAATTCCATTTCCACGCAAGGGCTGAATATTGCCAAAGGCGTGATTATGACTTATGCAGAACTGCAATTTTTCCTCGCAGAAGCCGCTGAAAAGGGCCTGATTGGCGGTACCGCCCAGACGTATTATTCCAATGGTGTAAATGCATCCTTTGCATTTTATGGGCTGACTGCTCCCGCTAATTATTTCACCCAGTCCGATGTTGCATACGCTGGTACCACAGAACAAAAACTGCACAAAATTGGCTTCCAGAAATGGGTATCCCTGTATTTTCAAGGATTGGAAGCGTGGTTCGACTGGCGTCGTACAGGTATTCCCGCGCTGAAACCTGGTGTCTCCAATCAGAACGGCGATAAAATCCCGGTGCGTTTTCGCTATCCGATCATCGAACAATCGCTGAATGCAGAAGGCTACCAGGGCGCTATCGACCGCCAGGGCCCGGATGACCTGAATTCGAAAATGTGGTATCTAAAACCCTGAAAATAAAGTTGTTAGAACTTTTTTGGAAAAGGAAATAATTCAAACAACTTCATACGAAAATTTGAGTTGGTTAGGATGGCAAAACGGCGCAAAGCTGTTTTGCCATCACTTTTTTAGGGAATGTACAGGTATTAACCCAACACTGATTTTCTTTTCACCTGTCGTACTTTCGGCCCGCGGAATGAACCAGAAAAGCAAATACGCTCGAAAAAACATAATACATCAATGCTCACCATCTACCACAACAACCGCTGCGGAAAAAGCCGCGCCGCCAAAAACATGCTCGACGCCTCCGGCCAGCCTTTCGAGGTAGTCGACTACCTCCTTTATCCGCCTTCCGAAAAAGAACTGGCGCATCTGCTCGATATGCTCGGCATGAAACCCCTGGAATTGATTCGCAGCAAGGAGGCCGTTTTTCAGGAACAGTTTAAAGGAAAAAACCTGTCGGACGCTGAATGGATACGGGTTATGGTAGAAAACCCGGTACTGATCGAGCGACCTATCGTGGTGATGGATGACCAGGCCTGGGTGGTGCGCAGCGAGGATGCAGCGGCGGCATTGAATGGAATGCTGTGTGATATGAAATGATGGGTGTAATTCCCAACCAGGCACTTCAAATTTTTGTCTTTTTGAATGGACAGCCGCCCCCGACAACACAAAAATGTCTTAAATATGCAAGCACCCTCCGTTTCCTTAGCCCTTCTTTTTCCCCTGTTCACCCTCGTCGCACACGCTCAAAACCCAAAACTCAAGATCGAGCACCTGAGCGGCGATTTTTACGTTTACACCACCTACAATACATACAACGACAGTCAGGTGCCAGCCAATGGCATGTACCTGATCACCAGCAGCGGCATTGTGATGTTCGACACGCCCTGGGATACCACGCAATTTCAACCTTTGCTCGACAGCATCCGGCTCAGGCACAACCAGCCGGTAGTAATGGCTATGGCGACGCACTGGCACAGCGACAAAACAGCAGGACTGGAATATTACAGAAAACAGGGCATTAAAACCTACACAACGGCACTCACAGATGCTTTGAGCAAAAAAAACAATATGAAAAGGGCTGAGTTTCTGATGGCAAAGGACACCGGTTTCCACATCGGACAATACTCTTTTGAAACATATTTCCCCGGCGAAGGGCATACTGTGGACAACATCGTCGTCTGGTTTGAAAAAGAAAAAATCCTCTTCGGAGGCTGCCTGATCAAAGGCGCCGATGCCGAAACCCTGGGTTATTTGGGTGATGCCAATACCCTGGAATACGAATCCACACTAAAAAGAGTGCAGAAAAAATGCCGAAAACCCAGGTATATCGTCATTGCACACAGCGACTGGAAAAACAAAAACTCGCTGAAACACTCCATCAAACTGGCAAAAAGACTCAAAAAGGAGCAAGAGCGCTGACCTATTGACCAGTATCAACCTGTGAGATGACGAATGTCACCGCCTCCTGCTGGGTGGTGCCCGACCTTGTGTCTTTTTGGGATGGGCGTTCGGATTCACCTCAATCCCAGGCTACCTTGAGGCGAAGCCGAACATCCTCTTTATAGATCATTCTCAAATCATGATAGAACTTTTAGCGCCGGCGGGCTCGTTTGAAGCATTGATGGCAGCCATCCACGCGGGCGCCAATTCCGTGTATTTCGGGGTGGAGCAGTTGAATATGCGCACCAAATCGTCGTACAATTTTACCGTAAACGACCTGCCCGAAGTGGCAGCCCGTTGTCGGGAGCACGGCGTAAAATCTTATATCACGCTCAATACCATCATTTACGACCACGACCTGACGCTGATGCGCCGCATCGTCGACGCTGCCCGCGAGAGCGGTATCGATGCCCTGATTGCTTCCGATATTGCGGTAATGAACTATGCGCGCAAGTCGGGAATGCCGGTGCATATTTCCACTCAAAGCAACATCACCAATATCGACGCGATCGAGTTTTTCTCGGTGTATTCCGACGTGATGGTGCTGGCCCGCGAACTCACGCTGATGCAGGTGGGGGCGCTCGCCCGCGAGATCGAACGCCGCCATATCACCGGCCCGTCTGGAAATTTGGTGCGGCTCGAAGTATTCGGACACGGCGCCCTGTGTATGGCGGTTTCTGGCAAATGCTATATGAGCCTGCACAGCAATTTTTCCTCGGCCAACCGGGGCGCCTGTATCCAGAATTGCCGCCACACCTACGTGGTGACCGACAAGGAAAGCGGTGTGGAATTCGAAGTGGACAATGAGTACATCATGTCGGCCAAAGACCTGTGTACCATCGATTTTCTGGACAAAGTGGCCGATGCCGGCATTTCGGTACTGAAAATAGAGGGCCGCGGGCGCAGCGCCGATTACGTACATGTGACCACCCAATGTTACCGGGAAGCGCTGGATGCGCTTGAAAATGGTACATATGGCCCGCATTTATTCGAAGACTGGAAGTCCAGGCTTTCCACAGTGTACAACCGGGGCTTTTGGGATGGCTATTACCTCGGACGCACGATGGGGGAATGGAGCAATGAATACGGCTCCATTGCCACCAAAAAGAAAATTTACCTCGGTCGCGGGGTGAAATACTACGACACGGCCAAAGTAGGCGAGTTTTTTCTGGAAACACACAGCCTGCACACCGGCGATGAAATTCTCATCACAGGGCCTACCACCGGCGTCATCCAGCATCGGGTCGGTTCTCTGCGGGTAAACGACTTGGACGCCACAGCGGTGAAAAAAGGCGAGTCATTTACCTTGCCGCTGGGCGAAAAAATTCGCCCCTCCGATAAACTGTACAAAATTGTAGAAGCCTGAGCCATGGTGCGCATTATTCAGCAAAGGGAAAAGTGCATCGGCTGCCATGCCTGCGTCGACCTGGCGCCTTATCGCTGGCGTATTTCCCGAAAAGATGGCAAATGCACCCTCATCGGCGCCAGGGAAAAGAAGGGCTGGTATACGATCCTGGTCGATGACGACGAATGGGAGGCCAACCTGAAGGCGGCCAATTACTGCCCGGTGAATATTATTCGGGTGGAAATGGCTCATCTTTAATACAAACGAATACCCAGGAATACAAACGAATACCCAAGAATACAAACGAATACCCAGGGCGTTGCCCTGGGCTATTGTATACGCCCTTTCAGGGCTCCTCCGTGGTGGCAATGAGTGGCTATTTTTCTCACCTCTCACTCTCTCTCCTCTCACCTCTCTCATCTCTCACGCTCTAAGTACTCCTCTGAACCCCCTTGCCGCATAATACGATTGTGCCCCGTTGTGGTACACAAAAACGTGTCCATAGCGGAAATCTGCGAAAATGGCCCCGCCAAGTTGGCGAATATCGGCAGGTGTGCGGAGCCAACTGGAGGTTTTGGTGTCGAATGTCCCCAATAGTTGTAAGGCGCGGTATTGTTCTTCCGTGAGGAGTTCGATGCCCATTTCCATGGCCATATCAAGGGCGTTGTTTTCCGGAGGAAAATCTTTTCTTGATTCCTGGCTCTCGCGGTCGTAGCATAGGCTGCGGCGACCTTTGGGGCTTTCTGCGGAGCAGTCGAAAAAAGTGAATGTTTCGCTTGCCGTGTCGTAACCCACTACGTCAGGCTCGCCGCCAGTGTTTTCCATTTCGTAGAGCGACCAGAGTTTTTCCGGACGAGATTGCAGTCGGGCCTGCACATCTGCCCATTTCAGGCCTTCATGGCGCTTCATGTTTTTTTCAAACCGCGTTTTCAGGGTGTGCAGCAATGCCTGCGTTTCTTCGGCAGGGAGGGTATGATTTTCTTGTTGCATGTAGCGAGCGGGCTTTACAGTTGAACGGATATTGTTTTTCTATCAGCAGGTCTGAAATACCAGGAAACAATGGTGAGGATGAGCAGCAAGGTGGGGCCAAACAGTTCGCTCCAGAGATCGCGCACGGCGATGTGCGAATATACGGCGCCCGACATAGCAAAGAAAAAGCCGGCATAGGCCCATTCCTTAAGCAAAGGGTATCGGGGAATAAGCACGGCTGCGACGCCCAGCAGTTTCCAGATGCCCAGCAGGGTCAGGAAATGTAGCGGGTATCCAAGACGGGTCATCATGTCTACCTCTTCCGGTAATTTGATCAATTGAACGATGCCGGTAGATACCATGCCGAGCGATAGCCAGAGGGTGGCAATCCAGTAGATGATTTTATTTGTTTTGGTCATTGGATGTAGATTTTTTTTAAATAGCAATACGTTATTTTCCAGATTTGCTCAGGATGTCCTGCAAGCGATTGTGCGCCATATTGAGGCCTTGCGCGAAAGGCAATTGAAGCATTTGATTTCTTTGTGCGACGGATTTGTACACGATTTGCATGGTGAGTTTGCTGGTGTGATCGGAAAGCGATTCGAATTCCAGAAACTCGAGTTGCACACCAAAAGGAGCGCCTTCCATTTCGAAGGTTCGAATGATTTTCTGAGCGGGAACAAATTCGTGAAACACACCATTGGCCCGAAATGCCACCTTGCCGGTGTGGTCGGGCGTTTCAATTTGATAACTGCCGTGTTTACGGCTTTCCATTTTCAACACTTTGGTTCCCATCCATTGCTCCACGATTTCGGGTACTTCGAAGGCTTTGAAAAGCAGTTCGACAGGTAAATCGAATTCGCGGGTGATGAAAAGGTCTTGCTTGCCGTCTTCTGCGCTCACTTTGGTCTTGCGTTCCATATTCCTTTATTTTCCGGGTGTATAGTTTTTCATAATGGCTTCCAGTTTGCTAAACCGGTCTTCCCATAACTGGCGGAATGGTTCGATGAAATCTGCTACTTCTTTCATTTTTTGCGGATTCAGGTGATAAAATATTTCCCTGCCTTGCTGCTCTTGCTGCAGCAATTCGCATTCGGTAAGTATATGCAGGTGTTTGGAAACCGTTGGTCTGGCGGTATCAAAATTGGCGGCAATAGCGCCCGCAGTCATGGCTTGCGAAGCGACCAGCAGCAGTATGGCCCTTCGGGTGGGGTCGGCTATGGCCTGGAAAACATCTCGTCTGAGCAACATTGTGTAGTTATTTGGCTACAAATGTATGTGTAGTTATTTGACTACGCAAATTTTTTTGACGTAATAATTGAGGGGAGTAAAAGTCAGCGGGAGCCGGATTCATTTTTGCCCAGGCAAAAAAGCAAACGGCACCCGCGGACTTTTCCGCCCCCCAATTATTACGTCACAAAAATTTGCGTTTTCCAATAACTAACCATAAAATTGTAGCCAAAAAACAAAACCCTGTTGCT